>DASRBY010000040.1:0-183612 GCA_035653435.1 Gaiellaceae bacterium
GCGATCGCCGGCGCGCGGCCGTGGATCGAGTGCATTCCGTACGTGTTCATGTAGTACGGGAAGCGCGCCGCGCAGCCGATCCCGCTGATGAAGACGGTGTTCTCGCGCTCGATCCCGAGCTCCGGCATGAACGACTGGAGCGCGGCGAGGATCGCGTAGTCGCCGCAGCCCGGGCACCAGCGCACCTCCTGGTCGGTGCGGAAGTCCTTCGCGGTCAGCTGCGTGTGGCCGTTCGTCTCGGTCATGCCGCCTCCAGCAGAGCCTCGGCCGCTTCGGCCACCTCGGCCGCGCGCAGCGGGAAGCCGCGGACGCGGTTGTAGCCGATCGCGTCGATCAGGAACTGCGAGCGCACGAGCTGCAGGAGCTGGCCGAGGTTCATCTCCGGGATCAGCACCTTGTCGTAGCGGCGCAGCACGTCGCCCGTGTTGCGCGGGAACGGATTGAGATGCCGCAGGTGCGCGTGCGCGACGTGCTTGCCGTTCGCGCGCACGCGGCGCGCGGCCGCGGCGACCGGGCCGTACGTGCCGCCCCAGCTGAGCACGAGGAGCTTCGCCTCGCCGTCGGGGTCGTCGACCTCGAGCTCAGGGATGTCGGCGGCGATGCCCGCCACCTTCTGCGCGCGGAGCCGCGTCATCAGGTCGTGGTTCTCGGGGTCGTAGGAGATGTTCCCGGTGCGGTCGGCCTTCTCGAGGCCGCCGATCCGGTGCTCGAGCCCCTTCGTCCCGGGCAGCGCCCACGGGCGCGCGAGCGTCTGCTCGTCGCGCAGGTACGGCAGGAACTCGTCGCCCGCGTTCGGCTCGGTCGCGAAGGTCGGCGTCAGGTCGGGCAGCGTCAAGACGTCGGGCAGGAGCCACGGCTCGGAGCCGTTCGCGAGGTACGCGTCCGACAGGAGATAGACCGGAGTGCGGTACTTGAGCGCGATCCGCGCCGCCTCGATCGCGGCGTGGAAGCAGTCGGACGGCGAGCGCGCCGCGACGACCGGCACCGGCGACTCGCTGTTGCGCCCGTACATGACCATCAGCAGGTCGCCCTGCTCCGGCTTCGTCGGCATGCCCGTCGACGGGCCGGCACGCTGGATGTCGCAGATGACGAGCGGAAGCTCGAGCACGATCGCGAGCCCGACGGTCTCGGCTTTGAGGACGACGCCCGGGCCGGCCGAGGTCGTGACGCCGAGCGCGCCGCCGAACGCCGCGCCCACCGCCGCGCCGGCCGCCGCGATCTCGTCCTCAGCCTGGAAGGTGCGGACGCCGAAGTGCTTGTAGCCCGCGAGCTCCTCGAGGATCGAGCTCGCCGGGGTGATCGGGTAGGCGCCGAGGAAGAGCGGCAGCCCGGAGAGCCGCGAGGCGGCGACGAGCCCGAGCGACAGCGCCTGGTTGCCGGTGATGTTGCGGTACGTCCCCGGCGCGAGCGGCGCGGGCTTCACCTCGTAGGTGACGGCGAACGACTCCGTCGTCTCGCCGAACGCGTAGCCGGCGCGGAGCGCCTTGACGTTGGCCGCCGCGATCTCGGGTCGCTTCTCGCCGAACTTCTCCTCGAGGAACTCGATCGTCGGCCTGATGGAGCGCCCGTACAGCCACGACATGAGCCCGAGCGCGAACATGTTCTTCGAGCGCTCGGCCTCGCGAGGCGTCACGCCCTCGATCTCCTTCAGCGCGCCGACGGTGAGCGAGGTCAGCGGCACCGCGTGCACCTGGTACTCGTCGAGCGAGCCATCCTCGAGCGGGCTCTGCGCGTAGCCGGCCTTCTGGAGGTTCCGCTCGGTGAACGCGTCGGCGTCGACGATCAGCGTCCCGCCCTTCGGCAGGTCGGCGAGGTTCGTCTTCAGCGCCGCCGGGTTCATCGCGACGAGCACGTTCGGCGCGTCGCCAGGCGTGAGGATGTCGTGGTCGGCGAAGTGGAGCTGGAAGCCCGAGACGCCGGGGAGCGAGCCGGCGGGCGCGCGGATCTCGGCCGGGAAGTCCGGCAGCGTCGAGATGTCGTTCCCGAGCAGCGCCGCCTCGGACGTGAACTGCGAGCCGGTCAGCTGCATGCCGTCGCCGGAGTCGCCCGCGAAGCGCACGATCACCTGTGAGAGCTGCTCGACCGGCTTGCTGCTCATTCCCTCTCGACAGGTATAGCGCACGTTTCGACTCCTGGGCAGGCGTACACTCGCCGCGTGGAGCCGGTCGTCTCCATCAGGGGTCTGCGCAAGCGCTATGGCCAGGTCGACGCGGTCGCCGGCATCGACCTCGAAGTACAGCGCGGAGAGATCTTCGCCTTCCTCGGGCCGAACGGCGCCGGCAAGACGACGACGGTGGAGATCCTCGAAGGCTTCCGCACGCGTACGGCCGGGGAGGTCAGCGTGCTCGGGGTCGATCCCGCGCACGGCGACGCAGAGTGGCGCAACCGCGTCGGAGCCGTCCTGCAGGAGTCGAACGCGGAGCCGGGGCTCACGGTACGCGAGAGCCTCCAGCTGTACTCCGGCTACTACCGCGCGCCGCGCGACATCGACGAGACGATCGCGCTCGTCGGGCTCGACGAGAAGGCCGACACGCTCGCGCCACAGCTCTCGGGCGGCCAGCGGCGCCGGCTCGACGTCGCGCTCGCGCTGATCGGCGACCCGGAGCTCATCTTCCTCGACGAGCCGACGACGGGCTTCGACCCGTCGGCGCGCCGCACCGCCTGGCACGTGATCGACGGCCTGCGCGAGCTCGGCAAGACGGTCTTCCTCACCACGCACTACATGGACGAGGCCGAGCAACTCGCCGACCGGATCGCGGTCATTGCCGGCGGTCGGATCGTGGCCGAGGGGACCCCGGGCACGCTCGGCGGCCGCAACCGGATGGCCGCGACGATCCGCTTCACGCTGCCGGAGGGAACCGGCGCCGACGACCTCCCGGCGGAGCTGCGCGCGCTGCTCGCCGGCGAGGACGGACGCGTGACGCTGACGAGCGACACGCCGCTCGCGCATGTCGGCGCGCTCGCCGACTGGGCGCGCACGCGCGGGATCGACCTGCCCGATCTCGACGTGCGGCGGCCGACGCTCGAGGACGTCTACCTCGAGCTCACGAGGGAGCCGGCTTGACGACGGCCGCAGCACGCGGGCCGCTCGGGCTCGTCCTCCACCAGGCGCGCTACGACCTGCTCGGCTTCCTGCGCAACCGGCAGGGCCGCTTCTTCACGCTCGTCCTACCGCTGCTCTTCCTCGTCATCTTCATCAGCATCTTCGGCAACAACAAGGTCGGCCCCGGAGCCGGCGTCGCTGCGCGGACGTACTACGTGCCAGGCATCTCGGCGCTCGCCGTGATCGCGGCCTCGTTCGTGAACCTCGTCATCACGATCACGGTGCTGCGCGAGGAGGGGATCCTCAAGCGAAGGCGCGCGACGCCGGTGCCCGCGTGGGTGCTGATCGCCGGCCGCACGCTGATGGCGATCGGGGTGTCGCTCACGTCGATGGTCATCCTCATGCTCCTCGGGCGCTTCGCCTACGGCGTCCGGCTCCCCTCGCACACGATTCCGGGGATCGCGGTCACGGCAGTCGTGGGCTCGATCACGTTCTGCGTCCTCGCGTACGCGTTCTCGACCCTCATCGCGAACGAGGACGCCGCCCAGCCGATGGTGCAGGCGGTGATGCTGCCGCTCTACTTCATCTCCGGCGTCTTCATCCCGGCGGTCAACCTGCCGGGCTGGCTGGGGCACGTCGCGCAGGTCTTCCCGGTCGAGCACCTGTCAGACGGGCTGCACCATGCGTTCACGCCCGCGACCACCGGGGTGGGGATCGTGTGGAGCGACATCGGGGTGCTCGCGGTGTGGGCGGCGATCGGGCTCGTGTTCGCGCTGTGGCGCTTCAGCTGGCTGCCGAAGGCCGCGACCGGCTAGAGCTCGTCAGCGCCAGCGGCGGAAGCCGCCTTCGGAGTCGATCGTCTGGCCGGTGATCCAGCCTGCGTCTTCGGAGCAGAGCCAGGCGACGAGGCGGGCTGCGTCGTCGGGCAGGCCCCAGCGTCCGAAGGGCATCGTCTGCTCGGGGTCTTGCTCGGCGAGCCCCCAGCCGGTATCGGTCGGTCCCGGGTTGACGGTGTTGACCGTGATTCCGCGGTCGACGAGCTCGTCCGCGAGCGTCAGCGTCGCCTGCTGTAACGCTCCCTTCGAGACCGCGTAAGCGACCTCGCGCGCCATCGGCGCCAGGTGCTGCCCCGAGGTCATCAGCACGACTCGTCCTCCCGGTCTGGAGTCGTCATGACGCGCGGCGAACTCGCGCACCAGGAGCAGCGCGGCACGGACGTTCTCGTGGAGAAAGGCGTCGATCTCGACTGCGGTCAGCTCGGCCAGGCGGCCGTGGCCGCTCCGGGCGTGGTTCACGACGAGAATGTCCAGCTCACCCAGCGCGTCCGCGGCCGCTGCGACGACGTGCTCAGGAGCGCCGGGATCGGCGAAGTCGACCTCGGCGAACGGCACGGCCAGCTCGCGGGCGACGCCTTCCGTCCCTCCGGGCTCCGCCCCCCAGGCCTGCGCAGCATCGTGTTGCGCCCAGCCTTGGACGAAGACGGCCGCGCCGGCCTCGAGCAGGCGGCGCGCGATCGCGTAGCCGATCCCGGCGCGGCGGCTGACACCCGTGACGAGCGCGTTCCGCCCGGTGAGGCCCACGCTAGACGGCGAGCAGGAGCGGGTTCCCCGAGGGGTCGCGGACCTCGGTGCCGCCGATCCGCTCCGCCACACGCTGCACTTCCGCCTGGTCGGGAAGGACGATCGTGAAGCGGAGGAGGCGCGCGGTGCCCTCGGGCGCGGGTGCTGCGCCGCGTGTCTCCCACGTGTTGCCGCCGAGGTGGTGGTGATAGCCGCCCGCACTGAGGAAGGCGGCCGAGTCGCCGGCCTGGGCTGTCACGGCCATCCCGAGCTTGTCGCGATAGAAGCCGACCGTCTCGTCGACGTCCCGGACGCAGAGATGGACGTGACCGACCGTCGTCCCGTCGGGCAGCCCGTCGAACTCGGCATCGCCGGCCTCGGCGAGGAGGGAGCCGGTGTCGAGCGGGATCGTCGTCATGCGCTGGGCGACCTGGCCCTCCCACTGCTCGCGCGGGCGGTCGGCGTAGACCTCGATGCCGTGGTAGTCCGGGTCGCGAAGGTAGATCGCCTCGCTCACGACATGGTCGGAGAGCCCGGTGAGCGGGATCTGCCTGCGCACCGTGTGCGCGAGGAACCGGCCGAGGCTCGGACGATCCGGCACGAGCAGCGCGACGTGGAAGAGCCCGGTGAAGCCGTGGGCCGGACGCGCACCCGGCTCCTCGACGAGACGCACGAGCGGCGTGTCGGCGCCGAGCTCGGCCGTGCCGTCCTCCCGGGACAGGACCCGCAGCCCGATCGCGTCCTGCCAGTACGCGAGCGAGCGGTCGAGATCGGAGACGCTCAGCTCGACGAGGCCCATATGGGCTTCGGGCGAGATCTCCATGCGGCGACTCTACCCCTGCGAGTGCTTGAGGTCGTCCTCCCGCTGCTGCGCCTGCGCGAGCGTGAGCTGCCCGGAGCAGACCTCGGCGTTGAGCTCGTTCTCGATCTTGTCCACGTCGGCCGCCCGCGGATAGGGCTCGGGCCAGAGATTGCGTGGGTCGGTCGGGTTGCCGCCGAGCTCGAGACTGATGAGGTGATCCTCCTGGTAGTCGGACAGCGAGCCCTTCTCGCCGTACTGCCGCATCTGCTTCGCCTTCAGCGCGTTCGTGTACGAGACCGGCGGGCGGATGGTCTCCGTCCAGCCGCGGCGACAGATCGTCGAGCGGATGTTCGCCTGGGTGACGTGCGGGTTGAGGACGCCCGGCGTGCGTGTCGGGTCAGCGAGGATCGCGTTCGCAGCGTGGCCGGGACCGCGCGGGACGAGCAGCACCGCGGCCGCCGCGACGAGCGCGAGCCCGATGAGGAGGTCGGCCGCGGTGAGGCGTAGCGCCATCGGGGCGACGCTAGGTCGCGCTCTCGGTCGCCGCAAGGCGCTCGTGCGGCCCTGTCCAGACGAGGCAGTAGGCTCGTGGACATGGTGGAAATCGCCGTCCGCCCGCGCGGTCCATACTCGCTCGCGCTCTCCGCACGGCTCATCGGCGACGCGACCCGGCGGATGCGGGACGGCGTCCTCACCGCCCGCTGCTGCGGGTCCGTCGCGCGGGCGTGGCAGTCGGTGGACGGAGTCATGACGATCCGAGCAGAGTCCGAGGAGGCGGCCGAGAAGCTCCGCTGGACGCTCGCGCTCGACGACGACCACTCGGAGTTCCTCAAGCTCGTTGCGAGCGACCCGTTGCTCCGGCGTGCTTCCCTCCACCTCCGTGGACTGCGGCCGGTGCGCACAGCGACGGTTGCGCAGGCGCTGCTGCGCGCCGTCTGCGGGCAGCTGATCGACTCCAAGACGGCACGAAGTCTCGAGCGCCGCGTGATCCGCGCGTTGCAGGCGCCTCACGCTTCCGTGACGGTAAGTGCTACCGCACTGTGCGAGCCGCCCAGCACCGCCACGCTCGCAGCCGTCGCACCGTTCGAGCTTCGCCGCCTCGGTCTGCACGAGCGGCGCGGAGCCGCGGTCGTCCGGCTGTGCCGGAGTCTCGAGCTCGAGCGTCTCCACGACCTGCCGACCGACGCGGTCGTCCGCCGCCTCGAACGCGAACGCGGCCTCGGCCCCTGGTCGGCGGGCGTCGTCTGCCTCGAGGGTCTCGGCCGCTTCGAGCACGGCCTCGTCGGCGACCTCGGCCTCGTCAAGCTCCTGCGGGCGCTGCGCGGACGGCCGGTGGAGGCGTGGGAGACGACCGAGCTGCTCGAGCCGTACGGCGAGTGGGCCGGCCTCGCGAGCGTCTTTCTCCTGCGGGGCTTCAGCCGGGGCCTGATCCCGCTGCCCGCCGCGCGCGCTGCCTAGCGGCGGAGATCATGAAGCAATCGCTTTCGCCGCTTGCGGCAGACTCCCACCCATGAGCGAGCGCAAGGTCGCAATCCTCGGCGGCGGGCGGATCGGAGAGGCCCTGCTCTCGGGCCTCCTCAGCTCCGGCTGGCGCGACCCCTCCGAGGTCGTGGTGACCGATCGTCGCGAGGAGCGGCTTGCCGAGCTGCGCGAGCGCTACGGCGCGGAGGCGACCGCGGACAACGCGGCCGCTGTGACCGCCGCGGGGCTCGTCGTGATCGCGGTCAAGCCGCAGGACATCGACGCGCTGCTCGGTCAGATGGGAATCCACCTGACGCCGGAGCAGACGCTCGTGTCGGTCGCGGCGGCCATCCCGACGGCGCACATCGAGCAGCGGATCGCTGAGGGCGTCCCGGTCGTGCGCGCGATGCCGAACGCGCCGGCGACCGTGCACGAGGGCATGGCCGGGATCTGCGCGGGCGCGCACGCGGGGGACGAGCAGCTCGCGCTCGCCGAGGAACTGCTCTCGCACCTGGGCCGCGTCGTACGCGTGCCCGAGGACTGGATGGACGCGATCACCGCCGTCTCGGGCTCCGGGCCTGCATATTTCGCCCTGCTCGCGGAGGCGATGATCGAGGCGGGAATCCTGCTCGGTCTCTCGCGCGAGGTCTCGACCACGCTCGTCGTGCAGACGATGTTCGGAACGGCGAAGCAGCTACGCGACCAGGGCATGCACCCGGTGGAGCTGCGTGAGTCGGTGACCTCGCCCGGGGGAACGACGATCGCCGCGATCCGCGAGCTCGAGCAGGCAGGCGTCCGCGCCGCCTTCCTCAACGCGATCCAGGCGGCGATGGACCGCGCGCGGGAGCTCGCGGAGGGCGGATGACCGGTCGCGACGTCGAGATCACCGTCGTCGCCGACGCCGAGGAGGCGGCTCGAGTCGTCGCCGAGCAGCTCGCCGGGCAGGCCCGGGCGGGCGGCAGCATCGTCCTCACGGGAGGCTCGACTCCGAAGGTCGCCTACAGGCTCGCCGCCGAGCTCGAACCCGACTGGAGCCGCGTCGAGCTGTGGTGGGGGGACGAGCGCTGCGTGCCGCCCGACGACGAGCGCTCGAACTACGGCATGGCGAAGAATGCGCTGCTCGACCGGCTCCGGGAGCAGCCCGCGGCCGTCCACCGAATACAGGGCGAGCTCGGCCGCGACGAGGGCGCAGCCGAGTACCGACACGAGCTGGAGGGCTTCGACACCTTTGATCTCGTCCTGCTCGGCCTGGGCCCCGACGGACACATCGCATCGCTCTTCCCAAACTTCCCGACGCTCGACGTGACCGGCCGCGACGCCGTCGGCTCCGAGGCCGGACACGAGCCGTTCGTCGACCGGATCTCGCTGACGCTGCCGCGCATCTGCGCGACCCGCGAGCTGCTCTTCCTCGTCGCGGGCGAGGACAAGGCAGAGGCGGTGCAGCAAGCCCTCGCCGGCGAGCCGTCCCACAGGACGCCCGGCAGCCTCGCGCGCTCCGCGAAGGGAACTACGCGCGCGGTGCTCGACCGAGCCGCGGCCTCGAGGCTCAAATAGACGAAGCGGCCGCGCTCAGGCGGCCGCTTCGAGATGCGACGGCTGGGTTCCGCAGCCCTTTCGCCGTCGCCGCTTCGATGACTGGGGAAGCTAGCCCGAGCTCGCCGCACCCTGATCGACGATCTGCCGCACCGAAAGCGCCGTCAGAGCCGCAGCCAGATCGGAGCCGCTCGTGTCTCTCGGCTCCCTCGGCGCACGGATCTTGACGAGGCCGCGGTCACCATCGGCGATCACTGTCACGCCGTCAGGCAGCGCGACCCGCGTGGTCGAGGCCACCTCGCCGGTGAACGTGAGCGACATGCCCTTCAAGGCCCTGCCGTGGCGGTTCGCGCCCTTGACGTCGATCGTGATCGAGCCGTTCGTGCTCGTCGACGAGTCGTAGGCCGAGTACGCCGACAGTGTCCCTCTGAGGACGTACAGGACATTCGCCTTGCCATGGTTCCCGTGCGGCCCTTTGTTCGGGTTCGGGCCCTTGGCGAGCGCCACGCTCGGGACGAGCAGGGCGGCGATCGCGAACGGAAGTACCTTCTTCATCTCCAAACTCCTTTAACCCGGTCGGATGCCCTCCCCACTCCCACTATCGCCGCGCGTGTTAGCCCCTCACCGGTCCAACGTAAGCGCTGCGTAAAGCGTCGAGCGCAAGCGCAGTGTCGGGAACCGGGACGTCCTCGAGGAAGTCCGCACGGCTCGCGAACTCGCTCCGGATCGCGGCGACGGCGAGACCGTACGCGTCCGCATCGCGTGCGGCAAGAGCTGCGAGGGCGGCCGCGACCTCGTGCGGGAATCCCTCGCCGAGCCCGGCCGCCAGCTGGGCCGCCTCGTCCTCCCGGCCGAGGACGAGGCAGGCGAGAGCAGCTGCATAGCGTCCGATCGGAGACTCGGCGTCCGCGGCGCCCGCGTCGAGTGCCCAGCGCGCCGCGTCGCTCGCATCGTCCCCGGCGATGAGGAGCGCCTTGATGGCACCGATGGGCCGTCCCCAGGCGTCGGTCCCGGCCCCGGCGTCCCAGCTTTCGCTGTACCGCTCCGCCGAACGCCGGAGCCACTCCACGGCCGCCTCCCGATCGCCGGCCATGAGCAGAGACAACCCCGCTGCCCAGGCCGCGTTCGCGAGCTGCACGAGCTGGCGCTCGTCGAGCTCCCGCGACTCGCCGCCCGCATACCGGGCCGCTGCGCGCTCGTACCGTTCGCGCCAGTCCACGCGCGCAGACTAGGCTCGAAGGCGCATGGCGGACGACGACTGGCGCATCCGGATCGACGTCGCGGCGGAGGAGCACGCGACGGGCCTGCTCGAGCGGCTCGGCGGCGACCTCGACTCAGAGGCGCGCGAGCTCGCGCAGGACCTCGCTGCCCGCCGGCTGGCGGTCTCTCGCGACGGCGACACGGTCTTCGTCTACGCCGCGACGCGCGCCGAGGCCGAGCGCGCCCACTCCGTCGTCGAAGCCGAGCTGCGGCACCAGGGCTTCGCCGCCCGCGCGAGCAGAGTCGAGCGATGGATCGACGAGGAGGACCGGTGGGACGACGAGCCGCCGGGCGAGACGTGGGAGGAGGAAGAGGTCGACCGCGGCTTCGCCCCGTGGGAGGTGCGGGTCGAGTGCCCGTCCCGCGGCGAGGCGCGCGACCTCGCCGAGCGGCTCGAGGCCGAGGGGTACAAGCCCGAGCGCCGCTTCCAGTACCTCATCGTCGGCGCGGAGACCCGGGAGGACGCCGACGCGCTCGCAGCCCGCATCCACGGTGAGGTCGAGCCCGGCGGCGAGCTCGTCTGGGAGGCCAGGCCGGCCAATCCCTTCGCGGTGTTCGGCGGCCTCGGCCTCTAGAGCCCACGTTGACGAAATCGGTGCGGAGGGTATGCTTCTGTCTGCGCCGCTCGCCTAGGGGAATTCGGAGCCGAGCGCGTATCTCTTGATGGCCTTGCAGCACCGCAGCGTGCTGCGCATATGCAAGAAGCGATCCCGCAGCCGACCAGTTCACTGGAGGCGGCCGACCCGGTAGTCGCCGCCGCCCTCCGCGCGGAAGCGTGGGCGGGCGAGCCCTTCCTGCGGGAGGGCGAGGAGCCGGCCGAGGCGCTCGCGGAGGGGACCGCGCGCCGGCGCGCGCTCGACGACGCGGTGGCCGAGATGGACGCGGGTCTCGCCGCGCCGTCCACGAAATGGAAGGTGCGCTACGGCCTCTTGCTCGGGCTCGAGCGCGTGCTCGCCGAGCCGGAGCCGCACACCGCCGCGGGCACGGCGCTGCGCCGCCACCAGGTCGACGCGCTCGCCGGGATGCTGACCGAGCTCATCGCCGCGAGCCAGCGGTACGACGAAGCGAACGGAAACGGAAACGGCCACGCCACGGCCGAGGAGCTCGAGCAGCAGGAGGTCGAGGACGAGGACGAGGACTCGACGCTCGTCGTCGCCGTCGAGGACGCGGAGCTGCCCGAGGAGCCACAGCAGGACGACCCGGGCGCAGTCCGCCGCTACCGCTTCCGCCACCCGACGGCGTCCGGCAAGACGATCGCTGCGGCCGGCTTCGTCGAGGCGGCCCGCACGCTCGGCGTCCTCATCCTCACGCACCGCCGCCTGCTCGTCTCACAGTTCCAGCGCGACCTGAAGACGGAGGGCTACGGCGGCCGCTTCGCCGACGTGATCACGCGCGACAGCCGTAGCGCCAAGAAGGCCCCGCTTACGATCCAGACGTACGCCTGGTTCGCGCGGCATGTCGACTCGATCGACCGCGACGCGTACCAGCTCGTCATCTGCGACGAGGCGCATACGGCGCTCGGCGAGAAGACCTCGGCGGCGATCCGCTCCTTCCCCGAGCCCATCTACATCGGGATGACGGCAACCGAGCAGCTGATCGCGAAGCAGGTCTCCGACGTCTTTCCGGCCTCGGTCGACGACCTGCCGCTGCAGGACGCCGCACGGCGCGGCCTGATCGCCCCGCTGCGCGACCTGCGCGTGCCGCCGGTCGCGGCGGTCAACTCGGTGCCGATCGTCGGCGGCGACTTCGACCAGGAGATCCTCGCCAAGACCCTCGACCACCAGGCGCTGAACATGGCTGCGGCGAGCCTCTACCGCGACCGCTTCGACAACACGCCCGGCATCGTCTACGCCGCCGGAGTCGACCACGCCTACAACCTCGCCACCGAGTTCCGCGCGGCCGGTCTGAAGGCCGAGGCCGTCTCAGGACGGACGCCACCGGTGCGGCTCGCCGAGACGCTCGCCGCCTACGAGCGCGGCGAAATCAATGTGCTCATCAACGCGCAGCTACTCGCCGAGGGTTGGAACTCGCCGCGCGCGACCGTCTGCATGCACCTCGCGCCGACAGCCTCGCGCCGGGTCTACCAGCAGCGGATCGGCCGGATCATGCGCCTCCATCCACGCAAGGAGGCCGGCATCGTCGTCGACTTCGTCCCGAAAGGCGCGACGCACAACGAGCGCGTCGTCTCGCTCCACTCGCTCCTCGACGCCGACTTCTACCGCGAGGGGGCGCGCGTCACTCCAGCGCCGCGCCGCCGCTCGCAACGTCGGGCCCGCCGCCGCCTCACCCCGGCGCCGTGGCTCGTGCCGGTCACGCCCGACGTCCGCCGCCGCATCAACGTCATCCAGCGAGAGTGGCAGCGCATCGATCCGAAGTACCTCGACGAGGACGAGCAGCGCTACTGGGCGACGATCGCCGGGCGTCAGATCCGCTTCGACGAGCGCGCGTCGTTCGTCCAGAAGCTCACCGACCGGAGCGCCAGCAAGGCGGCGCTCGAGCAGTTCCTCACCACCGCCGCCGCCGAGAACCCGAACCGCCGGCTGCGGATGATGGCGCTGCAGGACCGCGTCTCGATGCGCGTCGAGCGCGCCGATTTCGACGACCTCGTCACGCTCGTGACGCAGGCGCCGACGTGGGAGAAGGAGCGGCTCCCCGGGATCCGAACGCTGCTGCGCGCGATCGGCGAGGAGAAGCCCGACGCGCCGGAGCAGATCCTCGCCCGCTGGACCTGGCGGCTCGCACGCGCGACGCGCAAGGTGCAGGACCGGCGCGCCTCGGCGGAGTACCCCGAAGCGAAGCGCCTGCTGGGCGCGCTCGCGAACTCGCGCGGCCACCGGCACGAGGAGAACGCGGCGAAGCTGGTGCAGGCGGCGCTCGAGCTGCCGCTTCCGGTCGGCGCGGCGCTGCTCGCCTCCGCCGAGGGCTACACGCCCCGCGCGACGAAGCTCATCGACGAAGCGCGCGAGCGGCTCGGCTCGATCCAGGAAGTGGCGCTCGCGCTCGCCGAGAACCTCCCCGCGCCGAAGCCGGGCTCGGGGCGCAGCCGGCGCCGCCGTCGGCGGAGGCGCAAGGGCGGCGGAGCCGCCGCGAAGGCAGCGCAAGCCAAGCAGAACGGCACCGGCGAAGCGAAAGCGGAAACGCAGCCCGAAGCCGAGGCCGCGCCGGCCGCGAAGAGCGACTAGCTCGCCGGCCCGCCGGCGCTCTCTCCGTCCTCGTCGTCCTGTTCCCGCTCGCGGAGGAAGCGCGTCAGCTCGGCGGCGAGGCTCTCTCCCGAAGGCAGCTCCTCGGCCGCTTCCATCAGGTCGACGCGCCGCTCGAGCTCCTCGACGTAGGCCGCAGTCTCGGCGTCGGACGCGACCGCCTCGGTCACCTGCTCGCTGTACTCCTCCGCCGCCTGCTCGAGCTCGGCGACGTCGATGTCGGTGCCCACCAGCTCGCCGAGGCGGCGGCAGAGCGCGAGCGCGGCGCGCGGGCTCGGGGCGAGCGAGACGTAGTGCGGCACAGCCGCCCACAGGCTCACAGCCGGAATCCCGGCCTGCCGGCAGGCGTCGAGGACGATGCCGACGATTCCGGTCGGGCCCTCGTAACGGGACGGCTCGACTCCAAGGTCCTCGACGAGCGTCGGGTCGCTCGCGGCGGCACTCACCGGAGCCGGCCGCGTGTGCGGCACGTCGGCCAGCAGCGAGCCGAGCGTGATCACGAGCTCGACTCCGAGCTCCTGCACGAGCTCGAGCACGAGGCCCGAATACGTCTTCCAGCGCAGGTTCGGCTCGACGCCGAGCAGGATCACGGCGTCGCGGTCCAGGCCCGGGATCGGAGCGTGGAGGAAGATGTTCGACGGCCACTCGAGCTTGCGGGTCAGCCCGTCCTCGAGCGAGACGTTCGGGCGCACGGCCTGGAAGTCGTAGAAGTTCTCGGAGTCGATCTCCGCGAAGGACTCGGCGCCCCACTGCTTCGCGAGGTAGCCGCCGCCGAGGGTCGCTCCCTGTCCGCCGTCGTTCCAGCCGCGGAACGCGGCGATGAGAACCGGGCGCTGCAGGTCGGGCCGCGAGGAGACGATCAGCTCCGACATTTGTTCAGTCTAGTTGTCGGATCTCGTTGCGCCCGACCGGGCGCCAGAGGCGCGCGGCAACTCCGACCGTCCAGCCGACGAGGGTCGCTGCCGAGGCGACGTGCAGCAGCACGAGCCACCAGGGCACGTCGCCGTAGGTGCGGTACTGCACCTCGCCGATGGTCATCTGCGCCGCGAGGATCGCAAGCAGTCCGACGCACCCGCGCAGGAGCCAGGGGTAGACGGCGCGGCGCGTCCAGGCCCAGGCGGCGAGGACGAGGAAGACGATCCCGAAGGCGGCGACTGCGCGCACGTGCCAGTAGACCGCGGGATAGAAGTGGCCGAGCCGCGGCACCACCTGCGTGCCCGAGCTTCCGGGGAAGCGCCCCGCCGCGGTGGCCGCCGTACCGCTCACCGCGAGCACGGTCACGGCGACGACGAGAGCCAGCCCACCCAGCCGGGCGATCCCGGGGAGCGGAGCCTCCTCTCCGCGGATGAGCCGGGTGGCCTCGAGCAGCGTGAGCACGGCGAGCGAGACGAGCGTGAACGAGAGCAGCAGGTGTGTGATCACGAGGTATGGGTTGAGGTCGTAGTAGACGGTGATCGCGCCGAGCGGCGCTTGCGCAAGCGTCCCGACGAAGACGGCGGTCGCGAGCCGGCGTCCGCGGCGGCCGAGGCCTCTTGTGAGCCAGGCGGCGAGCGCGAGAGCCAGGGTGGTGAAGATGGTGACGGCCGAGACGACGCGGTTTCCGAACTCGATGTACGAGTGGTAGCTCTGGGGAAGCGCGTGCTGATTCGTGCACGTCGGCCACTCGGGACAGCCGAGCCCCGAGCCGGTGAGGCGGACCGTCGCGCCCGACGCGACGATCACCACGAGCACGAAGACCGCCGCGAGCGCCACCCGCCGGAAGACGACCGGGGAAACCGTCCGGGCCAACCGGCGCGGCAGCGCAACCGATGCGGACCCCGCGTGCACGACCCGAGTGTAGACCGGCTACGGCTCGAGCACGACGCCCGCACCCTCCTCCACCTCGCCTACTCGCGCGAGGAAGAGGCCGGCGCGCTCGAACTCCCTCCCGAGCGAGAGCGCCTTCTCCGAGGGCAGCGTCACGAGAAGCCCTCCCGCCGTCTGCGCGTCGTACGCCAGGGCGAGCAGCTCCTCGGGCACGCCGTCGCTGGATACGTGGGGCGCCGCGAATTCACGGTTGCGCGGATCGCCACCGGTACGGACACCGTCTCGCGCCGCCTCGACCGCGCCGTCGAGCGCGGGAAGAGCGGAGGCACAGAGCCGGATCCGCACCCCGCTGCGCTCCGCGGTCTCGTGCGCGTGGCCGAGCAGGCCGAAGCCGGTGACGTCGGTGACCGCGTGCGGCGAGAACGGCCGCAGGACCTGCGCGGCGCGATCGTTGAGCGTCGTCATCCAATCGGCCGCCCGCGTCAGATCGCCCTTCGTCGCAAGCACGAGCCCCGTGCCGAGCGGCTTGGTGAGGAAGACCGCGTCTCCGGGCCGCGCGCCGCTCTTGACCCACACGCCGTCGGGATGGACGGTGCCCACGACCGCAAGGCCGTACTTCGGCTCGGTGTCGCGGATGGTGTGGCCACCGGCCAGGATCGCCCCGGCGGCGCGAACCTGCTCGTCCGCTCCGGCGAAGACGTCTGCGACGACCTCGCTCGGCAGCTCCTCCGGGAAGGCCGCGATCGAGAGCGCTAGGAGCGGCGTTCCGCCCATCGCGAAGACGTCGTTGAGCGCGTTCGTCGCGGCGATCCGGCCGAAGAGGATTGCGTCGTCGACGAGCGGGGGGAAGAAGTCGACGGTGAAGACGAGCGCACGCTCGTCGTCGAGCCGGTAGACGGCGGCGTCGTCCGCCGGGTCGAGACCGACGAGCAGTTCCTCCGCCTCCGCCGGGACGAAGCCCTTCAGCAGCTCCTCGAGCCGGGCGGCCGAGTACTTCGCCGCGCAGCCGCCGCCGACGGTGAGGCTCGTCAGTCCGCCCGCTTCGGTCTCCACGCCGTTTACTGTAGGCGCGATGGCGCGGGCTGCACTCGTCACCGGCGGCTCGTCGGGCATCGGGCTCGCGATCGCGCGGATGCTGCGGGACGAGGGCTTCGACCTGACGCTCGTCTCGCGCCGGCCCGAGCGCATCGAGGCGGCTGCCGCAGAGCTCGGCGCCGCGGCCGTCGCCGCGAACGTCGCCGACGCGGAGGAGTGCGCGCGGATCGTCGCGGAGCACCGCGAGCGGTTCGGGCAGCTCGACGTACTGGTGAATTCGGCGGGGATCGGGATCCTCGGCCGGGTGGAGGAGCTGCCCGCCAAGAGCCTGGATCTTCAGCTCGGCGTCAACCTGCGCGGCCTCTTCCTCGTCACGCAGGCGGCGATTCCGCTCCTGCGCGAGTCGCGCGGCTGGATCGTCAACCTCGCCTCGATCGCAGGCACGCTCCCCACTCCTGAGCTCGCAACCTACGGCGCCACCAAGGCGGCGGTGATCGCGCTCACGCGGTCGCTGAACGAGGAGCTCGACGCCGACGGCGTGCGCGCGATCGCGCTCTGCCCGGGCTTCGTCGACACGCCGATGGCGCAATGGTCGGGGATCGAGCGCGACGAGATGATCCGTCCGGAGGACTGCGCGGAGGTCGTGCGGATGTGCCTACGCCTGAGCCCGAAGGCGCGAATCCCCCAGGTCGTGATCGAGCGCATGGGCTCGCGCAACGCCGACGTCAGCTAGCTCAAAGGCCGGTAGCAGTTACCGCACGTCTTTGTAACGCCGGTTTGCAGCACGGTAGAGCGGTCTCGAGCGACGCCGTCACAGTTTCGTACAGGTAAATGTTACCGGTCGGTCCGCGCTGCCTAGAGCTCGCCCGGCGTGCGGATGATCTTCCAGATCATGTAGAGGCCCAGGACGCCGGCCAGGCAGAAGCCCGCGACGCCGAGCCACTCGACATCGCGTGCGCGCACGAGCAGCGACGACGAGAGCAGCAGCGATCCGATGATCATCGCCGCGCCCACGCGGTTCGCGATCGAGCGGAGGTTGTGCTCGAGCTCGTCCAGCCCAGTCGGGACGACGCCGACGGTCAGGGTGCCCCGCTCGAGCGCCGACACGACGTGTCCGATGCGCCCCGGCAGGCGGACGAGCGGCGAGAGCTGCGTGAACGCGAACGCTGCGAAGCGGTTCGGCTCGAGCCGGCGCTCGACCTCGCGCGTCATCACCTCGACCGCCTCATCCTCGATCAGCGCGACCGGATCGAGCTCCGGGTCGAGGAGCCGGGCGATCGAGTCGGCCTGCGCGAGCGTCTTGCCGACGAGCGCGAACGACGTCGGCAATCGGATGTCGCGCTGCATCGCGGCCCGCTGCAGGTCGGCGAGCGCGTGTCCGGCCTCGATCGAGGCGAGGGGACGGTGGTGGAAGCGCGGCAGCTTGCGTCGGACGTCCTGGACGAAGCCCGCCTGATCCGAGCGCATGGACGTGAGTGAGAGCGAAACGATCAGCTCGGCGACGTCGTCGGCTCGGTTCTGGGCGAGCGCGAGCAGGAGCAGCGCCAGGCCCGCCCGCGTGTCCTCGTCCAGCCGGCCGAGCAGGCCGAAGTCGAGCAGCGCCAGGCGCCCGTCCTCGGTCAGCAGGACGTTCCCGTGGTGAGGATCGGCGTGGTAGACGCCCTCCACGACGACCTGGTACACGTACGCGCGGAAGAACTCGCGGGCCAGCTCGGAGGCACGCTCAGGCGCCAGGCCGTGCCCCGCGTCGACCTTCGAGCCCGAGATCAGCTCCAGCAGGAGCGCGCGCTCGCTGACGTACGGCGCGATCACGCGCGGCACGACGAGCCCCTCGAACGGCTCGACGAGCCTTCGCACGAGCTCGGTGTTGTGGGCCTCCTCGACGAAGTCGAGCTCTGCACGGAGATGAAGCTCCAGCTCGTCGGCGAGCTCCTCGAGCTGGACCCTCTGTGCAGCCTCGGAGCGGGGCGCGACGAGACGAACGGTCGACCGCATCACGGCTAGGTCGAGCTCGACCTGCTCGACGACGCCGGGGCGCCGGACCTTCGCGACGACCTCCTGGCCCGTCTTGAGCAGCCCACGATGCGTCTGCGCGATCGACGCGGTCGCGAGCGGCTCCGGGTCGAGGCTCACGAACGCATCCGCGCCGAAGTCCTCCCGCAGGACCGCCTCGATCTGCGCGAACGGGACGGGCGCGATCTCGTCGACGAGGCGGCCGAGCTCGTCGATGTAGACGTCGGGCAGCAGGTCCGGGCGCGACGAGAGGAGCTGCCCGAGCTTGATGAAGGTCGTGCCGAGCTCCTCGAGACCGCTGCGAAACGCCCGCGCCCCCTCGCGCGTCGCTTCGCGCCGACCGGTCAGACCGATCTCGCCAAGGATTCGCCGCAGCCCGCTCTGGTGTGCGACCCGCCCGACGGTCAGCGCGCGTCGAGCGCGCTCTAGACGTGCGCCCACGTGGGCGTCATGCCACCGTTGGCGACCTGGGAAACGCAGGCGCGGGTCGCGCTGTCGTTCCCAGGTCTACCGGAAGAGGCCGCCGCCGTCGCTCATGCCGTTCCAACCCGGCCCGTGGAGGCACGCGAGGAAGTACGCGAAGAGCGATGCGATGAGGAGAAGGTAGATGAGGCGTGTCTTCGTCAAATTCGTCACCTCCTTTCCGGTGCTAGAAGCGAACGTCCTGGAGAGCTTCCGCAGCCGTCCGGTAGAGCTCGGCCGCCCGTTCGTGATCCCCCCGTCGTGCTGCAAGGTCGCCGCGAGCAACCCAGGCCGCGGCGCGATGACTTCCCGATCCCAGCTCGCCGAAGCTCGCTTCGGCGTCGGTGAAGGCCGCCTCGGCATCTTCGAGCCGACCCTGCTCGAGCAGCGCACGCCCGAGCACGAGCTGGGCGCTGCCGATCTCGTCGATGTAGTCGACGCGACCGTCGAGCAGCTCGAGGGCACGCCGGGCCTGTTCCTCGGCCAGCTCGACGTTGCCCGTGCGCAGATGGACCTGCGCGAGCGACGAGACGGCCCGGCCGGCATCGGCGTCGCGCCCGAGGTCGAGCGCGATCGCGAACGACTCCTTGAGGAGCTTCACGGCCTGATCGGTGTTCCCCAACAGGAAGTTGAGGCCGCCGAGGTTGTTCGTCAGCTGGCTGACGTGCACGCGATCGGCGAGCTGCGCGTAGGCCTCGCGCGCCCGCTCCGCGTAGTTGCGTGCCAGCACCCAGTGCCCCTCCCGGTCTGCGATGAGCGAGGCCTGGAAGTAGGCGGCACCGATCGTGCGCAGGTCTTCGACTCCGCGCGACAGCTCGATGGCGCGCTCGACGTCGTCACGCGCAGCCTCGAAGTCGCGCTGGCGCTGCCAGCAGCGCGAGCGCCAAGAGAGGATGTTCGCCTTGAGCGCGTCGCACGGCAGGCCGGAACGCTCGGCGAGGGCAAGCGCCTCGTTGAACAAGGCAAGAGCGGTTTGCACACTTGTGAGCTGGTAGCGGCAGCAGCCGAGCCAGAAGAGCACGTCAGCGCGCTCGACGTCGGAGAACGACTCGGCCTCCGAGATCGCGCGCGCCTCGTTGAGGAGCTCGACCGCGGCGCGATGGCCGCCGACCCGCATCTGCGCGAGACCGCTGCCGCACAGCGCCCGCACCTGCAGCTCCGGCAGGCCGGTTGCGCGCGCGGCGGCGACCAGCGGCTCGAACGCCTCGGCCGCCTCCACGTCCTGCTGGGCCTCGTACAACGCCTCGGCACGCGAGAGGGCGCCTTCGAGCCGGGTGCGCTCGTCGGTCGCGACTCCGCTCGCGAGAAAGCCGGCGTCGACTCCCAGGCGGTCGGCGAGCCATTCGATCGTGCCCGCCGTCGGGCGCGTCTTACCGCGCTCGATCTGGGAGACGTACTCCTTCGAGAAGCGCTCGCCCGCGAGCTCGCTCTGGGTCAGGCCCGCGGCGACGCGGAGCTGGCGGAGCCGCTCGCCGAGGCGAAGTCCCTCTGCGCTGGTGCGGCGGGTGGTGCGGCTGGCTGTCTCTCGCATAGGCATGTTCTCGGCGCGCTTTAGTCAAGCGCATACTTCACTGAAGCGCAACTTGTCCCCTTTGGCCATCCCCCTTTCGAGCGTATTCATCCCGAAAAGTCGGTCAACCAGGCCGAATGCAGAATCACTTGACCGAGCTACTTGACGGCTCTGCCGGAGGCTCCTATAGTGAGCGCACCTTGCAACCAGGCCGGACGCCAGGCCGAGGTTCGCAGGGGGCGCGCCGGGGCTCCCGGTGAGGACGTGAGACGGGTGGGCCGCAGATCCGTCTCCTCGAAACCCGCCGAGAGTGGCGCGCCTCTCGAGAAGGCCCCGGAGCCGCAGCCGGGGCCTTTTCACTTGGCGCATCGCGCGCTCGCGCTTTGGTGCCGGGCCCGCGCATGTCGGCCTCGGCACGGAAGAGCTAGGTCAGCCGCGGAGCCAGGCGAGTCGGGCGGTCCGGATCGCCTGAAGCTCTTTGTCGTCCAGGAGGCCCACTCTTCTGCCGACCATGCCGAGGATGCCTCCCGCCAGCATGATCCACGCTTCCGAGTCCGCGTCTCGCTCCTCCGCGATCGCTCCCTGCTCCTGGCCACGGCGGATCAGGTTTGCGACGAAGTCGTGGACCTCGCGCATGTGGCGGCGCAGGTGACGCCGCAGCTCCGGGTCCTCCGATGCCTCGCCCAGGGCCTGGACCCAGAGCTCGGCGAGCTGCAGCTTCGGCGAGCGGACCGAGACGTGGCCCTTGCCGATCGCCTCCACGGCGGCGCACGCATCGGACGCCTCGTCGAGCGCCCGCTCCCAGCCCTCCCGCGTCTTCGCCCAGACGTGCTCGAGCGCCGCGAGATACAGGTCGCGCTTCGACGCGAAATGCCGGTACAGGATGGGCTCCGAGACGCCGGCGGCACGGGCGATCTCGGCGGTCGTCGTGCCGTGATAGCTGCCCTCCGTGAACAGCCGGATCGCCGTCTCGATCAGGTGCCGGCGGCGGTCGGCGGCCGCCATCCGCGGCGCGCTGACGCTCACGCCGCGATCTCCGCGAGGTGCTCGCGCACCACCTCGGGCCGCGTTCGCACCGTGACGACCGCGACCAGCGCCGCGACGAACGTGATCCCTGCTCCGACCGCGAACCCCGCGTGGAGCCCGTGGACGTAGTCCTGGGCGGCGAGGGGGCTGCGCGGCGAGTGGTGGAGATACGAGGCGACGATCGCGCCCATGACCGCAATCCCGAGCGAGCCCCCCACCTGGCGGAAGCTGTTGAGGACGCCGGAGCCCACGCCGGCCTTGTCCACCGGTACGGCGCCCATCGCGGCCGAGGTCATCGGCGACATCGTCATCGCCATCCCGACGCCGCCCAGGATCATGGCCGGCAGCAGCGTCCAGTAGTTCGAGTGGACGGTGACACGCTCGTAGAGCAGGAGCGAGGCGGCGACGAGCGCCATCCCGCCGCCCATCAGCCAGCGCGAGCCGACCCGGTCGGACAGCCTGCCGGAGAGCGGCGCGATCAGGATGATCAACGACACCATCGGCAGGAACGCAGCGCCCGCCTGCGTCGGCGAGTAATGGAGGATGTTCTGGATGTAGAGCGAGACGAAGAAGAAGACGCCGAACATCGAGAGCGAGACGAGCATCGCGACGACGTTCGCGCCGGTGAACGCGCCGATCCGGAAGAGCGAGAGATCGAGCATGGCGAGGCGCTGGCGAAGCTCGAGCGCCACGAAGGCGGTGAGTAGGAGGACCGCCGCTGCGAACAGCCCGAGGATCTCGGAGGACGTCCACCCGTGGCTGTTTCCCTCGACGAGCGCGTAGCTGAGCGAGAAGAGAAAGCCGATCGAGGTCAGGAGGCCGGGCAGATCGATGCTCTGCTCGGCGGAGGTGTCGCGGGACTCGCGGATCGCGAACTGCGAGACGACGATCGCGAGCGCGCCGACGGGAATGTTGACGAAGAAGATCCAGTTCCAGTTCAGGTTCTCGACGATCAGTCCGCCGCCGAGCGGGCCGATCGCCAGCGCGAGCGCCGACACACCGGCCCAGATCCCGATCGCCTGGCCGCGCTGCTTCGGTGGGAACGTGGCGACGATGATCGAGAGCGTGGCGGGATTCATCAACGCAGCTCCCACTCCCTGGACGGCGCGCGCGCCGATGAGAAAGCCCGCGGTCGGCGCCAGCCCGCAGGCGAGCGAGGAGAGCGTGAAGACGACGAGGCCGAAGACGAAGATGCGGCGCCGGCCGTAGAGGTCGGCCAGCTTGCCGCCGGTGATCAGGAGCGAGGCGAAGGTGAGCGCATAGGCGATCACGACCCACTCGAGCGACGCGAGGGTGACGTGGAGGTCTTTCTCCATCGTCGGCAGCGCGACGTTCACGACGGTGTTGTCGAGCATGATCATGAAGAGGCCGAACGAGACCGCGAACAGCGTCCACCACTTGCGGTTCTCCTCGGCCGCCAAAGCTGCCAGCACCCGTGCTCTCACGTATCGCACCTCTTTCAGAAGTTAGCGGCCACTAGGTTAGCGGACGCTAACTTGCGTGCGCTTCCCTAGACTCGCGCCGTGCCCGAGCGCACCGTCCTTTGCTTCGGCGACTCCAACACCTACGGATCCGTCCCCGGCGAGGAGGGCGGCCGCTTCGGCTCGGGCGTGCGCTGGCCCGGCGTCCTCGCGCGCGAGCTCGGCGACGCTTGGCGAGTCATCGAGGAAGGACTGCCGGGCCGCACGACCGTCTTCGACGACCCGACCGTCCCGCACCGCCGGGGCGCCGACTACCTGCCGCCGTGCCTCGCCTCGCACGCGCCGCTCGACGCCGTGGTGATCTTCCTCGGGACGAACGACCTCAAGGCTCGCTTCTCCGCGGGGCCTTCGGACATCGCTGCCGGCGTGGGCGTCCTAGCGCAGGCAGCCGTCGCGAGCCGGGCCGGAATCAGCGGAGCGGCGCCGCGGGTGCTCGTGCTGGGCCTGCCGCGCCTGGGGGCTGCGCTCGAGCCTGAGTTCGCCGGCGCGGAGGAGAAAGCCGCGGAGCTGGGGCGGTACCTTGCGGAGGAGGTAGCCGCCGCGGGCGCCGATCTCCTGGAGCTCGCAGGCGTCGTCACGTATTCGGAGCACGACGGCATCCATCTCGACGCCGACGGGCATGCGGCGATCGGCGCTGCCGTCGCACAGCGCCTCCGCACGATGTTTTAGACTCAGAGTCGTAAACTATGCGCCTCGCCCTAGCCCAGATCAACCCGGTCGTCGGAGACCTGCAGGGGAACCGCGACCTGATCCTCGCTCGCATGGAGGAGGCGCGGGCGGCCGGCGCCGATCTCCTCCTCCTTCCCGAGCTCGCGGTGACCGGCTACCCGCCGGAGGATCTGCTCCTGAGGCCAGGCTTCGTCCGCGCGGCCGGCGCATGTCTGGAATCCATCGCGCGGGCGGCCCGAGACATCGTCGCCTTCGTCGGCGTGCCCCTGTTCGACGGCGACCTCTACAACGCCTGCGCGCTCTGCGCCGACGGCGAGGTGCGCGGCGTCTACCGGAAGCGCTTCCTGCCCAACTACGGCGTGTTCGACGAGGACCGCTACTTCGCGGCAGGTCGCGACCTCGTGATCGTCGAGGCCGGAGGCGCGCGCGTGGGCGTGACGATCTGCGAGGACATGTGGCAGCCCGGCCCGCCCGCCACCGAGCTCGCGCTCGGCGGAGCCGAGCTGCTCGTCAACATCTCGGCGTCGCCGTTCCACGTCGGCCGAGAGCGGGAGCGCGAGGCGATGTTCCGCCAGCGAGCGCTCGACAACGTCTGCTTCGTCGCCTTCTGCAACACCGTCGGCGGGCAGGACGAGCTCATCTTCGACGGACACTCCCTCGTGCTCGACGACGAGGGCGAGGTGCTCGCGCGCGCCCCGGGCTTCGAGGAGTGCCTGCTCCTGGTGGACGTCGACCCGTCGGCCGTCGTGGCGCGCCGCTTGCGCGACGTGCGGCGCCGGGCGCTCGCGCGCGAGCTGCCTGAGCTGCCGGAGGTGGAGAAGATCCAGGTCGCGCTCCCGGAGCGCGGCGACCGCGAGGCGCTCCAGCCCCCTCTCGCTCCTTTCGCCGAGGACATCGAGCAGATGCGGCGCGCGCTCGTCCTCGGCCTGCGCGACTACGTCGGCAAGAACGGCTTCGCCGAGGTCGTGGTCGGCGTCTCGGGCGGGATCGACTCGGCCGTGACGGCCGCGCTCGCCGTCGAGGCCCTCGGGCCCGAGCACGTCCACTGCGTCTCGATGCCTTCTCGCTACTCGTCCGAGGGGACGCGGAACGATGCTCGGCGGCTGGGCGAGAACCTCGGCTGCGACTTCCGCGAGCTCTCGATCGAGCCCGTGGTCGAGGCGTTCACGGGCGTCCTGGCGGAGCCGTTCTCCGGCCGCGATCCCGATCTCGCGGAGGAGAACCTGCAGGCGCGGATCCGCGGGACGCTCCTGATGGCGCTCTCGAACAAGTTCGGCTGGCTGCTGGTGGCGACCGGCAACAAGTCGGAGCTCTCGGTGGGCTACTCCACCCTCTACGGCGACATGGCCGGCGGGTTCGCGCTCCTCAAGGACGTGTTCAAGACCGACGTCTTCCGCCTCGCGGAGCACCTGAACGAGCACGCAGGCCGGGAGCTTGTTCCCCAGTCGACGATCGAGCGGCCGCCGAGCGCGGAGCTGCGCGAGGGACAGCTCGACGAGGACTCACTGCCGCCGTACTCCGAGCTCGACCGCGTCCTCGAGGCCTATGTGGAGGAGGACCGCTCGCTCGACGAGCTGGGCACCGACGGTTTCGATCCCGACGTCGTCGCGCGCGCGGTGGCGTTGATCGACCGCGCGGAGTACAAGCGGCGGCAGGCGCCGCCCGGGGTGCGGCTGCGCCCGAAGGCGTTCGGACGCGACCGGCGGACGCCGATCACCAATCGCTGGCGGAGCTGATCCGCTCGGCGAGATCCGGCGGCCGCGTGGTGACGGTCTGCAGGTCGGCGAGCGAGAACCAGCGGAGCTCGCGTGCCTCCGTCAGGTGCGGCGGCTCGAAGCTCCCGACGCGCACGAGGTAGACGCGGGAGAGGAAGCTCCCGAACCCCGGCTCGCCGAGCGTCCAGCCCTCGAGCTCCCAGAGCGCAGGGCCGTGCTCGAAATCGAAGAGGCCGACCTCCTCCGCAAGCTCGCGGCGGAGGGTCTGCTCGTCGCTCTCCTCCTGCTCACGTCCGCCTCCCGGGGTGATCCACCAGTCGCCGTACTCGTCGCCGTAGCGGAGGAGCAGGATGCGCCTCCGTTCGTCGATTACCGCGGCGCGCACGGTCTCGCGGCGGGGCAGCCCGCTCGCGCGGCCCGCCAGCTCGCTGAACCACCGGAGCCGTTCTCCCCAGGGAACAGCCGCGTTGGCGGGCGAGGTGGACGGGAGGACGAAGAGCTTCGTCTGGCCGAGGGTTCGTTCCTGGACGCCGAGCTCCGGCCGTGCGCCGAACGCGCCGCGGTACGCCTCCTTGCCGACGAACGCGAGCCACGTAGGCCGCAGCTCGTCCGCAATCCGCTCGAGCCGCTCGGCCGATCCGGCGAAGTCGGCTCGCCGCAGGTCGCCCGAGCCCGGCGTGGTGCGGTACGCGGCGTTCGTGACGCCGATTCCCTCCTCGAGGAGAGCGAACTGCTCGTGCGGCTCGTAGAGGCGCGAGGTGAGCCGCGCCGCGTGCAGTAGGCGCCAGAAATCGTTGCGCGGGTTCGCGAAGTGCGCGCGGCGCGCCGCGGAGACCCGGCCGGTGATGCCCACGAAGACGATGCGGAGATCGGGAGCGAGGACGTCGGGCACGTCGCTCGGCGTCGCGTCCGGTGCAGCCATGTCCCTAGCGTGAGCCACGTATTCCCCCTCGGGGGAGCGAGGCTCCCTTTGCGAACGGTAGGCGACGAGGCGTTGCGCGGGGATGGCAACTTCGCGCCGGAAGCGTGCCGACGCTACGCAGCCTCCGCCGCTGCCTCGGCAGCGTCGAGCTCGGCCACGAGCTCCTCGGTCCGCGCTTCGATGCGCGCCTCGAACTCCCGGCGCAGATCCTCGCCCGACACCGCGAGCTCGTAGCGCGGCCGCCGCGGCTCGAGCGTCACGAGGGTCACCGTCGAATCCCAGCCGCCGTACAAGCGGACATAGCACTCCGTCTCCGACAGCGAACGCAGCCGCCGCACGCGCCGCACCCTACGACGCGTCCCGGACGGAGCCGGGCTTCTGAGACCATGTCCCCCATGGCGGTCAGAGCCAAGGAGCTGCGGTACGCGGTCGACCTGAGTGGGGACGGGGAGCTGACGGAGGAGCACGGCGTAGTGCTCGATCCCCCCGCCGAGTGGTCGCCCGAGCACCTGCTGCTCGCGGCGCTCGTGCGCTGCTCGCTCAAGAGCCTCCGCTACCACGCGCAACGCAAGGGCGTCGCCGTCCAGTCCGCCTCGGGCGCCGGCCGGACGCTCGTGACGAAGCGCGAGACCGACGACCGGTACGCGCTCGTCGAGACGGAGCTCGAGCTCTCGGTCGAGCTCGATCCCGAGCCGGACGGGGACGCGCTGGCCGGGCTCCTCGGAATTGCCGAGCGCGATTGCTTCGTCGGCTCCTCCCTCACGGCCAAGCCGACCTATCGGTGGGCCGTGAACGGCCGCACGATCACGTGAGCGGCACGCTGACCCCGCCCCGGGAGCGGCTCGACCGCGGCGAGGGCACGGGGCTAGGCCGCCCCTGGCTCGTGATCGTCCTCAACGACGACCACAACACGTTCCAGGGCGTCGCCGCCGCGCTCTCGGCGGTCATACCCGGCGTCTCGTACGACGACGGCATGCGACTGGCGAACCGGATCCACAACTCCGGCCAGGCCGTCGTCTGGTCGGGGCTCCGCGAGCAGGCCGAGCTCTACTGGGAGCAGCTCCGGAAACACGGATTGACCATGGCGCCGCTCGAGCAAGGATGACCTTCGACCCCGAGGCGATCCGGGCACGATTCCCGGCGCTCGTGTCCGGCATCGCGTTCCTCGACGGGCCCGGGGGGACGCAGTGCCCCGAGTCGGTGATCGACGCGGTCGCCGGCTATCTGCGCGACTCGAACGCCAACCTCGGCGGCGCGTTCGCCGCGAGCCGGCGCAGCGACGAGCTCGTCGACCAGGCACACGCGGCCGCGGCCGGCTTCCTCGGCTGCCGCTCCGAGGAGACGATCTTCGGCCAGAACATGACAACCCTCAACTTCGCCCTGACCCGTGCGCTCGGGCGGACGCTCGCGGCGCGCGACGAGATTCTCGTCACCCGGCTCGACCACGACGGGAACGTCGCGCCGTGGCTGGAGCTTGCGCGCGACCTCGACCTTCGCGTCGACTTCGTCGAGATCCGCGAGGACACGACCCTCGACCTGGGCGACCTCGAGCGGAAGCTGACCGACCGTACCCGGGTCGTCGCCTTCCCGCTCGCCGCGAACGCGCTCGGCACGACGACCGACGCCGCGCGAGTCGTGGAGCTCGCGCACGCTGCCGGCGCACTCGCCTGGGCCGACGCCGTCCACTTCGCTCCGCATCGTCCGATCGACGTCGCGGCTCTCGGCGTGGACGTCCTGCTCTGCTCGCCCTACAAGTTCTTCGGCCCCCATCTCGGCCTCGCGTACGGCCGCGAGGAGCTTCTTCGTTCCTGGCGGCCGTACAAGGTGCGGCCGGCCGCGGACGAGCCGGTGGGCGCCCGCTTCGAGACCGGGACGCTCGCGCACGAGCTGCTCGCGGGCTTCGTCGCCGCGGTCGAGTACCTCGGCGAGGTGGGCTGGGACGCGATCCGGGCTCACGAGGGCGCGCTGGGCCAGCGCTTCCTCGACGGGCTGCCCGAGCGCTGCACGTTCTACGGCCCCGACACGATGGAGGGCCGTGTCCCCACGTTCGCCTTCCGGGTCGAGGGGATGACGCCGCGCGAAGTGGCCGAGCGGCTCGCCGACCGACGGATCGCGGTCTGGGACGGCGACTACTACGCCGTCGAGGCGATGACCCGGCTCGGCCTCCAGCCCGAGGGTGCCGTCCGCGCCGGCTTCGTGCACTACAACAGCTTCGAGGAGGTCGACCGGCTGCTCGAAGCGCTGGACGAGCTCTAGCCAGAAGCGTTGTCCGCTTTGGCGGCGCCTGCGGCTCGAGCCCAGCGCGGGTCGTGGCGGCGAATGCGGTCCGGCTCGCGCCCGCGCCGCTCCGCGAGCTCGACGGCCAGGCGCTGGAAGAGGACGATGTCCACAACGGGATGGCGAGCCGGCAGCAGGTCGACCTCGCAACCGAGCTCGCGCAGCGCGGCCGCAGCTGCCCCTGCCCGCTGCGCCGCGACGCCGTCGCCGTCGAGGACGAAGGCGCGCACCGACTCGTCGACCGCGGCGAGATACCCGTGCAGGAGCTGCTCCGTCTCGTACGCCTCGGCCGCGACCCACGCGCCCTCGCGCAGCTTCAGGACTGCCTCGTGCGCCGTCGCGAGCTCCCGGCCGGCGCCCGCCACGAGGAAGCGCTCCTGGTCCCCGACCTCAGGCAGCGGAACCGCCAGCGCCGCCTCGACGGCGCCCGGCAGCCAGGAGATGTCCTCTCCGCGGAGCGCCGCGATCGCCGCGACGCCGCACGTGTAGCTCGCGGTGTGGCACCAGCTCTCCTCGATCTCCGGCGTGCAGACGACGACCTCGTCGCAGAGCTCGGCGATCGGCCCGTCGGGCCGGCCGGTGATCAGCCACCGGGGGCCCCGCCACGCGCGCGCCGCCTCGAGCGTGAGGGGCGTCTCTCCCTCGTGCGAGACGAGGACGAGCAGGTCGGCATCCCGCTCGGGCCTCAGCACGAGCTCGAGCGCCTGCACCGCCTCGCCTCCGGTCATCGCCGCGTGGAACGACGTGCCGCAGCCCGTGAAGAGGAGCGCCCCGTCCGGGAAGCGCCGGTCGGTCGGCACCTGCGCGAGCCATGCCGGCTGCGCCGCGATCGCGCGTCTCGTCTGCTCGCCGTGCACGGGATAGCTCTATACGATCGGCAGCCCATGGCGATCTTCAAGCGAGACACGCTCGACAACGGCCTGCGCGTCCTGTCGGCCGACCTGCCCTACGCGCAATCCGTCGCCGTGCTCGTGATGCTGGCCGCCGGCTCGCGCTACGAGAGCGCCGAGACGAGCGGAATCGCCCACTTCGCCGAGCACATGTTCTTCAAGGGAACCGAGCGGCGGGCGAGCAAGCGCGAGCTCGCAGGGGCGATCGACGCGATCGGCGGCGAGTTCAACGCCTTCACGGGCAAGGAGACGACGACGTACTACGTCAAGTGCGCGGCCGAGCACCGCGACGTGGCGCTCGACGTGCTCGTCGACATGCTGCGCAACTCCCGCTTCGAGGAGGAGGAGATCGAGCGGGAGAAGGGCGTGATCGTCGAGGAGATGAACATGTACTTCGACACGCCGCGCGACTTCATCGGCGGTGTGTTCGAACGCCTCCTCTGGGGCGAGCAGCCGCTGGGCCGCGACATCATCGGCACCAAGGAGACGATCGGCAATGCAAGCCGGGACACCTTCATGGGCTACCTCGACCACTGGTACAAGCCCTCACGGATGGTGCTCGGCGTCGCGGGCCGGATCGGCGACGACCTGCTCGAACGGGCGCAGGAGTTCCTCGGCGACCTCGACGATGCCGAGACCGGCGAGCCGGACCCCGTGGCCCCTCACGACGACGGCCGCGTGCTCGTCTCGACGAAGCAGTCGGAGCAGGCGCACATCATCCTGGGCGTCCACAGCCTGCCGCTCGAGCACCCCGACCGCTACGTGCTCCAGATCCTGGGGACCGTGCTCGGCGGCGGAATGTCCTCGCGCCTCTTCAGCGAGGTGCGCGACCGGCGTGGGCTCGCGTACTACGTCTATGGGATGAACCACAGCTACACCGACGCCGGCACGCTCTACGCGCAGGCGGGCGTCGACATCGAGCGCATAGACGATGCCGTGACGACGATCGTCGGGGAGCTGCGCAAGATCGCGGCCGAGCCGCTGCAGGCGGAAGAGCTCGAGAAGGCCCGCAACTTCGCGAAGGGCCGCTTCGTCCTCCGGCTCGAGAGCCCCCAGGGGCTGATGATGTTCGGGCTCCAGCAGGAGGTGCTCGAGCGCCGTCTCCCGGACCCCGAGGAGACGCTGCGCGGGCTCGACGCGGTGACGAGCGAGGACATCGCGCGGCTCGCGTCGGAGCTGATCGCGAACGACCGCCTGCGCCTCGCGGTGATCGGCCCGTTCGACGACGCCTCTCGCTTCGAGGCACTGCTCGACGACTAGCGGGCGGGAGCGGAGGCGCGCCGAGCAGGTGGTGCCCGGCGCGCATTCAAGAGACGGGCGGCGGCGCTAGTCAGGTCGGCGGTCCAGTTGGCACCTGGCCCGGAGCCGCCCGTTGGAGTGCCTTCGACCTCTGCAGCCGCTCGTACGCGAGGTTTCTACCATTCGCCGCGGACGGCACCTAGCCTGCCTCGAGCGGCAGCGCGTCGAGGTCCGCCTCGATGTGCTTGCGATCGTCCTCCTCGGCGATCTTGGCGGCGGCTTCCAGTCCCAGCGACTTGTACCGCGCTGCCTCCGCGTCCTCTCCCGCCGCGAGGTGAGCGCGCGCCATGGCCTCGTAGGCTCCCGGCAGATCCCAATCCTCCATCTCGCCGCCGTGACTCTCGACGATGGCGAGGCAGCGACGGGCGTGGTGGAGCGCTCCCTCCGGCTGCCCTGCGAGCGCGTGCACGCGGGCGCAGAGCCAGTGGGAACGGGCCAGGTTCGCCGCCGTGTGCGGGCCCTGGAGCCAGTGGTAGGCGGAGGCGTGAGCCCGGTGGAGCATCTCGTCGTCCTCTTCCGGCGTCCGGTCCTGGCGCTCGATCAGCTCCCAGGTCCCGTTGTAAAGCTCGACGCCGAGCCGGCGATGCTCCTCGGGTGTCACGCCTCCGATCCTACGTCTAGCGCCTCCTAGGCCTCGGCCTCCTGGGCTTTCTCGTCGGCCGCGCGCTTGGCGATCTCGTCGACGACCGTCGGGTCGGCGAGCGTCGTCGTGTCGCCGAGCTGGCGGTCGTTCGCGACGTCCCGCAGCAGGCGGCGCATGATCTTGCCGCTGCGGGTCTTCGGCAGCTCGGGCGTGAAGACGATGTTCGCCGGCTTCGCGATCGGCCCGATCTTCTGCGCGACGTGGTCGCGCAGCTCTTCGAGCTTCTCGACGGAGCCCTCGCCTCCACCCTTCAGCGTGACGTACGCGACGATCGCCTCGCCCGTCACCGAATCGGCCCGCGAGCAGACGGCGGCCTCGGCTACCTCCTGGTGGTCGACGAGCGCCGACTCGACCTCGATCGTCGAGATCCGGTGCCCGGAGACGTTCATCACGTCGTCGATCCGGCCGAGCAGCCAGTAGTCGCCGTCCTGGTCGATCCGGGCGCCGTCCCCGGCGAGGTAGATGTCCTCGTACTTCGACCAGTACGTGTCCCGGTACCGCTGGTCGTCGCCGAAGATGCCTCGCAGCATCGCGGGCCACGGGCGCTTGAGCACGAGGTAACCGCCCCCACCGGGACCGACCTCGTTGCCCTGCTCGTCGTAGACCGCCGGCTCGACGCCGGGGAACGGCTGGGTCGCCGAGCCCGGCTTGAGCGTCGTCACCCCCGGCAGCGGCGTGATCAGGATCATCCCGGTCTCGGTCTGCCACCAGGTGTCGACGATCGGCGTGCGGTCGCCTCCTATGTGCTCTCGGTACCAGATCCACGCCTCCGGGTTGATCGGCTCGCCCACGGAGCCGAGCAGGCGCAGCGAGGAGAGGTCGTGCTGCTGCGCGTACTCCGGCCCCCACTTCATGTGCGAGCGGATCGCCGTCGGGGCGGTGTAGAGGATCGTCACCTTGTACTTCTCGACGATCGACCACCACCGGTCCTTGTCGGGGAAGTCGGGCGTCCCCTCGTAGAGGACCGACGTCGTCCGGTTGCAGAGGGGCCCGTAGACGATGTAGCTGTGGCCGGTGATCCAGCCGATGTCGGCGGCGCACCAGTACACGTCCTCGTCCTGCTTCAGGTCGAAGATGTAGTGGTGCGTCGTCGACGTGCCGACGAGGTACCCGGCGGTCGTATGGATGATCCCCTTCGGCTTCGCGGTCGTGCCGCTCGTGTACATGAGGAAGAGCAGGTCCTCACTGTCCATGGGCTCGCACGGGCACGACTCGGGGTCGTCGGAGGCGTCGCTCTCGAGGTCGTGCCAGTAGTGGTCACGCCCATCCTGCATCGGCACGTCGCCGCCGGTGCGCTTGAGGACGACGCAGTGCTTGACGCCCGGCGCCGCCGCCATCGCCTCGTCGGCGACGGTCTTGAGCCCGATCTTCGAGCCTCGCCGCCAGGCCTCGTCCTGCGTCACGATGACCTCGCACTTCATGTCGTTCATCCGGCCCGAGAGCGAGTCCGCCGAGAAGCCGCCGAAGACGACGGTGTGCGGCGCGCCGATGCGGGTGCACGCGAGCATGGCCACCGGCAGCTCCGGAACCATCCCCATGTAGATCCCGACCGGAGTCCCCTTCTCGACGCCGAGCTTCTTGAGCGCGTTCGCGAAGCGGACGACGTCCTTCTGGAGATCGGCGTACGTGATGGTGCGAGTTTCTCCCTCGGGCTCGCCTTCCCAGTGGTACGCCACGACTCCCCCGTGGCCGGCCTCGACGTGCCGGTCGACGCAGTTGAAACAGACGTTCAGCTTGCCGCCGAGGTACCACTTCGCATACGGCGGCTCCCACTGGTAGAGCTCGGTGAAGGGCTCGAACCACGTGACCCGCTCGCGACCCTCACGCTCCCAGAACTGCTCGAACGGGATGTCGTAGATGTCGCGTTGCGCGTTCGCCTGGGCGGCGAAGTCCTCGGGGGGCGGATAGGTCCGCTCCTCGAGGAGCATCGTGTCGATCGCGTGTTGCTGGGTCGTGTCGCTCGCCACCCGCTACACCTCCGCTCTCCGGGGCATCGGCGACCCGAGACGGCCGATCGGAGCAGCGCCCACGGGCAGGACAGGTGTCGGCGACATGCCGTTCACCACGCCGGCCGCAGACGTGTACCACGCGACCGCCGCAGTGACCACGCCGGCCCAGCCACCCGCGTGCAGCCACCATGGAGTCCCGCCGTGCGAGAGGTTGAAGAAGCCGATCACGAGCAGGATCTCGGTGATCTCCAGGGTGAGGAAGACCAGGAAGACCGCCGTGCTCACGCGCATGCTCCAGAGCAGCATGTACGTGTTGAAGACCGCGAACGCGAACAGGAACCAGGCGAGGCCGCTCGTGAGATTCGAGCCCGCGAGCGCGGCGGCGAAGGTCTTCGACACATCCGCGAGCACGACGATGATCCCGAGCCCCATCCAGAAGCCTCCGTACGTCGAGAACGCGGTGGCTCCGAAGACGTTGCGGTTCCGGAACTCCCACATGCCGGCAGTGAACTGGGCGAGCCCCCCGTAGAACAGCGCGGGCCCGATCCAAACGGCATCGGGGATGAAGCTGGCGTTGTGGCCGCTGAGCAGGAACGTCGTCAGCGCGAAGCCGGCGAGCCCCAGCGGCGCGGGATCGGCGGCCGGAACACCCTCGACGAGCGTGACAGCCGGCCGGTCCTGGGCAAGAACACCCATGCCTCGTTGCCCTCCTTTTCGGCGCCGGCGAACGCCCCACGGCCATCCGTCGGCCCCCGATTTATTTGCTGAATCTTTACCGAATTTCGGCGGGCTAAGTCAGGGCTCGAGGTCGTACGGGTAGTTCGTGAGCACTTCGGCCCCGTTTTCGGTCACCAGAACGATGTCCTCGAGCCGCACTCCGCCGTAGCCGGCGCGGTAGAGGCCGGGCTCGACGGTGACCACGTCGCCGGCGACGAGCTTCTCCCGCGAAAGCCGTCCCATCCCCGGCTCCTCGTGCACCTCGAGGCCCACGCCGTGGCCGAGAGAATGGAAGAACCCGTCGCTGAGCGTCTCGCCGGGCTTCTTCGTCCGCTGCGTCGGCTCGCCCGCTGCCTCGAAGACGTCGCACGTCAGGTCGAAGAGAGCGCGGCAATCGGCGCCCGCGCGAATCGCCCCAACCGCTTTGTCGAGCGCCTCCTTGCAGAGTCGATGCCACTCGCGCACGTCGGCGGGCACCCGGCCGACCACGAACGTGCGTGTCATGTCCGTGTACACGGCGGAGGCGTTGTCGCGCGGGAAGATGTCGACGACGAGCGGCGTGCCCGGCCGGATCGGCCCCGATCCCATGTCGTGGCCCACGGCACCCTGCGCGCCCGGCGCGACGATGTACTCGTCGGCAGTCGTGTCGTGCGCCGCGAAGACGACGTTCAGGTCCGCCTTCACCCGCTCGACCGTGAGCCGCTCGCCGTCGAGCAGGAGCTCGTCGCCGCGGATCTCCGCCCGCCGGAGGAGCTCACGGCACTTGTCCATCGCCGCCTCGGCGGCACGCTGGGCGCGCCGCATCCCCGCCAGCTGCTCCTCGGTCTTGACACGACGCCGGGCGTCGAAGAGATCCTGGTCGACGGCGAGCTCGAGGCCCTCCGCCCGCAGGCGGTCGGCGAGCCAGACCGGGAAGTTCTCGGGCACCGCAGCCCGCTTCAACCCGAGGCTGCCGACGGCGCGCAGCGCGAGCTGGGCGCTCAGCTCGCGAGAATCGATTCCCGACGCGATCAGCTCGTCCGCACCGAACTCCTCATGCGCGTGGACGTCGAAGAGCCCGAGCTCGCGAAGCCGGGCGGCTTCCATCGAGCTCGAGAAGACGTGCCTGCTTCCGTTCTGCTCGGCATAGAGGAACGGGTCGGGCACCCCGAGCGGGACCGCGTGCCGCAGGTCGGCAGAGCGGAAGGAGTCGCCGTAGATCAGAACCGCATCGGCCAAAGCGGCATCGATGCTAGCGACGCACGACGCTTCCTCCTCCGCCCGTCTGTTCGAACCGGGATACTCGCGAGTCAATGGCGGCGACCGGCGAGAGAGACGACCCGGCGTTTCCCGTCGGAGCCGCGTGCCGGGTCGATTCGCGCTCACCGTGGCGGCAGATCGCGGAGATCCCCGTCGGCCTCGATCCGGAGGGCATCGCGGTCGACGTCGAGCGGCGACGGGCGTTCGTCGCGTGCTCGCGCAGCGACTTCGTCTCGGTCGTCGACCTCGACACGCACGAGGTAATCCGCGAGATCGCGACGGGCAACGAGCCGATCGACATCGGCCTCGACGAGCAGACGGGTCGAGTTTTCACCGCCGACGCGCACTCGGATCAGGTCACGATCATCGACTCCGCGACACTCGAGGTCGAGACCTCGGTGCCGGTGGGCGGCTATCCCTCCGGCTTGACGCACGTTCCGGAGTTCCGCCGCCTCTATGTCGGCAACTCGCTCGGCTCGACGATGAGCGTGCTCGACCTCGACAGCCTCGAGACCGTGGCGACCGTGGACGCCGAGCCCGGAGCCGGCGCGATCGGCGTCGACTCGACCAGGAACCTCGTGATCTGCGTCAACTTCGTCGCCGCCTCCGCGAACTTCTTCGACGCGGACTCCTTCGAGGAGGTGGGCCGGCTCGAGCTCGGGACCGGGACGTGCGCGATCGGGATCGTCCCCGAGCGCGGCGAGGCGTTCATCGTCAACTCGATCGCCGGGACGGTCTCGCGGGTCGATCTCGAGGCGATCGAGGTGCTCGAGGAGATCCGCACCGGCTCGGCGCCCGTCGGCCTCAGCGTCCATCCGTCGCACGACCGCATCTACGTCACGAACCGCGGGGCGGGCTCGGTGAGCGTGCTCGGCGTCGCCGACGGAGTGGAGTGGTCGCAGATTCCGGTCGGCGGCGGCCCCGGGGGTGTGGTGGTGGACCGGCACGACGGTCGGATCCTCGTGGCCAACGCCGGCAGCCAGACGATGTCGATCGTCGAGGACCTCCTGGCGGGACGCCCGCCGGCTCCGGTCGTCGAGGAGCCGAGCCCATGGATCGGCAGCCAACTGCCGGCGTTCGCGCTCGAGGACTACTGGTCGGGTGAGCGGCGCACGAACCGCGACTGGGCGGAGAAGAAGTACATCCTCAACTTCTTCGCGTCCTGGTGAGGCCCGTGCAACGCGGAGGCGCCGTTCCTCGAGGATCTGCGCGTTCGCGAGGCGGCCCGGTCGGGCCTCGAGGTAGTGCTCGTCGACATCTGGGAAGGCACGGAGCCTCGGCCCGAGGTCGAGCGCTTCTGCGAGATGTGGGGCATCAAGGGGCCGATCCTGCTCGACCCACGCGCCGAGCTCGCCACCGCGCTCGGCGTGCGCGGCGTCCCGACGAACGTCGTCGTCGACGCGGACGGCACGGTGCGGGCCTTCGGCGCGGCGAGACTCGAAGAGCTCGAGCAGGCGATCGACGAGCTGTACGGGCGCTAGATCAGAGAGACGAGCTCGCGGCCTTCGCGCTCGTTCCTGATGCCGACGATCGCGCCCGTCACGGCCGGATGCGAGAGCACGAAGCCGAGGGCTCCCCGCGTGACGCTGCCTCCGCCGCGGGCACGCAGCTCCTCTCGGATCTCGCCGAGGTCGAGCTGAGCGAAGGGGTGCATGCGACGGAAGTCGTCCTCCGCGAGCTCGTCGGGCGAGAAGCCGTCTGTGAGGAAGCCGCTCGCGAGCGGTGACCATACGATCGCGCCGACCCCGCGCTCCTGCGCGAACGGAAGCAGGTTCTGCTCGTCGTCGCGGACGAGAGCGGAGTACTGGAACTGGAGAGCCGCGACCGGCCCGACGGAGAGCGCACGCTCGACGAGCTCCGGCGGGTGGTTCGAGAGCCCGCCGTGACGCACCTTCCCTTCGGCGACGAGCTCGAGCAGGGCGCCCCACGACTCCTCGATCGGCACGTTCCGGTCGGGATCGTGGAACTGCAGCAGGTCGATCCGCTCCCGCCCCAGCCTCCGCAGGCTCTCTTCGCAGCCGCGCCGGATCGACTCCGGGCTGAGGTCCATGTAGTCGTCTCCGTCGTCGCGCCGCAGCGTTCCGCACTTCGTGAAGACGAGGACGTCATCACGGCCGGCGAGCGCGCGGGCGACGACTTCCTCCGCGTGGCCCCAACCGTAGAACGGAGCCGTGTCGACCCAGTTCACACCGCCCTCCACCGCCGCGTGGATCGCCCGGATCGAGTCGCCGTCGTCCTGCGTGCCCCAGTTGACCCACCACTCGCCGGGACGCGACCCGATCGGCGCGGTGCCGATGCCGACGCGCGAGATCTCCAGCTCGGTCGGACCGAAGCGACGGCGCTCCATAGCCTTCGTCAACGCCAGTACGCTCGCGCGTATGCCTTTGCTGAGCCCCGACGAGGAGGCCAAGGTGCGCGGGTGGTTCGCCGAGCTCGAGCGGCCCGTCGAGCTGCTCGTCGCGGTGGGGCCCGAGGAGACGCCCGCGGCCGGCGCGCGCGACATCGACTTCGGCGCCGAGATGGTGCGCATGTGCGAGGCTCTCGCCGAGCTGGGCGACCGCGTGACCTGCCACGTCGAGCCGGAGCCGGACGGGTTCCCGCGCTTTCCCTCGGTCTCGATCCGTCCCCAGGGGCGCGACGCCGGCGTCCGCTACGACGGGCTGCCGTGGGGCTACGAGCTCAGCTCCCTCGTCGGCGCGATCGTCGAAGCCGGGCGCGCGGAGCCCACGCTGCGGCCCGAGTCGCGCGCGGCGCTCCAGAGCCTCGATCGCGATCTCGCGCTCGACGTCTTCGTCACCCCGACTTGACCGCATTGCCCGCCGGCCGTGTTGCTGGCGTACCGCTGCGCCCTCGCTTCCGAGCGGGTGACGGCGACGGGCATCGAGGCGAACGAGTTCCCGCAGCTCGCGCAGGAGATGGGAGTCTGGGCGGTGCCGCGGATCGCGGTCAACGGCGTGCCGCAATGGGACGGCGCCGTTCCCGAGCCGGAGTTCCTCCGACGCGTGACGGCGCCGTCGTCGACCTGACCGACCATGCGAGTCCGAGGCTCGGTTTAGCCGGTCAGCTTGGCGGCGAACCAGAGGCCGGCGACTCCGCCGAGCGTTCCGAGCGCGAGCGAGGCGACGCCGAGAGCGCTGCCTCCCCAGAGCTGGGGCAGAAGCCCGCCGACCGTCATCCCGACGGCGGCGAAGAGCCAGAGGACGCGTCTGTCCATGAAGGGGTCATCGGCGCCGGCCATGCGTGACTAGACCCTTCAAAGGCGCAGGCGGAACGAGCGGCTCGGCCCGCGCAGAGGCGGCGGCAGCTCGACCCGCGCCAGCACCGCTCCTCGCACGTGGCCGCGGTACGCGAAGACGGCGATTCCGGCGCTGTGCGGCAGCAGCTCGGCGCGCCGTGGCCGTAGTGTCGAGAAGACGCGTCCGTCGCGGACGAGCGCGAGCCGGACGCCGTCCCGGCCGAGCCGCTCCGTCACGTTGCCGAGATTGGCGAGGCGCAGCTCGAGCAGACGCCAGGCCCCCTCGCGCCGCACGGCCAGCGCGCGCGGGTCGAGACGCCGCACGATCCGGCCCCGGACGCGAAGATCCACGATGACACCGACGCGCAGCCGGACCCGTAGGTGCTTCACGCCCAGCGGCCGCGTCGTCAGGAGCACGAGCGCCGGATGGTCCCCCGGCGCTGTGCCCCGCGCAGGGTCGGCAACGACGTGGACCGGGACCCTCTCGCCTGCGCGGATCCGGAACCGGCTCGGCCGGAAGCGAAGCCACGGAGCTGCGCCGCGGGCCGGCCGGACCCTCGGCTTTCCGTGCAACGACCGCGCGAACCCCGCGCGCGCGACGTCGACGAGCAGTGTCTCGCGCCCGGGGTTCCGCACGGTGATCGCCGCGGCGGACGCGCCTCTGAGCGTCAGCCGCAGCGGGCTCGCGCTGAGCGCGATGCCGCCGCCGGCCGCGGCACCCGGGATGGATGCCGCGGCCGCTGCGAGGATCGACGCGACGAGTGCGCGTCTCACTTGCCGATCACCGTGAACGTCAGCGTCGCCGTGTAGTGGCCTGCGGGGACGACCGGCAGGGGCGAGACGAAGCCGACGCTCGTCGCCACGGCGTCGCCTCCAGCCGCGCTGGGGCCGCTCGCGCTCGCCAGCGACAGGTCCGCCGCGGGCGCGACCGGAATGGCTACGAGACTGCCGCTACCCACGCCGATGCCGAGCGGAAGGTCGTGCGGCGAGAAAGCAGTCCGGTGAACCGTGAGCGAGTAGCCGTTCGCGTCGTTGCTCGTCACCGTGAGGTGCTCCGGCAGGGGGCTCGGCGTCGTGCCGGGCACCGCGGCGGGGAAGCTCAACGTCGGGTGGTCGAGCGCGAGAGAGAGCACCGGCTGGACGTCGACGTCGACCGCCGCCGATGCGCTCGTTCCGTTGGGAGGCGGCGACGCCGAGCACGCGCTCGCAGCCGCGGACGAGTTCTGCGGATTGGGGGCCGCGGTGGCGAAGTCCGCCGAGTTGTCGTCGCTGTCGGTACAGCCGCCGCCCGCACGTGTCAGCGCGTTGGTCGCGTTGCCGGCGGGCGCCGCGCCGCTTCCTTCGTAGTCGGCGGCGCTGCCGTAGCCGACGAGGTCTTCCACGCCGGAGACGGCCGAGCAGCTTCCCGCGGAGGCCCCGCACGACAGGGCGGTCGCGCCGTTCACGAGCGCGACCTTGCCGCCCGTGACGGCGAGGTTCGAGGTGCCGGTCGCGTCCGCGGTCGGCAGCGCCGCTCCGTTCGCACCGCCGGAGGCGAGCTGGACGAGGTAGCGCCCGCCCGCCGGGATCGAGCCGCTGAGCGCGGTCGACTGCCACGACGTGCTCGAGGCAGACGCGTACTGCAGCGTCCAGCCGTCGACGGCGACCGCCCCGGCGCCGCGATTGAAGAGCTCGACGTAGTCGTTTGCGTAGGCGGCCCCGCTGTTGCCGCCGGCGGAGTAGACCTCCGCGACGACGAGGCTGCCCGAGCCGCTGCCGCGTGCCGATGCGGCAGCGAGGGACAGGGCGACGGCCGCGAGCGGGACGAGCAAGGAGATGCGCTTCATGGAGCCTCCGATCCGGGATGAGATGACGGAGCTCCTTGCTACCGCTCACCACGCGGCGGCGACAGTGTCCTTTGCGGAGTTGGCACAGAGTCGGCACTGCTCTCGGTAGATTCGAAGCCGTGGACGCGCTCGAGCGAGCACGGGAGGTTGCGGCCGCGTGGGACGAGCGCCTGCGCGCGGACCTTCCCGCCGACCTCGACATCTTCGACGCCCACACGCACCTCGGCACGGACATCGACGGGATGGTCGGCCACGACGAGGAGCTCCTCGGCTCGATGGAGCGCTACGGCATCTCGCGGGCCTACGTCTTCTGCCTCGACGAGCCCGACCGCCACCCGGGGTTCCAGGCCGGTAACGACCGCACCCTCGAGTTCGCGGCTCGCTCGGACGGACGCCTGATCCCGTTCGTGCGGCTGGCGCTGGACGAGGGCCCGATCGAGGAGGCACGCCGCTGCCTCGACCTCGGCGCCCGCGGGATCAAGCTCCATCCGCGCGCCCAGAAGTTCCTGCTCAACGACGAGCGCCTCGCACCCGTCTTTGCGCTGGCGGCCGAGCGCGGCGTCCCGATCCTCATCCACGCGGGCCGCGGGCTGCCGCCGATTGCCGCTGGCCTCGAGCGCCTCGTCGACGCGAACCCGGGCGTGCAGCTCATCCTCGCGCACGCCGGGATCGCCGATCTCGCCAACCTCGCGCACCGCTTCTCGGGTAAGCGCGGCGTCTTCTTCGACACGTCCGTCTGGAGCGCGATCGACCTGCTCGGACTGCTGCGGCTCGTGCCTCCCGAACAGATCGTCTACGCGTCGGACTACCCGTACGGCCAGCAGCCGGGCTCCCTGCTCCTCTCGTTCCGGGTCGCCCGCGCTTCGGGCTTCGACGACCGACAGATGAGGGACATGTTCGTGGGCAATGCGAACCGGATCGCCGACGGTGAGGAGCCTCTCGAGCCGTCGCAGCCGCAGGGCTCCGACATCCTGGAGCAGCCTCTCGCCCAGGCGCGCATCCACCAGTACGTCTCGATGGCCATGCCGCTCCTCTTCGTCAGGCAGCCGGACGCCTTCGGAGCGCTCGGGCTCGCGCTCAACGCAACGGAGGAGCCGAACGGCACCCATCGCGAGGAGCTCGAGCAGATCCGCGAGCTGCTCGAGGCGGCGCGCGATCTTTGGCGGACGCTGCCCGAGGCGGAGGACGACAGCGAGCGCCGCGTGGTGGCCCGCACCGCCGTCCGCCTGATTCAGATTGCCGACACCGTGGCAGTGACTTCGGCATGAGCAGTTTGCGGCTCACGGTCAACGGCGGCGAGCACGTCCTCGACGTGCCGGTCGGGACGAGTCTCGCGCACGTGCTGCGCGCGGAGCTCGGGCTGACCGGGACGAAGATCGCGTGCAACGAGGGGCACTGCGGCGCGTGCACCGTCCAGATCGACGGCGTGCCGCGGCTTTCGTGCATCACCCTTGCGCACACGGTCGAGGGCGAGGTGACGACGATCGAGGGGCTGCGCGAGCATCCGCTCGTCGACGCCTTCGTCAGGGCCGACGCCGTCCAGTGCGGCTACTGCACCCCCGGCCAGGTGGTCTCGGCGGCCGCGCTCGTCGCGGCGAACCCGCAGCCCACCCGCGAGGAGATCCGGCACGCGATGGCCGGGAACATCTGCCGCTGTGGCACGTATCCCAAGATCGAGGAGGCGATTCTCAGTTGGCAAGGCTGATCCGCACCGAGAAAGAGGTCGAGGGACGCTTCGAGGAGGTGTGGATCGTCGTCGAGGAGGATCCGCTCGAGCAGTGGCCGGAGGGGCCTCTCGCGGTGGTCGGCCGGCCGGCCCCTCGCAAGGACGGCTACGAGCGTGTGCGCGGAGAGGCGCGCTACACCGCCGACATCAACCTCCCGGGAATGCTGCACGCGGCAGTCCTGCGCTCGCCGCACGCGCACGCGAAGGTGCAGAAGATCGACCTCGCACCCGCACTTGGGCTTCCGGGCGTGCGGGCTGCGATCGCAGCCGGCGAGATCCCCGGCCTCGTGGAGGAAGCGGGCTTCGCCGGCGCGCCGGTCGCGGCCGTCGCCGCCGACACCTTCGCCCAGGCGCGCGCCGCAGTCGCGGCGATCGAAGTCGAGTGGGAGGAGCTCGAGGTCGTGCTCGACCCCGACGAGGCCGTGCAGCGCGGCGCCCTCACCGACGAGCCGCGGCGCTACGAGCGCGGTGAAGTCGAACGGGCGCTCGCCGGCGCCGACGTCGTCGTCGAAGGGACGTACCGCACCCAGACCGTCCTCCACAACTCGCTCGAGACGCATCAGGCGGTCTGCGAATGGCAGGGCGACACCCTCCACGTCTACATCTCAACGCAGTACATCTGGGGGATCCGGCAAGCGGTAGCCGACGCGCTCGATCTGCCCGAGGACAAGGTGCGCGTCGTGTGCGAGTTCATGGGCGGCGGGTTCGGTTCGAAGAACAGCCCCGATGAGTACACGTTCGTGGCCGCCGAGCTCGCCAAGCGCACCGGGCGGCCGGTCCGCTGCGCTCTCACCCGCCGCGAGGAGAACACCTCCGCCGGCAATCGCAACGCCACGATCCAGCGGCTGCGCGCCGGTGCCCGCAGCGACGGGACGATCGTCGCCTTCGACGGCGAGTTCACGAACTCCGTGGGCTGGACGGGATGGAACGCCTCGACCGAGGGCCCGATGCGGATGCTCTACGACTGCGAGAACGTCCGCACGGTCACGTTCGGCGCGAAGCTCAACACGCCGCCGATGAAGGCATTCCGGGCGCCAGGCTTCGTGGAGGGCACGTTCGGGCTCGAGTGCCTGGTCGACGAGCTCGCCGCCCGGCTCGACATCGACCCGCTCGAGCTGCGGCGCCGCAACTACGCGAGCTCGAACGACGGCACGCCGTTCTCCTCCAAGAACCTCGAGGAGTGCTACCGCCGCGCCGAGCCGCACTGGGAGCGGCGGCACCAGGTGCACGCCCGGTCCGACGACGTCTGGAAGCGCGGCGTGGGGATGGCGAGCCAGATCTGGTACGGCGGCGGCGGGCCTCCCTCGTACGCCTGGGTGCGCCTCGGCTCCGACGGCCGCGCGACGGTGATCACGGCGATGCAGGACATCGGCACCGGGACTCGCACGGCGATGGCGCAGATCGCGGCCGAGGAGCTCGGGTTGCCGCTCGAGCATGTCGAGGTCGTGCTGGGCGACTCGGCGCGCGGGCCGTACGCCTCGATCTCGGCCGGCTCCTCGACCGTTCCCTCGATGGGCCCGGCGGTGCGCGCAGCGGCGGCCGACGCGAAGCGCCAGGTGCTCGAGATCGCGGCCCAGCGCCACCATCTCGAGGAGCGGGTGCTCGACATTCGCGACGGCAAGGTCGTCTCGGCCGACGGCAACCTCTCGGCTCCGGTCGAGGAAGTGGTCGGCCTGCTCGACGAGGCGCAGATCCTCGGCAAAGGCGCGCGCGGGCCGAACCCGACCGGCATGAGCGTGCTCACGTTCGGCGTTCACGTGGTCGAGGTCGCGGTCGACGTCGAGACCGGCGAGGTGCGGGTCGAGCGCGTGGCGGCGATCCACGACGTCGGCCGCATCGTCAATCCGCTCGGCGCCTCCAGCCAGGTCGAGGGCGGCGTGATCCAGGGGATCGGCCACACCCTCTCGGAGGAGCGCCTGCTCGACCCCGAGACGGGCAACGTCCTCACGACCTCCCTCGACGCGTACCGAATGCCGACCATCGCGGACGTGCCCGAGATCATCTGCGAGTTCGTCGATCGGCCAGACGAGCACCTGACGAACCTCGGCTCGAAGGGCCTGGGCGAACCGCCCATCGTGCCGATCGCCGCCGCGATCGCGAACGCGATCCGGGACGCAACCGGCGCCGACGTGCACGAGCTGCCGATCTCCCGCGAGGAGATGCTGCGCGCGTTGCGCGAGGCCGAAGAGCGCGCGAGAGAGAAGGACAAGCGTGGAGCTCCTGCGGCCGTCTAGCGTCGAGGAGCTCGACGGCGGGCTGCCGCTCCACGGCGGCACGGAGGTCGTGCCGCTCTTGCGCGAGGGGCTGCTCGAGGCCGAGCGGCTCGTCGACGTGCGCGGCGTCGTGCCGCGCGGGATCCAGGGCAGCGTGATCGGAGCGGGCACGACGCTGGCCGAGCTCGAGGTCGAGCCGGCCATCCCCGACGCGCTGCGCGAGGCCTGCCGGCTCGCCGCGTCGCCGCAGCTGCGGAACATGAGCTCGCTCGGCGGCAACCTCCTGCAGGCGACGCGCTGCTGGTACTGGCGGCTCGGCTACGACTGCCGGCTCCACGGCGGTGACCGCTGTCACGCGCGAGAGGGGGAGCACCGCGAGCATGCGATCTTCGCGAACGGGTTCTGCGCCTCGGCGCATCCCTCGGACGTGGCCGCGGCGCTCGTCGCGCTCGGCGCCCGACTCCGGACGAGCCGGCGCGAGCTCGCAGCCGAGGATCTGTACCGGCTCCCGGACGAGGGCGACAGGAGCACGACGACGCTCGAGCCCGGCGAGCTCCTCCTCGAGGTCGAGCTGCCCGCAGTGGAGGCGAGCGCGTATCTGAAGGCGATGGACCGCAAGCGGTGGTCGTTCCCGCAGGTCGGGGTCGCCGTTGCGCGGCCCGCCGACGGCGCGACACGGATCGCGCTGGCCGGCGTGGCCCCGATCCCGTGGCGGATCGAGAGGATCGAGGACCTGGATGGCGCGACTCCGCTGCCGCGCACGGAGTGGAAGGTCCCGCTCGCGCGCGCTCTCGTCCGCCGCGGGCTGGCTTCGCTCGCCTAGCGAGTTACCGAGGCCAACGCGGAATTCCGGATCGGCCGTAGGCGCGGCCGACCATGATCCGCACCATCCGCTTGGCGAGCGGCTTCGGCCCGCGGGAGGCGGCGCGCATCGTTGCGCTGAGGCGGGCGGCCTTGAAGAGCGACGACGTGAGGCTCATCGGCTACGAGCGCCTGCGCAGGTGGCCGCTCTGCGGGCAGACGACGCCGTACCTGCGATAGGCCCTGTTGCCGACCTTGCAGAACTCGCCGGCCCGCAGGCACTTGTGGCCCCACGGCAGGCGGGCCGAGACGTACCCGGCGCTGCAGGTGGCCGCGGCCGGGGTCAGGGCTGCAGCCGGCCGAGCCTGCGCCGACCCGGCAGCGCCGAAGCCCAGCGCGGCGACGGCCAAGAGCGACGCAATACGCAACCGCATGTCCTTCACCCTACGACTGCATCGCCTTCCGGTCAATCCAGGTCGGACATGTCCGGTGTCTGACACCGGACAGGACTCGCTGGGACGTGTCCCGCCTGGTTCTCGGCTTCGCTGAGCCGGGCTTCGCCCTTTCGGACCTGTCTTGGTGTCTGATACCCGGGACATGCCCGTTCACGCCGTCGTGCTGGCCGCCGGGGCCTCGTCCCGGTACGGGACGGAGCCTCCCAAGCAGGTCGAGTTGCTGCCCCAGGTGCTCGCGGCGCTGCAGGAGAGCTGCGTCGACGGGGTCGTGGTGGTGAGCGGGGCCCACGCGCTGCCGGTGGAGAGCGTTCAGTGCCCGGAATGGGAGCGAGGCCCGGGTGCCTCCCTTCGCTGCGGCCTCACTGCCCTGCCAAGCGCCTCGGAGGCCGCAGTGGTCGTCCTCGCCGACGGCCCCGACCTCGATCCGCGCGCGGTCGACCGCGTCGTGGAGGACTGGCGCGCAAACGGCGGGGACGCGGTCGCCGCGAGCTACGGAGGAGTCCGCCTCCACCCCGTCCTGCTCGCGCGCACCGTCTGGGACGACGTCCCCGACGAAGGCGCGAAGTCGCTGCCCGCCAGGCTCGTCGCCTGCGACGACCTGCGTCCGCCCGGCGACGTCGACGTCGCTACTCGAGCGGGATTCTGAGCGCGGCCAGCTTCTGCCGGAGCTCAGCCGGCATCGGCTCGGCCGCGGCCATGCGCACGTAGACGCGCAGGCTCTCTTCGAACCGGTAGCGCCTGCGGCAGTACTCGCAGTCTGCGAGATGGGACTCCGCCTCTGCCATCTCCTCGTCGGTGAGGACATGGTCCATGTACGGCTGCATCATCTCCTCGCAGTGCGCGCAGGGGTCCTTCATGTCGCCTCCTCCAGGGCGGACTCGGCGAGCTCCCGCTTCAGGATGCGTCGGCCCCGATGCAGCCTCGACATCACCGTGCCGACCGGGATGTCGAGGATCTGGGCTGCGTCCGCATAGCTGAAGTCGCCGAGGTCGACGAGCACGATCACGTCGCGGAAGTCGTGCGGCACTGCCGAGAGCGCCGACACGATGTCGTCCTGCGACAAACGCTCCACGACCCGGTCCTCGTCGGGGACGCCATCCTCGTTGTCGGCGGCGAGGCGGTCGTAGAGGTAGTAGTCGTTCGCCTCGAGCGGCTGCATCTGTGGTGCGCGCTGCTGCCGCCGCCCGCGGTCGATGTTGAGGTTGGTGAGGATCCGGAGCAGCCAGGCCCGCATGTTCGTGCCGGGCTGGAACGAGCGCCAGCTGCGGAACGCCCGCGCGTACGTCTCCTGCATGAGCTCGTCCGCGTCCTCGCGGGACGAGGCGAGGTGACGGGCGACGCGGTAGACCTGATCGGAGAGCGCGAGCGCGTCCTCCTCGAACCGGACGCGGTCGCGCGCCTCGGTCGCGAGTCGCTGTGCGTCCTCCGGCTCCGCCTCCATGCGGTCCACCGTACCAGCGTGCGCCATTCTCTCCCGAACGGCGCCGGAGGCATTGCTATTCCTCGTTAGACCGCTGCGAGCTCGGGGAAGCCCGCCTTCGCGAGCCGCTCGACGATCGCCTCGCGGCTCGTCTGCGCGTCGTCCCAGGCGAGCGTCACCTGTCCCATCAGGTTCGCGTTCGCGGCCTCGAGGCCCTCGTGGCCCTCGAGTGCGTGGGCGAGCCGCATCACGCATTTCTCGCAGCGGACGCCGCCGACCTGAATCGTCTCGGACTGGGTCGCCATCGCGATCAGCCTACCGTCACGGAGGCGATCTCCTGCACGGCTGCCTCCGGCCCGAGCTCGAGCTGCCGCTCGGCCTCCGGCCCGCCGCCTGCGCGGCCGGCGGCTTCGCGACGCGCCGCGTACTCGTCGCGGTCGAACGGGCTTCCGTCCCCCTCCGCCGCCTCGCGCACGAGCCGCTGCACCTCGGCGGCGAGCGCGACGGTGCGCCCGAGCGACGTCGCCTGGTCGAGCACCCGCACCTCAAGCGTGCCGTACTCCGGCCGCGGCCACGCGTCCCAGTGCCGCCGCGTGCTGTCGCCGCGCGTCCATGTCTGCCAGTCGTCCCAGCTGCGAAGGACCGGCGGCGTTCCACCGGTGGGCATCTCGCGGATGATCTCGGCCCGGATCGAGCGCCAGCCGCTGTCGACTCCGCGCCAGAACGGCGAGTTGGCCGATGCACCCAGCAGGCCCGGAAGATGCGGCACGACGCCCTCGAAGGCGCGTAGGCAAGTGTCGGGGTCGGGCACGGACACGTGCACGTGCAGCCCGCAGATCTGCTGTCGATAGAGCTTCGGCCCGAGCTTCTCCTTCAGGCGCACGTAGCGCTGGACGGGTACGAGCGGGACTCGCCCGCGCGCTGTCGGATGCGAGCCCGTCGCGAGCACGGCGAGGCCGTGCGCGGCCGCCCGCTCGGCGACCTCGTGCCGCAGCGCGCGCAGCTCCGCTTCCACTTCCTCGGCCGTCTCGACCACCGTCGTCGTGATCTCCACGAACGACTCGAACAGCTCGGGCTTGATGCGCTCGGTCGCCTCGCGGAACACGCGCGAGAACCCGTCACGCGCGGGCTCGAGGGTCCGGGCGTCGACGAGCATCAGCTCCTCCTCGACGCCGAGCGACCACGGCGGCGCCGCTCCGAAGCGGCTGAGATCCATGGACGCCTACTTGCCGCGCACGCCGTGCACCGGCCGGCCCGCCGCCTCCCACGCGTAGTACGAGGCGCTCGGGCCGAAGTCGACCTCGTAGGAGACGATCCGCGGGTTGCGGCCGACCTCCTTCGCGCGTTGCGCGTGGCGCAGCAGGTTCGGGTCGTCCTGCTCCTCCCAGACGAGCACGAGGTGCGCGGCCGTCATGAACGTCGCGACGAAGAGGCAGCCGGGCGCGGGGCACGGGAACGGATCCGTGCTGACGCAGAACCAGCCGACGTGCTCGTGGCCGTCCTCCGTCCAGAGCTCGTCGGCCTCCTCGGGAATCGCCTGGACTAGGCCGCCTCTGCCTGTGTGGATCTCCCCGCGCTCCACCGCGCAAAGGTAGCGGCAGGGTCGCGCTCGTCGCTAGTCAGCGGAGCAGGAGGGCCCACACGCCGCCCACGACCGCGGTGCCGACGGTGATCCACGCGACGTAGTCTCCGACGATTCCGCTGTGGGCGAGTCGGAGTGCCGCGAGAGGCGGACCGAGGGTGAAGCGAAGCGCGGTGCGCACGATCTCGGGCAGCCGGCGGCGAAACAGGCCGACGAGGGCGAGCCCGAAGGCGATCGCCGTCGCGCCGATGCCGTAGAGCACGCTGTCCGTCGCCGTCGACTCGACCGCTACCGGCGGCCGCGGCGGTGCCGGCAACTCCCGCCCCCGCAGAACCCGGTCGACGTACGCGATACGGTCGCGGGCCCGCCCCGCGGCCTGCTCGACCCGCTGCCCCAGCCCGGGCGCGACGCTGACTACGAGCCCCAGTACGAGCAGCGCGGCGGTCACGGCGAAGAGCGCGGGCATCGACGCCGTGCGCTCGGGCGGCGACTCGGACGGCTCAGCCGAGAGGAGCGGGTCTTCGCGAGGGCCCCAACCGAGGAAGACGCGCGCCCCCGCGCGGAAGATCGCGGCGGAGGACACGCCGGCCGCAATCATCAGCAGCGGCTGCACCCAGTCGATCCCGTTGGCCGTGGCTCCTTCGTCGATCTGCGCGTGCCCGAGATAGCTCCCGACGTAGGGCAAGCCGGTTAACCCGAGCGCGCCGAGCCCAAACATGATCCCGAGCACCGGCAGCGACCGACCCTTGCCGTGGAGTTGCAGCTCGTCGATTCCGTCGTAGCGGACGAGCAGGATCCCGCAGCAGAGGAAGAGCGATCCCTTCAGGAGGCCGTGCGCCAGCAGCAGGTCGGACGCCCCGCCGAGCGACTTCTCGTCGAGCAGGGCGATGCCGACGAGCGCGATGCCCATGTGGCTGATCGTCGAATACGCCAAGAGTCGCTTCAGGTGCCGCTGCAGGAACGCCATCACCGCCCCGAGGAGGGCGGTGAAGATCCCGAGCGCGACTAGCACGGCGCGCACGTCGTGTGCCTGCGCCGCGAGCGACGCGTCGAACACCGTCCAGTAGCAGCGGGTGACGCCGAGAAGGCCGATCACGACCATCACCCCGGAGAAGAGAAGGCACACGGGCGCGGGTGCTACCGCGTGCGCATCCGCTAGCCAGAGATGGAAAGGGGCGATGGCCGCCTTGATGAGGAAGCCGCAGACAAGGAGCGTCAGCGCGACGATCACCAGCCCGTCGGGGCGGTGGCCGCTCAGTGCGTGACCGATCTGCGCGAGGTTCAGCGCGCCTGTTCGCGCGTAGAGGAGCGCAATCCCCATCAGGATCATGTACGCGCCGACCGTGTTGGAGACCGCGAAGTTGATCGCACCCTGCAGCGGCCCGACCTCCGCGACCTGGAAGCCGGCGAGCGCGTAGGCCGCGACCCCCATCAGTTCGAACCAGACGAACATGTTGAAGATGTCGCCGGTGAGGGCAAAGCCGGCCATCGCGCCGCCGAAGAGCAGCATGAGCGTGTCGTAGGCCCGCGCCGCATCGCGCAGGAACGACCACGAGTAGAGCACCGAGGCGAGGACGAGGCCGGTCGCCAGCGTCGCTACGCCGGCTCCGAGCGGGTCGGCGGCGAAGGCGACCCCGATGGCCACATGGTGGTGACGCGGCTTCCAGCCACCGAACCACGTGAGCTGCGTCTGCTTCTCGCTCGCGAGCAGGATGACGAGCGAGAAGGCGAACGCGCCGGCTGCGCCCACGACCCCGATCGCGTCGCCCAGCCGGCGCGGCAGGACGTGATCGCCCGCGGTGCAGACGGCAGCCGCGATCAAGGGGATCACGACCGGCAGCGGCAGCGCCCAGCTCAACCGCTCATCTCCCGGATCTCGTCCGGGTCGACCGTCCCGGCCTGCTTGTGGACGTCGAGGGCCAGCGCGAGAATGAGCGCGATCACCGTGACGCTCACGACGATGTCCGTCAGTGTGAGCGCCTGCACGACCGGGTCGACCGACGTCGTCCCGAGCTTGACGCCCTTGTAGATCGGAGGACCGCCGTGCTTGACGTAGCCGATCGCGAGCAGCAGCAGATACGTCGAGGACTGCATCACGGTAAGGCAGAGCGCGAGATGGATCAGGTGGCGGCTCGTGACGATCCCGTAGAGCCCGACGATGCAGACCCAGGCGGCGACCGCATACGGGAGGAAGCTCATCGGCTCTTCGCGATCGGGACGATGTACTTCTCGAGGAACTCCGAGAAGAGGATCACGAGCGCTGCGGCCACCTCGATGCCGGCGGACCAGTTGACGAAGCCCGCACTCCCGCCGGACCACACCGAGCCCGTGACCCCGCCGCTGAAGAAGTTGTGCAGGAACGGCATGCCCGAGACGAGGGCGGCGAGCCCGATCACGACGTAGCCGCCGCCGCCGATGCCCTTGATCGGGTCGAGCTTCGTCTCGTCGCCGAAGGCCGACCACTCCCGGTAGCCCGCGACGAGATAGAGGAGCAGCGCGCCGCTCGCGATCGCGACGCCTCCCTGGAAGCCTCCACCCGGCGTGACGAAGCCGAAGGAGACGAGCCAGAGCCCGACGAGCACGGCGGCTCCGATCGCCAGCGTGCCGAAGATCCGGATCACGTCGCTGCCCGTGTCGTCCTCCACGTCCTCGCTGCGCCCTTCCTCGTCCCGCAGCAGCAGGACGACGCCGATCACCGCCGCGAAGAGGATGAACTCCTCGCCCATCGTGTCGATGCCACGGATGTCGTACGTCGTGGAGTTGACCGCATTGTCCATGTGACGCAGTGGCGTCGAGATCCGATTGATGACGAAGCCGTACGGGCCCTGGTAGTCGCCGAACGAGGGGATGCCCGTGTACGCCCAGACGAGGAGCGCCGCGAACCCGGCGAGCGCGGGCAGGAAGAACCCGATCCTGACCCGCCGCGTCACTCCTCGCCGTCCTTCCCGCCTTCGCGGGCCCGGACCCGCGCAATCGCGACGAGGACCACGAGCGGATAGGCGACCGTGCCCACCACGAGCATCGAGAGCCCGACGTCGGGCGCGCCGTAGATCACGAAGAGGAGCACCAGGCTCAGGCCGTAGAGGCCGTTGACGACGATCATCTTCAGCGGGTCGCGGCTGAGCACGACGGCCGGCGCAGCGAGCGCGACGAGCCCCAGGGCGACGCCCTGCAACGGGACGAGCGTCGCGAGGATCATTCGCCCCCTCGCTCGATCTCCTCGGGACGCGGCGCTACGTCCCCGTGGTCGATCCTCCGGATCGCCCGCGCCGTGGCCGTGAGCAGCACCGGGTTGAGTAGGAACATCAACCCCACGGCCCCGATCGCCGTGAGCCCGCCGGAGGAGACGTGCTCGCGCACGAGCACCGCGGCAAGGACGAGGAAGGCAGGGAGCGTCGTCCCCGCAGCCGCGTAGTGGAGGCGATCCGCAGTGGTGCGCATGACGACGACGCCGGCGATGCAGACGAATGCGCAGGCGACGGCGAGGACGAGGAGCGCGTCCACGGCCAGCCCCTCCCCGTTACTCGCTACAACCATCGGCCCAGGAAGCGCGCGAAGACGAGGCCGCCCGCCCAGGACGTGACGGCCGCGATCACCGCGACTCCGAACTCGAACGTGCGGTGGAATCCCTCAGCGAAGCAGAGCAGCACGAGAACGGTGAGGATCCCCGTGAGCTCGAGCGCGACGAGCCCGTCGACGGCACGCCGCGCGTACGCACACCAGAGGAGCGGGGCGAACCCGGCCAGGAGCACCGTTCCGGCGATCACGAACGCGTCCAAGGCTTACGCGGGCTTTTCCGAGGGACGGTTCGGGACGAGGTCGTGGGCGAGGACGAGCTCGCGGTCCGGATCGACCTCCACGATGTAGGCGTTCGGACTGAACTGGGCGGCCCAGACCGCCCAGGCACGCACACCCGGGCCCTCGCCGGTGGGGAATGAGTGAGCGCGGAACTCGCCGCGCACGACCTTCCGGCGCACGAGGCTCCGGGCGAGCGCCCACGTGATGATCCCGAAGTCGACGAGGATCTGGTGGGGCACGGGCCAGGCGTGACCGAGCCAGATGAGAGGGACGCGCGGTGCGACGCCGGCGCGCGTGCGCGCGATCTCGCCGATCGTGGAGGCGATCGTGGCGCCGCAGGCTGCGGCGATGATCTCGACGCGGTTCCAGTCCCCCGACAGCAGGAGCCAGAGCCAGAAGAGCGCCAGCCACATCGCGACCCAGGGAAGGACGTGCTTCACGCTGCGCGTATCCCCCCTTGGCGACACCACGAATCTCCCCTACGAGAACGGGGGCCGCCGAGTGCGACCCCCGTCTCGCGGGCGAGGCGATTGCGAGTGCTTGCTGTTACTGGCCTTGCTTGACGCCCGGCTCCGCCCAAGGCAGCTCGATCGCCTGGAGCTGCTCGCGGCCCGGGACGTTGGCCTTCTTCTTCAGCTCTCCGGTCGGCAGGATCGTCCGCTTGGTGATCGCCATCAAGGACATGGCGAGGACCGTGTACGCGGCGAGGCCGGCCGAGATCACGAACAGCACTCCGCCCGCGCCGAGCCATCCGCTACCGATGCCGCCGTTGAACCAGCCAACGCAGCTGAGTGCGGATCCTGCGGTCAGCGTCGCCAGCACGGCCGCGACGCCGAGGTTCTCGGCGAGCGTCGCGACCGCCGGGATGAACGTGATGTACGCCAGGCCGAAAAACCAGAGGCCGAGCGCGGAGTTCGAGACTCCCGGTGCGGGCGCCGGCAGCTTGTGCAGGAGGATGAAGATGTTCAGGAGGCCGAAGGCCATCCAGAACGAGCCCCACGCGCCGTGCGCCACCGTGGCGGCGACGTCGCGGGCCCGGTAGGACCACATGCCGGCGGCGAACTGCGCTACGCCGCCGAAGAACAGTGCGAACAGCGCGATGACCGGCATGTCCGACCAGGCCCCCCACCAGCCGGCCTGAACCACGGCGACCATGAACGTCGCCACCGAGAAGCCCGCGAGACCGAGCGCGGACGGTGCCGCAATCGGCTGGAGGAACACGCGCGGACGGGCAAAGCCGTCGCGCCATTCCCCCTCGTCGCGGAGGGCGACACCGGCGGAAGCGCGCTCTCTGCGCTCATCGATCGTGCTCATAAGGCACCGATCCCCCTTTCTTGCGTCGTGTCCATCGTTTTCCGTTGGATTTTTTGGATCCCCGTGCTACCGACGGAGAAACCTCAGGAAAACCCCTGCAAATAGGCGCATCCAGATCGCCGCGCCATGCGTTACATCGCTCTGCGAACTGTTTACGCAGCGGGCCGGCACGGAAAAGACCTGACGATGGGGCTCGCCAAACTCCTCGAGTCATGGCCCGCGCTGAGACAGTTGCGGGACGGGGATACGCTCGGACTCGGGCAGGCGGTGCAGTCGCCCCGCTCGCGGACCCTCGTGCCGCGCATCGACGAGGCCGAGCACGTCGTCCACTCGATCTGCCCGTACTGCGCGGTGGGCTGTGGCCAGCTCGTCTACGTCAAGGAAGGCGAGATCACCCACATCGAGGGCGACCCCGCGAGCCCGGTTTCACGCGGCCGTCTCTGTCCGAAGGGCCAGGCCTCGAAGAGCTATGTGCAGAGCCCGTTGCGCGAGTACAAGGTCAAGTACCGCCGCCCGTACGGGACGCGCTGGGAGGAGCTGTCGCTCGACGACGCGATGGACATGATCGCCGAGCGGATCATCAAGACGCGCGCGGACACCTGGCAGTGGAAGACCGACGACGGCAATCCCGCCAACCGGACGATGGCGATCGGCAACCTCGGGGGCGCCACCCTGGACAACGAGGAGAACTACCTCATCAAGAAGCTGATGACGGGCCTCGGCATCGTCCAGGTCGAGAACCAGGCCCGCATATGACACAGCTCCACGGTGCCCGGTCTGGGCACCTCGTTCGGACGAGGCGGGGCCACGACCTTCCAGCAGGATTTGCAGAACGCGGACTGCATCGTGATCATGGGCTCGAACATGGCCGAGAACCACCCGGTGGGGTTCCAGTGGGTGATGGAGGCCAGGGAGCGGGGCGCAAAGGTCATCCACGTCGACCCGCGCTTCACGCGCACGAGCGCGATGGCGACGAAGCACGTCGGCATCCGCGCCGGTAGCGACATCGCCTTCCTCGGCGGCATCGCCAACTACATCCTGCAGAACGACCTCTACTTCAAGGAGTACGTCGAGCACTACACGAACGCGCCCGTCATCGTCCGCGAGGAGTTCGCCGACACCGAGGACCTCGACGGCCTCTTCTCGGGCTGGGATCCGGAGGAGGGCGAGTACGACGTCGAGCAATGGATGTACGAGGGGATGGAGCCGCACGGCGCCGCGGGCCAGCGCGAGGAGGGCTTCTCGCCGACCAAGGGCGAGGGCTCGGGCCACGGAGGCCACGGCGGCGGCCTCCAGCACGGCGAGCCGCCGGCGGAGGACCCGGAGATGCGGCACCCGCGCTGCGTCCTCCAGCTGCTCAAGAAGCACTACCAGCGATACACGCCCGAGTTCGTCGCGGAGACGTGCGGCTGCTCGGTCGAGGATTTCGTCGAGGTCTGCGAGACGCTGATCGCCAACTCGGGGCGCGACCGCACGAGCGCCTTCTGCTACGCGGTCGGCTGGACCCAGCACACGGTCGGGGTGCAGATGATTCGCGCCGCTGCCGTCGTCCAGCAGCTGCTCGGGAACATCGGGCGCCCCGGCGGCGGGATCCTCGCGCTACGCGGCCACGCGTCGATCCAGGGCTCGACCGACATCCCGACGCTCTACAACATCCTGCCGGGCTACCTGCCCATGCCGCACACGGAGAAGTACGGCGATCTCGACCACTACATCGACGCGAACACGTCGCCAACTGGCTGGTGGGGCCACTTCCGGGCCTACTTCGTCAGCCTGATGAAGGCGTACTTCGGGGAGAACGCGAACGCCGACAACGACTTCCTCTTCGAGTCGCTGCCGCGGATCGACGACGACAACTCCGCCTACTTCACCGTCGAGCAGATGCTGAAGGGAGAGGTGAAGGGCTACATCATCGCCGGGGAGAACCCCGCCGTCGGCCACGCAAACGGCAAGGCGCACCGGCTGGGGCTCTCACGCCTCGAGTGGCTCGTCGTGCGGGACGTGGTCGAGATCGAGTCCGCCTCCTTCTGGTACGACAGCCCCGAGGTCGAGTCGGGCGAGCTGAAACCGGAGGAGATCGCGACCGAGATCTTCTTCCTCCCGGCCGCGACGCACACCGAGAAGGACGGCTCCTTCACCAACACGCAGCGTCTGCTCCAGTGGCACTGGCAGGCGGTCGAGCCGAAGGAGGACTGCCGCTCGGACCTGTGGTTCTACTTCCGCCTCGGCCGGCTGATCAAGCAGAAGCTCGAGGACTCGGACGAGGAGCGCGACAAGCTGATCAAGGCGCTCCGCTGGGAGTACCCGACGCACTCGGCGATCCGTGAGCCCGACGCCGAGGCCGTGCTGCAGGAGGTGAACGGCCGGGAGATCGCGAGCGGCAAGTTCCTCACGGGCTATCCCGAACTGAAGGACGACGGCTCGACGCTCTGCGGCTGCTGGATCTACTGCGGCTGCTTCAAGGACGGCATCAACCAGACGGCGCGCAAGAAGCCGCACTGGGAGCAGGACACCTACGTCGCGCCGGAGTGGGCGTGGGCCTGGCCGGCGAACCGGCGGATCATCTACAACCGCGCGTCGGCCGACCCCGACGGCAATCCGTGGTCCGAGCGCAAGCGCTACGTGTGGTGGGACGGCGAGGAAGGCAAGTGGACGGGCATGGACGTCCCCGACTTCGAGGAGGACAAGGAGCCGGGCTACGTGCCGCCGGACGACGCCGAGGCCGAGGACGCCATCGCGGGCGACCACCCCTTCATCATGCAGGCGGACGGCCGCTCCTGGCTCTACGTCCCGCAGGGCCTCGAGGACGGGCCGCTGCCGACGCACTACGAGCCGCACGAGTCACCCTTCGACAACCCGCTCTACTCACAGCGCGCGAACCCGCGCCGCCAGCAGAACAAGGAGCTCGCAGAGGATCCGTACAACCCGGTCGCCGACGAGCCCGGCGCCGAGATCTATCCGTACGTCGTGACGACGTACCGTCTGACCGAGCATCACACGGCGGGCGGCATGACGCGTACCGTGCCGTACCTCGCCGAGCTGCAGCCGGCGATGTTCTGCGAGGTTCATCCCGATCTCGCGCGGGAGGTGGGGCTGACGCACGGCGGCTGGGCGACGATCTACACCTCGCGCTCGGCGATCGAGGCGCGCGTGATGGTCACGGACCGCGTGCGGCCGCTGCGGATGAAGGACGGGCGCACGGTGCACCAGGTCGGCCTGCCGTATCACTGGGGCAAGCGCGGCCTGGTCACAGGGGACTCCGCGAACGACCTCTCGCACATGGCGCTCGACCCGAACGTCCACATCCAGGAGGTGAAGGCCTTCACGTGTGGCATCCGGCCCGGCCGGCGGCCGCGCGGCGCCGATCTGCCCCGCTTCGTCGCCGAGCTGCGCGACCAGGCGCACTCGCGGCTGGAAGCGTCGGCGGCAGAGCCGCCGACGCCCGGCCGAAGTTCCCGGACGCCTTCGGCGTCCGGTGGCCGGGAGCAGGATCCGCGGGTCGAGCCCGAGGAAGTGAGGAAGACGAGCTCGTGAACGTGCTGCAGGAGCTACTGGAGCCGACCGGCGAACCCGACGGCTGGGCCGCGTACGGCGACGAGAAGAAGGAACGCGTCGGCTTCTTCACCGACACGTCGGTCTGCATCGGCTGCAAGGCCTGCGAGGTCGCCTGCAAGGAGTGGAACCTCATCCCCGAGGACGGCCGCGTCTGGACCGGCGAGTCCTACGACCACACGTCGCAGCTCGGCGCGAACACGTGGCGCCACGTCGCCTTCGTCGAGCAGCGCAAGCCGCTCTTCGGGAACGGCGACGGAAGCACCGGCCTCCGCTGGCTCATGGAGTCGGACGTCTGCAAGCACTGCACGCACGCCGCATGCCTCGACGTCTGCCCGACCGGCTCGCTCTTCCGCACCGAGTTCGGCACGGTCGTCGTGCAGCAGGACATCTGCAACGGCTGCGGCTACTGCGTCCCGGCCTGTCCATTCGGCGTCCTCGACCAGCGCAAGATCCCCTCCACGCTCAACGTCGGCCACAAGCCCGACCTGCCGGCGATCGGCCCCATCGAGCGCGGCGGGAAGGAGGACGGCCGCGTCTGGAAGTGCACCCTCTGCTACGACCGACTCAAGGGTGGACACGAGCCGGCGTGCGCGAAGGCGTGTCCCACGAAGTCGATCCAGTTCGGCCCGCTCGAGGAGCTGCGCGAGCGCGCCGACGCACGGCTCGCGAAGCTCGAGGCCGAGGGCTGGAACGGCGCCCAGCTGTACGGACGCGATCCGGACGACGGCGTGGGAGGCTTCGGGGCCTTCTTCCTCTTGCTCGACGAGCCCGAGGTCTACGGGCTGCCGCCGGACCCGGTCGTGACGACGCGCGACCTGCCGGAGATGTGGACGAACATGCTCGTCGCCGCGGGCACGCTGCTCGCGGGCATCGCCTCCCTGACGCTGATCGGAGGGCGCCGATGAGCGAGCAGCTCCATCCTCTTTCCGACCTCGACGGCAAGCCGCCGGGCACGACCTCCTGGGACGGGTCGATCACGGAAGCCGGCACGCAGATGCGCTCGTACTACGGGCGCCCGATCATCAAGGAGCCGACCTGGACCTGGGAGATCCCCACCTACTTCTTCACCGGCGGGCTCGCGGGCGCATCGGCGGTCCTGAGCTCCGCGGCGCGGGTGGCGCGCAATGAGAAGCTCGCCCGGAGGGCGCTGTACGTCGGCGCAATCGCCGATCTGGTCTCGCCGGCGCTCCTCATCTCCGACCTGGGGCGGCCCGAGCGCTTCCACCACATGCTCCGGGTCGTCAAGGTGACCTCCCCGATGAACATCGGCTCCTGGGTGCTGCTCGTCAGCAGCGGCGCGTCGACGACGGCGGCCGTGCTGCAGGCCCTCGGGAAATGGAAGCCGCTTCGGGTCGCGGCCTCGATCGTCTCCGCCTTCGCCGGGCCTCCGCTCGCGACGTACACCGGCGTGCTCGTCGCCGACACCGCGATTCCGGTCTGGCACGAGGCGCGGCACGAGCTGCCGTGGATCTTCGGCGCGAGCGCAGTCGCGAGCGCGGGGGCCGCGGCCTCGATGTTCGTCCCGCCGCGCGATGCGGGCCCCGCACGGCGGCTCGCCGTCGCAGGCGTGCTCGCCGAGGGCGCTCTCATGCAGGCGATGGAGCTGCGGCTCGGGAAGATTGGCGAGGTCTACCACCAGGGCGAAGCCGGCAAGTTCTCCCTAGCGGCGAAGGGCCTTGCGAGCGCGGGCGCCGCTCTGCTCGCCCGGCGAGGGCGCAAGAGCCGTGCCGCGGCCGTCGCCGGCGGAGCGCTCGTGTGCGCCGGCGAGCTCTGCCTGCGCTGGGCCGTGTTCAAGGCCGGCTTCCAATCCGCGCGCGACCCGAAGTACGTCGTGGAGTCGCAGCGCAAGGGTGTCGAGCAGGAGGGCACGAAGGCGACGACCAAGCCCGGCGAGAGGCCGGCGCCCCCGGGTCGCGGCGCGTGAGCGACGGCCCTGGCGCCACTCCGATCCCGATCACGTTTCTCGGCCTGACGATCGCCACCACGATCTATGCCGGCTTCGAGACGAAGGTCCTCCCCGCGGCCGACTTCCACACCATCGGCTGGCTCGTGATCGCCGTGCCGGTGCCGATGCAGGTCCTCGCCGCCGTCTGGGGCCTGATCCGCGGCGAGCTCGCCGCGGCCACCGGATCCGCCGTTCTCGCCGCGACCTGGCTGGCGCTCGCGCTCGCGACGATCACGGGCACGGTGGGCGCGCCCGGCCCGTCGAAAGCGGAGAGCCTGCTGCTGTTCGCATCCGCTGCCGCGCTCGTCGTCTCGATGACCACGGAGATCGTCGAGGGAAAGCTCGTGACGGCGGCCGTGTTCGCCGTCGCAGCGTGCCGGTTCGTCCTCACGGGCGTCTCCGGACTGACCCATGCGCAGGGCTGGGCGACCGCTGCCGGCGTTGCGGGCTTCGCGCTGGCCGGGGTGGCCTTCGCAGGCGCCTTCTTCGTCGAGCTGCGAGGCGCCCTCAGCCGCCGCTGAGGGCGTCGAGATCGCGCACCTGCCCGCTCGCGGGGTGGAGCTGCGTGTAGGCGTCGCCGCCGGGCGGCGTGCCGCTCTCCTCGCGCGGCTTGGGCTGCTCGTCCTCCTGTGCAGGCTGGACACGGACGAGTTCCTCTGCGACCTCGTCGATGTTGTCGTAGCGCCGCTCGGGCAGCTGCCGCAGCATCGCAAGCTGGTCGCCGCTCGCGCCCTCGTGGCGCGCGTACTCGAGCAGGCTCGACCGTTCGTTGGGCAGCGGCACTCCCTCCAGCAGGACCTGCAGCTCAGCGACGGCCGACAGCTTCACCGAGGAGTCGATCCCTCGTTTGCCCACGGGGCAAACAGGTACTTCCCGCCGCATGGAGCTCGGCTTCGCCCTCTCCTCCGAAGACCATCCGCCGAACGAGCTCGTCCGCCAGGCGCAGATTGCCGAGCGGGCCGGCTTCAGCTTCGGGCTCATCTCCGACCACTTCCATCCCTGGATCAGCGACCAGGGCCACAGCCCGTTCGTCTGGTCGACCCTCGGCGGGATCGCGCAGGCGACCCAGCAGATCCGCATCGGCACCGGCGTCACCTGCCCGCTGATCCGCATCCATCCCGCGATCGTCGCGCAGGCCGCAGCGACGGTGGCCGCGATGATGCCGGGCCGCTTCTTCCTCGGCGTAGGCACCGGCGAGAACCTGAACGAGCACGTGACCGGCGCGAAATGGCCGCTGCCCGCGGAGCGGCTCGAGATGCTGGAGGAGGCGGTCGACGTGATCCGGAAGCTGTGGAGCGGCGAGGACGTGACGCACCGCGGCGAGCACTACACGGTCGAGCAGGCCAGGCTGTACACGCTCCCGGACGAGCCGCCCGAGATCTACGTCGCGGCAGCGAAGCCGCAGGCTGCGCAGCTCGCCGGACGAATCGGCGACGCGCTCATCTCGACGGCGCCCGACGAAGAGGTGGTCTCCGCGTTCGAGGAGGCCGGCGGCTCTGGCAAGCCGAAGCTCGGGATGATCCACGTCGCGTACGACGAGGACGAAGAGGCCGGCCACGAGCGGGCGCACAAGCTCTGGCCGAACCTCGCCCTCGCGGGCTCAGGCAGCCAGGAGCTACCTGCCCCGCGCGACTTCGAGGAGTCGGCCGGAAACGTCACGGTCGCCGACGTCGCCGAGTCCGCGCCGGCCGGCCCGGATCCCGCGCCCTACCTCGAGCTGATCGGCAAGTACGAGGAGGCCGGCTTCACGCACGTCTACGTCCACCAGATCGGCGACAACCAGGAGGAGTTCGCCGATTTCGCGGCGCGCGAGCTGATGCCTCGCCTGTGAGCGGGATCCCGCAGCCGGAGGACATCTACCGGCGCACGAAGGACGAAGGAGAACGGAGGCTCGAGCGCCCGCTGCTCGAGATGGTCTCGACCGCCCTCGCGGCGGGCTTCGACATCGTCGCCGGCATCGCCGCGCTCGGGATCATCGGTGCGAGCCTCGCGGGCAAGGCCGGCCTGGGCCCCTCGCACGTCGTCGCCTCGCTCGGCTTCGGCATCGGCTTCGTCTTTCTCGTCGTCGGCCGCGGCGAGCTCTTCACGGAGAACTTCCTCGTCCCCATCGCCGGGCTGGATCACCGCCGCGGCAGCTCCTGGCTCGGCCTGGCCAAGCTCTGGATCACCTCACCGCTGTTCAACGTCCTCCGCGGTCTCGTCATGATCCTGTTCCTGACGACTCACCGCGTGCTGCCGAGCGGCACCGCAGGGTCGCTGGTGAAGAACGCCGAGGCCATCCATACGCACAGCACCCTGACCCTCTTCGTCAGTGCGATCTTCGCGGGAGCCCTGATCACGGCAATGACGTGGTTCGTCGAAGGCCAGGAGTCGATGCTCGTGCGCGTGATCGTCGCCTGGATCGCGGGCGCGCTGCTCGCGCTCGGCGCCTTCAACCACGTGATCGTGATCACCCTCGAACTGATCTTCGGCTATCGGTTCGGCGCCCACTTCGCGTGGACGTTCATCCTGGGCAACTTCTTCCTCGCCGCCGCGGGCAACATGCTCGGCGGGATCGGGCTCGTGACGCTCAACCGCCTCACCCAGGGCAAGCAGGGCGAGCGGAGCCGCGCCTCTGCTTGAATCGATACATGGAGCAATTGCGCGTCGGCGACGAGAGCTACGGATTCCACAAGCTCGACAGCGACGCCGCTCGGCTCCCCTACACGCTCCGGATCCTGCTCGAGAACGTCCTGCGCAACGGCTCCGAGGAGGAGGCCGAGGCCGTCGCCGGCTGGCTCGCCGACGCGCAGCCGTCGCAGGAAATCTCGTTCCATCCCGCCCGCGTCCTGCTGCAGGACTTCACCGGAGTGCCGGCCGTCGTCGATCTCGCGGCGATGCGCCACGCGATGCGCGAGCAGGGGGGAGACCCGAACGCGATCAACCCGCTGATCCCGGCCGAGCTCGTGATCGACCACTCGGTGCAAGTGGACGAGTTCGCGTCGCGGCTCGCGATCGAGCGCAACGTCGAGCTCGAGTTCGAGCGGAACCGCGAGCGCTACGCCTTCCTCCGCTGGGGCCAGGGCGCCTTCGACAACTTCCGCGTCGTGCCGCCGAACACCGGCATCTGCCACCAGGTCAACCTCGAGTACCTCGCGCGCGTGGTGGAGGTGCGGGACGGCGTCGCGTTCCCCGACACGCTCGTCGGCACCGACTCGCACACGACGATGGTCAACGGCCTCGGCGTCCTCGGCTGGGGCGTGGGCGGCATCGAGGCCGAGGCCGCGATGCTCGGCGAGGCGCTCTCGATGCTCGTGCCGCAGGTCGTGGGCTTCCGCCTGACCGGCGCGCTGCGGGAGGGCGCGACGGCGACCGACCTCGTGCTGACAGTGACCGAGATCCTGCGGAAGACCGGCGTGGTGGGGAAGTTCGTCGAGTACTTCGGGCCGGGCGTCGGGTCGCTGGCCCTCGCAGACCGCGCCACGCTCGGGAACATGAGCCCCGAGACCGGCGCGACCTGCTGCTTCTTCCCGATCGACGAGGTCACGATCGGATACCTGCGCCTCACCGGCCGCAGCGGCGAGCGGGTGGCGCTCGTCGAGGCCTACTGCAAGGAGAACCAGCTCTGGCACGAGGCGGAAGAGCACCCGGAGTACTCGCAGGTGGTCGAGCTCGATCTCGACGAAGTCGAGCCCTCGCTGGCGGGGCCGCGGCGGCCGCAGGACCGCGTCCCGCTCGAGCGCGCGAAGGAGGCGTTCATCGACTCGCTCGACACCTTCGGGGTCGAGTACACGAACGGCTCCTACGACAAGGAGATCGCCGACTCGTTCCCGGCCAGCGACCCGCCGACCGGCGACGGCGTCGCCGACACCGAGGAACGCGCGCCTGTGCACACCGCGACGCTCGAGAAGAAGCGGGTCGCGGTCGAGGGCGAGGAATACGCACTCGAGCACGGCTCGGTCGTGATCGCGGCAATCACGTCCTGCACGAACACGTCGAACCCCTCCGTGATGATCGCGGCCGGCCTGCTCGCCCAGAAGGCGGTCGAGCGCGGGCTGGAGCGGAGGCCGTGGGTCAAGTCCTCCCTCGCGCCCGGCTCCAAGGTGGTGAGCGAGTACTACCGCGCCTCGGGCCTCGACCGCTATCTCGACGAGCTCGGCTTCAACACGGTCGGCTATGGCTGCACGACCTGCATCGGGAACTCCGGCCCCTTGCCCGAGCCGATCAGCGCCGCCGTCGCCGACGGCGACCTCGTGGTCTGCGCCGTCCTCTCCGGCAACCGCAACTTCGAGGCCCGCATCCACGGCGAGGTGAAGGCGAACTACCTCGCGTCGCCGCCGCTCGTCGTCGCCTACGCGCTCGCCGGGCGGATGGACGTCGACCTCGTGAACGAACCGCTCGGCCAGGGCTCCGACGGCGAGGAGGTGTTCCTCCGCGACCTCTGGCCGAGCCGGGAGGAGATCGACGGTGTGATCGGCGAATCCGTCAAAGGGGAGATGTTCTCTTCCACGTACGCCGACGTCTTCACGGGCGACGAGCGCTGGCGCGAGCTCGACACGCCCGAGGGGGAGCTGTACGAGTGGGACGACTCGTCGACGTACGTCCGCCTGCCGCCGTACTTCGAGGGGATGCCCCGCGAGCCGGAGGCCGTGGCGGACTTGGAGGGCGCGCGCTGCCTCGTCCTGCTCGGCGACTCCGTGACTACGGACCACATCTCGCCGGCGGGCGCGATCCGGCCCGACTCCCCCGCGGGCAAGTACTTGATCGAGCACGGCGTCGAGCGGCGCGCGTTCAACTCCTACGGCGCGCGCCGCGGGAACCACGAGGTGATGGTGCGCGGCACGTTCGCGAACGTCCGCCTCAAGAACCTCCTCGTGCCGGGCAGCGAGGGGACCTGGACCGTCCACCTGCCCGAGGGCGAGGAGGGCACGATCTTCGAGGTTGCCGAGCGGTATCGCTCGGAAGGCGTGCCGACCATCGTCATCGCCGGCAAGGAGTACGGCTCGGGCTCATCGCGCGACTGGGCGGCGAAGGGGCCGAACCTGCTCGGCGTGCGAGCCGCGATCGCGGAGTCGTACGAGCGTATCCACCGCTCGAACCTGCTGATGATGGGGATTCTCCCGCTCCAGTTCAGGGACGGCGAGAGCGCGGAGTCGCTCGGCCTCACCGGCCGCGAGGAGCTCTCGATCAACGGGATCGAGGGGGGCGACGCCGACGAGGTGGCGGTGCGCGCCGACGACAAGGAGTTCCGCGCCCGCGTCAGGCTCGACACCCCCCGCGAGCGGGAGTACTTCCGCCACGGCGGCATCCTCCAGTACGTGCTGCGACGCCTTCTCTCCGAGTAGGGGCGTCGTGGACGAGCCGCTGCTCGTCGTCGTGACCGGGCCTCCGGCGGCCGGGAAGACGACGGTCGCCCGCGAGCTCGCCGCAGCCCTCCGGGTGCCGCTCCTTGCGAAGGACACGATCAAGGAGTCGCTCTTCGACGGGCTCGGTACCGGCGACCTCGCCTGGTCGCGGCGTCTCGGCGAGGCGACGTATCTTGCGCTGCTCGGAGTCGTCGAGGAGTCCGTCGCCGTCGGCGCGAGCCTCGTCGTCGAGGCGAACTTCGTGCGCGGCAGCGAGCTCGAGGCGAGGCTGGCTGCGCTGCCCGCTCGCGTCCTCCAGGTTCATTGCAGCGCTCCGCTAGAGCTGCTGATCGAGCGCTACAGCGGACGCAAGCGGCATCCCGGCCACGTGGACGCGGAGCGGATCGAGGCGCTTCGGCAAGCGATCGCATCCGGCCGCCATGATCCCCTCGACCTCCGGGGCGAAACGGTACGGATCGATACGACGAAGCCCGTCGACGTTCTCGCCCTCAGCGAGCGCCTGGCGGACCGGGCCGGCCGGTAACGCTTACCCTCACGAGAGCGTCACGCCAGGGAGGAGCGGGTAGAAGCATTGTCAGTCTAGGGTCGTAACAGAGCTACGAAGAAGTTGTCATCGCGCCGTGCGGTAAGTGCTACCGGCCTTAGGACTCGACCGCACCCGGGTCGCCGGGCGGTTCCTCGCCGCGACGGAGCCGCGCGAGCCTCGCCTCCGTCTCGGCCTCGTGTCGCTCGTGGACGACGCGCTCGCTCCCCTGCAGCCCCCTGCACGTCCACCAGGCGACCAGTCCGAACACGACCGGCAGCACCCAGATCGCGACCCAGTAGACGTGGATCTGGGACGTGTAGGCGAGCCCGAAGGTGACGTTCACGCGGTCCGACGCTCCCGCGAGGAAGACGAGCACGACCCAGCTGATCATCGCGACGCCGATCGCCGTGCGCATCGGTGCGTCGCGTGGGCGGTCAAGGAGGTTGTGGAACGCCACGTCGCCGGTGAAGCGGCGCTCGAGCCACGGCCAGAAGTAGAGGAAGCCGAAGACGACGAGTGGGAACGCCACACCGCCCCAGAACGGGTTCGGCACGACCGTGTAGTGGCCGATCGTGAAGTCGAAGCTCGGCACGAGCCGCAGGCCGCCGATCAGCCAGCCGAGGTACCAGTCCGGCTGCGCGCCGTTCGTCGACGAGTACGTGTGGAACGGGCCCCAGAGCCAGATCGGGTTGATCTGAACGAGGCCGCCGAGCAGGAAGAGGAACCCGGCCGTCCCCACCAGCAGCCCGAGCGACCGGGGCGCCTGGCCCGGGAACGCGGGCACGCCGACGATCGTGCGCTCGGTCTGCGCCTTCGTCCGCCGGAACTGCGTGTGATGCCGCATGGCGACTAGCAGGAGATGCGCGCCGAGCAGCAGCCCGATCAGGATCGGGAAGATCAAGACGTGGGCGATGTACATGCGCGGCCAGAGCTTCGGGCTGCCGGGGAACATCCCGTCGAACAGCCAGTTCATGAGGTTCTGGCCGACGAAGGGAATCGCGAGCCCGACCGAGTAGCCGATCACGAGGCCCATCCCCGACATGAGGTCGTCGACGAGCGAGTAGCCCATGTAGGCCTCGAGCAGGGAGAGCATCAGCATCGTCACGCCGAGCCAGTACGTCAGCTCGCGCGGCTTGCGGTAGGCCCCGGTGAAGAAGATGCGGAAGAGGTGGAGGATGATCGCCGCGATGAAGAGGTTCGCGGCCCAGTGATGCGTCTGGCGAATGAGCAGGCCGGCGCGGACGGCAAGGGAGAGGTGCACGACCGACGCGTACGCCTCGCTCATCTTCTGGCCTTCGAGCGGCGGGTAGTACGTGCCGTGGAAGCCGACCTCCTTCGTCGAGTCGACGAAGAAGAACGTCAGGTAGATGCCGGTCGCGACGAGGACCATGAATGCATAGAGCGCGACCTCGCCGAGCAGGAACGACCAGTGGTCGGGGAAGAGGTAGCGCAATGTCTTGCGCAGGAGCGGCGCGCTCGCGCTGCGTTGGTCGAGCCAGCGGACCGCGCGGCGGGTCACCGGGGCGCCGCGGCTCCTCAAGGCTGCGCCTTCCAGATGCGAACGCCCCACCACGAGGGGCCGACCGGCTCGTCGAAGTTGCCCTTCGCGCGCAGGTAGCCGCTCGAGTCCACGTAGATCGGCAGCAGGGGCAGGTTCCGGCCCGCAGGCCCGAAGGTAACCGTGCCGCCCGTGGCGGGATCGAAGGTGGAGTAGTGGCACGGGCACACGAGCGCGGGCCGAGGCTCGTCAGGCTGGAAGAGCGGCGCCCGGTACAGGGAGATCGCGCAGCCGGCGTGGGTGCAGATGCGGGAGTAGGCGAGGATTCCGTGCGCGTCGTAGCCCTTGAGGTGGGACGGCAGATGAAGCTGATCCGGCGGCAGGCGGATCACGACGAGCGAGGCCGCCATCTGCTCCTTCTCCTCGTCCGAGGTGTTTTCGGGGAAGGCGAGGTAGAAGTCCTTCTCCGCGATGTCCGAGGCCTTGTACGGCCGACCTCGCTCGTCGACGAGCCGCCTGCCGCGCCGCCACGGCGTGCGGAGGAAGTCGCCGACGTGGAAGAGCGGCCCGAACGAGACGGCAGGAGCCAGGATCGCGAGGCCCAGCATTCCGCCCGCGCCGAGCAGCCCGAGCTTGAACAGCCCAGCTCGACTGAAGCGCGTGCCGCTCTCGTCGACGATCTCGGCGATCACCTGCTGCTCGCCCGGATGCTCGTGCGGCGGGTACTGCTCCGCGAGCTCCTCGGTGGGCACGAGCTTCAGGGCGACGACGACGAGCGACGACGCCAGGAAGAGCAGAGCGAGCCCCATCGTCGCACCGAGGAGCGGTGTCACCGCGGGCAGCCGGTCCCCGAAGGCGTAAATGAGGATGAAGCCGAGCGCCGAGAGCGACGAGAGGCCGAGCAGCGCGAGGACGGCCAGCTCGGCGAGCGGGTTTGGGGGCAGCGACGGAACGATGCGGGTCTCCTCCGCGCTCGGCCGCCGGCGACGTCGCCGGCCCAGCAGGAGGACGAGCGCCGAGACGAGCACGTTCCGCTTGCGGCTCACGAGCCCAGCCTCCTCCCGAGCAGCAGGCAGAGCACGATCAGCGCCGGGATCGCGACGAACCACGTGATGAGCCCCTCGGGAACCGGGCCGAGGAAGTTGATTCCCCAGCCGCCGGGCCTCGCCGGATCCTTCGTGAACTCGACGTAGCGGACGATGGAGTCGAGCTGCCGATCGCTGATGGCTCGCTTCGAGAACCTCGGCATCACGTATGGGCCGATCCGCACGGCCTCCGCGACCTGGCGCGCGGTCGCGTGCACGAGGGCCGGCGGCAGCGCCCCGGTCACGTAGCCGCCCTGGGCCACGACCTGGTGGCAGCCCGCGCAGTGCTCGGTGAAGAGCGCCAGCCCCTGCGAGATGCTGCCGAGCTGGGGCCTCGGCGTCGGGATCGGCGGCCCGCCGAAGCTCGCGATGTACGCGACCAGCGCCTTGATCTGGTGGTCGCTGAGGACGACGTGGGAGCGGCGAGGCTGCAAGCCGAGGTGGAGGAGCGGCATGTAGCCGGTGCGGAGATAGAAATCCGCCGCGAGGGCGCCGACCCCCTGCAGCGAGGGAGCGATTCCGCCTTGCTGCCCCTGCGCGCGCCCCGGACCGGCCCCCGTCGCGTTCGACGGCTCGTTCGTCCGGCCGGCCGCGTTCCCACCGTGGCAGCCGAGGCAGTACTGCCCGTAGAGGTGGTAGCCGTAGGCCGCGAGGCCGGTCTTCGGCGGCCCCTTGGACGCAGCCTCGGCCGTTCCGGCGGCGAGGAGCGTCGCGGCGAGCGCCCCGCAGATGAGGAGGCAGCGCTTCATCCCGGGCAGCGCGTCACGACTGCGCGCATAGCGTGTCGAAGACCGATACGAGGCCGTCCATGAGGATCACGGCGAGGAAGAGCACGTTCGCCACCATCGCGGCGGTGGCGAAGAAATGGAGCCGGGTGTAGGGAACGGCCCCGCCCCACCGTCCGTCGCCCGGCGGGCCGTCGCCGTAGTTCGCCTCGCGGGTCGCGAGGAACACGGCCACCGCGGCCCCCTCGGAGACGAGAACGAGGAGGACCCCCGCGGCGACGATCGCGAGCTGCCACGTGTCGAAGCCGATGCCCCAATTCGCCCCAACCTCGCACCGAGCCTGGCCGACCCCGTAGCCCACCACGTGCTGGGCCGTCCACGCGAGCGGCGCGACCATCACGCCGAGCCACTGCGCGACGGCGAGCTGGTGGAGGGTGAAGCGGCCGACGCGCTCGCGCGGCGGCGGCGCGACGAGCGTCTCGCGCCGGGCCGGGACGATCTCGCGAGCCTCGCTCATAGCGTGGCGCTGAGCAGGACCCCGATCACGATCAGGGTCAGGAGGTTGACGGCATGCCAGTAGAAGGCCACCACCTGGACCGCGTTGAGCCGGTACATCGTGAGGCCGCGGGCGAGCTTCCAGAGCAGCCACACCACGAGGACGATCCCTATCCCGACGTGCGCGTGGTCGGCGCCGAGCAGCGTGTAGTAGATGGAGCCGTACGCGTTGTCCTGCGGGGTCGAGGAGTGGAGCTGGTCGAAGTAGTCGTGCACCTCGTAGACGAGGTAGCCACACTGGACGATCAGCGCCCAGACGAGCAGCGCGCGCGTGGCCCAGAGCCGCCCGCGCCGCACGGCCATCGCCGCCAGCTGCATCGGGAGGCTCGTCGTCGCCAGGATCCCCACCAGGATCAGCGGCACGACGACGCGAGGCTCCGGCGTGCCGGGGGGCGGCCAGTGCTTGTTCTCGAAGCGGAGGTAGTAGTAGGAGCCGATGAAGGTGCCGAAGAGGGTCGCCTCGCTCGCGATCAGCATCGCCATGCCCCAGAACGCGGCGCTCGGGCCGCCCCGCCGCCCCGCGACGACGACGGCCTCTGCGGCGTTGCGCGCCTCGGTCGTGCGGGGAACCAGCGGCTCCGGGACTCCTCCTGCCACGTAGTCCGCCACTACGCCTCCCTCACCTGCGGCTCCTCGCCGTGCCAGCCGAGCAGCGTGAGCGCGACCACGCCGAGCGCGAAGAGCGCGCCGAGCCAGACGTGCACGAGCAGGAGCACGAACACGAGCCCCATCGCGAGGGCGAGCAGGATCGGCCACGGCGAGTCGTGGGGCATCTCGACGATCTCGGACCACCAGCCGTCGACCGGGGAGCTCACGGGCTGCTCGTGCCCCTGCTCGAGCACCATGATTCCCGCGGCGAGCTTCCGGCGGTCCTCCTCCCGGTCGGCGTAGTCCCAGTTCGCGTACGCGCTCGAGACCTTCGGGATGACGGCGAAGTTGTAGTCCGGCGGCGGCGAGGGAATCGTCCACTCGAGCGTCGCCCCGTGCCAGGGATCAGGCCCCGCCGGCGCGCCACGGAAGTAGCTGACCAGGAGGTTGACGAGCAGCACGACGATCCCGAGCGTCGTGATGTACGAGCCGATCGACTCGGCGAGGTTCTCCGGCCCCCACCCGAGCCCGGACGGGTACGTGTAGTTGCGGCGCGGCATCCCCTCGAGCCCGACGATGTGCATCGGGAAGAAGAGGAGGTTCGTCCCGATGAAGATGATCCAGAAGCTGATCTGGCCCGGCAGCTCGAAGTAGAGCTTCCCGGTCACCTTGGGGAACCAGAAGTACATGCCGCCGAAGATCGGGAAGACGGCCGCGCCGAAGATGATGTAGTGGAAGTGGGCGATGACGAAGTAGGTGTCCGTCACCTGCTGGTCGAAGGGGACCGCGAGGAACATGATCCCGGTCAGCCCGCCGGCGACGAACATGAAGATGAAGCCGGCGATGAAGAGCAGCGGCGTCTTGAAGCGCGCGTTGCCGGTGATGAACGTCATGCACCAGGCGAAGACCTGGATCGTGCTCGGGATCACGACGACAGCGGTCGCGGCGGCGAAGAAGACGACGGTGACCGTGGGCATCCCGGTGGCGAACATGTGGTGCGCCCAGACGCCGAAGCCGATGAAGACGACGAGCAGCTCGGCGACGGCGACGAGCGGGAACGCCACGACCCGCCGCTGGGTGAACGCGGGAATGATCTCCGTCGCGATCCCGAACGCCGGGACGATGAGGATGTAGACCTCGGGGTGGCCGAAGATCCAGAACAGGTGCTGCCAGAGCAGCGTCGACCCTCCCCTGGCGACGTCGAAGAAATGGGTGCCGACGTTGCGGTCGAGGAAGAGGAAGATCGTGTCCGCCGTGAGCGACGGCAGCGCGAAGAGCAGCCCCCACGACGCCGCGAGGAAGGCGAAGCAGAAAAGCGGCATCCGGTTGAACGACATGCCGGGCGCGCGCATCTTGAGGATCGTCACGATGAAGTTCGCCGAGGTCAGGCTCGACGAGATGCCGTTGAAGATGATCCCGAGGCAGTAGAAGTCGATCGCGTGCCCTGGGTCGTACTTCGCGCTCGCGAGCGGCACGTAGTCGAACCACCCGGCGTTCGGCGCCTGGCCGATGAAGAGGCTGACGTAGATGAAGATCCCCGACGCCAGGAAGACCCAGTAGCTCAGGGCGTTCATCCGCGGGAAGGCCATGTCCCGCGCGCCGAGCATCAGCGGCAGCAGGTAGTTCCCGAACGCCCCCGTCGTCATCGGGATGATGAAGAAGAAGATCATCGTCAGGCCGTGCATCGTGAAAAGCTCGTCGTAGGTGGCCGGGCCGACCACGTGCTGGTTGGGCTGGATCAGCTGCGTGCGGATGATCAGCGCCTCGGCGCCCCCGGCCGCGAAGAGCACGAGCGTCGTCCAGAAATAGAGGAGACCGATCCGCTTGTGGTCGGTCGTCATCACCCAGCCGAGCACGCCGGGACGCGACTGCCACATGCGCTCGAGCCGGTCGAGCACCTCCTCGGCAGGCGCGGGCGGGGGGACGGTCGTCGCCATTTACTTGAGGCTCTCCAGGTAGGCGAGGAGGGCCTGCAGCTGCTGCCCGGTCAGCCGGATGTCGGGCATCTGGTTCCCCGGTTTGTAGTGCTGCGAGTTCACGATCCAGCGGCCGAGATAGCCCTTCTGGTTCGGGATCGTCAAGCCCGCAAGCGTCGTGCGGCTCGCGAGGTGAGTGAGGTCGGGCCCGACGTAGCCCCGCGCGCTCGTCCCGCGGATGGTGTGGCAGCTCGAACAGGGCCCGTTGAGGAAGACCTGCTCGCCGCGGCGTTGCTGGCCCGTCGTCGGCGTCGCGGCCGGCGCGGACTGCTGCTTCAGCCAGGCCCGGAACTGCGCCTTCGGCTGGACGAAGACGAGCATCCCCATGTGCGCGTGCTGCAGGCCGCAGTACTCGGCGCACTGGCCTCGATAGACGCCGACCTTGTTCGAGTAGAGGAGGATCCGGTTCTGCTGGCCCGGGATCGTGTCGATCTTCCGGTTCAGCTCCGGTACCCAGAAGCTGTGGATGACGTCCGCGGTCGTCGCCACGAGGTTGACGCGCGTGCCGACGGGAATGTGCATCTCGTCGTCGGTGACCGCCTTCGTCCCCGGATACCTGAACTCCCAGTACCACTGATGACCGATGGCGTCGACGGTCATGTCCGTGCTCGACGCCGCGGGCGCCTGCGTCACATTGATGATCGCCCAGTCGCCGACGATGAACAGAGCGATGACGACCATGAGCGGGAAGATCACGCCCATCCCGACCACCACGAACCACGAGGGCTTCTCTCCCGGATGCGGGTCATCGGGGTCGGAGCCGAACCCCCGCCGGCCACGCCGAACCCAGGCCAAGACGAGCAGGCCCGTGATGAGCGCGAGGCCGCCGAACGAGACCGCCATCATCACCCAGAAGAGGTTCGCGATGTCCGCGGCCGCGTGACTGTGCGGATGGAGCGTGTCCTGCGAGCCGCCGCAGCCCGCGAGCACGGTCGGCACGAGCAGCGCAGCCGCCGCGAAACCCCTGCGCCACCTCGTCCCCCGACACGTAGGCAATCCGGAAAACGGGTACCCGAGCCTGTGCCGGACAAACCCAACGGATACCGATGAATCAGTGGAACTTCGACCCGCTGGAGATCTCCCTGCTCGTGCTCGCGGGGGCGCTCTACTGGCGGCGTACGAGGACGCTCGCGCGGCGAGGCCGCCCCGTGCCGCGCCTACGCGTTGCTGCGTTCGCGGCGGGGCTCCTGACGCTCTTCTTCGCGCTCGAGTCGCCGATCGACACGATCGGCGAGGAACGGCTCTTCTCGGTGCACATGGTGCAGCACCTGCTGCTCGGCGACCTCGGCGCGCTCTTCCTCGTGCTCGGGCTCGACGGCCGCCTGCTGCGGCCGTTGCTGCGCTTCCGCATCGTCCACCGCCTGCGGGTGCTCGCACATCCGCTCGTCGCGCTCCCGCTCTGGGCGGCCAACTTCTGCGCCTGGCACCTCTCCGTGCTCTTCGACGCGGCGCTGCGGAACGACGGGATCCACGCGCTCCAGCACACGTCTTTCGTGGTCTTCGGGATGCTGATGTGGGCGGCGCTCGTCGAGCCGCTACCGGGACCGGCGTGGTTCACGGCCCCATGGAAGATCCCCTACGTCCTCGCGATGTGGGTCGTCATGCTCGCCCTCTCGCAGGTCTTCATCTGGTCGAGCCACGTCTACTACACGCCGTATGCGCACGATCCGGCGCTGTGGGGCCTGAGCCATCTCGCCGACCAAAAGGCCGGCGGCGGAGTGATGCTCGTCGAGAGCATGTTCACGATGCTGCCCGCGCTCGTGTGGGTGCTGCTCCAGGCCTTCCGGGAGAGCGAGGCGCGACAACAGCTGCTCGACGCCGGGGTCGCTCCGGCGGCGGCCGCTCGCGCGGCCCGCTACGGCCGGGCCTGATCCGGCGAGTCTGGACCTCCGGTTGCGGTGCACTAACCGAACGGCTGTGTATCGCCGTGCTGCGCCGACCTACGAAACGACGGCGATGGCTAGGGCGAGCAAGGTGCGCACGTGTTGACGGCCGCTGCGAGGCCGCACGTCTTCTGGGTCGGGGAGGATCCCGCGGCCCGGGAGAGCGTCCGCGCCTGGCCGATCGGGCCTGCCCTGCTCGAGGTGCTCGGCGAAGCCAACTCCGACGTGGGCGACGCGCTCGCGGACGAACGCGCTCGGCTCAGGCGCCACGGCTATCCGGACGATCTGCCGGTGCCCGCACTTTGGTGGACGCCGCCGGCTCGCGCCGAGCTGGCTGTGCCGAAGCCTCGGCTGACCGCCGCGTAGCCTCGCGGACGAGCTCGAGGGACGCGCCGACGACGCGCGCGCCGAACGCTAAGAGCAGCTCTCGGGAGGCGGCGTTCGCTTCGTCGACCTCAGTGCGAACCTCGGCCAAGCCACGCTCTCGGAGCGTGCCAAGGGCGGCCGCGAGCAGCGCGCGGGCGACCCCTCGGCGCCGCCAGTCCGAGCGAACGCCGATCAAGCCGAGGCGCGGTTGCTCCGGCCTCATCCACACGCGGGCGATCCCGATGCCCTCGCCCCGTTCGTCGAGCGCCACGAGATAGGTCGCCGGATCGAAGTCGGACGACTCGTAGGTCTCCTCTCGGAAGCCCTCGCTGCTCCATCTCCAGCCGTCGGTGCCGGGGACGTCCTGGCGCAGGAGATCGTCCAGGGCTCGCAACCGCTCCTCCGGAACGCGATCGGCCGGGACGAACACGATCCCCGGCGGGGGATCGACCGTCCGAAGAGTCCAGGCGGCGCGATCGGTGGGAAGCTGGAGGACGAGCTCTCTGCGCAGCACGGCGAAGCCCAGCTCCGTGAGGGCGCGCATCCGCGGTTCATCCTCCTCGTCGGCAGTCGCGTAGACCCGCCCCGGCGGCAGGCCGCCACCGTCCGGCTCGCCGAACACGAAGCACCGCCCGTCGGGCCGTGTCCAGCTTCTCATCGAGCCGACCCTATTGCGCTAGAGCCGGTCGCTCTCGACCTTCTCGGCGAGGAGCTTCGCCAACGCGCCCTCGACCTGCTCGAGCGCGAACTCCTCCTGCTCCATCACCTCGCGCAGCCGGATCCCCGCCTCCTCCTCGCCGAGCGACTCCGCGAGGCTGACGAGCGTCTCGTACGTCGCCAGCTCGAGGTGCTCGGTCGCGAGCGCGGCCACCGCGTGCGCGAGGTCGGTCAGGAGATGGTCGTCCTCCGCCACGCGTCCGACGAGCTGCTCGTGCTCGGCCACGAGACCGCGGAAGGCGGCGCTCTCCTCCGGCCGGATCGACTCGTGCAGATCGCCCAGCACGTCGCGAACCGTGGCCACGTGCGATTCGGTCTCGAGCAGGTGGCGCTCGAACCCGCGGCGCAGGTCGGGCGCGTGCGCCTGCTCGCTCAGCCGGGGCAGCACGACATCGGCGAGCTGCCGCTCGATCCAGAGCATCTGCCGGAGGCACGCGGCGAGAAGTTCGCGCGGAGTGGTCAGCTGTTCGGCCATCGAGCGCGTCGTTCCCCTGCCCCCGGTTCGTACACTCGGAAGACCGGGGTGCCGCACGAAGCGGCTGAGATCACACCCGTCGAACCTGATCCGGGTCATACCGGCGAAGGGAGGAGCGATTCCACAGAGAGCACCAGCCTGGGGCATCACGCCGGTTCCCGCACGCCTGCGGACGCTCGGCGGCCTCGAGAACGGGATGCTGTGGAGCAGCCTCGGCCTCAGCCTGCTGGTGCTCGTCGCGGGTGCGTTCCTCGTCCCCGGGCTCTCGCTGCCAAAAGCGTTGCTCGCCATCCTCGTGGGCGGGATCTTCGGCAACGCGCTGCTCGGGTTCGCGGCGGCGATCGGCGCCGAGGCGGGCGTGCCGGCGATGGTGCTGCTGCGGGCGCCGCTCGGCCGCGCTGGCTCGTATCTTCCCACCGGGCTCAACGTCGTCCAGAACCTCGGCTGGACGATCTTCGAGGTGCTCGTCATCGCGACCGCCGCGCGCGCGCTCGTGCACGGCCCGCTCTGGGCCTGGAAGCTCGCAGCGGCGGCGGCAGCGACGATTCTCGCGCTCGTCGGCCCGATCGGGTTCGTGCGCGAGTGGGTGAAGCGCGTCGCGCTCTGGATCGTCCTCGCCTCGCTCGCCTACCTCACGTGGTGGGCGCTCCACGACGCACACCTCGGGGCGCTGTGGTCGAGGCCCGGCAAGGGCGGGCTCAGCTTCTGGCAGGGAGTCGACCTCATGGTCGCGATGCCCGTTTCGTGGCTGCCGCTCGCCGCCGACTACACGCGCTTCTCCCGCAGCGGGCGCGGCGCCTTCTGGGGAGCCGCCGTCGGCTACTTCTTCCCGAACGTGTGGCTGTACGCGCTCGGGGCGATACTGCTGCTCAGCCGCGGCCTCGCCGACGCGCCCTCGGTGATCGGCGCCATCGCGACCGGGGGCGCTGGTGCAGCCCTAGCTCTGGTGGCCCTTGGCGTCGACGAGACGAAGGAGCCGTTTGCGAACGTCTACTCGGCCGCCGTCTCGCTGCAGAACGTCCTGCCGCGCGTGCCGCAGCGCCTACTCATCCTCGGCGTCGCGGCCCTCGCGACCGCGGGAACGTTCGTCGTCAACCTCGTCCACTATCAGGACTTCCTCTACCTGCTCGGCTCGTTCTTCGTGCCGCTCTTCGGCGTGCTGCTGGCGCAGTGGGTCGCCGGCGAGCGCGACCCCTTCCGCGCCTCCGAGGTCCGGCCGGCGCAGATCGCCGCGTGGCTCGCGGGTTTCTGCCTCTACCAGTGGCTCGCGCCGGTCGGGCCGGGCGCGTGGATCCGCCTCGTCGACCACACCCATCCCGGCCAGGGAGCGATCGGCGGCTCGCTGCCGAGCTTCGCCCTCGCCTTCGTCCTTTCGATCGGGCTTACGCTTGCGGGTCGTGCGACCGCTCGCCGTAATCGGCCCTCTTGCGCGTGACCTCGTAAGCGGTCACCGAGAGCGGATCGGCGGCGGGCCGTGGTATGCGGGCCGCGCACTGCGGGCGCTCCAACAGCAGGCGATCGTGGTCGCGAAGTGCGGCGAGCACGAGCGGCAGCCGTACCTGCGGCGTCTCGCGTCGCTCGGCCTGCCGGTGAGCCTCTCGGCCGGCGGCGAGACGACCTCCTTCTCGTTCCGCTACGACGCCGATGGGCAGCGCGAGATGCGCGTCGAGGCGATCGGGGAGCCGTGGAGCGAGCGCGACGAGCCGGAGCGAGTGCTGCGGCGGGTGGAGTGGGTCCACCTCGCGCCGCTCCTGCGAGACGACTTCCCGGCCGACACGCTCGAGCGGATCGCGCGCCGGCGGCGTGTGCTGCTCGACGGGCACGGTCTCGTACGCGCGCGTCGAACCGGCGACCTCGTGCTCGACTCGGACTTCGATCGCGCGCTCCTGCGCCACGTCTCGATCCTCAAGCTCGCCGAGGAGGAGGCGCACGCGATTCTCGGCCACAGTGAGCTCGAGGAGCTGCGGGCGCTCGGAGTCCCGGAGGTCGTCGTGACCTTCGGCGCTGAAGGGTCGCTGCTCCTCACCCGGGACGCCGCCGTGCCGGTGACGGCCCGGCCGGCGCACGGGGACCCGACCGGCGCAGGCGACGCGTTCTCGATCGCATACCTGAGTGCGCGCGCCGGCGGCCACCGGCCGATCCCCGCCGCCCGGCGCGCGAGCGCGCTCGTCTCGGCGTTACTTCGTAACAGTCTGTTACTTGGAAGGGCACGTCCGTGATCGCCGCGGTCGGGACGGTGGCGGGCGTCTTCCTCGTCGACGTCGAGGCCGAGGAACTGCTCGGCGAGGGGACTGAGGTCCCGGCGGCCGAGCGGGCGGAGGTGGCGCTGCCGCGCGTGGTCGCGTCCGCTCGCGCCGGCTCGACGGTGGTCGCCGTCGTCGAGCGCAGGCCGCCGCTCATGCTCTCGAACGACGGCGGCGCGACGTGGCGCGAGGCCGGCGGCGGCCTGCCGCCCGGATTCGCGGTGGCGATCGCCGAGGACGATCCCGACCGCATGCTCTACGCCGCCCGCAACCGGCTCTACGTCTCGGCCAACGGCGGCGTCTTCTGGCGCTCCCTGCCGTTCGAGCTGCCCGACATCGACTCGGTCGCCTGGATCGACTGACGCGCTCAGGCGCCCGCGGCCGAAAGGGCCCGCCGCAGCACGAGGGCCATCGGGCGCGGCGCGTGCCTGACCAGCACATGCCGCTGCGCGGCCGTAAGCCGTTGCGCGAGCGCGCGGCCGAGGAGCTTCGGGTCGCAGCGCCGAGCCTCGAAGTCCGCGAGCTCCTCCCGCATCAGCACGTAGTACAGGTCCGCGGGATAGACCGAAGCCGGGCCGTAGTGGGCGACGAAGCGAACGGATGCCCTGGAGATGCCGACCGCGCCCTGGCGGCACGCCTTCGACTGCGGGTCTTTCGCGGGCACGGAGATCGTGTCGGCCGGGTAGATGTCGTAGCGCTGGACCGTCGTGTGCCCAGTCGCTGCGCGGTGCGAGGCTGCGCCGCAGCCACTGGCCGGCAGCGCGACGGCCGCGGCAATCGCGCTCGCCGCGACTAGGCGACCGCGGCCCACGGCTCGATCGAATCGAGGAACTCGGCCACTTCCCCCGCCGACTTCAGGTGCAGGACGGCGAGGTGCGGGTGCTCGGCGGCACGCCTCGGAACCTCGCGCACGTAGTGCCGATGGGTCCGCAGCACCCACCACGGGATCCAGTAGCGGGTGAACAGGTGGTGGATCTGCTCGCGGTTCCCGTTCCACAGCTCCTCCCGGGTGATCGTCCGCGCGATCGTCCGTCGTAGCGCGCGCCAGAAGGCGACGTGGAAAGCCGGCACGAGGATCACGAGAGTGTCGGCGCGCTCGAGAACGAGCGAGCCGAGCTTCGAGCGGTAGTTGCCGTCCGCCACCCAGCCGTCCGGGGCGGCCTCGAAGGCCGCGAGAACGCGGGCCTTGAAGACGTCGGCGGGGGCCTCCTGCCAGCCGGGATCGTGATGGAGGGCGTCGAGCTCGATGTGCGGCACGCCGAGCCGCTGCGCGATCTCTCGGGAGACGGTGGTCTTCCCGACGCACGAGCCACCCATGACCGCGACGCGCTTCACAGCCGGAACTCTCCGCGCGCGACGACGACCGCCGAGCCGCCGACCTCGACGTCCTCGGGCGACCGCGCCACCGCGTGCAGCGTCGACGGGCGCCCGATCTCCTCGCCTTGGCGGATCACGATCTCCTCGCCGAAGCCGATCCGGCCGTGGCGCGCGAGGTGAAGCGCCAGCGGGCCGGCAGCGGAGCCGGTCGCGGGATCCTCGCCCACCCCGTGGGCGGGCACGAAGACGCGCGCCTTCCACCCGCCGTCGTCCTGCGCGAAGCAGCCCGTGCCGTACGGGGAGAGCTCCTCCAGCGCTACGAAGTCCGGGCGCAGAGCCGCGACCGCATCGGGCGTGTCGAGCTCGACGAGGACGTGGCCCGGCCCTTGTCGGTAGAGCTCCACCGGCAGCCCCGACTCTGCCACACCCAGCAACGCGAGCAGCTCTTCGGCCTCTTCGTACGGCTCGAAGGTGCAGGGCGGCTGCCGCATCCAACCGAAGACGATCCGCGAGCCGTCCCGCTCGAGCCGGACCGGCACGATGCCTGCGCCCGTCTCGAGCCAGAGCTCCTCGAGCTGCAGCGGGCCGCCGAGCACGAACGCCGTCCCGAGCACCGGGTGCCCCGCGAACGGCAGCTCGAGGCTCGGCGTGAAGATGCGAATCCGCGCATGCCCGTCGCCGGAGGCGGGGTAGACGAAGACGGTCTCCGAGAAGTTGATCTCCCGCGCGAGCGGCTGCAGCCGCTCCTCGGGAATCTCGCGCGCGTCGGTGAAGACGGCGAGCTGGTTGCCGGCGAACGGCACGTCGGTGAAGACGTCGGCGACAACGAAGCGGAAGGTGCCCACGCGGCGACTGTAGCGCCGGGTCCCGTCTACCCTTCTTCGCGGATGCATGCGATCGAGGTCAGCGGCCTGCGCAAGGCCTACGGGAACCTCGAGGCCGTCCGGGGAGTCGACTTCGCGATCGAGGAGGGAGAGGTCTTCGGGCTCCTCGGGCCCAACGGTGCCGGGAAGACGACGACCGTCGAGATCCTCGAGGGCTACCGGCAGCGCGACGCCGGGGAGGTGCGCGTGCTCGGCCACGATCCCGAGCGGCCGGGGCCGGATTTCCGGGAGCGGATCGGCGTCGTCCTGCAGCAGTCCGACCTCTGGCCGAACCTCACCGTACGCGAGACGCACGCGATCTTCGCCGGCTACTACCACGCCCCGCGAGACGTCGACGAGGTGATCGCCCTCGTCGGCCTGGAGGAGAAGGCGCGCGCGCGCGTCAAGTCGCTTTCGGGCGGCCAGAAGCGGCGGCTCGACCTAGGCATCGCCCTCGTCGGCGACCCCGACCTCGTCTTCCTCGACGAGCCGACCACCGGCTTCGACCCGGCTGCGCGGCGCGCCGCGTGGGAGATGATCCGGTCGCTGCGCTCGCTCGGCAAGACCGTCCTCCTCACGACGCACTACCTCGACGAGGCCGAGCAGCTCGCAGACCGCGTCGCGGTTCTGCGAGAGGGGCGGATCGTCCGTGTCGGGACTCCCCGCGAGCTGACGACCACCGATCTGCAGACCGAGATCCGCTACCGGCAGAACGGCGAGGAGATGCTCGTGCGCACGGACGAGCCGACCCGTGTGCTGGCCGAGCTGACATCCGCGGCGGTCGCGCGCGGCGAGGAGCTCGACGGCCTGCAGGTACGGCGTCCGTCGCTCGAGGAGGTCTACCTCGCGCTCACGGCCGAGGAGGACGCGGAGTGAGCGCAGAGGCGATCCGTCTCTCGGGCCGGCGGCCGCCACGCGCGTTGTTCGTCCACCAGCTGCGGTCGGAGCAGCTCGTCTTCTGGCGGAGCCGGGAGGCGGCCTTCTTCATCTTCCTCTTCCCGCTGCTGCTCTTCCTCCTTCTCGGCTCGGTCTACTCGGGGAAGATCTACGGTGTTCCGGCGCCGGAGGCGCTGCTCGCGGGGCTCATCGGCTATGGCTGCGCGAACACCGCCTTCGCCGGACTCGCGATCCAGCTGGTGATCCGGCGCGAGGACGGGATCCTCAAGCGCCTGCGCTCGACCCCGCTGCCGCCTGCGACCTACGTCGGGTCGCTGCTCGTCTCGACGCTCATCGTCTTTGCGCTCCAGACGGTGGCCCTGTTCCTGCTCGGCCGCGCGCTCTATTCGACGCCGTTTCCCGGCGACTTCGGCTCCTTCGTTGCCACGGTGGTGATCGGCGCAGCGGCCTTTGCCGCCCTCGGCACCGCGACGGCGTCCGTCATCCGCTCGAAGGAGGGCTCGTCCGCGGTCGTCAACTTCATCCTCCTGCCGATGGCCTTCCTGACGGGCTCGTTCGGGCCGACGCGCCACTACCCCGCGTTCCTGCGCGCGATCGGAGACGTCCTGCCGCTCAAGTACTTCATCAAGCTCGTCAACGCCGTCTATCTGCACGGGGACGGCTTCTGGACACAGCCGGGCGCGCTCGCCGTGCTTGCCGGCTGGGGCGCCGCAGGTCTTGTTTTCACCATCTTCCGCTTTCGCTGGGAGCCGCGCGAGAGCTGACGCGTTAGGAGTTCGCACGGTCGGATAACGAATCGGCATGAACCCGCTGATCGACGAACCCGCCATCTCTCTTCTCAGGCGCGAGCACGACGAGCCCGGCGTCGAGGTGCGCGTGAACTTCGGCGTCTTCGCAGGCAGGCACGCGACCCCGGCCGAGATCGACGAGCTTGCGCTGACGATCAGGGACTTCGTGCCCTCGTTCGCCATCGTGTCGGAGGAGCGGCACGAGTTCGGCGACGCCGTCGAGGCGTCCGTGCACCAGGTCGTCGTCGAAGTCCCGCAGGAGCAGGCCGGCCACGAGGCCGACTCCCTCGGGGAGCAGATCGTCGACGCCGCGAACGCGTGGGCGCTCGAGTGCATCGCCTCGCGCCACGGAGCCGGGGACTTGTAATACCTCTCAACCCGCGCTACTCTGCAACGCAGAGTAGCTTGTGGAGCAGGCTCAACTCCTCAAAGGCGTGCTCGAGCTGGCGGTGCTGGCGGTGATCGCCCGCGGCGAGACGTACGGGTACGAGATCCTGTCCAAGCTCGAGCAGGCCGGCTTCGACGGCGTCGGGGATGCCTCGGTATACGGAACGCTGCGGCGCCTCGAGCAGGCGGGCCATCTCGTGTCGCGGCTCGAGGCGTCGGAGAGCGGGCCCGCCAGGAAGTACTACGCCGTGACCGCCACAGGCACCGAGCAGCTCCGGAACGGCACCGACGCGTGGTCGCGCATCAGCGGCGCACTCGAGAGGCTGACCGGGTCGTGACCGCCGAGGAGTACGTTCGCCAGGTCGACTTCCGGTTGCGGGATCTGCCCTGGAAGACGAGGCGCGAGCTCGTCTCCGAGCTGCGCGCGCATTTGTCCGAGCTCCCCGCGGACGAGCTCGCCTCCCTGGGGACGCCGGAGCAGTACGCGTCCGACCTGCGCTCGGCCGCGGGCCTCGAGCGCCGGCGCGGGCCGATCGCGTTCCTGCTGGCACGCCGTCCGCGCAATCTGGTCCTGACGGTCGTCGCGCTTGCGGTGATCGGGTCGCAATCGGCGCCGTCTCCTGGATCGACAGCTACCAGCCGCTCGCGACGGGGAACACCGCGTATGGGCCGCTCCACTCGCACGAGTCTCCCGCGGGCGACGGCGTCTACGTCGCCTTCCACCAGGGAAAGCCGTTCCGCTACGGCCTGACCATCTGGAACCGCGGCCGGTTCACGGTGCGCGTGCTCGGGGTGCCCGACCTCTTCAAAGGGCACCTAGCCGGACTGCCCGCCTCGGTCCGGTTGCTCATGTCCGCGTCGACCACGTTCGACCGGGGCGGCATGCCGCCGCCATACACGCGTTTCCATCCGTTCGACCTCGAGCCCGGCGAACAGCGCGGGCTCATCTTCAGCGGTGTCTACGACCAGCCTTGCCGAGACCGTCGCATCGGCGGTGGATCGGACTTCTTGCTGGCGATCCCCGTCCGCTTCAGCTTCCTGTGGCGCACGTCGACAGCCTGGGTGAACCTTCCGGAGAGGGTCGCAGTCTTCTTCCCCAAAGAGACGGCCTGCCCTGCGGCTAAGCCGTAGCCGGCAGGTAGGGCGTCCAGCCGGACGGGATCCGCGGTGCGGCGAGCTTGATGAAGAGCGTCGGCGTCGGCGCGCGCGGCGAGGTACGCAGCTCCATCCCGGCCTGCTCGAGCGTCCGGTCGCCCTTGCGGAGGTTGCAGGGCGCGCAGGCGGTGACGACGTTCTCCCAGATCGACTCGCCGCCCTTGGAGCGCGGGACGATGTGGTCGAGCGTGAGGCGGCCGTTCGACGTGCCGCAGTAGGCGCAGCGCCAGCCGTCGCGCGCGAAGAGCGCGCGCCGCGAGATCTTGCGCTGAATCGCACGCGGCACCCGCACGTAATGGAGGAGCCTGATCACGTGCGGCCAGATGAAGCTGCCGGTGGCGGAGCGCAGCGGCTTGTCGAGCCGCTCCACCACCTCGGCCTTGCCCTTGAAAACCAGCACGTGAGCGCGCCGCACCGTGCACACGTTGAGCGGCTCGTAACTTGCGTTCAAAACAAGAACGTGCTGCAACCTGGGCGAAAAGTAGCAGGGGAAGAAGCGGCTACTGGGTCGAGCGCATGGCGCGCTCGACGGCCTCCTGCTCCTCCGGCGAGAGGGAGACGGCGGCGCGGCCGTCGTCGAGCTCCTTGATGTAGATCCGCGCGTAGTCGCGTCCCTGGATCGCGCTCAGGACGACGCCGGTGCGGGACGCATCGAGGAGCGCGACCGAGGCGGACTGGTGGCCTCCCGTGTTCTCGTAGGCGTCGTAGCGGACGACGGCGAGCCTCGAGACGCTCGAGTCGATGCGACGCTCGAGTCGTCCGACCGCGGCCGTCATGTCGTCGATCGCGCGATGCAGCCCGTCGACCCGGCCCTGCAGCGAGACGGCGAAATCGACGAGGTCGCTGCCGCCGCTCCCGAGCAGGGTGAGTTGCGCGGCGCGCACGCGCCGCAGACGCATGTGGAGCGCAAGCACCGTCACGAGGCCGAGGAAGGCGACGGCAGCGGCCGCAATCGCGATCCAACCGGCGGCCGAGGAGCTCACGCCTACCCGCCCGAGAGGCTGAAGAACACGGGATACGCGGCGCTGTTGTCGGAGAGGTTCACCTCACCCGGCACCTTGACGACCTGGACGTGCACGGTGGCGGTGTTGCCGAACGCCGACGTCGGCAGGTTGAGGTTCCCGAAGGAGACCGTCTTCGTCTGTTTGGCCAGGATCGTCTGGACGGTCTCCGTCTTCGTGAAGACCGTCTTGCCGAAGACGCTCACCGTGAGCTTGACGGGCACATGCACCTCCTCGAAGTTGCCCGCGTCGGTGAACGTGACCTTGAAGACGAGATTCGCCCCGACGTCGACCGTGGTCGATGCGGAGGGCGAGAGCTGCTTCGTGCTGGTGCCGTTGACCGCCTCCGTGCTGATGAGCTCGGTGCCGTGGAGGCCCGTCACCTTCCCACCCGGCTTCTTGGCATTGAGCCGCGAGTAGACGAGCTCGAACGAGCTCGGGCTGATCACCTCGGGATTGGGCACGATCGTGGACGGGGGCGCGATCACGCCCTTCACGCCGAGCCGCGCCATGGTCTGGCTGGCCGGCAGCCTGAAGAGCTCGGCCCAGACGAGGTCGCTCGCGCTCAGGAGCTCGGCCTGCTTCGCGAGCAGGTTCGCTTCCTTGCTCGGCGGCTTCGAGCCCGCCAGGGCCAGGGTGTCGGCGAGACCGGTCAACCCGATCGCCCGTAGCTGCAGCGTCGCCAGCACCTGCTGGTTCGCCGCCTGGAGCGGGCCGGGAGGCTGCAGGAGCAACGCGTCGTCGTAGGCCTGCTGTTGCTGCCGCGACCACTCCTCGAGCTTCGAGTGAAGCGTCGTCACCGTGAGCTTCGCCGAGCCGAGCTCCTTCACCAGCTGCGTCCCTGCCGCAGCCGAGCGTTGCGCGATCGGGCGGACGGCGTCCATGTACGACATGTACTCGTCGTGCGTGCTCTTGCCCTGGCACGACCCGACCCAGAAGACGAGGCCCACCACGACCGCGATCGCGAGCGCGACCAGGCCGGCGAGCCGAGCCAGGGCGACGGCTCCGGGAGGCGGTGGGGCCGTGCGGCGCGGGCCGCCCGGCCGGCGCGGCCGCATGCGTCGGCGGGGCCTGTCGGGCGCCTCGAGCGTCTCCGGCTCCTCGAAGAACTCGACCTCGGTTCCGTCGTCGAACGTGCTCACGGCCGAGGCAACCCTACCGCCCCAGGAAAACACGGTCTGGGAAGGACAGTCCGACAGATTCGCCAATCTCCGCTCTTGCATGGGAGAGGCCGCCCAAGCGCTAACCGGCATCGAGCTCGTCCTCGACCGCTACCGGCCGCTGCGGCCCCTCGGCAGCGGCGGCTCCGGATCGGTCTGGCTCGCGCGCGACGAGCGCACGGGGCTGGACGTCGCGCTCAAGATCATCGCCCGCGAGGGGAAGTCGGCCGCGCGCGCCGAGCGAGAAGCGGCGGCTGCGGCGCATCTCCGCCATCCCGCCTGCCTGCGCGCGTACGGCTTCGGCCGCGACGCGCGCCACGTCTACATCGCGTACGAGTTCATCCCCGGCCGCACGTACCGCGAGGCGATGCGGGCCGGCGAGCTGGCGGACGAGGAGGCGATCGAGGCCTGCGCGCAGGTGTGCGACGGGCTCGCCCACGCTCACGCGGCGGGGATCCTGCACCGGGACGTCAAGCCCTCGAACGTGCTGCTGACCGACGGCGATCGCGTATCCGCGCGCGTCCTCGACTTCGGGCTCGCCCAGATGGCCGACGCCGAGACCCTGACCGAGGCGGGCGACGTTCCCGGGACGCTCGCGTACATCTCCCCCGAGCGACTGGGCGGCGGCGAGGCGACGCCTGCAGCCGATGTCTGGGCGGTGGGCGTGATGCTGTGGGAGGCGCTCGCGGGCCGGCATCCCTTCTGGCGCGGCTCCATGCTCGAGACGGCGCGGGCGATCGAGGCCGGAGCGCGTCCGCTGGCGCAGCTTCGTCCCGACCTGCCGAAACCGCTCCTGCGCCTCGTCGACAGCGCACTCTCGACGAACCCGGCCAGGCGGCCGACCGCCCGCGAGCTCGCCGACGCGCTGCGCGGAGCCGCCTCGTTCGCCCGCACTCCGCGGCCTGCCTTCGTCCTCCCCTCTCGCGTGCAGCCGGGTCAGACGCTCACCGCCGTGCTCGCGGCGATCCTCGCCGGCTGGACTTCCTCCGCGCTGCCGTTCTATCCGCACGGCTGGCCGATCGGGCTCGCCCTGGCCGCCGCCGCAACGACGCTCTTCCGCGAGCGGGCGGGAATCGCGTTGGCGCTCGCCGTCCCGTTCTTCCCGCTCGGCAACATCTCCCTTGGGCTCGCGCTCCTCTATGCCGCCCTCGCCACCGGCTGGCTGCTCGTGACGTGGCGGGAGCCGCGCGCCGCGCTGCTGTTCGTGGCCGGCCCGCTGCTCGCGCCCGTGGCGGCGCTCGGGCTCCTGCCTCTCGCCGCAGCGCGTGTCCGTCTTGCGCCTCTCCGCTTCCTCACCGTCGCGATCGGCGTGCTGACCGGAGCGCTCGCCGCCGGGATCCGGCACGTCGCGCTACCCCTGGTCGGAGGACCGGCACCGCTCGGAATCGGCGTCGCCGCCGCGCGTGACCCGTTCGACGTCGCCGGCTCGCTCGCCCGCGCCGCCGGCGCGCACCCCCCGCTCCTGCTCGAGACCTGCGCGCTCGCGCTCGTCGCGCTCGCGCTGCCGCAGGCCCGGGCTCGCGGCCGCTGGGCCGCGGCCGGGCTCGGAGCGGGCATGATCGTGCTCACCGTCGGTGCCGTCCCGAGCGCGGCCGCGCTCCCGCTTCTTCTCTCCGCTTGGGCAATTGCCGCGGTCACGGCGCTTCGCGCTCCTGCCTTGGGGGTACCCTCAGCGGCGTCCTGATGGTGCTGCGGGGAATCGAGCAGAGGCTGGAGCGGATCTTCGAAGGCGTCTTCGGCCGCGCCTTCCGCACGAACGTCCAGCCGGTCGAGCTCGCGCGCAAGCTCGCGAAGGAGATGGACGAGCACCGCTCCACGTCGGTGACGCGCGTCTACGTCCCGAACGAGTACACGATCTACCTCTCGCCCGGCGACCGCGAGCAGTTCGAGGGCTACGAGAACTCGCTCGTGTCGGAGCTCGAGGAGTACCTCTCCGAACACGCGGCTCGTGAGAACTACGCCCTGCTCACCCCGCCCCGGATCCTCTTCGAGACCGACGAGGACCTTGGCGTCGGCGAGTTCGGGATCGCCACCCGGATGGCGCAGTACGGCAAGCGCGGCGACGAGGAGGCCGCGCCGGACATCCCGGCCCCCGGCGCGACGATGGTCTACAAGCCGCGGACGCAGCCGACCGAAGCCGCATCGGCCCTCGACCTGCGCGTGGAGCGGGAGGTCGCCGTGCTGAAGTGGAGCGGCAAGCGGGAAGTGCTCGAGAAGCAGCGGTCCGTGCTCGGCCGTTCCCGGGACGCCGACGTGCAGATCGAGGACCCGAACGTCTCCCGCCGCCACGCCGAGATCGTGCAGGAGGGCTCGACGTACTGGCTCGTCGATCTCGGCTCGACGAACGGGACCGAGGTGGACGGCCGGCGCATCCAGCGTGTGCGGCTCGCCGACGGCTCGCGCTTCACCATCGGTGAGACGACGGTCACCTTCTCGACCGAGCGGGAATAGAGAGCACCGTGACCATGGTCGCCTCGACAGGAGTCGCGGAGGTTCTCCTCGCGCTCAAGATCGCGTTCCTCGTCCTCCTCTACCTGTTCGTGCTGCGCGTCATCCGGTCCGCAGGGCGCGAGCGCCGCGCACCGAGCCAGGACAGCATGATCCTCACTCCGGGCGCCGCGGCAGCCGCAGGCCTCGGCCGCGGCCGGTCCGCGCGCAAGTCGGTGCGGCTCGTCGTCCAGCGCAGCCCGAGCCTCGAGGAAGGGGACGAGTTCCCGCTCAACTCGGCCCCGTTGACGGTCGGCCGTGGAGGGCAGAACGACCTCGTGCTCAGCGGGGACGAGTTTGCGTCTGCTCGCCATGCGCGGATCGAGGTGCGCGGCGACGGCGTGTGGATCCAGGATCTCGACTCGACGAACGGCACGTACGTCAACGGCTCTCGGGTGACCGGCGCTGAACGGGTCGGCGCGGGCGACGTCCTGCGCGTCGGCGAGACCGACCTCCGTGTGGAGGAGGACTGAGGTGCCGGTCGGCGCATATGCCGTCGCGAGCGACACGGGCCGCCGGCGCCGCCGGAACGAGGACAACTACGTCGTCGCGCCTCCGCTCTTCGCCGTCGCCGACGGGATGGGCGGCGCGCAGGCAGGCGAGGTCGCGTCGCAGCTCGCCGCGTCCGCGCTCGAGGCGGGAGACTCAGACGGGCTGAGCGGGGTCGAGCGCATCGACGCCCTCATCCAGGAGGCGAACCGCCGCATCTTCGACCGCGCCTCGACCGACCCCACCGCCTCGGGGATGGGCACGACGATGACGGTCGCGCTCGTCGAGGGGATGACCGTCGCGATCGGCCACGTCGGCGACTCGCGCGCCTACCTCGTCCGCGGCGAGCAGATGGAGCAGCTGACCGAGGACCACTCGCTCGTCAACGAGCTGCTCAAGACCGGCAAGCTCTCCGAGGAGGAGGCCCAGATCCACCCGCAGCGGAGCGTGATCACGCGCGCGGTCGGAACGGATCCCGATGTCGACGTCGACGGCTTCTCGATCGAAGCCGAGGAAGGAGACGTCTTCCTCATCTGCTCCGACGGGCTGAGCGACATGGTCGAGGACGAGGAGATCCTCGAGCTCGTCCATGGACACCGCGACGACCTCGAGAAAGCGGTGAAGGCGCTCGTGGCGGCCGCCAACCGGGGCGGCGGTGAGGACAACATCACGGCCGTCGCCTTCCAGATCTCGACCGAAGCTGCGCCGAGCACCGAGGACACGGTCGCGATGCCGGCCGTCACCGCCGACGAGCCCGACGAGCAGACCAGGGAGTACCAGGACGACGATCCCGGTGGGGACACGATGGTCGTCCCGCCCGGCCAGCTGCCGGCGGTGCCCACTGCCACCGAGGCCGAGACGCCTCAGCCGACCGCCGATGCGCGGCGCGTCCGGATCGTCCTGATCGCGATCGTCCTGCTCGCGATCGTCGCGGCGCTGATCGTCTGGAGGCTGGTGCGCTGACCCTGCGCAATCGTGAGCTGGTGGCGCTCCTCTCGGTCGGCGTGCTCACGGCGATCGGCTTCGCCACCGTCTACATCGCCCTCAAGTCGCAGATCTCGGGCGGCTCCCTCGGCTACGCCGTCTTCTTCTTCGGCCTCTACCTCGTCGCACACGTCGTCGCGCGCTTCACGGTGCCGCTCGCCGACCCGTACCTGCTGCCCATGGCGGCGCTCTTGACCGCCATCGGACTAACGGAGATCTACCGGCTCGGGCCGAGCAACGCCTTCCGGCAGGGGCTCTGGATCGTGATCGGCGTCGCGGTGTTCGGCGCGACGCTCTTCTGGCTGCACGGCGACTACCGCGTGCTCGAGCGCTACAAGTACGTGTTCGGCGTCACGGCGATCTTTCTCCTCTTCCTGCCGCTCGCGCCCGGCCTCGGGGAGACGATCAACGGGTCGCGACTCTGGATCCACTTCGGCTCGCTCCAGTTCCAGCCGGGCGAGCTCGGGAAGATCGCGCTCATCGTCTTCCTCGCCGCGTACCTCCGTGAGAAGCGGGAGGTGCTCGCCCAGGGGCGGCTGAAGGATTGGGGGCCGCTGCTCGTGATCTGGGGCGGCGCGATGCTCGTCCTCTTCGCCACCGACGACCTCGGGAGCGCGCTCCTCTATTACGGGATCTTCCTCGCGATGCTCTACGTGGCGACGGCTCGGCTCTCGTTCGTAGCGGCCGCGCTCGGTCTCTTCCTCGTCGGCTCGTACGCGATCTCGCATGCGACGCCTCACGTGCAGGCGCGTGTCAACGATTGGCTCGACCCGTACAAGCACGCCGAGACGAGCGGCTACCAGATCTTGCAGTCGCTGTACTCGATCGCGCACGGCGGCTTCGGCGGCACCGGCCTCGGCCACGGGATCGTCACGACGCCCACGGGGCAGCAGGTCGTCCCCGACCTGAACACGGACTTCATCTACTCCGCACTCGCGCAGGAGCTCGGCCTCATCGGAGCTGCGGCCCTGCTGCTCCTCTACATGGCCTTCGTCCTGCGCGGCTTCCGCATCGCGCTCTCGGCGAGTGACGGCTTCTCGAAGCTTCTCGCGGCCGGGCTCAGCTTCAGCTTCGCCTTCCAGACGTTCGTCATCGTCGGCGGCATCACGCGGGTCATCCCGCTGACGGGCATCACGCTTCCGTTCGTCTCGTACGGAGGGTCGAGCGTCGTCGCCAACTTCCTCCTCGTCGCGGGGCTGCTCCTGATCTCGAATCGGGCAAACCGCCAGGAGGCCGGGGCATGAACAAGCAGCTCCTGCACCTCTCCGTCGTCGCCCTCGTGCTGCTCGCCATCCTGATCGTGTCGACGACGTACTGGCAGACGTGGGCCGTCGCCGGGCTCGCCGATCGACAGGACAACCAGACGCAGCGGATCGCGCGGCTGACGGTCGACCGCGGGAAGATCCTCGCCTCCGACGGGACCGTCCTCGCGACGAACCGCAAGAAACGCGATCACGGCCTGACGATCTACACGCGGCACTACCCGCTGAACGACCTCGCGCCCCAGGTGATCGGCTACGCGACGGCCGCCGGAACGACGACCGGGCTCGAACAGACGCTCGACGACTACCTGACCGGCGCGAACACGAACCTCAGCAACACGTTCAGCCAGGAGCTGGACAAGCTCGGCGGCCAGACGGTGCACGGCGACAACGTGATCCTCACGTTGCGCCCGGCCATCCAGCGACTCGCGCTCAGCCAGCTCGCCGGGCGTTGCGGCGCGGTCGTCGTCCTCGACGCGAAGACGGGCGCGGTCTACGCGATGGCCTCGTCGCCGACCTACAACGAGAACCTTGTCGCGCACCACTACCCGCGGATCGCCAAGATCAAGGGCAGCTGCGGCGACGCCTCGGCGCTCCAGAACAGCGCGACGCAGGGTCTCTATCCGCCCGGCTCGACCTTCAAGCTCGTCACGGCCTCTGCCGCGCTCGACACGGGCAAGTTCACGCCGACCTCGCCGTTCTTCGACCCCGGGTACTGCACCGAGTACGGACGGAAGGTCTACAACTCGAGCTCGCCCGACTCGCCGACCGCGCACGAGACGTTCGGCCACGTCGACTTCGCCTCGGCGCTCGAGCACTCGATCAACGCCGTCTTCTGCGACATCGGCAAGGCGATCGGGGCGAAGACGATCCTCGGCTACGCGAAGCGGTACGGCTTCTACTCCCAGCCGCCGCTGGACCTGCCGCCGAACGTGCTCGACTCGAGCGGCCTCTACAACAAGGGCAAGCTCTGGTTCCCGAAGGATCCGGCGAGCCAGGTCGATCCGGGCCGGCTCGCATTCGGCCAGGAGCGGATGCTCGTGACTCCGCTGCAGATGGCGCTCGTGGCCGCCACGATCGCGCACCACGGGCTCGAGCCCAAGCCCTACCTCGTGCAGAAGATCGTCGGCTCGGATGGATCGACGGTGATCCAGACCACGCCGCAGACGCTCGGCCGCGTGATCAAGCCGCAGACCGCGGCGGAGCTGAACCAGATGATGCAGCTCGTCGTCCAGGGCGGCACCGGCACGAGTGCGCAGATCCCGGGCGTTCCCGTCGCGGGCAAGACAGGCACCGCGGAGCTCGGCCTCGGGAGCGTCTACGACGCCTGGTTCGTCTGCTTCGCGCCGGCGAACAATCCACGCTACGTCGTCGCAGTCGTGGTCGAGAAGCAGCCGAACGGCTTCGGCGGCTCGGTCTCGGCCCCGATCGCCAAGACGATCCTCGAAAAACTCCTGCACCGGTGACCATGTCTTTACCCTTTAGGCGGCCGTGGCGGTAAGCGACTCTCTCATCGACACACTGTTCGACGGGCGCTACCGGATCCAGCGCAAGCTCGGCGCGGGCGGCATGGCCGACGTCTACCTCGCGGAGGATCAGGAGCTCGGCCGCCGCGTCGCGATCAAGATCCTCAACGGGCGGCACGCGAACGACGACCAGTTCATCGAGCGCTTCCGCCGCGAGGCCAAGAACGCGGCGGCGCTCAACCACCCGAACATCGTCTCGATCTACGACCGCGGCGAGGCCGAGCACACCTACTACATCGCGATGGAGTTCCTCGACGGGCGCACGCTCAAGGAGCTGATCGTCAGCCGCGGCGCCGCGCCGGTCAACGTCGCGATCGAGTACGCGCGGCAGATCCTGTCGGCGCTCCGCTTCGCGCACCGGCACGGCATCGTGCACCGGGACATCAAGCCGCACAACGTGCTCGTCGACAGCGACGGGCGCGTGAAGGTGACGGACTTCGGGATCGCGCGTGCCGGCACGAGCCAGATGACCGAAGCCGGCTCGATCGTCGGCACTGCGCAGTACCTCTCTCCCGAGCAGGCGCGCGGGGGCGAGGTCGACCCCCGCTCGGACCTCTACTCGCTCGGCGTCGTCCTCTACGAGCTCTTGACCGGCAAGACCCCGTTCGACGGCGAGACGCCGGTGGAGATCGCGATGAAGCATCTTTCCAACGCGCCGAAGCCGCCCTCGAAGCTGCGGCCCGATGTCCCGCGCGAGCTCGACATGGTCGTCATGCGCGCGCTCGCCAAGAATCCCGACGACCGGTACCAGAGCGCAGACGAGATGGAGGCCGACCTCGAGCGCGTCGCGCGCGGCGCCCGCGTCTCGGCCGCCACGGTCGACACGGCGACGCAGGTCCTGCGCCGGCCGGCCGCCGCGGAAGCCGGTGCGGCGACCTCGGCGACGATGATCGCGCCCTCTCCGTCCGAGCCCACCCGAGTCGCCCCACCGGCGGTGCTCGTCGAGGAGGAGGAGCTGGAGGAGCGAGGCGGGCCAGAGCGGCCGCTCTGGCCGTGGCTCATCGCGGTCGGCTTCGTGGTCGCGGCCGCCGTCGCGGGCTTCTTCGTCTGGCACGAGCTGTCCGGGTCGTCGAAGGTGCAGGTGCCGGTCGGGCTCTATCAGGGCGAGACGCAGGGGCAGGCCGTGCGGCAGATCCGCAAGGCGAACCTCGTGGCGGACGTGCGGCACGCCTCGAACAAGAAGGTCCAGAGCGGCCACGTCTACAAGCAGGACCCGAGCGCCGGCCAGAAGGTCGACAAGGGCGGCACGGTCACCATCTGGGTCTCGACCGGACCGCCGAAGGTGGCGGTGCCCGACGTCAAGGGCCAACAGTGGTCCCAGGCCGAGCAGGCACTGGTGAACGTGGGCCTGAAACCGGAGGAACACTTCGTCGGAGGCAACCATCAAGGCCTCGTGACGGCGACAGATCCGCCGGCCGGGAAGTCCGTGCCCGAGGGATCGAAGGTGCGCGTCAACGTGATGAAGGGGCCCGGAACGGCCACGGTCCCGAACGTGGTGGGCCAGACCGCCGCCGCGGCGACGGCGGCACTGCGCAATGCGGGCTTCAACCCGAACCCGAGCTACGTCGACAACAACGCGCCGCAGGGTCAGGTCATCCACCAGAACCCGGCCCCGGGCTCGACGGAGGCCAAGGGCACGAGCGTCACCATCCAGATCTCCAACGGGCCGCCGCAGACGTCCGTGCCGGACGTCGTGGGTTACACGTCGCAGCAGGCCGAGCAGGCTCTCCAGAGCGCCGGCTTCCAGGTGACCCAGCAGTACGTGTTGACGGGCGCGGCCCAGGACAACATCGTCCAGCGGCAGAATCCGGCCGGCGGCTCCACGGCCACCAGGGGCTCGACGGTCACGATCGTGATCGGCCAGCACTCGCCGGGTCCCCCGCCAACGACGACGACGACGACTCCGACGACAACCGGGTGACGTCGGCTCGCCGACTCCGCGTGGCCATCCTCGCGGGCGGCCGCTCGAGCGAGCACGAGATCTCCCTGGCCTCGGCGCGATCGGTGGCCGGCGCGCTCGACCCGGCGCGGTACGAGATCGCCGAGGTCGCGATCGGCCGCGACGGCCGCTGGGCCCTGGAGGGCGGTGTCGATTCGGGACATGCCCAGGTGCCAGGCACCGAGACAGGGCCCGCGGAGACGTTGCCCGTTCCGGCCGAGGCCGGGACGCTCGAGGCGCTCGGGGTCGTGGACGTCGTCCTGCCGATCCTCCACGGCCCGTTCGGGGAGGACGGTACGGTGCAGGGACTGCTCGAGCTCGCGGACGTCCCGTACGTCGGCGCCGGCGTCGCGGCCTCGGCGCTCGCGATGGACAAGGACCTGTTCAAGAAGGTGATGCGCGACAGCGGCATCCCGGTCGCGGCGCACCACGCGATCCGGCTCGGCGACTCGATCGAGAACCCGTTCGGCTATCCCGTCTTCGTCAAGCCCGCGCGCCTCGGCTCGTCCGTCGGTATCACGAAAGTGCACGGCGAGGACGAGCTCGAGGCAGCGGTCGAGCTCGCGTTCCGGCACGACGAGAAGGTGCTCGTCGAGGAGTTCGTCGCGGGGACGGAGGTCGAGGTCGGAGTGCTGGGCAACCGCGTGCCTCCCCCGGTCGCCTCGCTGCCCGGCCAGATCGACACGCTCGAGCACGAGTGGTACGACTACTCCTCGAAGTACGACGAGGGCGGGATGGAGCTGCTCGTGCCGCCGCCGGGTCTCGGAGAAGAGACGATCGAGCTGCTGCAGCGCCGGGCAGTCGATTCGTTCGTCGCGGGCGAATGCGAGGGCCTCGCGCGGGTCGACTTCTTCGTCCGGGAGCCCGACGGCGAGGTCGTCCTCAACGAGCTCAACACGATGCCCGGCTTCACCGCGACGAGCGTCTGGGCTCGGCTGTTCGAGGCTTCCGGGCTCGGCTACGCGGAGGCGCTCGACCGGCTCATCGAGCTAGCCCTCGAGCGGCACGAGCGGCGCTCGAAGCTCGTCTACTAGCTCTTCGCCGTGACCTCGGAGATCGCGGCCGTGAATCCGCTCGAGGTGCTGGGCAGGCTCGTGATCCAGACGACGTAGTACCGCGCGGTGTTCCCTTTCAGCGTGAACGTCGTCCTACGTAAAACGGTCTGCGGGGAGGAATCCGGTGAGAAGCCGCCCGTCGGAGAGTCGCCGGACCGGATCTCCGCGCGGAAGCCCGGGGTCGGAGTCGTCACGGTCAACTGCGTGAGCTTCTTCGGGCTGCCTGCATCGACCACGAGCCCCAGGCCCGTGAGGAGGCCCCCGAACGTCTGGTTGCCGTACATCTGCGTCGTCCAGGCGGTCGAGGAGGAGCCGTCCGTCGCGCTCGGGGCGGTGGTCGCGTGGGAATCGGGATGGCCCGGGTTGGAGTACGCGTCCCCGACGCCGCGGAGCTGCACGGTCGCGCCGGGCGAGCCGCCCCCTCCCGTTGCGCCGTGGTGGCTCGAGCCGCCGAGCAGCAGCACCGCAGCGAGCGCAGCGCCGGCGATCGCGAGCGCCAGCAACCCGTAGAAGAGCGGGCGCCCTCGCCGCCGCCGCGGGCGCGCAGGACGGCGCGCACGGTCCCGCGCCGGTCGGCGCGCGGGCACCGGAGCGCCTCGGGTGACGAGCGTGTGCGCGATGTCGTCCTCGGGCACCGGTGCCTCACCCGCACTCTCGGCGAGGCAGGCCCGCAGCTCCTCGGCGAACGCCGCCATCGAGGGAAAGCGGCGCGCAGGATCCTTCGCCAGCGCGCGCTCGACGGCGGCTTCGAGCCGTGGGCTCACGTCCGGCCGGCGCTCGCGGAGGCTGGGCGGCGGCTCGTTCACGTGCCGCAACGCGACGGCGACGAAGTTCTCGCCGACGAACGGGACGTCGCCCGCCAGGAGCTCCCAGAGCACGACGCCGAGCGAGTAGACGTCGGTCGCGGGAGTGACGGACTTGCCGCTTGCCTGCTCGGGGGCGAGGTACTCGCTGGTGCCGAGGACCGTGCCCGTCTGCGTCACGCCGTGCTCGACATGGAGCGAGCGTGCGATGCCGAAGTCGGTCACCTTCACCTCGCCCTCGCGGCTGAGGAGGACGTTCTGCGGCTTCACGTCACGGTGGACGAGGCCGCGGTCGTGCGCGAACGCGAGCCCGTCGGCAACCGCGAGCGCGAGCTCGAGCGCCCGCCGCACCGGCAGCCGGCCTGCGCGCAGGACGAGCTCCTTGAGGTTCTCGCCCTCGACGTGCTCGAAGACGATGTACTGCCGGCCGTCGTCGTCGCCGCGGTCGATGACGGTGACGATGTTCGGGTGGGAGAGCCGCGCCACCGCCCGTGCCTCGCGCCGGAAGCGCTCGAGGTACTCGGGGTCGTCTGCGTAGTGCTCGTGGAGGATCTTGATCGCCACCCGCCGCTCGAGCTGCGTGTCGTGAGCGCGGAAGACGCTCGACATGCCACCGGTCCCCACGAGCTCCTCGAGCTCGTAGCGGTCGGCGATCAGGTCGCCGGACTGCGGAGGCCGCGACACGGCACGCGCTGTCGACCTCGGTCCCGGCACACCGCTAGAACGTGCGAACGGCGGGCGCGGCTACGCAAGGACCGCTTCCAGCGCCTCCTCCCACGCCGCGAGCCCTTCCTCGAGCTCGGCGTCCGTGATGACGAGCGGGCAGAGAACGCGGTTGCAATTCGAATGGACGCCGGCCTTGAGGAGGAGCAGCCCTCGGGTCGAGGCCTCCTCGGCGACGCGGGAGGCGATGCCGGGCGCCGGCTCCTTGGTGCCCCGGTCCTCCACGTACTCCACGGCGAGCATCGCGCCGAGGCCTCGCACGTCACCGATCGCCTCGAAGCGCTCCTGCCAGGCGAGCATGCGCGGCCGGATCGTCTCGCCGATCCGCTGCGCGCGCTCGACGAGCCCCTCCTCCTCGAACACGTCGAGGACTGCGACGGCAGCCGCGAGCGCGACCGGGTTCCCGACGTAGGTCCCGCCCACCGCGTTGTCCCAGAGGGAGTCCATGATCTCGGCCTTGCCCACCACGCCGGAGAGCGGCAGCCCGCCCGCGATGGACTTCGCGAGGGTGATCAGATCCGGCTCGACGCCGTAGTGCTCGATCGCGAACATGCGGCCCGTGCGGCCGAAGCCGCTCTGCACCTCGTCGACGACGAGCAGGATCCCCTCGCGGTCGCAGATCGCGCGCAGCCCCTGCATGAACTCCGGCGGGGCCGGGATGAAGCCGCCCTCGCCCTGCACCGGCTCGACGAGGATCGCGGCCACGGTCTCGGCGGCGACCTGGGTCGAAAGCGCCCGCTCGAGCGCGGCCAGCGCGTCGCCGGCCTTGATTCCGCGGTACTCGTCCGGGAACGGGACGCGATAGACCTCGGGCGCGAAGGGCCCCAGGCCCGCCTTGTAGGGATGCGTCTTCGAGGTGAGCGTCAGCGAGAGGAGGGTGCGGCCGTGGAACCCGCCCTCGAAGCCGATCACCGCCGGGCGGCGCGTATAACCGCGCGCGAACTTGACGGCGTTCTCGACGGCCTCGGTGCCCGCGTTGAAGAACGCGGCCTTCGACGGGCCCGAGAACGGCGCGAGTGCCGTCAGCCGCTCGGCGTACTCGACGTAGATCTCGTACGGGACGATCGTGAAATCCGTGTGGAGGAAGCGCGCGGCCTGTTCCTGCACGGCCGCGACCACGCGCGGGTGAGCGTGCCCGACGTTGAGGCAGCCGACGCCGCCCGTGAAGTCGACGAAGCTGTTGCCGTCGACGTCGGTGACAGTCGCCCCGCGACCCTCGGCGATCACGATCGGCAGGTAGAGGCCGAGCGGATCGGCGACGACCCTCTCCTTCCGCCCGGCGATCTCGCGCGAGCGCGGGCCTGGAATCTCCGTCCGGAGCTCGATTGCGCGCGTGACCGCCACGAAGCCACGATAACGACAGTGCGGGACGCGGATCGGGGAGAATCATCGCCGCCATGGTCCTCTCCGACGCGACGATCGCCCGCCTGCTCGCCGATGGGAGGATCGAGATCGACCCCTACGACGACGCGCTGCTGCAGCCCTCGAGCGTCGACGTGCGCGTCGACCGCCTGTTCCGCGTCTTCCACAACAACCGCTACCCCTTCATCGACGTCAAGGTCGAGCAGGCGGAGCTCACCGAGCTCGTCGAAGTGGACGAGGAGCAGCCCTTCGTGCTCCATCCCGGCGAGTTCGTGCTCGGATCGACTCTCGAGCGCATCAGGCTGCCCGACGACCTCGTGGCGCGGCTCGAGGGCAAGTCGAGCCTCGGCCGCCTCGGCCTGCTCATCCACTCCACGGCCGGGTTCATCGACCCGGGCTGGGACGGCCACGTGACGCTCGAGCTCTCGAACGTCGCCAACCTCCCGATCACGATCTATCCCGGCATGAAGATCGGGCAAGTCTCCTTCATGCAGCTGACCGAGCCCGCCGCCACGCCGTACGGTGCGCAGTCGATCGGCTCGAAGTACAAGGGCCAGCGCGGCCCCACCGCGAGCCGCTACTGGCAGAACTTCGAGGATGCCGAATGACGGTCCTCGTCACGGGCGGCACCGGCTTCATCGGCCCCTACGTCGTGCATGCGCTGCGCTCGCGGGAGACGCCCGTGCGGGCGCTCGTGCGCAATCCGGCCAAGGCCACCCGCCTCGCCGCCTGGGGCGCCGAGCTGGCAGTCGGAGACGTGACCGATCCCGTGTCCCTGCGCGCGGCCTGCGAAGGCGTCGATGCCGTCGTCCATCTCGTCGCGATCATCCGCGGCCGCCCGGAGGACTTCGAGCGCGTGATGGCTGAGGGGACGCGGAACGTCGTCGCCGCCGCGCAGGAGGCAGGCGTCCGCCGCTTCGTGCTCGCGAGCGCCCTCGGCCTCGACGAGCGCACCAAGGACGCGGTGCCGTACTTCGCGGCGAAGTGGGAGATGGAGCGGGCCGTCCGGGAGGCCGGGCTCGACCACGTCATCTTCCGGCCGAGCTTCGTCTTCGGCCGAGACGGTGGCGTCCTCCCGACCTTCATCCGCCTCGCCCGCTACGCCCCGGTCACGCCGATCGTCGGGCCGGGGAGACAGCGGCTCCAGCCGATCTGGGTCGAGGACCTCGCCGAGTACTACGCCCTCGCCCTCACCGAGCAGGCGGCCGCGAACCGGACCTTCGAGCTCGGCGGCCCGGAGGCCGTGAGCTGGAACGAGTTCTGGGAGCGCCTGAAGCGCGTGCTCGGCGTACGGCGGCCGTCGGTGCACGTCCCCTTCGGCGCGATGCGCGTGCAGGCGACGCTGACGGAGCGCCTGCCCGGTGCGCCGGTGACGCGCGACCAGCTGACGATGCTCGGGCTCGGGGACAACGTCGTCGCCGATCCGAGTGCCGTCGAGACGTTCAAGCTGCCGCTCGTCTCGCTCGACGATCAGCTGCGGCGAGCGACGTGATCCGAGGCGTGGTCTACGCGGAGCCCGAGGCGGCCCCGGCGATCGAGGAGCTGACCGTCGAGGCACCGGGCCCGCGGGAGGTGCGCGTGCGGGTCCAGGCCTGCGGGCTCTGCCACTCCGATCTCCACATCGTCGAGACCAAGGGCTGGGGCTCGCGATTTCCGATCCTGCTCGGCCACGAGGGCGCGGGGATCGTCGAGGAGGTGGGCAACGAGGTGACCTCGGTCGCTCCCGGCGACCGCGTCGTCATCGCCTGGCGCGCGCCCTGCGGCGATTGCCCGCAATGCCGGCGAGGCGATCCGCGGCGCTGCTCCTCGCAGCTCCGAGCGAAGCGGCGGGTGCACAGGGCGGTCGACGGCTCGTTGCTGACGCCCGTCCTGCGCTGCGGCACGTTCGCCGACCAGGCGATCGTCCACGAGGCGTGCGCGGTGAAGGTGCCGGAGAACTTGCCGATCGAGCAGGCCTCCCTTCTCGCCTGCGGGTTCTCGACCGGGGCGGGAGCAGCCCTCTGGGCGACGCCCGTGCAAGAGGGCTCCTCGGTCGCGGTGATCGGCTGCGGCGGGGTCGGGCTCGCCGTGATCCAGGGTGCTCTGCTGCGCCGCGCGGGACAGATCGTCGCCGTCGACGTCGCGCCGGAGAAGCTCGAGCACGCCCGCGCGCTGGGGGCGACCGAGGTCGTCGACGCCTCCGCCTGCGATCCCGTGCAGGCGGTGCGCGACCTGACCGGCCGCCGCGGCGTCGAGTTCGCCTTCTCTGCAGGCGGCGGGGCCGCAACGCTGGCGCAGGCGATCCGGATGTGCGCCTACGCGGGCTGGGCCACACTCGTCGGCCTGCCCGCGCCGGGCTCGAAGCTCGACGTCGACCTCGACGCCGACTTCTTCGGACCGCGGATCACGCTCACGGTGACGCACGGCGGCGACACGATTCCGCGAGAGGACTTCCCATTCCTCGCGCAGGCCGCACTCGAGGGCCGCATCGATCTCGCCCGCTTCGTGACGAGCACCATCTCGCTCGACGAGGTGCCCGAGCGCCTGATGCGGATCGGCCGGGACGGCGAGATCCGCACCGTCGCGCTGCTGTGACCGAGGCGCAGGCTCGCGCCGTATCAATGACATGACGAAGTGCCTCGGCCTGCTCGGGCTCGTGTCGACACTCGCGCTGACGGCTTGCGCCGGCGGCCGGTCCGCCGCGCCGCGCCTCTCGCCGGCTCGGGCACGCCAAGCGCCGCCGCCCCCCACCCGCCGGGTGGGCACACACGGAATCGAGGTCGCGGTCCCGGCCCGCTGGCGCCTCGGCCGCGGGATGTGCGGCACGCCGAAGGCGAACACCGTGCTGTGGAACGAGGACGGGACCCTCCAGTGCCTGATTCGGCAGCCGCCCGGCTTGAGCGTCGTCGAGTTCGGCAGCATCCTCCGCAAGCCGTGCGGCTGGTACCGGCATCACGCGAAGCTCGTCAGGATCGACGGCGGCGCCCGCGCACGCCGCTGGGTCGTCGGCACGGTCGACGGAAGCCATGCAGTGCAGCTCGTCTTCGCAGCGCGCGGCATCTCCATCACGGTGCTCAGCCCGCACCGTCCCCTGCTCCGCCGCATCCTCGCCTCCGTCCGCACGGTTCGCGTCGACCCGAACGGCTGCCCGACGCATCCGTCGCAGGACTACCGGCGCGGCCAGCGGCCGAGCGGATCCCCGCCGTTCGTGCCGAAGGGAGCCGTCGGCATGGTCGGCTGCTCCTACAAGGGCCGCTGGCTCGACATGTCGAACCGGATCGGAGGCCGAGCCGCGGAGCGCCTCGCGCGGGCATTCGCGGCCGCGCCGTCGGGGTTCTCGCACGCGCGGCCCGGCGCCGTACTCCCGTCCTCCTGCCTCCCCAGCTGGCGGGCCTCGCTCATCGTCGCCCGCTTCGAGTACTCGGGGGGCCGCCGGCCGGCCACTGTGACTGCTCACCTCAGCGGCTGCACCCGGCTGGGTGCAAGCAACGGCCGCTGGGCGGTGCGCCTCAGGCCCGCCTGGGTGATGCGCCTCGTGAGCGACGCGCGTTACGCGGGCGACTTCATCGAGTACGGCGAGTGACCTGCTCGAGGACGCCGCGGACGAACTCGCTTTTCGCCTCCGTATAGCCGAGTCGGTCGTCGCGGTACTCCTCCGCGAGCTGCCGCTTGAGAGCGCCGTACTCGTGCGCGACGTCGGGATGCTCCCGGAGGTAGTCGCGAAAGGCGAGGTGCTGGCGCAGGGGCTCGCTGCCGGCCACGACGACGTAGAGGTGGTGGGGCGTCGCTCCGGGCGGCCAGAGGAACGCCTCGCGCCCGGGGATCCCTTTGTCTCCCTGGTACACGTAGCCGAGCTCCCGCAGGCGGTCGATCGCGGCGGGCACGTCCTCGGCCGAGCGCAAAACGACGTCCATGTCGACGATCGGCTTCGCCGCGAGTCCAGGGACGGCCGTGCTCCCGACGTGCTCGACCTCGGCGTCGAGATCTGACACCGCCTCGCGCACACGCGCCGCGAGCTCCTCGAAGAGCGCGGGCCACGCCTCGTCGTAGTCGACGACGACGAACGGCGAGCCCTCGAACGTCGTGCGCGCGAGGAGCTCGTCCACGGTCTGCTCCGGCGTCTGATCGGTCGTGTCGAGCCAGAGGCCGACGCGCGGCGTCGTCTGCATAAAGCCCTCGTGGAACTGCGCGACCGACCAGTCCCCGTAGCCGCGCTGCGTTCGGCCGGCCTCGCGGGCCGCGATCGTCTCGACCGACGGCAGCAGAACGACGACATGGCAGGGACGACTGCGGATCATCGTCCGGTACTCGCCGAGCAACGGCCCTGCCGCGACGTCCTCGAGCGCGACCGCGAAACCGGCGTCGAAGTACGTGTCGGCAGCCGCCGCAGCGACCCGATAGCGGAGCCGGAGCTGCTCGAGCGCTTCCGGGGACAGCTCCGGCGTCGCCTCCACCCGGCCGCGCACGATGCTGCGCCGGAACAGATCGCCTTCGAGGTGGACGCCGCGGTCGAAACGCTCCGCGAGCAGGCGGGCCACCGTCGACTTCCCGGCGGCCATGGGCCCCGTGATCAGGTAGACGGCCCGGCCCGCTACGACTGCTTCCCGAAGGAGGCGCGGCGAGGGATGTCCGCCTCGTCGACCATGTGGCCGTCGCGTTCCACGTAACCGCCCTTGCCGCCGATCGCGAGCAGCACCGCCTCCTCGTCGAACGGATTCGACACCTTGCGCGGCGTCGTCGACTCCACGTGGAAGAGGCCGCCCTCGCCCAGCACGCGCGTCTCGCCCTCCACCTCGATCTCTACCCGGCCGCGGTGGACGAAATAGAGCTCGTCCTGGGTGTCGTGCCAGTGATGGAAACCCACGTGCCCCGGAGGCATGACGATCGCGTTGATCCCGAACGCCGTCACGCCGAGCGCCGCGCGGATCTTGCGGAAGCCGGGCCCGTCGCCGAGCTCGTCGAGGGAGGAGAACGCGTACGTCATTTGGAGCACGGCTCCGCCGTGTGCGCGAGCGGCAGCCGGCCGAGGAGCTCGGCGAGCTGCTCGCGCTCGTCCGGCGAGAACTGCGAGCCGAACAGCTCCTCGATGTCGGCGAGGTGCGACTCGCGCGCGTCCTCGATCTTCTTCACGCCCGCCTTCGTGAGCACGGCATAGGTCACGCGGGCGTCGGAGTCGCACCGGTCCTTGGCTACGAGGCCCGCGGACTCGAGCCCGTCGAGGAGCCGCGTGATCCCCGACGCGGTCAGCAGCACCGAGCGGGCGAGATCGATGCGGCGCATGCGCCGTCCCTCGGCGTAGTAGAGCTGCACGAGGACGTCGAAGTCGCTCAGCGTCAGCTCGTGCAGCGCCTCGAGGCGGGACGACAGCTCGCGCGTGATCGCCGCGTGGGCGCGCAGGAAGCGCAGCCACGCGGTGTCGGGCAAGCCTGCGCCCGGCGAAAACTCTTGTGTGCTCAATACTTGACTAGACAATCTTTTCTCGCTATGATCCTTGCGATCTCAAGTATATAAGGAGCTTGCATCCATGTCCACTCTCACCACTTCCAAGTCTGCACCGGCCGGCAGCTGGAGCGCCGACCCGGTCCACTCCCACGTCTCGTTCGAGATTGCGTACGCCGGAACGAACACGTTCCGCGGCGGCTTCCGCGAGTACTCGGTCACGCTGAACGACGGCGTCCTCGAGGGCTCGGCCCAGGTCGCCAGCGTCGATGTCAAGGACGAGCAGCTGAACGGCCACCTGCTCACGCCGGACTTCTTCGACGCCGGGCGGTTTCCGGAGATCTCCTTCACCACCGGCGACTTCGAGCACGGCGAGCTCACGATCAAGGGTGTCACGCGCCCAGTCACGATCTCGGCCTCGGTCTCGGAGCCCAACGTCGATCCCTTCGGCCGCGAGCGCGTCGGCATCACGCTCGAGGCGACGGTCGACCGCAACGAGTTCGGCGTCAGCTGGAACGCCCCCAACCAGGGCGGCGGCAACTACCTCGGCGACGACGTCACGATCAAGGCCGAGCTCGCCTTCGTGAGGCAGGAGAGCTGACGATGCAGATCCTCGCCGTCTCCGGCAGCCTGCGGGAGGCCTCGTTCAACACAAGCCTCCTGCGGGAGGCGGTCGAGGCCGCGCCCGACGGCGTCGAGCTCGAGCTCTGGGAGGGGATCGGCGACCTGCCGCTCTACGACGAGGATCTCGAGGCCGACGTTCCCGAGTCGGTGCGCCGCCTGCGGGACGACTGGGCGGCGGCGGACGCGATCCTCTTCGCGACGCCCGAGTACAACGGCTCCGTCCCCGGCGGCCTCAAGAACGCGATCGACTGGGCCTCGCGGCCCCACATCTTTCGGCCGGACGGCGCCGGCGCCGTTTCCAGCCATAAGCTCGAGGCCGTGCTGCGCGACAAGCCCGTCGCGGTCGTCGGCACGAGCACGGGCCAGTTCGGCGCCCTGTGGGCTCAGCAGGACTTGAAGCGGATCCTCGGCATCGCGGGGGCCCGTGTCGTCGGGACGGAAATCCCGGTCGCCCGCGCGCACGAGCGATTCGACGCGAACGGTCGGCTCCTGGACGGCGAAGTCTTCGCACAGCTCCGGCTGCACCTGACCACTCTCGCTTCGGAGGCCGTCGCGGCCCCCGAGCGAGTCGCTGCCTGAGCGAAAAAAGAAGGGGCCGCGAGAGCGGCCCCTTCTCCAGTAACCAGCGCGTAGTGGCAGAGGCGCCTTCCTGCCCGGCCTGGTAGTCGACCGGGCGGCGCGGAACGCGGTGTCCCCCACGCTGGCTAGGCGGTTCCCCCGGTGGGTCCCGGGGACGGCACCCCTACCCGCTGGTACCTCCACTGCCCGTACTGTCTGAAATCACTGCCGGACCACCTCCTTTCCGCGGTAGCCGCACGATAGCCGAAGACGCGGCTACCGCAAGACGACGGTCAGCTCGAGCCCGCGGTCGAGTGGAACGGTGACGCTCAGGAGGGTCGGGTCCGCCTGACGGGCGGCGGAGTACCGGGCGAGCGGGTCCGGATGCGAGAGGACGTTGTCGGCGACGATCAGCGCGCCCGGCTCGACCTTGTCCCGCGCGATCCGGAACAGCTCCTCGTAGTCGTCCTTCTCGGCGTCGAGGAAGACGACGTCGAACACGTCGTCGATCCGCGGCAAGAGCTCGAACGCGTCGCCGTCTTGCAGCTCCGCCCACTCCTCGAGGCCCGCCTCCTTGACGTTGCGCCGCCAGGCGTCGACCTTGGCCGCGTCGTGCTCGAGCGACAGGACACGTCCGCCCAGGTGGCGCACTCCGGCGGCGAGCCAGATCGAGGAGTACCCGCGCGAGCCGCCGAGCTCGAGGACCTCGCAGTCGGTCTGCGGTGCGACGAGCGAGAAGAGGAAGCGGCCCGTCGTCGGCTCGACCTGGCGCGCGCGCTGCTCGGGAGGCAGGCCGCGCTCCCGCTCGGAGGCATCCTCCCGCTCGAGACGGTCGAGCACGGCGCGAACGCGATCGTCGAGCATGCCGTCGAGCCTATCCTCCGCTCCGTGCGCGCCGAGCTGACGATCGAGATCGCCCGGACACCGGAGGACGTCTTCGCCTATCTGACCGACGTCTCGAACCTGCCGGCGTGGCAGGCCGGGGTGAAGACCGCGACGCTCCGAGGCGACAAGCACATCGAGGAGTCGCGCTCGCTGCTCGGACGAGAGCTCCACACGACGCTCGAGATCGTCGAGCGCGACGAGCCGCGGCTCTTCACGTTGCGCGCGCTCGACAGTCCCGTGCCGTTCACCGTCCGCCACGAGCTCGAGCCGTCGGACGGCGGGACGCGGCTGACGGTGACCGCCGAGGGAGACGTCCCCGGCTTCGCGGCGGGCCTGCTCACGCGTCGTGCCGAGCGCCAGTTCCGCAAGGACTTCGAGCGCCTGAAGCAGATCCTCGAAGGCTAGCGCTCGGCCTCGACTGCGTCCCGCACCCAGCAGTCGGGACGGTGCCCGTTGACGATCCCGCAGGCCTCCATAGACGAGTAGACGGTCGTCGGGCCGACGAAGCGGAAGCCCGCGCTCTTCAGCCGCAGCGAGAGCTCTTTGCCGTCCGCATGGTCGCGGTACTCCCACATGAGCTCGTCGAGCGGCTTCCCCGCCTCGCGCAGCGCGAGAGTCGCCTGCGCGTTGGCAATCGCGGCCTCGATCTTGCCGCGGTGGCGAACGATCTTCGCGTCTCCGAGCAGGCGCTCGACATCACGCTCGACGAAGCGAGCGACCCGCTCCGGCTCGAAGCCGGCAAAAGCGCGGCGGAACGCCTCTCGCTTGCGCAGGATCGTCAGCCAAGAGAGTCCCGCCTGGAAGCCTTCGAGGCAGAGGCGCTCGTAGAGCCCGCGCTCGTCGCGCACCGGCCGCCCCCACTCCTCGTCGTGATACGCGATGTAAAGCGGGTCGCTCGTCGGCCAGCAGCGGATGGGCTCGGTCATCGTCGAGGAGAGAAGCGCGCGGGACAGGACGTATCATCCCGCCCCGCGCGCAGGACGCGTCAGTTGACGGCGTCGAGCAGAATCGCTGTGATCGCCCCGTCAATCTTCGACGAGCCTTGCGATTTGCAGGCGACGTCGACGATGTTGGAACCGCTGGTGGTGACTACGCCCGTCAAGGTAGTCACGACGTTGACCCCCAGACCCGAAAAATCGACGGCGTCGTTGAGTGGAGTCGTGTCGCTGGCGAGCCTGCATGTGGCGTCATCTGGGCCGCGGTTGGCCACGGTTACGAAGACCGCATAGGTGCCGGCGGGCAAGTCGCTCAGTCCGACCACGCGCTGAGCGATCACGTTGTCGTCGGGAGTGAAGGTGTTGGTGGCCTCGTAGGCATGGCTGAGCCCGTCGGCTCCCGCAGGCCCCTGGGGGCCGATGTCTCCTTTTGGCCCCTGCGGCCCCTGCGGCCCCTGTGGGCCCTGCTGCCCCTGTTGACCGGTCTGGTTCCAGGTGACCTGCGTCTCGTACGTGGTGCTGCAGTGGCTCATCGGGTTCCAGGACGGCAAGGACGTGTCGATCAGTCGGAGCGTCCCGACGTGCTTGAGCATGCAGGCGGTATAGACGCCACCGCTGTCGGGAATCGCCGCGTACGCGACACCGCCGGCAACGAGAGCGGCCGCAAGAACGGCCAGCACAGTGCCGCGGCGCAGCAAAGAGCGCCTGTCGTTCATGAGTCGTCTCCTCTCTCTTCCGCGTTCCGCGCCTCGACCACCCGGTCGACCGCCAGGCCGGCACGGCGCGCTACCTCGTGAACAGTTCCGACGGAGTCCGCCTCGTAGACGTAGAAGCACGTCTCGTCTTCCGGCACGAAGATCGCGCGCACGTACCGGACACGAGGCCCCTCCGCTGCGAGCGCATCGGCTGCCGCACGTGCGCGGCCTGCCGCGTACTCGACGGCTTGCCCATCCGTCCGGGCCGCATAGACCTCGAGCAGATACTCGGTCATGCCGTCGACGCTAAGCCGCCGGCCGACGGCGCGAAATACCGGAAAGCTGGAAGCTTCGGCCTAGCCGAGCGCCGGCGCGAGCTGCGCACGCGAGCGCACGCCGAGCTTCGCGTACACGTGCGAAAGGTGCTTCTCCACCGTGTAGACGCTGACGACGAGCGCCGCGGCGATCTCTTTGTTGCTGAGCCCCTGAGCGGCGAGTCGCGCGACGCGCTCCTCCGACGGCGTCAGGTCGCCCTTGGGAACCGGGCGGCGGGCTCCGGTCCGCTCGAGTGCCGCCCGCGCCTGCTCGGCCCAGCCGTCGCCGCCGAGCGCCTCGAACACCTCCGCCGCTTCGTCCAGCGAGCGCCGCGCCGCAGCCCACTTCCGGTTGCGGCGCTGCACTCGTCCGAGGAACAGCAACGAGCGCGCCTGGTCGAAGCGCAAGCCGCGGGCCCCGTACGCGTCGGCGGCCTCGCGCAACAGCGCAGCCGCATCTTCGTCGTACGCGGTCGCGAGCGACAGCATCGCGCGGCACCGCATCGCGCTCGCGAGCCCCCAGGGATGGTCCTGCTCTCCCGCCAATCGCTCGAGACGGTCGGTCACGGTGAGTGCCTCGTGAAGCTCTCCGATCTCGACCAGCGCCTCCACGAGGTCGGGGGCCATGGGCCAAACGCCGGGCTCGTCGATCCCCTCTTGCACGGTGTGCTCCCAGATCGGACGCAACGCTTCGACCGCCCGCTCCGGCTCGTGCCTCAGCAGCGCCACGATCCCCCGCGCGCGCCAGCCCTCGGTCTCCTCTCGTCTCACCCCGGTCGGCCCGAGGTTGCGGATCGTCTCCGCAGCCCAGCGCTCGGCCTCCTCGGGGCGCCCGCGAACGGCCTCGAGAATGGCCATACGCGGGGGGTCGACCCCGTCTCCGTCCTCGAACGCGGCCCACTCCTGCGAGAGGGCCATCAGCTTCGCTGCGGCCCCCGCATTTCCGGCGCGCAGCTCGATCTCGGTGAGACCGTGGTACATCATCCAGCCCGAGCGCGCCTCACCGCGCTCCTCCGCGAGCGCGCGTAGTCGCTCGAAGAGAGCTCGCGCTTCCTCGAACTCGCCTCGGCAGACGAGCCGCGTTCCCTCGACTCGCTCGATCGACGTTTCGTAGAGGCTCGAGCTCTGGGGGAGGGAGCCGGTCCTTTTCTCCAGGTCGGTGAGCGGCCTGCCGCGGACGAGGCGGACCCAGGCGAGCGCGCACAACGCCCACCGCTCCTGCTCGGGCCCGGCAAGCTGCGCCGCCTCCAACGCCTGCGTCGCCAGCGCTTCCGCCTCGTCGAGGTCGCTGAATCTCGTCGCCGCATGCATGATCGCCTTCTCCGCGAGAAGCTGTGCCCGCAGCTCCGCGTCGTCGTCCGCCTCGACGAGTGCCATGTCCAGCAGCCGCAAGGCCTCGTCGACGGCATCTGCGCATTCGGCGAGCACGAGATAGGCACACGCCCGAGCCTCGCCCCGGGCGAAGTCGTCCGTCCTGTGCTCGAGGAGCTGCCGGGCCCTCGGCATCTCGCCCGCGATGACGAAGTAGCGCGCGAGGTCGAGCAGGCGTGCGCCGTAGTGCACGTCGTCAGGCGGCGTGAGCCGAAGTGCGTGCTCGGCGACCTCCACGGCTTCGTGCGTGGCCCCTCTGGCAAGCGCGGCGGCGGCGGTCTCGGCGATCCTTTCGGCGAGCTCTGCGTCGGCTTTCGCCGAGGCGAGAGCGAGATGCTGCGCTCGCAGCGCCGTGTCGCCGACCACCTCCGCGAGGGCGAGGTGCAGGTCGCGCCTCTCCGCCGCCGCCGAGTGCTTCCTCGCAGCGGCAGCAAGTAGCGGATGCGAGACCCGAACCCGCTCGCCGTCGAGCGTGAGCAGGCCGCTGCGCACGGCGTCCTCGAGCGCGAGCGGATCGACAACCCCCGCGAGCTGGAGCCGGCTGAGGGTCGGGCTGAGCGCAACTGCCAGCAAGGCCCGACGCAGCGGCACTGCGAGCCCGGCCACACGCGGGCCGAAGACGTCGTCGACGAGCTCCGGGATCGGTAGCTCGGCTCCGATCTCCGGCGTCCCGCGTTCGCGCAGGAGTCGCCCGAGCTCGAGGGCGAACAACGGATTGCCGCCGGCCGACTCGAAGACCCGTCGCAGGACGCGCCTCGGCAAGGTCAGGCCGACCCGCTGTGCGAGGAGCGTACGGGTCGCCCCGAGGCTGAGCGGGCCGAGCTCGAGCGAGTCGGCGCCCGGCGGATTGAAGGCACCTTCGAGCGGAGTCGCCCCACCGGTCCGCCGAGCCAGGAGGAACCGGACGTCGCAGCCACCCAAACGACGGGCCGCGAACGTCAGCGCCTCGGCCGAAGCACGGTCGAGCCAGGGCACGTCGTCGACGGCGACGAGCAGACGCTCGTCGGCAGCCAGCGCGCGGAGCACGGCCGTGAACCCCGCTGCCACCGGCACCGAGAGCTCCGCCTCCTCCTGCTCCGCCCGGAACAGAGCGGCCTCGAGCGACCTGCGCTGAGGGCGCAGGACACCGGGGACTGCGGCAAGGTCCACGTCCTCGAGCAGATCGGCCAACGCGACGAAGGGCAGCTGCAACTCGGCCTCGCTCGCTCGTGCCGCGAGAACCCGGACTCCCTCCGCGCTCGCCATCGCCAGGCCCTCCTGCCACAGCGTCGTCTTTCCCATCCCGGCCTCGCCTACGAGGACGAGTGCGCGCCCTTCGCCGCCGAGGAAAGCGGCGAGAGCGGCGGCCTCTTCCTCGCGCCCGACGACCGCCGACGTGACGGACTTCATGTGGGCAGTGTCGACCCTTGCCCCGGCCCCCCGCAACCTCCGGCTGGTGGGGTGAGAGATTCCGCGGAAACAGCGAATCTCGGCTCCGCATGCGGGTTGCCGTCCGACGCTATTTCTTGTATTCCTGACTCAAGGCCGGGGGAAAGCCCATGGGAAGGGGGAGATCGGCCGGTGTCGGCCAACGAAGGCGGCAAAGCGCGCGCAATCTGGGTAGTCGCGAGTCGGGTGGCGATGGTGCTGGTCCCGCTCCTCCTCGGCGCGGCCGCGATGGCCGTCCTCGTCGACTCTGGCAACGTCCAGCTTCCCTTCAGAGGCTTCCGTTCGGGCTCGGCGCCGCCCATCCAGAACGTCGTCGTGTCGCCGCGTGGGATCGGCCCGCCGACGCACCACCGCGCGGGCACTCACGCAACCTCCCTCAAGCCCGCGGCCTTCGCCAGGCCGGCGACGGGGTCGAGCGGGTCCATCGTCCCCCTCCCCAGCGCGGGCGCCCCGCAACGGTCGTCCGGCGGAGGCAACACCGGCCCGACGCACACGCCGCCTTCTTCGGGCGGCACGGGCGAGCCGGTCGTCGTCCCGCCGACCACGACGCCCGTCGTCACGCCGCCCCCACCGTCTCCGCCGCCTCCTCCCCCGCCACCGCCTTCGCCTCCGCCTCCGCCTCCCACCACGGTCGTCACGCCGCCGACGCGCACGACTCGGACCCCGCCCCCGCAGTCGAACGTCGACGGTGCGCAGTACACGCCGAGCCACCGCCGGCCGAGCTTCGCCCCGGGAAACTGCGGAGCCGGGGGCGCCAACAGCAACAACTCCAACGCGGGGCTCGCGACGGCGCAAGCCTTTGGCGCGGGCGCCGCCTCCACGCACCCGTCGCATAGCTATTCCGGCGACGGGGACGACGGGCAGTCCTCGCCCGGCTACAACGGCAACAGCAGCCCGTCCGCACCGCCGGGACACAGCTACTCCGGCAACGGCTCCGGCCCCGGAACCTCGCCGCAGGGCTACGCCGGCAACGGGAACGGAAACTCTCAGTCGGGCAACGCCGCCGCCGGCGGAGACGACGGGTCGCACGGTAGGGGCCGCGGCGGCTGAGCCCCGTGCCGCGTCGCGCCTCTCCGCTGGGGCTGGGGCTCCGTCTGCGGCTGATGCTCACCCTGGCGGCGATCGCGATCTTCCCGATCGCGTGCGTCTCCTACGTGATCGTGCGGGATGAAGTCCGGAACGTCACCCGCACGATCGACTTCGAGGTGCACGACGCCGCGCAAGCCGCCCAGGCTCGCTTCTCGCGGCTGCTCGACCGGCACCAACTGCAAGCCGTTGCCGCCGCGTCGTCGCCGCCCGTCCAGTCGGCAATCCGGCGCCACGAGAAGAAGAAGCTCGCGCGCTTCGCGCAACGCAACCGCCTGCTGCTCGAGGTCGGCGGCCGGACGTATGGACGGCGCATCAAAGATGCCTTCTCCGCTCGTGCGCAACTCGTCAGCGGCGGCCGGACGATCGGCTCCGTCGTGTCGCAGCTCCCCGCCGACACGACGACCCGGCGGCGACTGTCGGCGGGCGCCGCAAACGGAGTCGAGCTTGCGTTCGTCGATCTGAAGGGCGCCGCCCCGCCCGGGACGAACCACGGAGCGACGTTGCCGCTGACGCAGCAGGTCGGCGTCCGCGCCTACATGCCCGCGCGAATCGAGTCGCACCGGAAGAACTCGGCGTACCTCCGCGTCATCGAGGCCGGCCTCCTCGCTCTGGCGGCGCTGATGCTCCTCACCCTCGTGCTCACCCGGCCCCTGCTGCGCGCCTTCCGCTGGACCGAGGAGCAGGCGAGCGAGGCGCGCATCGACGCGCTCACCGGCCTCGCGAACCGGCGTGCGCTCGAGGAGATCCTCGCCTCGGAGATCTCCCGCGCCCAGCGCTTTGCCCACCAGCTCGCGATCGTCCTCCTCGACCTCGACCGGTTCAAGGAGATCAACGACTCCTTCGGGCACGCCGCCGGCGACGTGATGCTGCGCGCGGTCAGCCGGCTCCTCACCTCCCTTGCGCGCCAGGGGGACACGGTCGCGCGCTGGGGCGGCGAGGAGTTCGTGGTCGTCCTGCCCGAGACCGATCTGGCTGGGGCGCAGCGCTTCGCCGAGCGCCTGCGCCGCACGATCGAGGGGCATTCGGTCGGAGACATGCATACGACCGCGAGCTGCGGAGTTGCGCCGATGCTCCCGGAGGACAGCGTCGAGGAGCTGCTCGGCGCCGCCGACCAAGCCCTCTATCTGGCGAAGTCGAACGGCCGCAACCGCACCGAGAGCGCGGAGCGTGGGCCTCGGGAGGACGCGGCCTAGTTTCCGGAACCGCCCCTCCGGAGAGCGGAGAGGCGTGGGTCTCCTCTCGCACAGCCACGTCGGTGCCAAGCCGCACCGGCTGCTGTTGCTGACGGCGTTCGCCGCCTTCCTCTATTTCGGGGCCGGAGTCGCGCTGGCGTACGTTGCGGGCTTCGACCGCGTCTGGCACACGGTGCAGCATCCGAGGTGGTTCTGGCTCGCAGCGTCGCTCGGCCTCGTCGTCCTCGCGTTCGCGGGTTACTACTTCGGCTACCGCGGCGTCGGCAAGATCGAAGGGGGGCCGGACGACCTGAGCCACGGCGACCGCCTCGCCGTCGTGGCAGCGGGCTTCGGCGGCTTCCTCGCACACGGCGGCACGGGGATCGACCAAATCGTGATGCGCGCGGCCGGCGGGTCGGCGCGGGAGGCGAAGGTCCGCGTGACGCTGCTGGGCGGGCTCGAGCATCTGGTCCTGGCCATTCCGTGCAGTGCCGCAGCGGTCGTGCTCCTCGTCGAAGGCGGCCGGAGGCCCCCGCTCGACTTCACGATCCCCTGGGCGGTGGGGCCGGCTATCGGCTTCGGCGTCGCGCTCTGGGCGGCCGAGCGCTACCGCGGCCGCCTTCGCCGTCGCAAGGGCTGGCGCGGGAAGCTCTCGATCCTCCTCGACGCGGCGCACCTGATCGGACAGATGTTCCGCCACCCGCTGCAGTACGCGAGCGCGATCTCGGGGATGTTGCTCTACTGGCTCGGCGACATGTGGGCGCTCTGGGTGGCGCTTGCCGCCTTCGGCTTCCGCATGAACGGCGCGACGCTGATGGTCGGCTTCGGGACCGCGATGATCGTGACGCGCCGCACGGGACCGCTCGGCGGAGCAGGGATCCTCGACGCGGCGCTCGCGGCGACACTCTGGTACTGCGGCGCGCCATGGGTCGCCGCGGTCCTGGGCACTTTCAGCTACCGCTTCTTCGCGATCTGGCTGCCGCAGCCGCTCTCGTTCCTCATGCTCCCGCGACTGCGTCGGCTGCTCGAGAGGTCGCCGGACCCCGAGGCTCCGACCTCGCGCGGCAAGAAGTCCCGCGAGCCCGCGCTGCAGCGTTAGGGGAGTTCGACGACGATGGTGCCGTCGACGATCCGCACCGGATAGGTGTCGACGGGCTCGGTCGCGGGGAGCGAGCGCGGCGTGCCCGTGGCCAGGTCGAACGCCGATCCGTGACGAGGGCAGATGACCCGGCAGAGATCCTCGTCCCAGTCGCCCTCGCAGAGCGGACCATCGTCGTGCGAGCAGCGGTCCTCGATCGCGTAGAACTCGCCGCCGCAGTTGTAGACGCCGACGAAGAGGCTCCCTACGCGGACGATCTTCGACGAGCCGGGCGGGAACTCGTCGGCTGCGGCGACCTCGATCTGGGGCACTCAGGTGAGGTCGAGCTCGTCGAAGCCGGCGAGGCCGTCGGGGAGCGGAGTCCCCTTCGCCTTGTGCAGCGCGACCTTGAGCGTCGTGAGGCCGAGCATCGCGCACTTGAGTCGCACCGGCGTGAGCGGGACCCCGATCTCGGCCAGCAGCTCGTCCTTGTCGAGGCTTGCAACCTCCGTTGCCGTCCTGCCGCTGACCATCTCCATCAGCATCGACGTAGCAGCCTGCGAGATCGCGCAGCCGCGGCCCGAGAACTTCACGTCGTCGATCGTCTCGCCGTCCTCGCCGAACGCAACGTAGATCGAGACCTCGTCGCCGCAGAGCGGGTTCTGCCCCTCGGCCTCGGCGTCGGCGTGCTCGATCACCCCGTGCCCGCGCGGGTTCTTGTAGTGGTCGAGGATGACCTCGCGGTACAGGCTCTCGAGGCCCGGATCGCTGCTCATGCGAACACCTTACGGACGGCGTGCAGGCCCTCGACGAGCTGGTCGATCTCCTCGGGGATCGTGTAGAGGTAGAAGCTCGCCCGGTTCGTCGCGGCGACCCCGAGCTTGTGCATCAGCGGCTGGCAGCAGTGATGCCCCGCGCGGATCGCGACGCCCTGCAGGTCGAGGATCTGGGCGACGTCGTGCGGGTGGATCCCCTCCATGTTGAACGACACGACGCCGGCGCGCCGCTCCGCGGGCGGCCCGTAGAGCTTGACGCCCGGCACTTCGGCCAGCCGCCCCAGCGCGTAGCCGGCGAGCTCGTGCTCGTGCGCTTCGATCGCGTCGAGGCCGATCGCCTCGAGATAGTCGATCGCGAGGCCGAGCCCGTAAGCCTCGGCGATCGGAGACGTGCCCGCCTCGAACTTGTGCGGCAGCTCGCCCCACGTCGTCTTGTCGACGCGGACGGAGTTGATCATGTGCCCGCCCAGGAGGAACGGCTCCATCGAATGGAGGAGCTCCCCTCGTCCCCAGACCGCGCCGATGCCACTCGGTCCGCACATCTTGTGCCCCGAGATTGCGACGAAGTCGGCGCCGAGCGCCTGGACGTCGACCTTCATGTGCGGCGCCGCCTGCGCGGCGTCGCAGACGAAGATCGCGCCCTGCTCGTGCGCCCAGGACACGAGCGGGCCGAGGTCGTGGATCGTCCCGAGCGAGTTCGAGACGAGGTTCGTGGCGACGACCTTGACCGTGTGGTCACGCGCGATCGCCTCCAGCTGCTCGAGGTTCGGATCGCCGTTCTCGTCGATCTCGATCATCAGGAACGCGGCTCCCTGCCGCTTCGCGATGTACTGCCACGGCACGAAGTTCGAGTGGTGCTCGAGCTCGGTGACGACGACCGCGTCGCCGGGGCCGAGGTTGTTGCCGCCCCACGAGTAGGCGACGAGGTTCAGTCCCTCGGTGGCGTTGCGGACGAAGATCACCTCGCGCGCGTCCGGCGCGTTGAGGAAGGCGCGCGTCTTCTCGCGCGCGCCCTCGAGCCCGCTCGTCGCGCGCTCGGCCAGCACGTGCACCGCGCGATGGACGTTCGCATTCGACGTCTCGTAGAACTTCGTCATCCCGTCGAGCACCTGTCGCGGCTTCTGCGAGGTGTTCGCCGAGTCGAGATAGGCGAGCGGCCTGCCGTGGATCTCCTGCTCGAAGATCGGGAAGTCGCGGCGCAGAACGTGCGCGTCGAGCTTCGCTCCCGTCGTTACGGCCACGGGATCATGGTAGTCCCGCGGGGCGGGTGAGCCGGTCGAGCCGGCTCAGAGCTGCGAAGCGTCGTCGATCTCGGCGTCGTAGCCCGTGTCGTCGTTGGCCGGCGTTGCGTCGTCCACGGTATCCGCACCCGTGCGGTCGTCGTCCTCCTCGCCCTTGTTCTCGCGATCGACGGCGACCTCTTCGGCTGCAAAGTCCTCATGTCTCGGTTCCATGCCCAGGACGTTCCCGAGCGAGCGCCTCGATAACCCCCGCTATCGTCCGGCGCCGGATGCCGAGCGACTACGTGTACACGATGTATCGGGCCGACAAGTTCTACGGCCCCGACCGGCAGGTGCTCGCGAACATCTCGCTCTCGTTCCTGCCGGGAGCGAAGATCGGCGTGCTAGGCCCGAACGGGGCCGGCAAGTCGACGCTCCTGCGGATCATGGCCGGCAAGGACGAGCCATCGTCCGGCGTCGCCGAGCTCGCGCCCGGAGCAACGGTGGGGCTGCTCGAGCAGGAGCCGGAGCTCGATCCGGCCAAGGACGTGCGCGGCAACGTCGAGGACGGCGTGCGCCCGCTGCGCGACCTGCTCGACCGCTTCAACGAGATCAGCGCCGCCTTCGCCGAGCCCGACGCCGACTACGACACGCTGCTCGCCGAGCAGGCGAAGGTGCAGGACGCGATCGACCGCGCCGACCTCTGGCAGCTCGACGACCGGCTCGACCACGCCATGGACGCCCTCCGCCTGCCCGAGGGAGACCGCGACGTCGAGACGCTTTCCGGCGGCGAGCGCCGCCGGGTCGCGCTCTGCCGGCTGCTCCTCTCGGCGCCCGACCTGCTCCTGCTCGACGAGCCGACCAACCACCTCGACGCCGAGTCGGTGCTGTGGCTCGAGCGGTTCCTCGCGGACTACAAGGGGACCGTCGTCGCCGTCACGCACGACCGCTACTTCCTCGACAACGTCGCCGGCTGGATCCTCGAGCTCGACCGCGGCCGCGGGATCCCGTTCCAGGGCAACTACTCGTCGTGGCTCGAGCAGAAGCAGGAGCGGCTCGCGCACGAGGAGAAGCAGGAGTCGGCCCGCCGCCGCACGCTCGCGCGCGAGCTCGAGTGGGTGCGCGCGAGCCCGCGCGCCCGGCACGCCAAGGCGAAGGCACGGCTCGGCGCGTACGAGACGCTGCTGGCCGAGGAGCAGAACGTCAAGCTCGACCGGGTCGAGATCCACATCCCGCCCGGGCCGCGGCTCGGCGACGTCGTGATCCAGGCCGAAGGCGTGCGCAAGGGATTCGGCGACCGCCTGCTCGTCGACGACCTCACGTTCTCGCTCCCGCCCGCGGGCATCGTCGGCGTGGTGGGCCCGAACGGCGCAGGCAAGACGACGCTGTTCCGCATGGTCGCGGGCGAAGAGCAGCCCGACGAGGGGACGCTCCGCGTCGGCGACACCGTCGAGCTCGCCTACGTCGACCAGGCGCGCGCCGACCTCGACCCGGCGAACAACGTGTGGAAGGAGATCTCGGGCGGCCACGACACGATCGAGCTCGGCAAGCGCGAGGTGAACTCGCGGCAGTACGTCTCGTGGTTCAACTTCAAGGGCTCGGATCAGCAGAAGCGCGTCTCGGATCTCTCCGGCGGCGAGCGGAACCGCGTCCATCTTGCGAAGCTCCTGCGCTCGGGCGGCAACGTCCTCCTCCTCGACGAGCCGACGAACGACCTCGACGTGGACACGCTCCGCGCGCTCGAGGAGGCGCTGCTCGAGTTCGCCGGCTGCGCGGTCGTGATCACGCACGACCGCTGGTTCCTCGACCGCGTCGCGACCCACATCCTCGCGTTCGAGGGCAACAGCGAGACGATCTGGTTCGAGGGCTCGTGGGCCGAGTTCGTCGAGTGGATGAAGGAGACGCGCGGCCCGGATGCGCTCGAGCCGCACCGCATCAAGTACAAGCCGCTCGTCCGCTCGTGATCGACTTCGTCGTCGTCGCGGCGGTCGTGATCTGCACGCCCGGGCCGGACACGGCGCTCACGATCCGCAACACGTTGCTCGGCGGGCGGGGCAACGGCCTTCGCACTGCTGCAGGAGTCGCGACCGGGCAGGCGCTCTGGACGCTTGCCGCGAGCGCGGGGATCGCCGCACTCGTCGCAGCGTCGCAGCCGTTGTTCACGGCGGTGCGGATCGTCGGCGCCGCATACCTCGTCTGGCTCGGCCTGCAGTCGCTCGCTGCCGCGGTGCGCGGGCGCTCGCGGGGCGAAAGGCCGCGTGGCTCTGCCGCCGGCTTTCGCCAGGGACTGCTCAGCAACCTCGTGAACCCGAAGATGGCCGTCTTCTTCACGAGCCTGCTGCCGCAGTTCGGCAGCGGCTTCGGCGAGCTGCTGGTGCTCGGCCTCGCGTTCGCGACGATGACGCTCACGTGGCTCTCCGCGTACGCGGTTGCCGTCGCAAGGACGAGGCGCCTGCTCGTTCGCGGCCGTGTCAGGCGCGCGCTCGACGCAATTAACGGCGTCGCGCTGGTCGCGCTCGGTGCGCGCCTCGCCGCCGAGCGCTAGCGTCCTGGGATGGTCGTCACCCGCCTTCCGGCGCATGCGCTGCGCCGCGCGGTCACGCGGTACGACGGCTTCCGGTCCGACGAGCCGCCGACGCGCCGGCGCGAGGGGCCCGGCCCTGACGTGGTCGTGATCCTCACCTTCGACCACGAGTGGCGGATCGACGGCGAGCGCCGCACCTCGTTCGCAGGCGGCCTGCGGCTCGACCAGGTCGTGACCGAGCACCCCGGAGGGATGCACGGCCTCCAGATCTCACTCGCTCCGTGGGCGGCGCACATGCTCCTCCGCGTCCCGCTGCACGAGCTCGCCGGCACCTCGGTCCCGCTCGAAGAACTCCTCCCGCGCGACCTCGTGGCGCGTATCGGGGCCGAGGAGAGCTGGGACGCGCGGTTCGCCGCGCTCGACCGTGAGCTCGGCCGCCGGCTCGCCGAGGCACGTCCGCCGGATGCTGGCGTCGTCTTCGCGTGGGAACGACTGCGAGCCACGCACGGCACGGCGCGCGTCGGCGCGCTGGCCTCGGAGCTCGCCTGGAGCCGCAAGCGCGTCGCCGCCCGCTTCCGCGAGCAGATCGGGCTCCCGCCGAAAGCGGCCGCTCGGCTCCTCCGCTTCGAGCGTGCGCGCGAGCTCGCGGGAACGATGAGCTGGGGCGAGGTCGCGTTTGCCTGCGGCTTCGCCGACCAGCCGCACCTGATCGCCGAGTTTCGAGCCTTCACCGGCCGGACGCCCGAAACATTTCTCCAAGACACCGCCGATCGAGCCGCCTAGCCTGGCTCGCATGAGCCAGACGGTCACCCCATACCTCCTGTACGAAGACGCCGACGCCGCGTCCGAGTTCCTCTGCCGCGCCTTCGGCTTCCGCGAGACCCGCCGCGAGGCCGGAGTCGCCGGCGGCGCGCATCTCGAGTTCGAGACCCCGCTCGGCGGGATGATCTACGCGGGCCAGCCCGGCCCCGGCTACGCAAACCCGAGCTCGGTCGGTCGGACGTCGATCACCTACGTGCTCGTCCCGGACGCCGACGCGCACCACGAGCAGGCGCGCCGCGAGGGCGCGGAGGTGTTCGAGGAGCTCGCCGACCTGCCGTACGGCCACCGGCGCTACAGCTGCCACGACCCGCAGGGCCACGAGTGGACGTTCGCGTCCGAATCGAAGTGACTTAGACCAGCTGGCCGGCGACGCCGCGGCAGTGCATGTCGCTCGGCTTCCAGTGCGGATTGACCCGTCCTTCGAGCTTCCTGAACGCCCTGGATCGAACGAAGCTGATGGCGGACCGCCACTGACGCGTCTCGGCCAGGTGATTCAGGTGACGCATGACGCGATCCAGCGCGTCGAGCTTCGTGAGCAGGCGCCGAACCCCGGCTGCTGCGTAGGCGGGCGGGACGATCCCTCGCACCTTCACTCTCAGGCCGTCGTACATCGCGGTGGCCCTTTCGATGTAGGTCTGGAGCTCTCTCAGGTTCTTGGGTTTGTGCGCGGCGAGCCATTTGAGCTGTGAGCGCATGGAGAGGCAGATGCCGACGCCGACGTGGTCGAACTGCCCGGGCGTGAGCGGCTTCGGGTAGGGCGAGCCCGCGGAGGACGTTCCGCCGAACGCCGCCATGCCGCCGGCGATCAGGATCAACCCGACCACGACGATGACCGCAAACAAGCCCAGCGGCCTGCGGAGAAACGACCCCATGACCACGTTGTCGGCAGGCGGCCGGTGCTCGTTCGCCCCAACCGAGGGACTCCGCCTCGAGGTTTATGCCCGTGCCGCGGCGACGAGCATTGCAATGTGCTCACGCTCTACCAGGCTGAGTGGTGCCCGTACTCGTCCGCGGTGCGCCAGCGGCTGACGGAGCTCGGGATCGACTTCGTCGCGAAGCAGGTCGCGCCGCGGCAGGAGGATCGGGAGGGTCAGCACGAGATCCCGCTGCTCGTAACCGAGGGCGGCGAGCGGTTCGAGGGCACGGACGAGGTCTTCGGCTATCTCGCGACGCTCGAGCCGGGAGAGTCGGAGCGACAGCACCGCGCGCAGTACCGCGCCCATCGCGAGGACCGAGCCTGCGAGAGGACGGCCGACGTCCTCGCGGAGAAAGCTCCGTTGCGTGCGGCTACGCCTGCGGAATCCGCGCCTCGAGCGCGGCCGTAACCGCCTCGCGCACGGGCTCGAGCTCGATCCGGTCGAGCACGTCCTGGAAGAAGCCGCGCACGATCAGGCGCTCCGCTTCCGGGCGCTTCAGGCCGCGGCTCATCAAGTAGAAGAGGTCTTCGCGGTTAACCCGCCCGACCGTCGCTCCGTGCGTGCAGCGGACGTCGTTCGCCAGGATCTCGAGGCCCGGGATCGGCACCGCGTGCGTCGTCGGCGACAGCATCAGGTTGCGGCACTCCTGGTACGCGTTCGTCTTCTGCGCGTCCTTCTCGACCCGGATCATCCCGCGCCAGACCGCCGTGGCCTCGTCGCGCAGCGCGCCCTTGAAGGCGAAGTCGCTTTCGCAGTCGGGCGCGATGTGCTCCTGGAACGTGTCGTAGTCGAGGTGCTGCGTGCCGTCGGCGAAGTACGCGCCCGTCACGCGCGAGGTGGCGCCGCGGCCCGCGAGGTCGTTCTGGATCCGCGTCTTGCCCCTCTTCGAGCCGAACCCGCCCGCGACCCAGTCGAGCTCGGCGTCGCGCTCGACGCGCGCATGGTGCGTTGCGAAGTGCCAGGTCTCGTGGGAGAGGTTCTGGAGCGAGACGTACTCGAGCTTCGCGGCCTGCTCGACGAAGAGCTCGGTCACCGCGTTCGAGTAGGCCTCGGTCTCGGCCGACGGCGACGCGTACTCCTCGATCAGCGACGCGCGCGCGCCCTCCTCGGCCACGACCACGAGCCGCCAGAACGTCTGGCCGGTCGCGGAGATGCGGACGTACAGCGGCTTCTCGAGCACGACGCCCTTTGGGACGACGACGAGGAGCCCGTGCTGCCAGAGCGCCGCGTTGTGGGCCGCGAACTTCTCGTCCCAGCCGACGAGCGAGTAGAGCCGCTCGTGCTCCTCCGGGAGCGGCGCGAAGGTGATCCCGTCCGGAGCCTTCTCGATCTCGATGCCCTCGGCGGTCACGGTCGCGTAGCCGGCGACGTCGAGGTCGAGCATCGTCTCGATCTCGGCCGACGCGGCACCCTCGAACGCCTCGGGGTCGAAGCCGCGCAGATCCGTGAAGCGCCAGTGCTCCTCGGTCGTGGTCGGGAGCGGCAGCGCCTCGTAGGCCGCGAGCGCGTCAGACCTCGTCATACGCCTTGTACCTGTGGTGGAGGAGGATCCTGTTCCCGGCCGGGTCACTCACGCCGGCGCCGTGGCAGACGCCGGAGTCCCACATCTCCCCGACCTCGACGCCTTTCGCCTCGAGCTCGGCCTTCGCGGCCGCGACGTCCGGCACGCCGAGCGCGATCGTCCCTGGCGGGAACGCGGCGAACACGTCGTCGTGCGTCTCCGGCGTCATCACCGCGAGCGTGACGTTCGAGGCCTCGTACTCGACCCAGTCCTCGTGGTCGAGGTGCTCGTTTCGCGGCAGGTGGAGGACCTCGCCGTAGAAGCGCTTAGCGGCCTCGATGTCGTCGACCGGGACGCGGATGTAGTCGACGCGCGTGACCTCCATCAGGGCAGCCTCCCGTCGGGATAGGGCGCGTAGCGGTGATGAAGAGCGAGCCCGTTGCCGTCGGGATCCTTGAACGCGGCGCCGTGGCAGACGCCCGAGTCCCACGGCTCGCCGACGAACTCGACGCCGGCTGCTTCGAGCTGCTCCTTCGCTGCCGCGACGTCGGGCACGCGCACCACGACCGTGCCGAACGGCAGCGGCGCGAACTCGATCCCGACCTCCTCGGGGGCGACGAGCGAGAGCGTCAGGTTGCCGGTCTCGAACTCGATCCACGAGTCGGACGTCTGGTTCTTGCGCAGGCCGAGCGTCTCCTCGTAGAAGGCGGCTGCCCGCTCGCGGTCGCGGGTCGGCACCGCGACGAAGTCGGTGCGCTGCACGTCAATCACGGGGCGCGTACCTCCGATGGAGCATGAGGCGGTTGCCGTCGGGATCGTCGAAAGGAGCCATATGGCAGACGCCGGTGTCGTATGTCTCGCCGGCGAACTCGACGCCGCGAGCCTCGAGCTCGGCACGCGCCTCGGCGACGTCGGGCACCCGCAACGCGATCGGTGAGGAGTGGCCCGCGGAGAACGTCCCACCCAGAGCCGTCGGGTCGATGAGGTACAGCGAGATGTTCTCGCCGAGCTGGAATTCCGGGAACCCGCGCGGATCGACGACGGGCAGGCCGAGTGTGTCTCGGTAGAACGCCGTCGCCCGCTCCATGTCCGTCACCGGCACCGAGATGAAGTCGGTCCGCTCGACGTTCACGCGTCGAACCTCCGGTGGAGGAGCAGGGCGTTGCCGTCGGGGTCCTTGAAGAACGCCATGCGGCAGACCCCGGTCACGAGCGTCTCGCCGTCGAACTCGACGCCCTTCGCCTCGAGCTCGGCGCGCACCGCGTCGACGTCGTGGACGCGCAGCGCGAGGCCCGCCGGCGACGGAGCGAACTCCTGCCCGATGCTCGACGGGTCGAAGACGTCGAGCGTCACCTGGCCGCAGCGGAACTCCGTGTCGCTGTCGCCCTCGCTCTCCATCTCCAGGCCGAGCGTCTCGCCGTAGAAACGCTTCGCCCGCTCCATGTCCTGCGTGAAGACCGAGACGAAGTCGGTGCGCTCGACGTTCATGCGTACGGCGCGTAGCGCTTGTGCAGCACCAGCCGGTTGCCGTCGGGATCGAAGAACGTCGCCATGTGGCAGACGCTCGTGTCGATGGTCTCGCCGTCGAACTTGACGCCCTTCCCCTCGAGCTCGGCCCGCGCCGTCTCGACGTCGTCCACGCGTAGCAGCACGATCGCGTTCGGCTGCGGCTTGAACTCCTCGCCCCACTGCTCGGGCATCCAGATCGCGAAGCACGTGTCGCCGGCCCAGAACTCCGCCCGGGCGTGGTCGTCCGGGCGCAGGCCGAGCGTCTCGACGTAGAACCGCCGCGACCGCTCCCAGTCTCTCGAAGGAATGCCGACGGTGTCGACCTTCGAGATGAGGCTCACCCGACCGAGCCCTCCATCTGGAGCTGGATCAGGCGGTTCATCTCGACGGCGTACTCGAGCGGCAGCTCCTTCGTGATCGGCTCGACGAAGCCGCTCACGATCATCGCGCTCGCCTCCGCCTCGGTCAGCCCGCGCGACATGAGGTAGAAGAGCTGCTCCTCGCCGATCTTCGACACCGTCGCCTCGTGGCCGATGTCGACGTCGTCGGCGTCGATCTTGATGTACGGGTACGTGTCCGAGCGCGACTGCTCGTCGAGGATCAGCGCGTCGCACACCACCTTCGACTTCGAGCCGCCCGCGGCCTTGTTCACCTCGAGCAGCCCGCGGTAGCCGGCGCGGCCGCCGTTCTTCGAGATCGACTTCGAGGTGATGACCGACGAGGTGTTCGGCGCGACGTGCACTGCCTTGCCGCCCGCGTCCTGGTGCTGCCCGGTGCCGGCGAACGCGATCGAGAGAACCTCGCCGTGCGCGCGCTCGCCCATGAGCCAGATCGCCGGATACTTCATCGTCAGCTTCGAGCCGAGGTTCCCGTCGACCCATTCCATCGTCGCGTCCTCGTACGCGACCGCGCGCTTCGTGACGAGGTTGTAGACGTTGTTCGACCAGTTCTGGATCGTCGTGTAGCGGCAGCGGCCGCCCTTCTTCACGACGATCTCCACGACCGCGGAGTGGAGCGAGTCGGTCGAGTAGATCGGCGCCGTGCAGCCCTCGACGTAGTGGACGTAGGCGCCCTCGTCGACGAGGATCAGCGTCCGCTCGAACTGGCCCATGTTCTCGGCATTGATCCGGAAGTAGGCCTGCAGCGGCATGTCGATCGACACGCCCGGCGGCACGTAGATGAACGAGCCGCCCGACCAGACCGCGGAGTTGAGCGCGGCGAACTTGTTGTCGTTCTGCGGGATGATCGTCCCGAAGTACTGCTTGAAGAGATCCTCGTGCTCGCGGAGCGCGGTGTCGGTGTCGAGGAAGACGACGCCCTTCGCCGTCAAGTCCTCCTGAAGCTTGTGGTAGACGACCTCCGACTCGTACTGCGCGCCGACGCCCGCGAGGTACTTCTTCTCCGCCTCGGGGATGCCGAGCTTGTCCCACGTGTCCTTGATGTCGGCCGGCAGGTCCTCCCACGACGAGGCCTGACTCTCGGTCGGCTTGATGTAGTAGAAGATGTTGTCGAAGTCGATCTCGTTGAGGTTGCCGCCCCACTGCGGGATCGGGCGCGCGTAGAAGTAGTCGAGGCTGCGGTGACGGAACTTGCGCATCCAGTCGGGCTCGTTCTTGTGCGACGAGATCGCGTCGACGAGCTCGTGCGAGAGGCCGCGCCCGGACTTGTAGAAGTAGTCCTCTGTGACTGAGAACCCGTACTTGATCGCGTAGTCGGAGCCGATCCCCTGGACGATCTCGGTCTCGGTCTGGCTCACGCGGTCACCTCCTCCGGCTCATAGGGCGCGTAGCCCTCCTTCTCGAGCTTCTTCGCGAGCTCCGCGCCGCCCGACTCGACGATGCGGCCGCCCACGAAGACGTGTACCCGATCGGGCGTGACGTAGTCGAGGATCCGCTGGTAGTGCGTGATCACGAGCGCGCCCATCTCCGGGCCGACGAGCTCCTTCACGCCGCCGGCGACGACGCGCAGCGCGTCGATGTCGAGGCCGGAGTCGGTCTCGTCGAGCACCGCGATGCGCGGCTTCAGCATCGCCATCTGGAGGATCTCGACCCGTTTCTTCTCGCCGCCCGAGAAGCCGTCGTTGAGGTAGCGCGAGGCGAGCTCGCGGCTCACCTTGAGGCGGTCCATCTGCGCGAGGAGCTCCTTGCGGAACTCCGGAATCGCGATCGGGTCGTCGACGCCTCCCGCGCGGGCCTTGCGCACGGCGTTGATCGCGCTGCGCAGGAAGCTCGTCACGGTGACGCCGGGAATCGCGTGCGGATACTGGAAGGCGAGGAAGAGGCCGCGCTGCGCGCGCTCGTCGGCGCCGAGCTCCGTCACGTCCTCGCCGTCGAAGACGAGGCGGCCCTCGGTGATCTCGTAGGCCGGGTGGCCCATGAGCGCGTAGGCGAGCGTCGACTTGCCGGAGCCGTTCGGCCCCATGATCGCGTGCACCTCGTTCGTATCCACCTCGAGGTCGACGCCCTTGACGATCTCGGTCCCGTCCTCGAGCGCGACGTGCAGATTTTCGAGCTTGAGCAATGCCACGACGCTCAGGGTACCGGGCCACGCGCTACTCTCCGTGCACCTATGGGTTACTTCCAGACGCCCTGGCACATCATCCTGCTCCTCGTGATCGCTTTGCTCCTCTTCGGCGGCAAGCGGCTGCCCGAGATCGGCAAGGCGCTCGGGTCAGGAATGCGCGAGTTCAAGGACGCGGTGACCGGCAACTCGCCGGCCGCAGCCGACGCGCACCCCGAGCTCCCGCCCGCCCAGCCGACCGTAGAGCCACCGGCGACCGAGACCATGGCGCCGCCGGCCGAGCACGAGACCCTCTAGCGGGAACATGGCGAGGCTTCCGCGCCGTCTCGGCCACGCCGAGGAGGCGACACTCGGCGAGCATCTCGAGGAGCTGCGCAGTCGGCTCTTCGTCATGCTCGGAGCGCTCGTGCTGGGGACGGCCGTCGCCTTCGCCTTCCACGGGCACGTTCTCGACTGGCTGAACCGGCCGCTGCCGGCGCACCACCACAGGCTGCTCACGACCGGCGTCGCGGAGCCGTTCACGGTCACGATCACGGTCTGCATCTACGCGGGCTTCGTGCTCGCTCTGCCCGTCATCCTCTGGCAACTCTGGCTCTTCTTCGCGCCCGCCTTCGACCCCGCCGCCGAGCGCAGGGTGCTCGGGCTCGCGCTCTTCGCCGTCTTGCTCGCCGCATCGGGCGTCGCCTTCGGGTACTGGGTCCTGCTGCCGCGCGCCGTCCACTTCCTCGTCCACTACGACCACCGCCACTTCCTCGTCCTGCCGCGGGCGTCGTCCTACTACAACTTCGTGGTCACGGTGCTCGTGGGGATCGTGCTCGTCTTCCAGACGCCGCTCGTGGTGCTCGGGCTCGTCTATCTCGGAGTCCTCAGCTCGCGCACCCTCCGCCGCCAGCGTCGGATGGGCTATCTCGTGACGGCGGCAATCGCGCTTGCGCTGCCGGGGCCCGATCCCGTCACGACCTTCCTCGAGCTGCTGCCGATGTGGGTGCTCTTCGAGGGATCGATCTGGCTCGCGTTCCTCGTCGAGCGGCGCAGAGCAAAGGTGACCCCGGCCTCGGCTACTCTGGGCGGCTGATGGCCAGGGCAGCGGTCAAAGCGAAGCAGCAGGCGAAGGCGCACGCGGCGAAGCCGGCGGCGCGCCCGCGCGGCAAGCGGCGCCACAGCGGCGGCGGGAATCCGAACCAGGACCTGTTCTTCGTCAAGATGCGGCGCCACCAGAAGTGGGTGTACGCCCTGCTCGCCGTCGTATTCATGATCAGCTTCGTCCTCGTGGGCGTCGGCTCCGGCAACGGCGGCGGGCTTAGCCAGCTCTACACCGGGCTCTTCGGCGGCGGCGGCGGCAGCTCCGTGTCGAAGGCCCAGGACGAGATCAAGAAGAATCCCGCGAAGGGATACCGCGACCTCGCGACCGCCTACGAGACGAACGGGAACACGGTGCAGGCGATCAGCGCGCTCCAGAGCTACCTCGCCGTCAGGAAGCACGACGCAAACGCCTGGAGCGAGCTCGGCGGCCTCGAGCTGTCCCAGGGCAACACATTCGCGAAGCAGTACCAGAGCCAGCAGGCGACGGCTCAGAACGCCGACCCGAGCGCGCCGTTCCTCCCCGGCGGAAGCCTTGCGGCCGCCATCGGCCCCAACAGCGCCTTCCAGGGAGCCTCCCAGCAGGCGACGCAGGCCACCTCCGTCCTCGCGCAGCAGGCGACGTCGTCCTTCACGGCCGCCGTCGCCGACTACAAGACGGCGGCGAAGCTCCAGCCGCGCAGCGCCACGGTGCAGGAGGAGCTCGCCACGGCGGCCGTGAACGCGGGCAACGGCCCCGTCGCGATCAAGGCGCTGAAGACGTACCTGAAGCTCTATCCGAACTCACCGGTGCGCAAGCAGGTGAAGGCAGAGATCAAGCAGATCGCGACGAGCCTGCCGAAGATCAGCACCCCGCCCCAGCCCGGCAAGTAGCCCGGCAAGTAGCCCCGCTCGGCTAGGCGATTGCGGCGTCGGCCGCGCGGATAGACTCAACCCCGAGCGGCCCGCCAGAGGGGGCCGGCGACCGACTTCGGGGGATCTGCATGAACTTCGACATCAAGACCGAGCAGCTTTCAGGCGACGCGTACGTCATCTCGCTCACCGGCGAGGTCGATCTCTACACGGCGCCCGAGTTCAAGCAGCAGCTGCTCGAGGTGATCGGACAGGGCGGCAAAGAGGTCGTCGTCGACTTCAGCGGCACGACGTTCATCGACTCGACGACGCTCGGCGTGCTCGTCGGCGGCGTCAAGCGGCTGCGGACGAACGACGGTCAGCTCTCGCTCGTCTGCAGCGACCGCAACATCACGAAGATCTTCGAGATCACGGGCCTCGACAAGGTCTTCACGATCTATCCCACTCGAGAAGAGGCCGTGTCGGCGGTGGGAGTCCCACAGGGTTGAAGCCCCCGTACCGGGTCGTCGCTTGGGGCGGAGGGCTGGTGGCGGCGGCGTTGCTCGCTGCCGGCTGTGGCACGGGCGGGGTCGCGAGCGCCGGCGGACAGCGGCCGGACACCTCGCGCGGCCAGCAGCTCTTCACCCAGAACTGCGGCTCCTGCCACACGCTGTCCGCTGCCGGGACGAGCGGGACGATCGGCCCGAACCTCGACAACGCCTTCGCGGCGGATGTCAAGCAGGGCTATAAGCAGAGCTCGATCGAGAACCTCGTCCTCGACCAGATCCGGCTCGGCTCCGGCCAGGTTGCGACGTACACGACGAACAAGAAGTTCACGGTCGGGACCCCGATGCCCGCGAACATCGTCACGGGCCAGGACGCGGTGGACGTCGCCGCGTACGTCGCCTCGGTGGCGGGAGCGGGCGGCTACTCGACATCCGCCTCGTTTGCGTCGCTCGGGACGAACGGAATGGCCATCTTCAAGGGAGCCGGCTGCAGCGGGTGCCACACGCTCGCCGCGGCCGGGGCGACGGGCACGGTCGGCCCGAACCTCGATCAGCTGAAGCCGGCGCTCGCCATCGTGGTGCGCCAGGTGACGAACGGCGGTGCCGTGATGCCGGCGTTCAAGGGGAAGCTGAGCGCGGCCCAGATCCAGGCCGTTGCGCAGTTCGTCGCCTCCCACGCCGGCAAGAAGTAGCGACTAGCCTCCCGCGCCGAAGCCGTCGATGCGCTCGGGACGGATCCGGATGATGACGCGCTGCTCGCCCGGCCCGAGGTAGGGGTACTTGTCTTCGCCCAAGTACTTCTTCGCGAGCTTGTCGATGTGCTCGCGGGCGCCCTCCTCGTCGATCGTGGCCGGGCCGCTCACCATCACGTAGCCGCTCTGCTGGTCCTCGGCGGGGAGGACGGTCACGGTAGCTCGCGGGTCGCGCTCGATGTTCGTGACCTTCGACCGGCCGCGGGCGCTGTTGACGAGCACGTCCTCGCCGTCGTAGTCGATCCAGACGGGCGTCGCCTGCGGCGACCCGTCCTCACGGATGGTCGCGATCACACCCCAGTTGCGGCCGGTGAAGAGCGCCGCCTGCTTGTCGTTCAGCTTCGCCATCGAGACAGAGCCCTCCCAAATCTGGATCACCCCTACCGCTGAAGGTTAGGGCCGGCTAGATGTGTTCGGGGAGGCCGAAGCGGCGGGGCAGCGCGGGGTCGGCGAAGAGGGTGATCTCGTCGACCTTGTTGCCGCTCAGGGTGAGCACCATCATGCCCCAGGGCTGCGAGTGCAGGTAGCAGCCGAGGGCCGGCTGGCCGTTGGCGCGGGTCGGGCGTACCTGTAGCGGGGCGCCGCGGACCTCGGCGCCGTGGTCGAGGTACGCGCCGATCGCTTCGTGCCCGATGAGCTCCCCCGGCTGCGGCGGCATGGTCACGCGAGCGTCGGAGCTCAGCAGAGTTAGAAGGCGCGCCGTGTCGCCGACTTCGACGGCGTCGCTGAAGGTGGCGAGAAGGTTCCGTTCGGTCGGCGAGTCGGGCAGCGGCGCCTGCTCGCGTTCGGGGGTGTACGAGTCGAGCGTTGCGCGTGCGCGTTGGAGCGCGGCCTTGACCGACTGCGGCGTCGTCTCGAGGATCGAGGCGGCTTCGTCGGTGTGGAAGCCGAGCACGTCGCGCAGCACGAGCGCTGCGCGCTGCTTCGCAGGCAGCTGCTGCAGCGCGACGATGCACGAGAGCTGGATCGCCTCGCGCTGCTCGTAGCGTGCTTCAGGTCCGGGAGCGGGATCCGGTAGTGCGCTGTCCGGGTAGGGCTCGAGCCAGCTGGGCTCGACGGCGCGGCGGGGTCTTGACGGTCTCATGGTGTTCTCCGTGGTTGGGCGGCGCCCGCGCTCGCGAATCGCGTTGAGGCTCCGGTTGGTCGCGATCCGGTAGAGCCACGAGCGCAGGGACGCCCGCTCCTCGAAACGGTCGAGTCCACGCCAGGCTGCAAGCAGCGTTTCCTGGACGAGATCCTCGGCGTCCTGCACGGAGCCGACCAGCCGGTAGCAATGCAGCTGGAGCTCGCGCCGGAACGGCTCGACCAGCGACGCGAACGCGCGCTCGTCGGCTGCCTTGGCCTGCTCGAAGTCGACGGTCATCGCGTTAATGACACCAGGTCCGCCGGAAACGGACCGCGGTCCGTTTCGCGGCATCGCGGTGTCTTTGACCTCCGATGTACCCCGAGCTGATTCATCAGATGGTGCTCGAGCGGACGGCCCGCTTCCAGCGCGATGCCGATCGGCATCGCCTTGCCCGGGAGGCCCACATTCCCCCGCCCCAGCTCGTCCGGACGGCGATCAAGCTGCGGCTGAGCGCCTGCCGCCAGGAGCTCGAGCGCCTCGCTCGCCGTCGTGGAGCGACCGGTCGCTTAACAGAGTGAGCGGCGCGCTCGCACGTGTGTTCGCCGTTTGGCGTACGGGCCTACCGAGACCTGTCCTCGTGCTGCAGGGCGGGAACGCGCTCAACTACCTCGGCACCGGACTGATCCTTCCCTTCGAGATCATCTACCTCCACTCGGTCCGCGGCTTCTCGACGGCGACCGCGGGGCTGGTGCTCGCGACGGTCATGGGCACCGCCGCGGTGGTAACGCTCCCTTCGGGTGCGCTCCTCGATCGTTTCAGCGCGAAGCGGATCCTGATCGCGGGCAATGTCGTGAACGCACTCGGCTTCGGGGCCTTGGCCTTTGTCGATCGTCCCTGGCAAGGCTTCCTGTGCTCGGCCGTCGGCGGTGCCGGCTTCGGATTCGTGGGAACGGCCGGCCAGGTCATGAGCCTGACCCTGGTCCCGGCGGAGCAGCGCGCCGCGTCGACCGCGCTCCGACGAGTCTCGGGCAACTTCGGTCTCGGCCTCGGCGCGACGGTTGCGGGCTTCATCGTCGCGGGCACCCATCATCACCTCCGGGCGTTCCAGGGCCTCTACCTCTTCGACGCAGTCACGTTCGTCGTCTTCGCGCTGGTCGTGCTCGTCTGGATCCCGGATCCTGGCCTCGCGGATGCTCCGTCGGCGAGCGAGGGCGCACGGGGTCTCCGAGCTGTCGGTCGGGATCGGCTCTTGCTCGCCCTGATCGCCGGCAACCTCGCTCTCGTGCTGATCGGCGGCGCGTTCTTCTCCAACATCCTCCCGCCGTTTGCGGTGGCGCGTACACCTGTCGGAGCCGGTGAGATCGGTGTCGTCGTCTTCGTCAACACCTTCTTCATCGTCGTGGCGCAGGTACCGGCGACACGGGTGGTGGCGCGGATGCGCCGCACACACGCTCTCGCCGTCACCAGCGCGATATTTGCAATCGGCCTCCTCGCGGTCCTGCTCGCAACGCTCACGCGCTCGGCGCTCGCCGCCACCACCGTCTTGGTCGGCGTCGCGATCCTGATCGCGATCGCCGAGTGTGGCCAGTTCATCGTGCTCGGCCCACTGGTCGCCGAAATCGCGCCGCCGCATCTGCTCGGCCGCTACATGTCGCTCTACCAGCTCAGCTTCATGATCGGCGTGGCCCTCGGTCCCGCTGTTGGCGGCGTGCTGCTCGGAACGTCGCCCGACACCATCTGGTGGGGCGGCGCCCTGGCGCTGGCACTGACGGGAGCCGGCTTCCTACGCCTCGGAAACCGGATACCCGACCCCCTCCTGCCGACGAAACCCCAGCCGCTGCAGGCCGCCTCGGAGCCGACGTGATGCGCCGCAAGGGAGGGTGCTCAGGCGCGACTGACCGGCAACGCGACCCGTTCTCGGATCGCCTCGAGCATCCCGTCGTCGCCGACCACGAGCACCTCGTCGGCGCCGAAGACGCGCAGCGCGTCCTCGACCGCGAGCGCGGGATCGTCCGCACCGACCTCGACCCGGGCCCCCGGCAGGCGAGAGCCGAGCGCCGCCGCCGTCGCCTCGGCGTCCTCCCGGCGGTCGTCCACTGCTCCCGTCAGCGACTCGCTCGTCGAGGCGAGAGCCGGCACGACGATGAGCAGCTCTGCCCCGTCCGGCGCCGCGATGTTCTCGGTCCCCGGCGGCGCGACGACGAGCACTCGCCGCGTGCCCACGGGCGTCTCGGATACGACGGGCCGCGGCGGATCGGCTGCCCCGGGCACGGGCTCCTTCATCAGCCACCACCCGAGCCAGGCGAACGCGATCACCGCCACGGCCACGCCGAGCCACGTGTTGATGAAGGCGGCCCCGATGATGACCGCGGCCCCGACGATCACCACGCCGAGGAAGCGGTACGCCTCGGCCTCGCTGCGGAGCGGATTGCGCATCTCCGCCTTCTACCCGCCGGTCAGAGGATGTAGACCGTCGTGAAAACGACGATCCACATCACGTCGACGAAGTGCCAGTAGATCCCGCCGATCTCGACACCGTGATGGTGCTCGGCGGAGAAGTGGCCGCGGAAGGCACGGATCGTCATGAAGGCGAGGATCGAGAGCCCGACGAACACGTGACAGCCGTGCAGGCCGGTGAGGCAGAAGAAGATGGTGGGGAAGGCCCCGTTCGCGGTGTTGAAGCCGGCGCGCAGGTACTCGTACAGCTGGGAGATCAGGAACGCGAGGCCCATCAGGAAGGTGAGCAGCAGGCCGGCGCGCATCCCCCAGACGTTGCCGCGCTTGATCGACTGTGTCGCCCAGTGCATCGTCGCGCTCGAGGTCATGAGGATGAAGGTGTTGATCGTCGCCACGAAGACGGGCAGGTGGTACGGCGGCGTCGGCCAAGGCGTCCCGTTGACGATCCGGACGAAGAAGTAGGCCGTGAAGAACGAGCCGAAGAGCATGATCTCCGACGCGATGAAGAGGTACATCCCGAGCGTCTCGGGCTTGATCCGCGAGCTGTAGTGCGGCTCGGGCGGCCCGTGATGTTCGTGCTCGTCGTGCCCGATCGGCTCGGCGTGCGAGTACGTGGCTATGCCGGTACTCCCGCGTCGGCCTTCTCGACGACCACGTGCTCGACCGGCAGGCCGGTCTCCTTCTGCAGCCGCTCGACGACGTGTCCGCGCAGCCAGCCGGACTTCAGCGGCTCGAAGGTCGAGACGACGATCTCGTCGACGCGCTCGTCGTGCACCGCTTCCATCGCCGCGCTGAACGGGTCGGGATGGGCGACCTGGCCGTGGACGTCGATCCCCTCGCCTCGAAGCTGCGACAGCGCGCGCTTCAACCGGCGTTCGGCCTCGGGATGATCCCCCGCCGTCGGATCGCTCTGCGGCGAGACGATGAGGAAGCTCGCCGGGCTCGCGGCAGCGCGCTCGCGGATCTTCGCGAGCAGCGGGTCGCCGACCACGGTCTCGTTCGCGATCACGAGGACGTTCGCCTCGCTCGGCCCGTCGGCGCTCGCAACGAGGTGCTCCATCGGCACCGCGCCTGCAGCGGAGCGGATTCGGTCGAGGACGCCGCGCCGCAGCCAGCCCGACTTCTCCTCCGGATGCGTCGAGACGAGGACCTCGTCGACCGGCGGCTCTAGCTGCGCGAGCGCGTCGCGAACCGCAGCGGCCGGATCGGCCTCGACCACGTAGCCGTCGGCGGGAATCCCGGCCTCGCGGAGGTGACCGAGGGCTCGATCGAGCCGCCGACGGGCCGACGCACGCCTGCTGTCCGCGTAGACGACGTAGCCCCGCTGCGGCTCGTTCACCGGCGAGACGACCGTGACGTGGAGATCGTCGCCGCGCGCCGCGAGCGCGTCCCGGAGCGACTTCGCGTCGACGGTCTCGTTCGCCACGACGAGCAGGTGCCTCACACGGGCACCTCTTCCATCTCGCGGGCCTTCGACGGCGCTAGCACGGCGTGCTGCGCACCGGGGACGCCGTACTCGTACGGCGAGCCGACGACCTGCGGGATCTCGTCGAAGTTGAAGATCGGCGGCGGCGAGGTGACCTGCCACTCGAGCGTCATCGCGCGCCACGGGTTGGCGGGCGCGATCTCGCCGAAGCGCCAGCTCGTGATCATGTTGTAGAGGAAGACGATCACCGAGACGCCTAGCCCGAACGACGCGAGCGAGATGAACATGTTGAGGTCGGCGAACCGCGGCAGGTAGTCGGCGACGCGCCGCGGCATCCCCTCCGTGCCCAGGATGTGCATCGGGAAGAAGGTGAGGTTGAAGCCGACGAAGGTGAGCCAGAAATGGAGCTTGCCGAGCTTCTCGTCGTACATCCGGCCCGTCATCTTCGGGAACCAGTAGTAGATCCCGGCGAAGATCGTGAACACGGAGCCGCCGAAGAGGACGTAGTGGATGTGGGCGACGATGAAGTACGTCTGGCTCACGTGGATGTCGATCGGGACGGCCCCGAGCATCACGCCCGAGAGCCCGCCGATCACGAACATCGAGAGGAAGCCGAGGGCGAAGAGCATCGGCGTTCGCAGGTGGAGCTTCCCCTCCCAGATGGTCGCGAGCCAGCTGAAGATCTTGATCCCGGTCGGCACCGCGATCAGGAGGGTCGTGATCATCATCGGCACGCGCAGCCACGACGACATGCCGCTGACGAACATGTGGTGCGCCCAGACCGAGAAGCCGAGCACGACGATCGCCATCAGCGACAGCGCCATCAGCCGGTAGCCGAAGATCGGCTTGCGGCTGAAGACGGCTATGACCTCGCTCATGATCCCGAAGCCGGGCAGCATCATGATGTAGACGGCTGGGTGCGAGTAGAACCAGAAGATGTGCTGGTAGCCGAGCGGGTAGCCGCCGCCCACCGCGTTGAAGAACGACGTGTGCATCACGTGGTCGAACATCGAGAAGAACTGCGAGCCGGCGATGAACGGCGTCGCGATCACTACGAGCAGCGAGGTCGTGAAGTTCGCCCAGACGAGTAGCGGCAGGCGCCAGAACGTCATCCCCGGCGCGCGCATCGTGATGATGGTGACCAGGAAGTTGAGGGCGGTCATGATCGACGACGCACCCGCCCACTGCACTCCCTGGTTGAAGAAGATCGCGCCGATCGGCTGGTGGCTCGAGCAGAGGGGCGCGTAGCCCGTCCAGCCGCACGCGAAGGCGCCGCCGGGCATGAAGAACGAGCTCAGCATCATGATCCCGGCGATCGGCAGCAGCCAGAACGAGAGCGCGTTCAGGCGCGGGAAGGCCATGTCCGCGGCGCCGAGCATGAGCGGGACGACGAAGTTCGCGAGCCCCGCGAAGGCCGGGATGATGAAGAGGAAGATCATCAGCGCGGCGTGGACCGAGAACAGGCCGTTGTAGGTTTGCTGGTCGAAGTACTGCGTGCCCGGCTTCGCCAGCTCGGCCCGCACGAGCAGCGCGAGCATGCCGCCGGCAAGGAAGAAGAAGACGGTCGTGACGAGGTACTGGACGCCGATCACCTTGTGGTCGGTGTTGACGCGGAAGTAGTCGCGCCAGCTCCTCGCTCCGTGGCCGGAGTGGTCCTCGGCGCGCGTCGGGAAGCCGAGCGCGTAGTACGCCCAGTAGTCGAAGGCGCCGATCCCGGCGAGGAAGCCGACCGGAGCCAGGAAGAGTGCCGCGACGAGCACGAGCGGCTCGCTGGCGAGGATCGGATGCCAGCCCGCCCCCCAGCGGATGAGGACGACGATGCCGAAGCCCAGTCCGCCGAAGAGGACGAACATCCACGCCGCGCGCAGCAGCCCGCCGCGGTAGAGCATCCGCCAGCCACCCCCGCCGCCGGTCGAGGCGGGCGCGTGGTGGACGTCGTGGGCGGTCGCTGCAGTCGTCGTCACGCTTGGTTCATCCCTTCTTGCTCCCTTTCTGTTTACCGGAATGCTGGGCCGACTGAACGAGGAACGTCACCAGAGCATCGAGCTGCGTCTTCGAGAGCGTCTGCCCGAAGTTCTGCGGCATGACGCCCTTCGGGAAGGTCGGCTGGACGTAGGCGTTCGGATCGACGATCGACTGGTGGACGAAGGCGGTCAGCGGCTGGTGCGCCTGCTTCGCGTAGGCGACGAGATTGTCGAGGTCCGGCCCGACCTTGCCCGACGCCTTCGCGGCCGACAGCGTGTGGCAGGTCGAGCAGCCGTTCGCGTTGAAGACCGAGAGGCCGCTCGCCGAGGGCGATGACGTGGTGGACGTCGTCGAGGTCGGCGGCGCGGGCGCCGCTCCCTTCCCCTGCTGACGCAGCCAGGCGTCGAACGCGGCCGGCTTCATGACGATCGCCTCGGTGCGCATGAGCGAGTGGCCGAGGCCGCACAGCTCCGTGCACTCGAGCGGGAAGGTGCCGAGGCGGTCGGGCGTGATGTGCAGCTGCGTGACGAGCCCGGGCACGATGTCCTCCTTCTGCCCGAACTGCGGCACGAAGACCGAATGGATCACGTCGAGTGAGCGCATGTAGAGCTCGACCGAGCGTCCCTCCGGCAGCCTGAGCACCGGGCTCGTGACGTTCTTCGCGTCGGGGTAGTTGAACGTGAAGGCGAACTGCTGCGCCGTGACGTTGACGCGGAGTGTGTCCCGAGCCTGCGCGTCGTTCCGCGAGAGGACGATGGCGCTGACGATGGCGATCGAGGTCACGAGGACGAACGGGATCACCGTCCAGGTGATCTCGAGCCCGGTATGCCCGTGGATGGGCGGTCCGTCCTCGAAGTCGTCCTCGCGGACGCGGAAACGGGCGACCGCGTAGACCATCGCGGCGACGACGACCGCGAAGATCGCGATGCAGATCGCGATCACGAACCAGAAGACGAAATCGATGCGTCCGGCCTCGCGGGAGGCGGCTTCCGGGAGCCAGGTCGGCAGGAGCGCGACAGCCGTGGCGACCCCGCCCGCGATCAACGCAATCCCCAAGAGCGCGACGATGGAGCCCCTGCGCATCCGATTCGGAGCCTAGACGAATCGTCCGACCCCCGAATCTCTTAGCGGCCTTCGTTCGTTTCTCTCCCGGACCCCGCCAAAAGGAGGAAGCATGGGTCTCGGAGTAGGACTAATCCTCGCGGCCGTAGGCGCCGTGCTCGCCTTCGCCGTCAACACTGACGTCTCGGGCGTGAACATCCACACGATCGGCTGGATCCTGCTGATCGTGGGCATCGTCGGAATCCTGCTGTCTCTGATCTTCTGGTCCTCGTGGGCCGGCCCGGGCTACTTCAGCCGCCGCCGGACCGTCTATGACGAGGGCCCGGCAGGACCCGCCGGTCCCCCTTACTAGACCAGCACATGTCTCGATCGGACACGGCCGGTGTCGGACACCGGCCGTGTCCGCATGAGCAAGTCCCTTACGCGATCGGAAGCTCGAGGAAGAACGACGAGCCGCTGCGGCCGTCGGAATCGACCCAGATCCGGCCGTTCATCCTCGTCACGAGCTCGCGGGAGATGTAGAGGCCCAGACCGGTGCCGCCCACGCCCCGGGTCAAGTTCGGGTCGAGGCGGAAGAACTTCTCGAAGACGCGGTCCTGCTCGGCGGGAGGGATGCCCAGCCCCTCGTCGGTCACGCGGAACCGGACGCGGCCGCCGCTGCGGCCGATCTCGACCTCGACGCGCCCGCCGTCGGGCGAGTACTTGACCGCGTTATCGATCAGGTTCGTGAGGATCTGCCGCAGCTTGTCCGGATCGGCGGCGACGGGCGGCAGGGCCCGCGACTTGCTCACGACGACCTCGATGCCCTCCGGCGAGCGAGAGCGCAGCACGTTCACCACCTCCGTCGCGATCGCCGAGGCGTCGCAACGCTCGATCGCGATGCTCATGCGCCCCGACTCCAGGCGGCTCGCCCAGAGGATGTCGTTCACGATCCGCGCGAGGCGGTCCGCTTCGCTCGAGACGACCTCGAGCAACCGGTCACGCTGCGGCTCATCGACGGAAACATCCCGCCGCCTGAGCGTCATCGCCGCGCCGTAGATCGCGGCGAGCGGGGTGCGGAGCTCGTGAGACACGGTGGAGACGAAGTCCGTCTTCATCTGCTCGACCGCCCGCTCGTCGGTCACGTCGCGGAAGGCGTAGACCGTTCCGCCGGGGAAGCGGACGGCGGAGATCGACAGCCACCGCTCCTCACCCTGCACCTCCACCGGCAGCGTCTGCGCACGCGACGCTCCGCCCGCCTGCGGCTCGGAGGCGACGGGGATCCGGGAGCGGAGCGACTGCCAGTCGCCGAGCAGCTCCGCCATCGGCCGGCCGACGGCCTCGGCCGCGGTGCGGCGGAGGCTGATCGCCGCCGTCGGGTTCCAGAGCCGCACCACGCCCCCCTCGTCCACGAGGATGACCCCGTCGTCCACGTATTCGAGCGCCTCCGCCGCGTGCGCGCGCTCCTGCGCTTCCGAGAAGAGGCGCGCGTTGTCGAGGGCGAGCGAGATCCGCCGTGCGAGCTCCGTCGCCATCGCGAGATCCGATTCGTCGAACCGCGGCTGCCCTTCGATCGTGCCGAGGCTGATCGTCCCCAGCGTCCGCCCGCGGGCGCTGAGCGGCGCGACGATGCCGGAGGTGTTCGCGATCCGCCGGATCGCGCGCGCGTGCTTCGTGTCGTGTGCCATCGCGTCGGCCTCGGCCTGGAGGTCCGGCAGCAGCTGTGGCTCGCCCGTCCGCAGCGCAACCTGGATCGGGTGCGTGGACCGCGTCGGCGGATAGCGCCCGCGCAGCTCGCGCACGAGCTCGGTCTTCTCCGGATCGGCGTGGACCGCGACGACCCAGTGAAGCTCGTCGTCCTCGTCGATGAGATCGATCACGAGATAGCCGGCAAGCGCGGGCACGGCGAGCTCGGCGATCGCGGCGAGCGTCCGCTCCCAGTCGAGGCTCTCGACGAGCAGCTCGTTGGCCTGCGCGAGGAAGCGGAGCTGCTCCTCCGCGCGGCTGCGGCGCGTCACGTCGGCGACGACCGCGACCGCGGAGACGATCGTCCCGTCGTCGTCGCGGACCGGGGCCGCGCTGATCTCCACCGTGCGCACCTCATCGCCCGCCTTCAGCTCACGGCGCTCGCCGATCGTCACCTCGCCGGTCTCGATCGCGCGCTCGAGGGGCCAGCCCTCCGTATTGGTGCCGGTCTTGCGGTGGTCGGACCCGATGGCGATCGGGCCGCCCCAGACGCGCTCGAGCTCGTCGTTGTGCAGCACGACCCGATGCTCGGCGTCGGTGATCGCCACGCCGAGCGGGAGCTGCGCGATCACAGCCTGCAGCTGCGCGAGCGAGTCCTGCGCGCGGCGGTGGAGGCCGACGAGGTCGAGCGCGAGCGACACGCGTCGCGCGAGCTCGGAGACGAGCTCGAAGTCCTCGCTGCCGTGCCGGCCCGGCTCGGCCGAGGTCACGACGAGCACGCCGAGCCGTGTGCCGCCCGCCGCGAGCGGCGCGACGATCAGCGAGCGCGACTCCATCCGGACGAGCTCCTCTTCGCCCGGCCGCGCGACCTTCTTCAGCGGCCGCGAGAGGGCGGGCCGGTGGATCGGCTTGCCCGTGCGGAAGACCTCGACGACGGGGATGCGCCGGTGCTGCGCGACGTCGTAGACGGCGTCGATCTCGTCGAGAAGGGTTGCGATGTGCGGGTCGACATGAGCGTGTGCGACACGCACGAGCTCCTTCTCGTTCCGTGCGACGTAGACGTGGCAGCCGTCGGCCATTCGCGGCACGACGAGCTGCGGCACGCGGCGGAGCAGCTCCTCGTAGTCCAGCGTCTGGCTGAGCTCCTCCGTCGCCTCCAGCAGCAGGGCGAGCCGCGCGCGGGACGCCTCGGCCTCGCGCCGTGCGTCCTCCTCGCGCCGGGCTGCGACGGTCTCCTGCGTGATGTCGCGCGTGACGTTGACCACGAGCTCGACGGTGCCGTCGGGCGCAAAGACGGGAGTCGAGCGCAGCGCAAGCCAGCGTTCCCAGTCGCCGGAGCGAGGACGGAGCCGGACGACGGCCGAGCTCTCGGTCCCGCCCAGCGCTCTCGCCGAGGGGAGATCGTCCGGCGCCACCCGTGCCCCGTCGGAGTCGAACACCTCGTACAGCGACGAGAGCTTCCCCGGGGCCAGCGCGACGAGCTCGTCGGCCGAGCCGAGCCCGGCCGCCCGCGCCGCCGCGTCGTTCGCGAACAGGAAGCGGCCCTCGCGGTTCGTCGCCGAGATCCCCTCCTCTACGGTGCGCAGAATGCTCGCGAGCTGTTCGCTCGACTCGCGCAGCGCATGCTGCGTGCGCGTCCGCTCGGTGACCGAGGCGAGGTGGTTCGCGATCGTCCGCGAGAGCAGCACCTCCCGGTCGGTCCAGCGGTGCGACCCGTCGCGGTAGAGCATGAACTTGCCGAGCAGACGCCCGCCGCGCACGAGCGGGATGAAGGCGAGCGCGCCGATGCCCTCCTTGCGCAGCACGCGCTCGAGCGCCGGCTCGAAGCCGGCGTCCCCGACGTCCGCCACGAGCACGGGCTGCGGATCGACGACGTCGGGAGGCCACGGCGAGTGCCCTTCGGTGGCAGCGCGATAGCGGTCGGAAAGCCCGCGCCAGGCACGGAAGCGGAGCACGCCTTCGTCGTCGGCCAGAAGCACCGACGAGCGGTCGGCTCCGGTCGCCTCCTGCAGCGCGTCGAGCGCCGCCTCGAGCACCTCGTCGAGTGCCTGCGCGCCGGCGACGGCGTCGGCGAAGCGATAGACGGCGTCGAGATCGCGGAGGCGCGATCGCAGCTCCTCGCGCTCGCTCACGTCGCGGGCAGTACCGAGCATGAAGCGAAGCTCGCCCTCCTCGTCGTGGACGGACGAGCCGTTCACCTCGAACCACGCGTAGCTTCCGGAGGCGCGGCGCAGCCGGACGGTCACGGCATCGAGGTCGGTCCCGCCGGCGACCTCGTTCCACGCCTCCATGGCAAGGGCCGCATCGTCGGGATGGATCAGATCGAGCACCGCGACGCCGACGAGCTGCTCGGGTTCCCAGCCGAGGCTCGCCCAGGAAGGAGAGACGTAGACGATCTCGCCTCTCGGGTCGCAAAGCGTGACGAGGTCGTGCGAGCGCTCGACGACGAGCCGGCGGACGGCGTCGTCGACACTCTCAGCAGTGGTCGCGAGTGGCTCCGTGCCGCTGCTCGCTGGTCTGCCCCCCTGTCCGTGCTCTTTGCTGGCCGCAGTCTGCACGATCTATCGGCGGAAGGCCAGAAAACTCTGAGAGCGGGATGGGCCGTGCAGGGATCGAACCTGCGACCTTGGGATTAAGAGTGGATGCAGGCGACTTCTTATGGTCTTGCGTGGACTCGCAGAGCCGCACCGCTAGGCAAATCGCTTCTGCTGAGATTGGGATCGATAGGGCAACCGTGTTGACCTGTCGTTGACCCATGTTGTTGCTACCACTGGCAACGAGGCTGGCTAGCGTTTAGCTCACTCCGCGGCGAGCCCGAGCGGGCTGGTTGCAGCGGACGCTGCGGGTCAGGGAGAAGTGGCGCGAAGGGCCCACGCGAAGACGGAGCTTGCCGCGCCGAGATCTGCGCGTCGCCTTCCGAGCCGTCCCAGCAGACCTGATAGTATGGCCCAGGCTATGCGATCAGGAGGAGAGATGGAGATCTTCGTTCACACTCGCGGGAAGGACGTCGAGCTGCAGCAGCCGGAGCCGACCGCGACCGTCAAAGAATTCGCGGAAAGCGCCGGCCACCCCGACGCCCACGTTTTTCTCGAGGGCGAGGACGAGCCGGCGCGGCCGGATGTGAGCCTCGCGGACGCCGGGATCGGCGATCGCGCGAATGTGCACATCGGCCCTTGCATGAAGGTCACCGTATCCGTCCGCTACAACCAGCAGACGAAGACCTACGAGGTTCCGCCGGCGGCAGCGTTGCAGTCGATCTACGTCCGCGCCTCCTCGCAGGGCGAAGGCTTCGGGCTGAGTGACGCAGACCGCGCGCAGTACACGCTGCAGGTGCAAGGCGCGAACGAACAGCCTGATCTCTCCCGCCACGTTGGCGTGTTCGCGAACGACGACTGCGCCGCAGCCTTCGACCTCGTCCTGCAGGACCGGTTCCAGGGATAAATGCTTCCTGACGAGCGCACGTTCCGGAAGCACCTCGCGGCTGGGCCGTTCCAGGCCGGGGTTGACCGTGGCGACTGGAGGTTGATCTCCATCGAGTGGCCTCACGCCGTCATCGCAGTGACGGCACCGGCGCGAGCGAATGCCCCGCGCGAGGTCGCGCTGCGTTTCGAGCTGTCCGGCTATCCGCAGCAACTGCCGACGGCGGAGCCGTGGGACGCAAGAGCGAACGCGCCGCTGCCCGAGGCGCTTTGGCCGATCGGCGACCGCGTCAGCCAGGTCTTCAACCCGGGGTGGAACCGAAGCGCTCTCTATATCCCGTGCGATCGAAACGCGCTCGCCGGCCACGAGGCGTGGTTGACCCAGCACCCGGCCTACGCCTGGAATGCGAGCCGCGACATAACCCACTACCTTCGGATCGTCCGCGACGTCTTGCGGGAGCCGGGATATGCAGGGGTACGTCAGCAGGCTGCTTGACCGGCTGCGGCGTCGCTTCGCCAGCGGCCGTCCCCTCGTTGTCATCAACGAGGTGCTCTGGGGGGAACTGCTGCGCGAGCTCGCCGCCCGCGGCGGTGGCGTCCGCGAAAGCGGCGCCTTCCTGTTGGGCCCTCCGCCCGTCGACAGCTCCCCCCGGCGAGCGCTAGAGGTCGCCTACTACGACGACCTCGACCCGACCAGTTTAACCGGCGGGATCTCGTTCTCTGGCTCAGCCTACGGTCGGTTGTGGGACGTCTGTGACGAGCGAGGCCTGGCGGTCGTGGCCGACGTGCACACGCATCCCAGTCGACACGTCGCGCAGAGCTCGATCGATCGCGCGCACCCGATGCTCGCCGAGCGCGGCCATGTCGCGCTCATCGTTCCTAACTTCGCTCAGGGACGGGTCGACCCGGCCGACGTCGGCATGCACGAGTACCTCGGGGACGGCGAGTGGCGGTCGACGTTCCGCGCCGACGCTGCCGACGCGCTCATGATCGAGGGGGCGGCATAGGCGTGGTCGACGTCGACTTACTCGATCGCATTCAGAAACTTGCCCTCGACACCGGCGACGCTACGACCCTTGAGGAGGCGGCGCAGATCTTCTCGCGCTACGTCCTGCAGGTCGACGTACGTGAGGACGGGCTGAACGGGGCGACAGCCGAGGCGGCGTTCACGACGATCATGAACGCCGCACCGCGCGCCTTCCAAGGCGGCGTCCTGGTACGGCTGATTAAGGACTCCCTGCTCGAAACGGGATGGGTGAAGGGGCGAGCAGCATCTGACGTGATCTCAGCGTACGGCTGCGAGCAGGTTACGAAGCTCTCGGATGATTACCCAACGCTGGTGCTCGGCACGGCACCAACCGAATGGCCGACCCGCGGCCTGTGCATGACCGTCACCCACGCCGGCTGGGCGGCCGGCGTTATCTCGCGGCCGGGAATGAACCTGTCTCGCCGGCCGGAGTTCCCTCCGGCCGGTGTTGCCGCCGGTTCGATTGGCGTCGCCGAGGCGTTCCAGGCCATCCGCGGGAACGTGCGCGCCGGCCGACGAGACCAGGGCCTGTCGCTGTGGCGGCCTGACCTCGAATGGGTGCACCCGGCCGCCTTCGGTCCAGCCGTGTCCGGCCTGCTCGCGCCGAACAAGCTGCACCTGCTCGGCCTCGGACACCTCGGCCAAGCGTACGTTTGGACGCTTGGCTGGCTCCAATATCCTGATCGTCATCAGGTTGAGCTGGTTCTACAGGACGCGGATGTGCTGACGCGCGCCAACCTCGCAACCTCGCTTCTCGCTCGCGAGGCGGACTTGCAACGAAAGAAGACGCGCATCGTCGCTGCAGCGGCCGAGGAGCTTGGGTTCGAGACGCGTCTGTATGAGCGCCGCTTCGAGGAGTACGAGCAAGTAGGGGAGGAAGACCCGCAGATCGCCCTCGTCGGTGTCGACAACCCGCATACGCGCGCGATTCTCGGGCACGCCGGATGGTCGCTGATCTTCGACGTGGGACTCGGAGCTGGTGCCGGCGACTACCTGGACGCGCGCCTGCACTCCTTCCCGGCCGAACGCACACCGGAAGAACAGTGGGGTGGCCGAAGCGGCACGTTCGATGAGACGGTGCTCGACCTACCGGCGTATCAGGAACTCGAGCGTCGGCTCGGCGATCGCTGCGGCGCGATCATGGTCGCCGGGCGCGCAGTCGGCGCTGCCTTCGTCGGCGCCTTCGCGTCGGCGGTCGCGGTCTCTGAACTGCTTCGCTACTACGCCGACGACAAGCGACGCCATACGGTGCTCGATCTCTCGCTACGGGATCTCTCGCGGGCGCGAATGGCCTGCGCGGCCGACTGGGAGGGCGCCGAGAACCTCGGCTACGTCGAGCTGTGACGGAGCTGGTGCTCCGAAGTCAGAGGTATCCTCCGCCCGTGAGTCGCGACCCGCTCGCCCCGTGCGTACACGCGACGCAACTCGTGAGTCTTGGCTGACGAGCTGATGAAGCAGATCGGCTCGCGCGTCAGGCGCGCGCGCGAGACGCGTGGGCTGTCACAGGTCGACCTCGCCGCCGCTATCGGAGTCTCTCAGGCTGCTGTCTCGAACCTCGAGGCTGGCAATCGGCCCATGCGAGTCGACGAGCTCGTTGGAATTAGCCGGACGTTAGGCGAGGACGTTGACTACTTCATCGCGTCGACGCGCGAGCAGCGCGGTCCGGTTGGGGTAACTCTGCGGGCAGAGGTCGCAGACCTGCCTCTCCCCGACTTCGCGGCTGCCATCAACGCATTCGTCGACGAGATCGAGGACGCCCCGTTGCCGCCGGCCCGCGTGACGGTGAAAGCATCGAAGCCAGCTGCTGCCGCCAAAGAAGCGCTGACGAAGGCGAATCAGACCCGCCCGCCGATTGACGTCAATGCGGTCGCGCGCGAGCTGGGCGTTGCAGTCTTCGCACGACCGTTCCCAAACGCGCTATCGGCCCTCCTCCTCAGACACGGGAAAAACGCATTCATTGGGATCAATAGCCATCAGGCGCCTGTCCGGCAAAGGTTCTCGGTCGCTCATGAGCTGGGGCACTTCGTCCTCCACCACGCCGACCACCACTTCATCGACTACGCCGGCGGCGTCGAAGGAGAGGTCCCGGGTTACGACTGGGAGCATGAGCGCGCGGCGAACCAGTTTGCGGCCGAGCTTCTGATGCCGGCCGAAATGGTGAAGAGGGATGCGCGCACGACATCTCTCCCACGGCTTGCGCGGCGGTATGACGTAAGCCAGGAAGCGATGGGATTCCGCGTGGCGAATCTCGGCATCTAGCCAATTCGCCGGGCACGCTCCAGCCACGGCATTAACGACGAGCATTTCTAAGTTGGTGGCGCCCCGCCAATCAGCGGCGTTCGCGTCCCGCGATCTCCTTGACGCGTACCAGCCTGGACGGAACATTCGCCTGGCGCAGCACGTCGCCGAAGTGGCTTGTTATGCCGACATCGCCAATGACTTCGATCCCTTCACCCCGTTCACGCGCCGCTTCGGCCTCACTGCGAAGCGTCTCGAGGCCGTGCGCGACATCGAATCGCCGGAACCGCGCCGGCTCGCCGGGAACAATCACTGAGAAGTCCGTGAGAGGGGCAACCTGCCGAAGCTGGAGCAGCCAGACGGACGAGGCATCGTGCGCCCACTCCAGATGAATGCTCCCGACACTTGACGCGAGCTCGTCGTGCAGCTCCCGCACTGAGGCACGCACGTCCGCCGGCACTGGCCCCGGTGCGTGTCGACCGAGCATGAACTCATCGCCTGCGTTCTCGACGCCCTCCACCAGCGGCTCGTTGTCGGTCTGCGTGATCGCCGCACCGGAGAATTGGGCTTCAACGGAGTCCTGGACGAGAACGGATGCGATCTCCGAGTCCGGGTCCTCCGCCTGGAGAAGCACGAAAGGATCCGTCCAGCCCCGAACGGTGGTGAAGCGACCGGGCGTGGAGACCCGTGGAGCGGTGCGAAGCCAGCGCTCCGTCGAGCCGGTGGGGTCGCCGAAGACGAATGGAGCTAGGGCCCTTGAGATGACGGTCGAATATGGCACTCGTGCGCCGAGTAGTACGCCCAGCAAGAGTCCGAAGACCTTGTCACCAAGCATGGAGCTGAAGTGGTTAGGCCAGGTTGGGGTCGGCGCCGCCGCGCTTGCGGCGGAGGAATCGATCTCCCATACGATCGTGTGGCCGTGTCGGTAGCCGCGGCGAAGCGGGTGGAGGCTGAACTCTACGCGGCCGTCGAGCGAAGGAAGCTCCGGCGCAACGCCGTACACCACTTCAAGGAGCCGTATTGCCACCTGGCGGGCGAGCAACGCAACGCCCGGTTTCTCGACGCCTCGCGGCGTATCTCCTGGAACGAACTCAACGACGTGGCCTAGTGCGACTCCCGAAACGCCGCCATCGTTGACGTCGACTGTCTCGTTCACGATGGTGAAGAGCCCGTCTGACGCGAGCCGTCGGACGTGTGCGGCCGCTTCGTCCGCGCTCCTCAACCCGTAGAGGAACTCGTTGCCCTTCGGTGAGGTCGGAGAGAACGCGCGCACATTGACCGATCGCTCAGGCGAGACCGCAAGCAGTGCTGCGACGGCGTCGTCAACGGAGCGGAAGGGCTCATCTTCGGCGAATCCGGCGATTCGAGCGTGGCGTTGCTGACCGCGCGGGTCGAAACTGACGAATTGCGCCACGTTGCCGAGCTGAGCGACTTCAACGAGTTGCTCGTCCTTAAGCCTGTCCACTGCGGCTTCCTTCCCACTGTTTCTCGCTCACGCAGGCTTCGGCCTGGACGACGATCTCCTTTGCTGACTCCGTCTCAGGCGGCGACAACGCGGCGAGCTCCAACACCTCGTCCGCGGGGGCACGCGCCTCGCGCATGCGCGGCCCGTAGCTTTCTATCGAGATCGCGGGTGAGAACTTGTGCACCGCCTCCCGCAGCTCCTTGAGCGTTGATGCGTTCTGTACGAGGTTCTTCAGTTCTCCGTAGGTTGCGAGCGACGTGTCTCTTCCCAGCCTGGCCAAGGTCTTCTTATCTGCTGCGGTGAGCGTCGTCTTACCGGTCTCCTTCAACCACCGCTGTTGGAGGTACTCAGTGCGCTCGTGTTCGTTCGGGGGAGAGATTAGGAGCTGCCTGTCGAACCGACCCGGACGGATGATCGCGCTGTCCATACGCTCGCGGTAGTTCGTCGCGGCGAGGAAGACGACGCCGCCGCCCTTTCGGAGATCGTTGAGCTTGGTGAGCATCGACGGCGTCATGAGCTGGAAGGCACCCTCTGAGCGAAAATACTCGCGGCGATTTCGGTCGAGGACCAGCCGGTCGATCTCGTCGAAGATCACGACCGCGTTTCGTTGCACCTGGAGGGCCGCGAACACCGCCTGTGCCCGAGCTTCCACCGCGGCAGTGCCCTGCGCCATGAAATCGCTGGGCGTAATCGTGATCAAGGGCCATGCGAGTGCTGCGGCGAGCCACTCCGCCAGCGTGGTCTTCCCCGTGCCGGGAGGTCCATAGAGCACCGCCGAACGGTTAGCGGTCCTTTCAACTGAATCGTTCTCAGTTCCACGGAAGAAGGTCCCCCACACGCGCTGCCACGACTGCGAGGCCTCCGGTGCCGGACCGCGCTCAGGATTCCGCTTCATCGACAGGTTCGCTGCGGTTAAAGCACGCTCAGCTACATGGACCTCGAGCAGCTCCCTGTACAGCAGGAGGAAAAGGAGGACCTGACTTGTCTGCCACGTGTAGATCGTCTTCGCTTCACGGACGTGCTCCGAGTGCCAGCCGCTCAGCTTCTCCCCGTCGACGGTGATGTGGACTCGTTGCGACTCGAGCCACTGGAAGTAGGTCCGGAATGGATCGATCAGCCGGCTGAAGCGACGGTCGCGGGTGTCCTGCGTGTCGAGCTGTCGGCAGATTCGCGCGAGGGAGGTAGCCCCCTCGATGCTGAGCGGAAGGAGAACCAGGCCGGTTTCCTTCCTGATGAACGGGCTCAACGGCCTCCACGAAGGGCTTCGCTCCTGGGCTCTGCCGACGACGTCTAGTAGGCGTGTTATGAGCGCCGCGGACGGCTCGCCGCCTGGACTCAGTAAGAGGCCTTCGAAGGCAAAGATCAGCTGAGCCGGATCGAACGACGCATCACCGATCTCGCTGTTGGAGAGCTGACGATGCACAGTGGTCAGGAATTCGTCGGCGAGATCAGCAGGCAAGTCCGTACCGACGGGGAGGTTCAAGCTGGCCGCAGAATTCGTTAGGTGAACGACTCGCAGCAATGGGAATGCATGCGGCAGAGCATCCCCTTCTTCTGGCTCGAACAGAACGCGCTCATCGCCAGCCTCCGGCTCCCACGCTCGGCTCAGCCGGTCTCCGAGAACGTTGAGTTGCTTGTTCCAGGGAATCCGTAGGGCAGCAAGAAGCGGAACTAGCCAGCCCAAGGTGAACGGATCGTTGGGTCCATACGTACTGGAGAAGAGGGCGCCGGAACTGTCGGTGGAATCGACTACGGCCTGAGTCGCACGGGTGAGGAGCTTCGGCAGGTCTCCTTTGTGCATTGCCTCGAGGACGGTGGCGCTTTGGCCTCCAAGCAGGCCCGCAGCCGGCGCGCGCGGCGCGAGAGGGCTCTTCAGGGCGGTGCCAGATGCAGCGGCCAAGGAGAACGCGATCATCGAGTTGGTGCTAGCTGAGACCTCCTTCGGAGGGTTGACCGTCTCTCGGTCGCGAACCACATACGGCCAGCGGCCGTTCCTGCAAACCCGGAGCAGCATCGCCGCGGTCTCGTCAACCAGTCCTCGAAGGTGCTCCAACTCCGCGCGGTCGCTCTTCAGACCTTCCTCGAGGTAAGCGTGCATCTGCGGCTCCGGCATGCGATCTCGATCGTAACCCGGCTCCTCGCTAGCATCGCTCGCGATGCCCGCGACCCGCGACAGCGAAGTTGAGGGCCGCGCCTCTCCACACGGCGGTGCAACGCCAGACGCACCTCCGTGGTCGCTGAGACAGCATGCGGACTCGTCTGGAGCTACTCGCGGCGCGTACGAAGTCGATCGCGACCGGATCGTTCACTCGGAGAGCTTCCGTGAGCTGCAGTACAAGACGGCGGTTCGCAGTCCAACGGCACTCCTGAGTCCCGATGCACCCTTGCCGCGTTTTCGAACACGCCTCAACCATGTCCTTGAGGTAGCTCAATTGGCACGCACGCTCGCGCGGGCGCTCGGGGCGAACGAGCCGCTTGCCGAGGCGATCGCACTAGCGCACGACCTCGGCCACGCCCCGTTCGGCCATGCAGGCGAACGGGCGCTCAACGACGCGGTCCGGGAGCACGGGGACGACACCTGGAACGCGAACCTCCACTCGCTCACGGTCATCGACGAGCTCGAGTGCAGTTTCGTCGACTTCCGCGGCCTCGATCCGACGTGGGCGACGCGCGAAGGGTTGGCGCGCCACGCTACGCCGTTCGACGTGCCGGCCGCTGAGGGCGAGTTTGCCGGAACCCCGTCGTCTGGACTTGAGAGCCAGATCGTCGATGTCGCCGATTTCCTCGCGTACACGGCCCATGACCTCGACGATGCGCTCGCAGCCGGCCTCACCGAGCTCGACGAGCTTGCCGCACTCGGCGGGCCGCCAGCGCGAATAGCTGAAGACGCCGATCGCGCATGGCGAGAGGAGGGCCGCCACGTATGGCCCGATGAGGAGCGAGAAACGGTGATCCGACGGAGAGTCGTTGCCAGGCTGTTGGCCTACTCATGCCGCGCTGTCGAGAAGGAGTCGAATACACGCCTTGGTCGTATCGAAGCGAGCCCCGAATCGGTACGGGCGGCGCCCGACCGGATGGTGACCGGGGACGAAGAGTGGGAGGCCACGACCCGGGGCCTGCTCGACCTTCTCGTTCGCAGGTACTACCGGAGCGAAGAGGTCCATTCTGCGGATGCCGAGGCAGCAGCCGTCATCCACGAGACTTTTTCGCGCCTCGTCGCCGATGGGAGCGCGCTGCCGGAGCGCTTCTGTACCGGACACACGGTGCTCGACGTGGCTGCGTACGTAGCATCACTGAATGACTTCTCCCTCCTAGCGACGGCTCGCTCACTCGGAGTTCCTACAGCGAGGTAGCCGATTCCGGACGGGCGCGGTGGCAACCCCGGGGATGAGCCAAGCAAGCCCGCATCCTTTGTCCCGGGACGAGCCGTAGCAATGAGGGGCCCGCTAGTCCCGCGGGCCCTCTCAGCTAGGAAGCGCAGGCTGCTAGCGGCTGGCCGCGATCCAGTTCATCTTCGGGAGCCACGCCCTCGACCACCGACTGAGCAAGCTGCAACCAGTCGACGCGGGACAGCGCGTAGATCACGAGGCTTTCGCGGAGCTCGTCGGCTTCACCGTTCCGGAGTAGGCTCTCGACAAGGTCGCGCACCACCGGTGCGAGCCGGAAGACAGCCACATCGTCGGGAGCGGCGGCAAGCTCCGCTGCTGCGTGCACATCAAGGAAGCGGCGCGAGTGTGAAGCCCTGACGAGCGCCTGACTAACCTCTCCCGTTGGCCAGGTGTGCCACCCCTCGTTGGTGACGTCGGGCCGCGAGAATTCGAACATCCCAGCTCCTTTCGGTCTGTGATGCGGGGAGCCCACGGAGCGGAGAACTCCGGTTCTAGGCCTGACAGTTCTTCGGAGGGTCGACACGTCAGTCCTCCCTGACAAACTGCGGGCGTGGCCGTAGTGGGCAAGGAGGCGGAGCGGGCGGAGCTGCACAAGACGATTTGGCGGATCGCCAACGATCTACGCGGCAGCGTCGACGGCTGGGACTTCAAGGCCTACGTGCTCGGGATGCTCTTCTACCGCTTTATCTCCGAGAACCTCACCGCCTACCTGAACGAGCAGGAAGGCAGGGCGGGCAACCCGGACTTCGACTACGCGGCCCTCGGCGACGCTGAGGCCGAACGCGGCCGACGCGAGACCGTCTCCGAGAAGGGCTTCTACATCCTCCCCAGCCAGCTCTTCGCGAACGTGCGGGAGAGAGCACGTCACGACGAGAACCTCAACGAGACGCTTGCCGCGGTCTTCCGTGGTATCGAAGGCTCGGCGATCGGGACGGGGAGCGAGGACGACATCAAGGGGCTGTTTGACGACCTCGACGTCAACTCGAGCAAGCTCGGCCCTACGGTCGAGAAGCGCAACCAGAAGCTCGTCAGGCTGCTCAATGCGATCGGCGACCTCGACCTGGGCCACGCCGACAACACGATCGATGCGTTCGGCGACGCCTACGAGTACCTGATGACGATGTACGCCTCCAGCGCCGGCAAGTCCGGCGGCGAGTTCTTCACGCCGCAGGAGGTGTCGGAGCTGCTCGCCCAGATCACGGTCGTCGGCAAGACCGAGGTGAACAAGGTCTACGACCCGGCCTGCGGCTCCGGGTCGCTGCTCCTGAAGTTCGCGAAGGTGCTCGGCCGCGACAACGTGCGGCTCGGCTTCTTCGGTCAGGAGGTCAACCTCACGACCTACAACCTCTGCCGGATCAACATGTTCCTGCACGACGTGAACTACGAGAAGTTCGACATCGCCCACGGCGACACACTCACCGATCCCGCGCACTGGGACGACGAACCGTTCGAGGCCATCGTCTCCAATCCCCCCTACTCCATCAAGTGGGACGGGGATGCGAACCCACTGCTGATCAACGATCCCCGCTTTGCGCCGGCCGGCGTGCTGGCACCGAAGTCGAAGGCCGACCTCGCCTTCACCATGCACATGCTGAGCTGGCTCGCTGTGAACGGTACCGCCGCGATCGTTGAGTTCCCCGGTGTGCTCTACCGTGGCGGCGCCGAGCGGAAGATCCGGAAGTACCTGATCGACAACAACTACGTCGACACCGTGATCCAGCTCCCGCCGGACCTCTTCTTCGGCACGATGATCGCGACCTGCATCATCGTCCTCAAGAAGAGCAAGGCGGACAACAAGACTCTCTTCGTCGACGCGTCCAGGGAGGTCGTCCGCCAGGGCAACAAGAACAAACTCAGCGAGGCGAACCGGCAGACGATTCTCGCTGCGTTTATGGCGCGTACCGACGCCGAGCACTTCGCGGCTCTGATCGACAACGACACGATTGCGGAAAACGACTACAACATCGCAGTTTCGTCGTATGTCGAGGCCGAGGACACACGCGAGACAGTCGATATCGCGACGCTCAACGCCGAGATTGCACAGATTGTTGCGCGCCAGGCTGAGCTTCGACGTCAGATCGATTCGATCGTCGCCGACCTCGAGGATGACTAAGCATGAGCCGTATCGACGATCTGGTCGCCCAACTCTGTCCCCGTGGTGTTGAGCACAAGAGTCTGGGCGAGCTTGGGGAGTTCATCCGCGGTAACGGGCTCCAGAAGAAAGATCTGACCGACGACGGAATCGGAGCGATCCACTACGGGCAGATCCACACGCACTACGGCACTTCAGCGACCGAGACGACGTCCTTCGTCTCCGAGGCGCTTGCTATGAAGCTGAGAAAGGCCAAAGTGGGCGATCTGGTGATCGCGACTACTAGCGAAGACGATGACGCCGTTGGCAAGGCAGTCGCGTGGCTCGGCCAGAAGGAAGTCGCTGTAAGTAGCGACGCATACATCTATCGCCACAGCCTCAACCCGACGTACCTCTCGTACTTCTTCCAGTCCAATCAGTTTCGAGCCCAGAAACGGAGGTTCATCACCGGCACTAAGGTCCGTCGTCTATCCGGAGACGGCCTCGCGAAGATCAGGATCGCCGTCCCGCCGCTAGCCATTCAGGAGCAGATCGGACGAACACTGACGAGGATGGAGGAGCTGGAAGGAGCGCTGGAAGCGACGCTGGAAGCAGAGCTCGAAGCGCGGAGGCAGCAGCACGAGCACTACGGCGATTTGCTTCTCACCTTCTCTCCGGAGACCGTCCAGTGGGCTCCGCTGGGCGATGTGGTCTCGAACCTAGATAGCCAGCGTCGACCGGTCACTCGCTCAGCACGCCGGTCAGGCCCGTTTCCCTACTACGGCGCGAACGGCGTGCAGGACTACGTGGACGACTTCATCTTCGATGGCACGTTCTTGCTGATAGGCGAAGACGGCAGCGTTGTGCGCAAGGACCGTGCACCGGTGGTGAACTGGGCGAGCGGGAAGATCTGGGTAAACAACCACGCTCATGTTCTCGGGGAGCGAGCTGAAGTAGCGAACCTCCGCTTCCTCTACTTCTACTTGCAGACGATCGACATTACGCCGTACGTGACCGGTGGTACCCAGCAGAAGCTGAACCAGGGGAACCTCAACCGCGTCTCCGTCCCGCTGCCGCCGCTCGAGGAGCAAGCCCGTACCGTCGAGATTCTCGACAAGTTCGAAGCGCTGATGACCGATCTCTCGAGCGAGATCCCTGCCGAATTGAGCGCTCGCCGCCAGCAGTACGAGTACTACCGCGATCGGCTGCTGGCGTTCCCGGAGGCGGCATGACTGAGGCGCCGGCGGCGCCTCACTACGAGCCGATCGCTGTCGGCGACCAGAGCACTGTCGTCGCCGAGTTCGTCTCTGACGGCGCCAGGGACACTGCGTATCAGAGTGAGGCCGAGCTCGAGGCGGCGTTTATCGAGCTCCTCCAGAGCCAGGCGTACGAGTACCTGCGTGTCACGAGCGAGTCCGCGCTCCTCGCCAACCTGCGCGTGCAGCTCGAGGCGTTGAACGGGGTCGAGTTCAGCGACGGAGAGTGGGAGCGCTTCTTCAGAGAGAAGATCGCGGGCGCCAACGAGGGGATCGTCGAGAAGACGGCACGGATCCAAGAGGACCACGTCCAGGTGCTTGTGCGCGACGACGGGACGTTCAAGAACGTCCTGCTGATCGATAAGCGGAACATCCACAACAACCGGCTGCAGGTGATCAACCAATACGAGGTTGGTCTGGACGCGGCAGAGCGCGCGACTCGCTACGACGTAACGATTCTCGTCAACGGCCTGCCGCTCGTGCACGTCGAGCTGAAGCGGCGTGGCGTGGCGATCCGCGAGGCGTTCAACCAGATCAACCGCTACCAGCGCGAGAGCTTCTGGTCCGGCTCGGGCCTGTTCGAGTACGTGCAGATCTTCGTGATCAGCAACGGCACGCACACGAAGTACTACTCGAACACGACCCGCGACTCGCACCTGGCCGAGCAGACCGGTGGCCGGAGCAGGCGGAAGACGTCGAACACCTTCGAGTTCACGAGTTGGTGGGCGGACGCGAAGAACCGGGCGATCGCGGACCTGACCGGGTTCACACAGACGTTCTTCGCCAAGCACACGCTGCTCAGCATCCTCACGCGCTACTGCGTCTTCGACGCCGACCGCAAGCTGCTAGTGATGCGGCCGTACCAGATCGCGGCGACCGAGCGGATGCTGCAGCGGATCGAGATCTCGACCAACCACGGACAGCTCGGCACGATCGGCGCCGGCGGCTACGTCTGGCACACCACGGGCTCGGGGAAGACACTCACGAGCTTCAAAGCGGCTCAGCTCGCGAGCCGGTTACCGGACGTCGACAAGGTCGTGTTCGTCGTCGACCGCAAGGACCTCGACTACCAGACGATGCGCGAGTACGAGCGGTTCGAGAAGGGCGCGGCGAACTCGAACGTCTCGACGAGCGTGCTGAAACGGCAGCTCGAGGATCCGGCGGCTCGGATCATCATCACCACGATCCAGAAGCTCGCTCGCTTTGTCGACCGGAACAAGGGCCACGCGATCTACGACGGACACGTCGTGCTGATCTTCGACGAGTGCCATCGGAGCCAGTTCGGCGACATGCACATCGCAATCGAGAAGGCGTTCAAGCGGTACCACCTGTTCGGCTTCACCGGCACGCCGATCTTCGCGGACAACGCCGGCACCTCCGGCAATCCGCGGCTACGCACCACGGAGCAGGCGTTCGGCGAGCGGCTGCATACGTACACGATCGTCGACGCGATCGAGGACCGGAACGTGCTCCCGTTCCGGCTCGACTTTGTCAACACGATCAGCCTGCCGGAGCACTTGACCGACAAGCAGGTCTCCGCTATCGACACCGAGCGCGCGCTACTGGCGCCGGAGCGCATCAGCCAGGTCGTCGGGTACATCCGCGAGCACTTCGACCAGAAGACCAAGCGCGGCTTTGCCTACACCGTGGGGGAAAAGCGGCTCACAGGCTTCAACTCGCTGTTCGCCACGGCGTCGATCGACGCCGCGAAGCGCTACTACGCCGAGTTCTCGCGCCAGCAGGCCGAGCTGCCGGACGCCCAGCGGCTGAAGGTCGGGCTGATCTACAGCTACGCCGTCAACGAGGACGACCCGGACTTCCTCGCGGAGGAGGAGTTCGAGACAGAGGACCTCGACTCGAGCTCACGCGACTTCCTCGAGAAGGCGATCGCGGACTACAACGCGATGTTCGGTACGAGCTACGACACCTCGTCCGAAAGGTTCCAGAACTACTACAAGGACTTCTCACTGCGGCTTCGGAACCGCGAGCTCGACGTCGCGATCGTGGTCAACATGTTCCTGACCGGCTTCGACGCCACCACGCTCAACACGCTCTGGGTCGACAAGGGTCTCCGCGCGCACGGCCTCCTGCAGGCGTACTCGCGGACGAACCGGATCCTCAACTCGGTGAAGACGTACGGGAACATCGTGACCTTCCGCGACTTGGAGCAGGCTACGAACGATGCGCTTGCACTCTTCGGAAACGAGGAGGCGCGCGGCATCGTCCTGCTCAAGCCGTACGCCGACTACTACGACGAGTACGCCGAGCGAGTCGCCGAGCTCCAGACTCTCTTCCCGCTGAGCACGCGGTGGCTCGGTGAGAGCGCAGACAAGATGTTCATCGTGCTCTTCGGCAGGATCTTGCGGCTGCGCAACATCCTGATGTCGTTCGACGAGTTCGCTGGCAACGAGATCCTCAGCGAGCGCGACTACCAGGACTATCAGTCGTACTACCTCGACCTCCACGCTGAGCTGCGCCACGCCGCCGACTCGGAGAAGGAGTCGATCATCGACGACGTGGTCTTCGAGATCGAGCTTGTGAAGCAGGTCGAGGTCAACGTTGACTACATCCTGCTGCTCGTCGAGAAGTACCGCGAAGAGCGCGGCGACGGCAGCGACCGCGCGATCGAGACACGGAAGGAGATCCAGCGCGCCATCGACTCGAGCATCTCGCTGCGCAACAAGAAGGATCTGATCCTCGCGTTCGTCGACTCGATCTCGGTCGACTCGGACATCAAGGAGGACTGGCGTCGCTTCGTCGAGATAAGGCGGGACGAGGAACTCGAGCAACTGATCACCGACGAAGGGCTCAGCCCCCAAGCGACGAGGGCGTTCGTCGAGAGAGCGTTCCGCGACGGTGCGATCCCGACGACGGGCGCAGCGGTGACGGAGATCCTCCCGCCGACGTCGCGCTTCGCGGCGGACGACATCTACGGAATCAAGAAGCAGACGGTGCTCGACAGGCTGGCAGCATTCTTCGACCGGTACTTCGCTCTGGGCTAGATGAGCGGGACGCCAGGCGTTCGCCACTGCTGCTTTGGAGCCAGTCCGACTCAGCGACGTCATTGGCCGGCGCGCGTCGCGCGCCGGCCCTTGATCCTGTAGAGAAAGTTGGAACCGCGCAGGGCGCGGTGTCAGGTCTGATCCGATGGCGGCTCGCCGCGAGCGCTGAGCGGCTGGGCAGCTTTGTAGAAGACGTCCTCGAAGTGCTGCAGGTAGCTAGCGAAGAGGCCGAATGGCTCTCTGCGGCGAAGGTGAAGGATGGGCGTGTCGACTCGCCCGGATCGGGCGTAAACGTGAGGCGTCACGAGCATCTCGTCGTCGACGTGGAGGAGCGAGCAATACATCGGCGCGCTGTGGAGGCGCACCTCCAGGCCGCGTCCGTCCAAGCGCCTGACGTTGAGGTGTCTCAGGTTCCGAAGCGAGGCGTCAATCCTGCCAGTGAGGGCCCCTCCTAGACGTAGTTCCTGGTCCCGTGCGGCTACCAGTGGGCTGTCGGGGTCGGCGAGCGCGATCCTGACATCGGAGCTTGTGTCCAAAAGGAGCTGGACAAAGCCGGGGTCTTCGAAAAGGTGGAAGAGCGCGGACCCGAGCAAGTCGATCTGCTCGTGTCCGTCCGCGACGAGGCTCCTCCAGAGCCCGGCGGGAACGTGCGCTCGCGCTGTGTAGACATTGACGAGCTCGCTCGCCGCCGTTCCAGCGGTCTGCGGAGCGACGTCCGGCCACAGGTCTGCTTCGTCGGTCTGGACGAGCTTCGCGACCGTGCGGCGATAGCGCGGGTAAGGAACGCGACCCGCGAGCCACCGCTGAACGGTGCGTTGGTTGACGCCGGTAGCGCGAGCGACGTCGTCGATGTCGACGTCGGCTTCGTTTAGCGCCCGTCGGAGGCGCTCGTTCACATGGACGTCTTTGCACGCCGGAGATGTCCGCAAACGTCCCGGGATGTACAGGTGCGGAACGCACGGCTGCGGGACGCCCCTGGACGTCTCAAGAATGGCGAGGACGCGACGGCACGTCTTCGCAGCGTGCCAAAGCCGGTCGAAGGTGTCCGAAGGAGCCGTTCCGCCGTACCGCTCGCTGCTCTTCCATGTCTCCCATCGCCGAGATGTCGAGATGAAAGGAGGTCGGCGATGGCAAGCGCAGGATTCCCGCGGTATCCCGCGATCCCAGTAGCAACCGACGCAGTGAGGCTCGTCTGCGCCGGCGAGCCGCGGATCGTGCTCGAGGACGACGGCGTGACGGAACGTCGGTCGAAGGACGGAAAGCGGCGACTGTGGAAGGTGCCCTGCATGCTGGGCACTTCGAACCAGCTCCGCAGGAGCGAGATCGTCCAGGTGACCGTTGAAGGGGACGACGCACCGGTCGTCGAGTTCGGCGAGAGGCTCGAGGCCACAGGGCTCGTCGTCTTCTTCTGGGGCATGGAGCGCAACGGCGAGGCCATCGCCGGGCTCTCGTTCCGGGCAGATCAGCTCGGCTCGCCGAGCGGGCGGAAGACCTCGAGCGCGACCGCGCAGGCGGCATAGCTAGAGGAGCGGCGATGGCACGCGTCGGATCAGCGGGACAGATCGTCGCTCCGTTGTCGCTGCGCAGGAAGCTCTTCCGCTTCCTCTGCAACCGCGCCGGCGGGTTCTGGCGCTGGCGGGAGTTCACGCTCCCGCTGGCGCTGCTCTACGGAGCGTGGGCCATGGGAGGCGGCGCGACAGCACTGTCGCTCGCCACTCTGCTCGCCGGCGCGGTTGCACTCGCGACACTTGTTCGCCCCCGCTTCTCCCTCGGTGCGCTGAATCGCTGCCGCGGGCGAACTCGGGCGTACAGGTGCCGGCGCTGCTGGCCGAACGTCTGCCTCGGGCTGCACTGGTACCGGAAGCTCGACGGCGGCGCGATCCTCGTCCCGCATTTGCTGTCCTGGCACGACGCCCCGACCCACGTGAACCTCGCCCTTGCGCCTCTGGCCGAGCAGCACGCAAGCTCGTGGGACGCCATGGCCGACGCCTTCCGACGATTCGTCGGCGGAGCGAGCGTCGAGTGGCGCGAGTCCCACGGAACGCTCCGGATCGTCGTCGGCCGAGTGCCATTGCCGGACTTCCTGCCGTGGCCGGGATGTCCTGGGCCGAGCACCCAGCTTCTCCTCGGGCGGCGACACGGTGGCGGCGACCTGGTGATCGACTCTAGGTCCACGGCGCACGTCTTGCTCGCCGGCGCAACGGGCAGCGGCAAGGGTGGCGCCATCCGAACGGCGACGGCTGCGGCGCTCCAGGCTGGCTGGCACGTCGTTGTGCTCGATCCCAAGGAAGCGGGTGAGTACGCGTGGCTCGAGCTCCTCGGCGTGCCGGTGATTACGGCACTCCCCGAGCAGGTGGAGGCGCTCGAGCAGCTTGTCCGAGTACGACAGGCGCGGCAGGGTCTCGTCCGCGCATGCGGTGTCGACAGCTGGCACGACCTGCCGGGGGACGAGCGCGTCGCCTTCGGCCCCGTGCTCCTCGTCGTCGACGAGGCCGCCGATCTGCTGGCGACGACGAAAGGCAAGAGCGGCGAGGACCGGATGCGAGCGGCTCTCCAGCACAAGGCCGGAGAGCTGATCGCCGAGCTCGCTCGCAAGGGCCGTAGCGCAGCGATCCACCTAATCGTGGCGATTCAGCGTCCGGAGACCGCTCAGCTGGGAGACCAAGGTGGCGCTCTCCGCAACAACCTGACTGCGCGGCTCGCTCTCGGCAGTCTGGACGCCGAAGGGCTGCGGATGCTCGGAGTCTCTTCGACCGATCCGGTTGCGCTGGCCCTCGACGGGACGCCGGGGCGCGCCGTCTGCCTCGGCTTCGCGGGCGACCCGCGCCCCAGTGTTTGCCAGGTGGCATGGCTCGAGCAAACACAGGCGCGCGCCGAGGTAGTGCCGACGCGGCCCCAAGGTCTCGAGCATGTTGGGCCAACCTCGGCCGATGCGGAAGTGGCGGTGCAGCTCGCGTGAGGACCTGCTCGCACCCGATTCGCCTGCGCGGCTGGCATGAGCGGATCGACGCCGATACAGGCGAGCTCCTTTCACGCGTAGTTACTGCCCGTGAGCCTGGAGGCGTGCTCCTGGTCGCATGCGGCGACCGTCGCGTCGCGAGTTGCCCGTCGTGTGCGGAGATCTACAGACGCGACGCCTTCCAGCTCGTCGCGGCCGGGGTCCGAGGTGGCAAGGGCGTCCCCGAGGCGGTGGGCGAGCACCCGGCTTTGATGGTGACTTTGACCGCTCCTTCCTTCGGCGCAGTCCACACGATCCGGGACCGCGACGGCGGCTGCCCATGCGGCGGTCGCCATCTGCCCGACGACGAGGCTCTTGGTGCGCCGGTCGATCCGGATCGATACGGCTATCTCGAGCAGGCCACGTGGAACCACCTCGCGCCCATGCTCTGGAAGCGGACGGTGCAGGAGATCCGACGGACTCTCGCGCGCGAGCTCGGGGTCGCTCGTCATCGGCTACGCGACGTCGTGCGAGTGCGATTCGTGAAGGCGTCCGAGTTCCAGCGACGGGGCGTCGTCCACTACCACGCGGTCATTCGGCTCGACGGGCCAGTCGACGTTGGGTCAGCGCCGCCGAGCCGCTGCAACGCCAAGCTGCTCGAACACATCGTCAGATGCTCAGTCGAGTCGGTGGAGGTGTCGGCGAGCGGCTATTGCATTTGTTGGGGTAGGCAGCTCGAGATTGTTCACCTCGCTCAAGAGGACATCGGGCGGGCTGCGGGTTACATCGCGAAGTACGCGACCAAGGCGACCGAGGTCGCGGCAGACGGGCTCCTACTGCCACGCCTCCGCACAGCGAGCGATGTCGTGAACCTCGGGGCGCCGCCTCACGCGAAGCGACTCGTCGAGGCGGCGTGGCTCATCGGCGGTGAGAAGGGGCTCCGGGGAGCGCGGCGCTGGGCCCATCAGTTCGGCTACGGCGGTCACACACTGACGAAGAGTCACGACTACTCCGTCACGTTTGCGACCCTCCGCGGAGCGCGAGCGGCGTGGCGGTCCGGCCGCCCATCCGATGCTTCCGGTGACTTCATTACTCGGGGGCAGCTGGCGTATGCCGGTCGTGCGCCAGCGCTCTGGTCCTCGGGCGAGGTCGGGCGTAATCTGGAGAGGTGGAGGCCGGAGTCATGAATAGCGCCCTGCCGGCTTCCGCCCTTGACCTACTGATTGACGAGTTCGTCGATCGCGTCGCCGATCGTGTGGTTCATCGTCTCGATGCGCGCGAGTCGCGATCCCAGACGGAGCTCCTGAACGTGCCGGAGGCTGCAGAGGTGCTGCGCTGCAAGCCGCAGCGGATTTACGAGCTGCGAAGCGCAGGTCGGTTGCCGCGGACGGTCGAAGGCGGACGGGCAGTCGTCCGCCGTTCGGATCTCGAGAGACTGGTTGGGGAGGATTCGCCATGACCGATCGCCTGAAGCGCACCCGAAACCCTGGAATCTTCGAGACCGACAAGGCGTACATCGTTCGCTACCGCGACCTGGGCGGCCGCCAGCGGCAAAAGACGTGCCCTACGCTCGACGAGGCGAAGCGCTTCAGGGCAAAGGTCACGCTGAATCCGGCAGCAGTCTCGCCGAGAAGCGGGCCAACTGTCTCGGAGTACGCCGAGGAGTGGTTGGAGGTGCTCGCCGGTGTGCGGCCGGCGACTGCCATCGAGTACCGCCGCGACCTGGAGGCGTATGTCCTTCCACGAATCGGCGGCGTGAGAATGGGAGCGCTCGACGCGCGTCGCATACGGAAGATCGCCTACGACCTGCGCGACGAGACGACGAAGCGTGCTCCCGACGGGCGCTCGTGGGCGACCGTTCGGCGGATTCTCGCGCCACTGTCGGTGATGCTGGGCACGGCGGCAGAGGACGGAGTGATTCTGGCCAAGCCGTGGCCACGGCTGCCGGCACCGCGACGTGACCCACTGAAGCGGCGACATCTGTCGGTCGAGGAGCTCGCGCGGCTTCTCGCGGCGATGCCCACCCCGCAAGACAGGCTGCTCGTCCGCTTCTTGGCCGAGACCGGATTGCGGATCTCCGAGCTCAAAGCGATCCGCTGGTGCGACCTGGAGCTCGGCGCCGATCCGCTCGTCTCCGTCCGGCGCCGCCACCGGCTTCTCGACGGCGAGCAGGAGACGAAGAGCGAGCGAAGCACCGGCACAGTCCCGATCACGCAAGACCTTGCCCGTGAGCTCAAAAAACATCAGCTCCGCAACCGTCGGCCCCCGATTGACCAGCTCGTGTTCACGGGCAAGGACGGCGCGCGGCTCGATGAGGCGAACTACCGGCGGCGCGTGCTGGATCCCGCGTGCGTTCGTGCCGGCATTCCCCCGATCGGCTTCCACGTGCTGCGCCACACGCACGGTTCGATCGTTGCCGACGCGACCCACGACGTCCGTGCCGTGCAACGCCGACTCCGGCATGCGTCGGCGTCCTTCACGCTCGAGACCTACGTCCACCTGCTCGACGATCGCGCTGGAGTCGACGCCGTCGGGAACGCGCTCCGGCGCGGAAGCGGAGAGAAGGGATGAGGAGCGCGCGCGAACCGAGATCGCTCGCAGTCGGCTCGCTGCTCCGGGAGTCCCGCAAGTGGCACGGCTACTCGCGCTGCGCTCTGGCCGAACGTGGTGGGCTATCGGTCGATCAGCTTGAGCGTTGGGAGATCCTGGGTGTACCGATACCGCCTCCGAAGTCATTCGTAGCGGTTGCGGAAGTTCTGGGGATTCCTGGCTCCGCGCTGGATGCGGCGCTCTCCGGTCAGGCGCGGTGCCTGCCACGCGATCCGATCGAGGTCTACGAGGCGGCGCCCGTAATCGAAGATGCGATTGCCGACCAAGGGTGGACACCGGAAGCGATCGCTGAAGCTCTCGCGACCTCGCCGACGAAGGTACAGGCATGGCGTCTGGGCGTCGTCGAGATGACAGCCGCAGAGCGCCTGATGCTCTCCGATCTTGTCGGACTCGCAAGCGAGGCCAACGCCGAAGAGGCGTAATGCCACGCGACGTTCATTGTGTTGCCCGCAGATCTACGGTGCGCGCTCGCTTCCTTACGTGAATCCACAGGAAGAGGTATCTTCACCGGGGATGCGCGGTGAACGAACCGCAGTGGCGCAGCTCCTTCAGGAGCACCGGGAAGGCGCCGGCTACTCGCGGGCGAAGATCGGCGAGTTGCTCGAAATCAGCCCAGGAACGATCGAGGGTTGGGAGCTTGGTCGTGTCGAGCGACCTCCCCTGCATGACGCGCTCCGCCTGGCCAAGTTCCTGCAGATCTCGTACGACGAGCTCGTCGCGGCCGTAACGGCTGATACCCCTTGCATCCCGCGGCAGTCGGACGTTTCCTCTGCGGGGAAGGCGAGGCCGAGGAAGGCGCTCGGGGCAATCCCTCTGCTCGAGGCAGCCTTTCGTCTCTATCGATGGAACGGCGAGCATGACGCAGCGGCGGTGTTGGACGTGACGCCGGAACAGGTCCGTGGGTGGCGTCGAGGCTCCGAGCCAATGAACGTCGTCGACTATCTGTCCCTGACCGCGATCGTGAACCTCGGCGTCGCTGAGGCGCTGCAGTCGGCAGGTGCAAGCGCCTTCGACCTCGCCGGGGCGACTGAATCGCTCGGCCTGAGGATGGCGGAAACATGAGATGTGGGTCGACGGAACAAGAATGGCCGGGTCACGACGCCTGAAACTCCGGCGGCCAGACCGCTGCGTGGCCTGTGATCTCGCCCTAGCTCCCGGGACGATGGCGTTCTGGGATGCAGACGCCAAGACCGTCACGTGCCTGGAGTGCCTAGGCGGCGCCGACGGCTCATCGTCGAACGGAGAGGCTGCCGGGGATGAGGTCGTTCTCGACCGCGGTGTTCCCGGTGCATCGGCGAGACGTCGGTACGAGCGCTTGCACATGCGGCGGGACCAGCGAGCCCGTGAAAAGTTCGGACGCCTAGGCGGCGTCTATCTGGCCCTGACAAGCGATCCCCAGTCGACCATTGCGTGGGCGCAGGGCAGCCGCGGTGAACGACTGCTCGGTGACTACCTCGAGAAGATCCAGGACGATCGCGTCGTCGTTGTTCTTCACGACCGGCGGATTCCAGGGACGCGCGCGAACATTGATCACATAGCGGTGACGCGCAGCGGTGCTGTTTGGGCGATCGATGCGAAGAACTACACAGGGAAGGTGAAGCGGATCGACAGGGGCGGCTGGTTCTCGACGGATCTACGCCTCTACGTAGGCCGGCGCGACTGCACCAAACTCGTGCACGGGATGGCGAAGCAGGTCGAAGCGATTCGCGGCGCGCTAGGCGAGGCGGTGATCTGGGAGTTCAACGTCAACATCCGGTCGGCGTTGTGTTTCGTCGGGGCGGAGTGGTCGCTGTTCCCGAAGCCCTTCGAGCTCGGTGGCGTCTGGATCGGCTGGCCCAGAGTCCTTGGTGATCGCCTCATACAGGACGGCGAGCTCGCGCCAGAGCACCTCCACCACCTTGCCAGCTCGGTAGCGACTGCGTTGCCGTCGGCCTAGGGGCGTTCCTTCAGCTCGCGCGCCTTCTTTGCGAGGTAAGTCTCGAACAGGGGATGAGCGATCACCTTGGCGTGCTTGGGGCGGCTCGCGAACCGTCCCCTCAGCCGTCCAGCCATCTCCTCCACGCTCGCCGCGGCAGCGAAGCCGCCCTTCGCCCACCCGGCCACTCCGTTGATGCTTGCCAACGCGTGCGCCCGGGCACCCGGCTCGTCTGGGAAGACATCGAGGAGAATCTGAGCGAGTACATCGTTCGACGTGTGCCCGTCAGCCTCAGGGGTGACGTTTGCCGTCTCGTCGAACGCCCACCACATGATTCTCCGGCCGCTAAAGGCGAAACTGCCGTGATCGCCGGCGAGAGGCGTGATCACGCGCGCATCAAGCGGCTTCCCTTGTTCTGGCAGGTTCGCCGTTGTCAAAGGAGATGCGAGGACCATCTCGGCGATCTTGTCCTTCATCAGAACGACGATGTGCCCAGGTGGAAGCAGCCGGTTGATCGACAGCATCGCTGCCGAGGCCGAGACGTCCGCAACTTCGGCCGCCTCGAAGATTTCGCCAGCGTCGGCGCTCGCCGCGATGATCTCAGCAAGCCAGCGCGTCGGCATTAGCACCTCGGAGGCGAACGAGTGAGCGTCACGCTCCCGCGTTGACGCTCCGTAGAACCCTTCGTCCATAAAGCATGCCTCGCCGCTGATGTGGCCTGGGATGAGGATGTGCCCCAGCTCGTGGCCCATGGAGAAACGCCTCCGCCGCGGCGGCTTGCGAGGATTCACGATGACCTTCGGCCGGACGACCGATGGGTCGTTCAAGCCGATAACGAGTGCATCGCAATCGGCCGGAATCTCGGCAATCTCGACCTCGGCGTACTGGTCGAGCAACGCTCGGATGTCGACCGGCGGGATGAGTCCAAAGCGCTCGGCGATGCGCTGGCCGATCAGGCGAGGTCGGTCAAGGCCGCCTAAATCCGGCCGGTGCTGCGAAGCCATCGCACCACGACCTTAGCGGCCTCGGAATCCGCTGCTCTCGTCGCGACCGGCGCCATGTCGGCGTAGCGTTCGATCGCGCCGTAAAGGTTGTGGTCGTGCTCCTCGCGAGCAGCGAGGATCAACCGAAGCGCGCCCGGTTGCTCGACCCAGAGGTCGTATTCGTCCTTAGTCATCCCGAGGAAGTCGTGCAGGGGCTCGGTCGCCATCTCGTCCTCGTGCCAGAGGTCGATGTAGTCGTCGATCTCGTCTTGGACGACTCGTCCGGCGAGGCACAGTTCCATGAATGTCACGCGGCTAGACATCGATGCGCCGCCCTTTCCTGGCATCACCGATCACGACGCCCTCCCCATTGAGGACGCCCACGTGTCGACCGCGCTGGTTGTACGCCTCGATGTGGCCGTGTGTCTCATCCCACTCGTAAAGGCGCTTCCGATCAGCAGAACGCCAGCGCATCGCGCCGTGGGTGAAGCCGAGGCACTCCTGGCGATCGAGGAACGGTGCGCGGGGCCGGGCCATGTGCGGGAGTCAGCCTTGCGTGGTGGACGGACGACGCCAAGGCGAAGCCGCCGCGGCGCGATGCCTGGCTCATAGAGAACCGGTGCGAACAGGGTTTCCATTGCTGCGAGATTTCTAGAAAATCCGCAGCAATCATGCCTCTCGAATCGGACGAACCGCTTATCCCTGAGAACCTCGCCTGCGAAATCGCGGGGCTCGCGCCGTCGAAGCGGCGCGACTGGGTGAAGAGGGGGCTCCTCAATCAGCCCACGAGAAGAGCGAAGCTCAGCGAATTGCAGGTCGTGCACCTGGCCATCGCCCGGGAGCTTCACGACCTGCTCGGCCCGCGTGACGGCGGCATCGTGTGGTTGGAACTTCAGCCGCTCCTTGCTCCGCAACTCCCGTTCGCCCACTTCGACATGGTCGTTGATCTGGGTTACCGCGAGGTCACGGTCGTCACGGATCCAAACGAGATTCCGGCGCTCGTGCGAAGTGGGCGACCGGTGCGCGTCATCTCCTTTGACGAGCTCGTCAGCCGGGTCAGTGGCGCATTCAAGCGAGTAGCCGCGAGCAAGTAGCTCCGCTGGTGCCGAGCGGCTCGGCTGGCGACGGAGCTCCGAGGTCAGGCCACTTGCTTTGGCGACCTAGACCTCGACGGCGAACCGGTCGTCTGCGTCCGACGCCCGGCTCGTCCATCGACGGAGAGCACCGGCGCATCGTAGGTCTCAAGATGGCCGGAAACCGCCTATGACCGCCAGACCGGCTACTTCCGTCGCCCGAGTACGGCGGGCAGCGTCATGAGCAATATCTTCAGATTGCGTGCGAGCGAGAGGTTCTCGACGTACTCCCGCTCGAGCGCGAGCTGCTCTTCGAAAGTCAGCTCGCCGCGACCGTACTTGTGCCAAGGCCCGGTCATGCCCGGCTTGACCTTGAGCCGGAACTGGTGCTCGGGCCCGTAGTGCTCCACGAGTTCGAGCGGCTCGGGCTGCGGGCCGACGAGGGACATCTCGCCTCGGAGAACGTTCAGGAGCTGTGGCAACTCATCGAGGCTCGTGCGACGAAGAAACCGGCCTAGCCGCGTTACGCGTGGATCGGCGCGGAGCTTGAACATCGGATCGCTCAGCGCGTCGTTCAAGATCAGCGGCGGCAGCACTGCGTCGGCGTCCGCCATCATCGTCCGGAACTTGACTATCTGGAACGGCCGCCCGCCCTGCCCGGCGCGCGTCTGGCGGAAGATCACCGGCCCGCGGGAGTCGATTTTGATCGCCAGCACCACTAGAGCAAAGAGCGGCAGAACGACCAGCAGGAGGGCGAGAGCCAAAGTGATGTCGACGCCGCGCTGCGTTAGCCGGGCCGAGATTGGGAGATCGAAGCCTTCAAGCGCGCCGGCTGTCGAGCCTGCACGCAGAAGGACTCTGAGAGCAAAGACGAGCTTCGAGACACCTCGCCCGGGAACGGCGCCAAGCTCGCCGAGCCACTCCTCTCGATAGCGCTCGCTCAGCTGAGGAGGCATGCGACCAGCGGCCCGTTCCACTACCCGCTCGGCCAGCCAAGGGAACCAGTCGAGCAACTCGTCGGCGAGAATCTTGACGGCCACCGTGATCCCTGCAGCTGCCAGCCAGGCCGTCATCTAGCTGCCTACACCCCTGCGCTCGGGACGGGACGACGGAGCGCCCTCTCGAGGGACTGTGCCACCGCGTCGAGCTCGCGACGGGCGGCGCGCTCTCCCTCACCTGTCAATCGGTAGTAGCGCCGGCGCCGGCGACCTTCGCGTGACTCATCGATGTCTTCCCACTCGCTTTCGAGCCAGCCCCTGGCCTCGAGTCTTGCGAGTGTTGGATAGATGGTGCCCCCCGGAAGGTGGGCTTCTCGTGAGATTTCAAGACCGTACTTTGGCGCCGTCGGATCGCAAAGAAGCGCAGCGAGCACCGCGTGTGTCTGCGAAGTGAGACCGCCCATAATCGGGAGTCTATCATGGGTGGCTGCAAGCGCACGAGGGCGGGCACGTTGACCTGGCGTTGACCCTTGGCGGTCGGCCCTCGCAGCGCGATTTGCGCGATCAGCCGGTTTGCAGGCAGTTCGTGATGGGCCGTGCAGGGATCGAACCTGCGACCTTGGGATTAAGAGTCCCCTGCTCTACCAGCTGAGCTAACGGCCCCATGAAACGAGTGGAACGGCGCCGCATTGTAGCCTCGCCCTGGTGAAAGTCCTGTCCGTGGTCGGGAACCGGCCGCAGTTCATCAAGTCCGGCCCCGTGTCCGCGGCGCTGCGCGAGGCCGGCATCGAGGAGGTCGGTCTGCACACCGGCCAGCACTGGGATCCGGAGCTCTCCGACGTCTTCTACGCGGAGCTCGGGCTCCCCGAGCCGCGCTTCCGCCTCGACCTCCACACCGCCGACGCCGAGACGATGCGGCCCGCGATCGCCTCTGCGCTCGCCGACGAGCGGCCCGACTGGACGCTCGTCTTCGGCGACACCAACTCGACGCTCGCCGGTACGGAAGCGGCCGGAGACGCCGGCGTTCCGGTCGCGCACGTCGAGGCCGGCCTGCGCAGCGGCGACCTCTCGATGCCCGAGGAGCACAACCGGATCGCTGTCGACGCCGCAGCCGCGCTCCTGCTCTGCCCCGACGAGCGCTCGCGGGAGACGCTCGTGGCGGAGGGAGTCCCCGGCCGCATCGACGTCGTGGGCGACGTGATGGCGGACGCCTGCTTCGCGCTCGCGCCGATCGCGCGCGAACGCTCGGCGATTCTCGCCGAGCACGATCTCGAGCCGGGCGCCTACGTCGTCGCGACGATCCACCGCCAGGCGAACGTGCAGCCGGAGCGGCTCGCTCGGATCATGGACGGGCTCGGACGTACGGGGGAGCGAGTCCTCTTCCCCGCCCACCCGCGCACTCGCGCCGTGCTCGGCGAGACGCCGCCGAACGTGGAGGTGCTCGCACCGGTCGGCTATCTCGACATGGCGGCGCTCGTCTCGCAGGCGCGCGTCCTCGTCACCGACTCGGGCGGCCTGCAGAAGGAGGCGTACTGGTACGGGATCCCGTGCGTCACGGCTCGGCCGTCGACCGAGTGGGTGGACACGGTCGAGCTGGGTGCGAACGTTCTCGTCGACGACGACCCCGAGCGGCTGGCCGCAGCGGTCGCGTCGGCGCGGATGCGCGAGGAGCGGCCCCAGCTCTACGGAGACGGGCACGCCGCCGAACGGGTCGCAGCTAGCCTTGCCGCGCATGGCTGACCGGACCGGGTACGACGTGGCCGTCGTCGGCGCGGGCTACGTCGGTGTGCCTCTCGCAGCCACGTTCGCCGAGGCCGACTGCCGTGTCCTCCTCGTCGACGTGCTCGAGAACGTCGTCGCCGCCCTCAACCGCGGCGAGTCGCACATCGCGGACGTGCCGAGCGACCGGCTGGCTCCTCTCGTCGAGCGCGGCGTCGTCCATGCGACCACGAGCTACGAGGAGCTGCGGGAGGCGGAGGCGATCCTCATCGCGCTCCCCACGCCGCTCTCACACCAGCGCGAGCCCGACCTCTCGATCGTCGAGGGCGCCGCACGCCGCATCGGTGAGGTGCTGCGCGAGGGCCAGCTCGTCGTTCTCGAGTCGACGACCTGGCCGGGGACGACGCGCGAGCGGCTGCAGCCGATCCTCGAGGAGGCGAGCGGCCTGAAGGCGGGCGAGGGCTTCTTCCTCGCCATGTCGCCCGAGCGGGTCGACCCCGGCCGCGAGGACTGGACGACGAAGACGACGCCGAAGGTCCTCGGCGGGATCACGCCGGAGTGCACGCAGCGCGCGGCCGCTCTCTACCGCCGCGCGATCGACACCGTGCACGAGCTCACGAGCCCTGAGGCGGCCGAGCTGACGAAGCTGCTCGAGAACATCTTCCGCTCGGTCAACATCGCGCTCGTGAACGAGCTCGCCATCCTCTGCGACCGCATGGGAATCGACATCTGGGAGGTCGTCGACGCGGCCGCGACGAAACCGTTCGGCTACATGCGCTTCAGCCCCGGCCCCGGCCTCGGCGGCCACTGCATCCCCGTCGACCCCTTCTACCTCACGTGGAAGGCGCGCGAGTTCGGCTTCTACACGGAGTTCATCGAGCTGGCCGGCAAGGTGAACGAGGAGATGCCGTATTTCTGCCGCTCGCTCGTCTCGCAGGCGCTCAATCACCACGCGCAGCGGGCGATGAAGGGCTCACGGATCCTGGTGCTCGGCGTCGCGTACAAGCCCGACATCGGCGATCTGCGCGAGTCGCCGGCGCTGAAGCTCATCTCGCTGCTGCAGAACGCGGGCGCCGAGGTCTCGTACCACGACCCGCATGTCCCGCGGATCGACGAGCAGGGCATCGAGCTCTCGGCGGTCCCGTACGAGCCGAGCAAATACGACTGCGTCGTCATCGTCACCGACCATTCCTCCGTGGACTACGAGCAGCTCGTGGACGAGGCGCCGCTCGTCGTCGACCTTCGGAACGCGACCGGCGCCAAGGGCGCGGCGGCGGAGCACGTCTTCAAGCTGTGACGGGGCTGCGGGTCGGGCAAGCGGGGCTGGGCTACTGGGGACGCAACCTCGCCCGCAACTTCGACGACCTCGCCGACCTCCGCTGGCTCTGCGACGCGAGCGAGGAGCAACGGGCGGAGTTCGCGGAGCGCTACCCCGACGCGCGCCTCACGGGCGACTTCGAGGAGATGATCTCCTCCGGCGACCTCGACGCGGTCGTGATCGCCACGCCGGTCCCGACGCACTATCCCCTGGCCCGCCAGGCCCTCCAGGCCGGCCTGCACGTCTTCGTCGAGAAGCCGCCGGCGATGCGCGCCGCGGAGATGGAGGAGCTCGTGGCGCTCGCCGAGGCGGGCGGGCTGGTGCTCATGCCCGGCCATCTCCTCCTCTATCACCCGGCGGTGCAGAAGCTGAGGGGGCTCGTCGACGACGGCGAGCTCGGCGACGTGCTCGTCGTCTACGGCAACCGCCAGAACCTCGGCAAGATCCGCAAGGACGAGAACGCGCTCTGGTCGCTCGGCGTCCACGACCTCTCGGTGATCCTCTACCTCATCCGCGAGGAGATCGTCGAGGCTGCGGCGCACGGCCACGCGTTCCTCAACGAGGGCGTCGAGGACGTCGTCTTCTGCTACCTGCGCTTCGCCTCGGGGAAGATCGCGCACATGCACCTGTCGTGGCTCGACCCGCACAAGATGCGGCGGCTCACCGTGGTGGGGCGCGACAAGATGGCGGTCTTCGACGACATGGAGCTCGAGCGCAAGATCACCGTCTACGACAAGGCGCCCGAACAGCCGGCCGAGACGTACGGTGAGTGGCGGACGAGGACGGGCGACATCTTCAGCCCCAAGATCTCGAACGCCGAGCCGCTGAGGCTCGAGTGCCAGCATTTCCTCCGGCTCGTGGAGGAAGGCTGGGACGGGCGCGAGATGCGCGACGGGCTCGAAGTCGTGCGCGCGCTCGAGCTGCTCACGGAAAGCTTGCGCGATGGCGGCTGAGTCGCAGATCCATCCGACCGCGTCGCTCGGCTATGCCTCGCTCCCGTGGGGGAAACAATGTTTCCCCCACGAGCCCCCTTCTTCGTCGTCTGTGGGGGAACCTCCCGGTTCCCCCACACCCCCTCCACGCGGTCGGAAGCTGGAGAAGGGCCATTGAGCACCGAAATCCATCCGACCGCGATCGTCTATCCGGGCACGAAGCTCGGCGACGGCGTGAAGGTGCTAGAGCACGCCGTGGTCGGCAAGCAGCCCACGCTCTCGCCGCGTTCGACCGCGAAGCGGGAGGAGCTGCCGCCGGCGGAGATCGGCGACGGGACCATCGTCTCCACGGGTGCGGTCGTCTTCGCGGGCTCGAGCATCGGCGCGCGCGTGATCCTCGGCGATCAGTCCTGCATCCGCGAGCGGGTCGTCGTGGGCGACGACGTCGTGATCGGACGCGGATCGCTCGTCGAGAACGACACGACGATCGGAGCAATGACGAAGATCCAGGCCGAGGCCTACATCACCGCCTACTCGACGCTCGAGGAGCACGTCTTCGTCGCCCCGTGCGTGGTGACGACGAACGACAACTTCATGGGCCGCACCGAGCGGCGCCGCGAGCTGGTCAAGGGGCCGACCATCCGCCGGGGCGCAAGGATCGGCGGTGGCGCGATCCTCCTGCCGGGAGTGGAGATCGGAGAGGAGGCTTTCGTCGGGGCCGGCGCCGTCGTGACGAAGAACGTCGAGCGCCGGATGCTCGTCGTCGGCAACCCGGCGCGCGTGATGCGGGCCGTCGCCGAGGACGAGCTGCTCGAGAACCAGTAGGGCTAGCGGCTCTTGCTCAGTTGCAGCGAGTAGCGGCCGCCGCCCGCCTGAACGGTCCGCAGATCGACGTAGTACCAGCCCCCGCGCGGCGCGCGATACGAGAGCCGCTGTGACCTACCCGAAAGCGCGGTGCCCGCCACTCTGCCCTTCCGTCCATGCAGTACGGTGCTCGTCCCGGGCCCCCAGAGGCTGAGCCGTACGCTCCCCTGCGACCACAGCGCCCTGGCCCGCGCCTGGAGCAGCTGGCCACGCGCGAGCTTGACCCGGTAGACGTCGCGCGGGTCGTCCCAGTAGTCGAGCGTCGCCCGGAGGGACGGCTGCTTGCCCCACAACGCGGGAGCCTGCGACGTGTTGTCGTTGGGCTCGAGGCGGTCGGGCGGGGGAAGCGGGGAGCCCGAGTCGAGGAAGTTGACGGCCTTCATCACGTCGAGGCGGCCCCAGCCGCTGTACCTGTCGCGACCGACCAGACAGTCGGCGCAGCCGTTCGACGGATTCACGTCGTCGGCATGCCGCTCGAGGATCCGCGTGACCTGGCTGTTCGTGAGCGACGGCCGGAGGCCGAGCAGCACCGCTGCGGCCGCGGAGACCTGCGGCGCCGCGAACGACGTGCCTTCCGGCTTGTGGTAGTCGCCGTTTGCGCAGTCGGTGTAGCCCTCCGGCGTGCAGCCCGACTGCGCCAGTGCTTTCGGGAAGGTCGAGAAGATGCCGACGCCGGGTGCCGCGATGTCGACGTAGATCGGATCTTCGTCCGAGAAGTCGGGCACGTTGCCGGAGCGGCTCAGCGCGCCGACCCCGATCACGTGGGGCAGCGCGGCAGGCCAGCTCGCGTACGGCCAGGGCGTCGCGTACGCCTCGTCGGCGTTCCCGACGGCGGCGACGACGACGGCTCCCTTCTTGACCGCGTAGGCCACCGCCTGGGCCTCGACCTTCGAGTACGCATCGAGAGCGGAGTTCAGCGGGTCGCGGACGGCTCCGAAGCTGAGGTTCACGACCCGCGCGCCCTGGTTGACGGCCCAGCGGATGCCGGCAGCCTCGGCCTTGAGCGGAATGGTGCCGTCGGCGGCGACGACCTTGGCCACGACGAGCTGGGAGGCGTAGGCAAGCCCCACGACACCGGCCGAGTTCAGCGCTCCCGCGATCTCGCCCGCGACGATCGTGCCGTGCCCCTGCGTGTCGAAGCAAGGATTGCCTCCGACGAAGCTCTTCGCCGCCGCGATCTGTCCCTTGAAGTCCGGCAGCGTGCAGTCGACGCCCGAGTCGATGATCGCGACCTTCACTGGCGCCCAATCCGTCGGCGGCGACGGCCAGGCGTCGAACGCGTTGTCCTGGTTCAGGTACCACTGCTTCGCGTAGTACGTGTTGCCGGGCGTGAACGCCGCCGCAGACGAAGTCGCGACGAGCGCAGCCGCCGTGGCGCCGAGCAGCGCGGCCGTCAGTCGTTTCACTATCTCAAGGTAGCCGCGTCGACGCGAATCCGCACGTACGCGGCCGCATCCTGGCCGTTGGCAAGCCGGTATTCGGTGGTCACTTTCGGCTTGACAGAGATGCGGAAAGCGCCGGTCTTCGCGGCCGGCACGACCGACCCGAGCGTCGTCCAAGGGTTCCCGCTGCTGCGGCTCTGGACGACGACGCCGCGGACGCCCCGCACGATCCCGCTCAGCGTCACCCTCGTGCCGGACGAGACCGCCGGGTTCGGCGAGGGCGGCTGGAGAAGGAGCACGCCGACGCTGAACCACCCCGAACGGAGCCCGAGCGCTGCCGCCGCAGTGGCTCCGGAGACGGACAACGTGCCCTGCGTCCCTCGGCTCAGGGTGGTGAGCCTCAGCGCCTTCACGCGCCGCGAGGAGTTGCGGCTCACGGTCGCGTCGACGATGCGGCCCTTGACGGCGACCGCGCTCTCGAGTGTCTTCGCGGTCACGGCCACCGGCCCCCAGTCGTGGTACGGCGACACGGTGTCGTATGGATCCTTCACCGAGACGAGATACGGTCGGCCGGGCGGGCCGAACGCATCCGCCGCGGACTGCGTCCAGCCGCCGGTGCTGGAGGAGAAGAGCGTGTCGGCGACCGCGCCGGCATAGAGGAGCACCTGTCCGGCGGTCTCGTCCACGGCCTGCCTTCCTGCCGCCGTCTCGGCCGAGACGCCGAGGTAGGCCTGGCTGCGCCCGTCGGCGTAGACGTCGAACGGCGCCGCGGCTTTCCGGCTCGCGAGCGCGTACGACCGCGCCGCGACCGCCTGAGCCTCGAGGGCCGCGGGGAGCCAGGCGGACGGCATCTCGGCCGGGACGACGCCGTAGAGGTACTGCTGGAGGGGCAGTTCGTTGATCGCGCGGAGCTTGTTGCCGAGCACGTCGACGACGATCTGGCCGCGGTAGGCGTGGCCGAGCGTGAGCGTCGCTCCGGCGGCCGGCGAGAACGTGAGGGGCGGGACTAGCGCCTGCTTCGGCCCGCCGTCGACCGCGAGCTCGAGCTTCCGGGTCAGCGTCGTCGGCCCTGCCGGGAGCGTGTGGTCGACGCCGTTCCCGTCCTCGACCGCGATCGGCTTGGGCGAGAAGATCGTGAGCTTCTTCTTCCCGTCCGCGAGCAGGACGCGGATCGAGCTCGCGGTCGTCTGGCCGAGCGTTGTCCCGGGGTAGTAGGCGGCCAGGATCTGGTCGTACGTGTAGCCGTGCAACGCGTAGCCCTGGGCGCCCCACTGCCCCATGCCGACGCCGTGCCCGTAGCCGTGGCCGCTGACGAGGAAGAGCGCGCCGGAGCCGGCCGGGGCGACGTACGGCGAACCGGCCGGGCGCGCCGCGTGCGGCGCCGAGGCGAACGCGACGGCGGAGCAGGCGACGGTGAGGGCGACGAGCGTGCGAACCAGGACGCGCACGAGGGTAGCTTCCGGTCCGTCCGAACGACGTGTAAAATCCCGGGCGACATTTGCGAGGCGACGGAGCCTCGGCGGCCACACAAGGGTGGCAGCCGGGGCTTTTCGCGTTTTTGGCAAGCACAGTCAGGAGGGAGAATGGCCTACGTGGAGTCAAGGAACCGGGCGACATCCGCGCCCGAGACGCGCAAGGAAGTGCTCGCGGAGATCGAGTCCCGCGGCATCGAGGACGTGCTCCTCTGGTTCACCGATCTCGAGGGGCACCTCAAGAGCTTCTCGATCACGCGCAGCGAGGTCGAGGATGCGCTCGACGACGGGATGGGCTTCGACGGCTCGTCGATCACGGGCTTCAACGCGATCGAGGAATCGGACATGGTCGCGATCCCCGATCCCGAGACGTTCCGGGTCCTGCCCGACGGACAGACCGCGCGGATGATCTGCGACGTCGTCACGCCCGACGGCGAGCCGTACGCCGGCGACCCCCGCTACGCGCTGCGGCGCGCGCTCGAGCGGATGGAGGCCATGGGCTTCGACACGTTCAACGTCGGTCCCGAGGCCGAGTACTTCCTCTTCAAGGACGAGACAGGGACGGAGACCCTCGACGAGGGGGGCTACTTCGCGCAGACGACCCTCGACGCGGCGACCGGGGTGCGGCGCGACACGATTCGCGCGCTCGAGTCGATGGGGATCCCGGTCGAGTACCACCACCACGAGGTCGGCCCCTCCCAGCACGAGATCGACATCCGCTTCGCGGGCGCGCTCGACATGGCCGACTTCATGCTCACGTACCGGCTCGTCGTCAAGGAGGTCGCGAAGCAGCACGGCTACCACGCGACCTTCATGCCGAAGCCGCTCTTCGGCGAGAACGGGTCGGGCATGCACACCCACCAGTCGCTCTTCACCGACGGGCGGAACGCGTTCTTCGACGAGGACGACAAGTGGCACCTCTCGGACGTCGCGAAGGCGTTCATCGCCGGCCAGCTCCGGCACGCGCGCGAGCTGTCCGCCGTGTTCGCGCAGTGGGTCAATTCCTACAAGCGGCTCGTGCCGGGCTTCGAGGCTCCGGTGTACGTCGCGTGGTCGCAGCGAAACCGCTCGGCGCTGATCCGGATCCCGCTCTACAAGCCGGGCTCCGAGCAGGCGACCCGCGCCGAGATCCGCTGCCCCGACCCGGCGTGCAACCCGTATCTCACGTTCGCGGCGCTCTTGCACGCGGGCCTCGAGGGGATCGAGCAGGGCTACGAGCTGCCCGACCCGATGGAGACGAACCTCTACCACCTCACGGCCGAGCAGCGGCGCGAGCGGGGCATCGTCTCCCTCCCCGAGACGCTCGGCGAGGCGATCGACGAGCTCTCGCAGTCGCAGCTGATGCGGAAGGCGCTCGGCCCGCACATCTTCGACCGCTACGTCGAGCTGAAGCGGAAGGAGTGGGACGAGTACCGCGTCCAGCTCACCGAGTGGGAGATGAAGAAGTACCTCGCAGTCCTGTAGGTCGCTCGACCAGTTGAATCGCGCCCTCTCCGGGTGTTGAATCGTTTCGGTCAACCCGGGGAGGGCGCAAATGCGCGTCGAAGGCTCTGTCACTGCGATTTCATGGATTCCGTCGGAGGCGATCGAGGGACTGCCGAAGCTTCCGTTCGAGCTGGGAGTCGGGCACTACGACGATCCGCCGCCCGACCGGCTCGCACCCGGCGATCTCGGCCGCCTGCGCGACGCCGACCGCTTCCGCGAGGCCAACGAGCTGCGCGGCTGGATCGAGGTGGAAGACGGCACCATCGTCTCGGCCGGCTACGGCGGCGGCGGGCTGGTCGGCTCGACGACGTTCCGCCTCGGCCCGAAGGCGATCGTGGTGCCGGGGGTCCCGTTCGAGGTCCTGCGCGCCGAGCCGGAGATCTCAGGCGATCGAGCGAGATTCGTGCAGACCGTCGGCGGCCGCGCAGGCTTCCCGGCGCCCCGGCGGGTGAAGGGCGGCCCGCTCTTCCGCATCCAGTCGGCGACGGCGTGGACGACGCTCGCGCTCACGCTCCACGCCGACGGCCGGGTGGAGCACGAGCTCGTGGGAGCGAGCCCGTTCCCGCGCCACTGGATCTACGACCGCGAGGGCGTGCTGGTGCAGAAGAGCGGCACGGTCGACTTCAAGGCCTGGTACCGCGAGTCGCACGGCGGCAACACCCCCTGGGGGGACGTCGATTCCCCCGCAGTCGTCGCCGCCGCCGAGACGGCGATGGAGCGCGAGCTGTCGCGCATCCTCCTCTCCGGCGACGCGAAGCTCACCAAGCGCAAGCTCGACGAGGGCGGGGTGCTCGTGACGCAGGGCGACGAGGGAGACGAGCTCTACCTCCTCCTCGACGGCGTGCTCGGCGTCGAGGTGGACGGCGAGGAGATCGCCGAGATGGGGCCTGGAACGATGGTCGGCGAGCGCGCCCTGCTCGAGGGCGGCGTCCGCACCGCGACGTTGCGGGCGCTCACGCCGATCCGCTACGTCGTGGTTCCGGCCGAGCTCGTCACCGAGCGCGAGATGACAGCGCTCGCGGCCGGTCGGCAGCGCGAAGCCTGATCCGGCTCGAGTCGAGATAGTGCGGCGGTGGGCGGCTCGGTCCGTCCGCCGCCGCCCGCATCGTTTGCGGAGTGGGTGGGCTCGCCTCGCCGCTTCTCCTTCTGATCTTCCTCGGCGCCGCCGGCGCGACGTGGGCGGCCGGGATCGTGTTGTCGAAGGCGACCGACGCGCTCGACGCGCGGCTCGGTCTCGGCGACGAGCTCGGTGGGCTGATCCTGCTCTCGATCGCCGGCAGCTTGCCGGAGCTCGCGATCACGGTCTCCGCGGCTGCGCAGGGAAACCTCCAGCTCGCGGCCGGGAACCTGATCGGCGGCATCGCGATCCAGACGATGGTGCTGCTCATCTGCGACTTCGCCGTCGGCCCGGAGCGGCCGCTCACCTACCTCGTCGGCCGGCTGACGCCCGTGCTCGAGGGATTGCTCGTGATCATCCTCGTCGCCGGAGTCGACATGGGAGCGCTCCTCAAGCGCTCGACGGCGATCGGCGGAGTTGTCAACCCGGCCTCGCTCGGCATCGTCGTCGTCTGGATGGTGGGCCTCTACATCATCAACCGGGCGTCCAAGGATCCCCGCTGGCGCATCGAGATGCCGGGGAGCCAGCCTGGACGCAGGCGCCACGAGCGTGCGCACCCGGCCCAGCCGCACCCGTATGCCGAATCGTCCACGGCCTGGGTCGTCGCGATCTTCGGGCTCGCGTGCCTCGTCACGCTCGGCGCCGGCGTCGCGCTCGAGGCGAGCGGCAACGACCTCGCCAACCGGATCGGCGTCAACGGAGTCGTCTTCGGCGCGACGGTGCTCGCATTCGCGACGGCGCTGCCGGAGATCAGCTCGGGGCTCGCGGCGGTGCGGCTCGGCGACAACGCGCTGGCGATGGGAGACATCATCGGCGGCAACGCCTTCCAGGTCTGCCTGTTCCTCGTGGCCGACCTCGTCGCCGGAAAGCCGGTCCTCCAGTCGGCCGGCTCCCTCAACGCCTGGCTCGCTGCACTGGGGGTCGCGCTGACCGCGGTCTACGGCTTCGGCGTGATCAGCCGCCCGATGCACTGCCGTGCCCGGCTCGGGCCCGACTCGCTCCTCGCCCTGGCCGTCTTCGGCCTCGGCATCGCCGGCCTGTTCTTCGTTCCCCACTGAGGCCCCGTCCTTCCTCGTAACAGACTGTTACTCGGAAGGGTCTGGCGGCGTCCCGATTCAGCCGGGCTTCCAGACCATGAGGGCGAGGATGGCTAGGAGCATCGCGCCGCTCAAGTAGCTCGCCGCGAGCGGGATCGGAGCTGCGAGGAGCGCGTTCAACTCGGCGCTCGGCGCGTCGTTCTCGGCTGCGAGGCGCGCGGCGAGATGCCGTGCCTGCCGGGCCGTCCGGCCGCCGTAGCCGCCGAGCGCCATGCTCGCGACCCAGAGCCCGAGCGCCGCCTGGATCCACGTCGGCGAGAAGCCGAGTCCCTCGTGCTCGGCGAGCGCGATCCCGAAGCCGAGCGTCAGGAGCGCTCCCACCCCGACCAGCGCCACACCCACCGGGGCCAGACGCAGCAGCGCATACACCTCGCTCGGCCGCTCGCGGCGCATCGCGGCGAGCTGCGACGTCCCCGCGACGGCGGCTCCCGCGAAGAAGCCGACGGCACCGAGCAGGTGGAAGAAGAGCAGGACGTGGGTCGCCGCCACGGCACTCCTACGATAGGCCCGTGCAGGCGACCGACCGCCATCTGCGGCTCCTGACCGAGACGATCGCCGCGGTCAACTCAACCCTCGACCTCGAGGAGGTGCTGCACCTCGTCGCGAACGAGGTCGCGGCCGCGCTCGAGGCCGACGCGTGCTTCGTCTATCTGTACGACGAGGCTGCCGGGGAGCTCGTCCTGCGCGCTACGCACGGCACGCCGCTCGACGAGATGACCCGCCGCCCTCGACTCCGGCCGGGCGAAGGGATCACCGGCACCGCGGCCGCCGAGCGCCGCCCGATCGCGATCCCGGCGAACGCCGACCTCGACCCCCGCTGGAAGGAGTTCCCGAACCTGCCGGAGTCGGAGTTCGAGTCGATACTCGCCGTGCCCATCCTCGCGCGAGAGCAGCTCGCGGGCGCGCTCAACGTCCGCACCCGCGAGCCGCGCGAGTTCCGGCCCGACGAGATCGAGCTGCTGCAGGCGATCGCGGATCAGGTGGCGCAGTCGATCGTCCACGCACAGCTCTACGCCGAGGCGCAGCGCCGCGTCGCCGAGCTCGAAGCCCTGGCGCGCATCTCCGAGGCCGTCTCGGAGTCCCTCTACCTCGAGGAGTCGCTCGAGGCGATCGTGAAGACGACGATGGACGCCGTGCGGGCGACCGGCGCCGCGCTCGTGCTCGAGGACGGCCGGATCGCGTGGCCCGAGGGGCGCCCGGGCGCCTACGCCGCTCGCACGCCGCTCCGCTGGAAGCGCCGCAAGATCGGCGAGCTCGTGGCCGATCGGGACACCCCGTTCACCGACGAGGAACGCGCGCTGCTCGAGGCGATCGCCCACCATGCTGCCGTCGCGCTGGAGCACGGCCGCGCGGTGATGCGAGGCGTGCTCGCCCAGGAGATCCATCACCGCGTCAAGAACAACCTCCAGACCGTCGCCTCGCTCCTGCGCCTCCAAGCCCACGCGGAAGGAGTCGACCCGCGCGAGGCGCTCGAGCACTCGGTCAACCGGATCCTCGCCATCGCAGCCGTGCACGAGGCTCTCACCGAGCAGCGGGAGGAGGACGTCGAGCTGGCGGAGCTGATCGACCGGCTGCGCGCGATGCTCGTTCAAGGGCTCGGCGCCGGACGGGACGTCGAAGCGCGGCTCGAGCCGGTGTCGCTCGCCGGCACCCGTGCGACCGCGCTCGCGCTCGTCTTCTCCGAGCTGCTCCAGAACGCACTCGAGCACGGCGCGGGCACGGTCCGGATCGAGCTCGCCCGCCGGGACGGCGACGTCGTCCTCGCGATTGCCGACGAGGGGTCGGGCGCCGACGGGATGTCGAGCGGCACGGGACTGTCGATCGTCCGCGCCCTCGTCGCCGACGAGCTTCAGGGCAGCTTCGCCTTCGCGGGCGCCCGCGCCGAGGTGGTGTTCCCGGCGTGACCGAGTGGAGCGAGGTACTGATCCACGTGCGTCGCGGCGACGAGTTCCTCGTCGCACACCGCTCCCCTGACAGCGGCGGGTACTGGCACACGATCGCCGGCACCGTCGAGCCCGGCGAAGCGTTCCGCGACACCGCGTTGCGCGAGCTGCGCGAGGAGACGGGGCTCGACGCGGTGGAGCTCGAGCCGCTCGGCGAGTTCGCGTACACCCGCGAGTCGTGGGAGGAGGAGCCCGGCCTGCGCGTGCACGTGAAGGCGTTCCTCGTCGACGTCGAGACCGGCTGGGAGCCGCAGCTCAACGAGGAGCACGACGAGTACCGCTGGCTCCGGCGCGAGGAAGCCGCCGAGCTTCTCTTCTGGCCCGAGCCGGCCGCCCTGCTGCGTTCGCTGCCGTGAGGGAAGCTCCACCGCCGTACCGTGGTGAAGGTCCGCACGCGCTCTGGCACGTGAGCGAGGACCCCTCCATCCGTCGCTTCGAGCCTCGCGACGGGAGGGTCTGGGCGATCGCGACGCGGCTGCTGCCGCTCTACTGGTTCCCGCGGGACTGCCCGCGCGCGACGTTCTGGGCCGAGTCGAAGACAACCGACGACGACATCGAGCGCTTCCTCGGCGGCGACCGGGGTCGACGCGTCCATGTGGTCGAGCCGGAGTGGCTCGGGCGGATGCGGACGCACCGGGTCGTCGCCTACCGGATGCCCGAGGAGACGTTCGTCGAGAACGACCGCTTCTGGATCTCGGCGGAGGCGGTCGAGCCGCTCGAGCTCGTCGAGCTGGGGGATCTCGTCGCGCGGCACGAGCAGGCCGGGATCGAGCTCGGCACCGAGGAGAACCTCCTCCGCCTCTGGGGACGAGGTGATCGCGTCGAGCCTCGGCTACAGCGGGATCCGGCTGCGCAACGCGGTGTCGGCCGGGAACCAGTAGTCGCCCGTGTCCTCCGCGAAGCCGAGCAGGTGCCGGCGGAGCGGGGTGAGCCGCGCCAGCCGGCCCGGGTCGAGGCTCAGCTCGTCGCGCGGCCGGATCCAGCGATGGGTGTAGCCGTAGAAGAGGGCCTTCCTCGTCCGCTCGGAGACGTTGTCCCCCCGTGCGTGCCAGAGCCGCCGGTCGAAGATCACGGCGCTGCCCGCCTCGACGAGTACCGGGACCGCGCCTGCCGGCTCGCGGCCACGCGGGAGCGTGTCGCAGCCGTGGCTGCCGGGCACGACGGTCAGCGCACCGTGTTCCGCGCTCGGCACATCGGTGAGGAAGTACGCGACCTTGATCGAGAGCCTCGGCCGCGGCGACTCGAGCTCGACGTTCTGGCGACCTCCGTCCTGGTGCCAGCGCCAGCTCGGCTCGGCCCGGGGTTCAGGCGGATGGACGTCGAGATGGCAGTGATAGACGTAGATGTTCGAGCCGAGGATCTCCCACACGAGCGGGAGGCAGCGTGGATGGTCGACGAGCTCGAGGAAGGCATCGTCGAGCCCCGCGAAGGCGAGCCGGTGGAACGGGCCGACCGACCCGGCCTCCGCCGCCCAGACGCGATCGACGGCAGCCTCCAGCCGCCGTAACGCCGTGGGGCCAAGCACCCTCGGCACGATCACGAAGCCGTTGCGTTCGAACTCCTCCCGCATCGGCTCTAGTACGTGAAGGACCGCGCGTAAGGTCCCGGTGCCTATGCGGATCATGGTCGCCGAGGACGAGACGATCATCCGCCTCGACCTGCGCGAGCTGCTCGAGCGCGCGGGATTCGAGGTGTGCGCCGAGGCGAAGGACGGCGAGGAGGCGGTCGAGCTCGCCCGCGCCGAGCAGCCCGACCTCGCGGTGCTCGACGTGAAGATGCCGAAGCTCGACGGCATCGAGGCGGCGCGGCGGATCCTGGAGGAGCGGCCGATCCCGATCGTGATGCTGACTGCGTATGGACATGACGAGCTCGTGTCGCGCGCGGTCGAGGCGGGCGTCTTCGGCTACCTCGTGAAGCCGTTCCGCGAGCAAGACCTTCTCCCGGCGATTGCCGCCGCGCGCGCCAGGCACGACGAGCTGCAGGCCGTGCGCGCGGAGGCGGAGTCCCTCTCCGATGCGCTGGAGGCGCGGAAGGTGATCGAGCGCGCAAAGGGGCTGCTGATGGAGAAGGAGCAGCTCTCGGAGCAGGACGCGTTCGCGCGACTGCGGAAGGCGAGCCAGGCGTCGGGGCGTCCGCTCAAGGTCATCGCCGAGGCGGTCGTCGCCACGCTCGCGGGCGAAGGGTGAACGGCGAGCATCCCAACGCTGCGCTCGTGCGGCGCGTCTTCGCAGCCTTCGGCAGAGACGCGATGGCGATCTCCGCCGCCCTGGCCCGCGACGTCGTCTGGCGCGTGCCCGGCCACACCGTGATGAGCGGCGAATACCGCGGTCGCCGCGGAGTCGTCGAGTTCCTGCGCCGCACGGCCACCGAGACCGGAGGCACCTACCGGAGCCGTCTCCACACCGTCTTCGCCGACGACGACTGGGCCGTGGCGATCTACCGCGCGACCGGCAGCCGGAACGGATTGGACCTCGACGTCGACCAGGCGCTCGTGATCCGCATGGCGGACGGGCTCTGGCAGGACGTGACGGCCGTGCCGCTCGACTCCGCCTTCGAGCGGTTCTGGGCCTAGCCGGCGCCGGTCAGCGCGGTCCCGCAGTAGCGGCACTTCGTCGCCGCGACCGGGAGCCCCTCCGAGAGGCAGGCGGGGCATGTTTGCGCCGGCGGCGGGTCGCCGAAGACCGTGACGCCGCGCCGCCGCTGGATCACGCGATAGGGGACGACGATCAGGAAGTAGATGACCGCCATGAAGATCGCGAAGTAGATCACCGCGCCGATGAAGGCGCCGATGTTCACGAGTTGGCCGTTGACGTGGAAGCCGAGGCCGGTCGCGCCGCCGGTCCCTGCAGCGTTGATCAGCGGAGTGATGATGTTCGTGGTGAACGCGGCAATCAGGGTGCTGAACGCAAGCGCGATCACCAGGCCGACGGCGACGATCACGATGTCGCCCTGCATCAGGAAGTTCTTGAAGCCGCGCAGCAGGCCGACGGGGCTCTGAGCCCGCGCCTCCTCGGTGGTTGCGACCATGGTTGCCCTCCTGGGGTGGGGTCCGGAAGGCCTAAGTATCTACGCCTGCGCCTGCTCGAACAGCTGCTCCCAGCGCTCGAGGAGGGCGGCGAGCGCTTCGCGGCTGCGCTTGTGCGCGGCGAGGACGTCGACGTCGGTCCAGTCCTCCGCGAGCCTCGTCTCGAGCTCCGCCACCTCCGCCTCGCGCGCCGCGATCTCCTTCTCGATCCGCTCGAGCTCGGACGGTCGGCGCGGCTTCGGCTTGGGCGTCACGGGCTTAGTGACCGTTTTCGTTGGCTCGACCGGCGGCATGGGCTTGGCCCGCGCCTCGCGCTCCTCGCGCACGCGCAGCAGCTCGGCCCAGCCGCCGTCGTACGCCCGGAGCTCCCCGTCCTCGATCGCGAGCGTCCTCTCGGCGATCGCGTCGAGGAGCGCGCGGTCGTGCGAGACGAGCAGGACCGTGCCGGGGAACGCGTCGAGAGCCGCCTCGAGCGCCTCCCGGCTCTCGAGGTCGAGATGGTTCGTGGGCTCGTCGAGGACGAGGAAGTTCGCGCCCGAGGCGACGGTCACCGCGAGCGCGAGCCGCCGGCGCTCGCCGCCCGAGAGCACGGCGACCTGCTTCTCGTGCGCGTCCCAGCCCGAGAAGAGGAAACGGCCGAGCAAGTTCTGCGCGTCGGGCCGCGAGAGGCCGATCATCGACTGCACGCACTGGAGCACCGAGCCGCGCGTGTCGAGCTCCATCTCCTGCTGGGAGAAGTAGCCGATCTCGACGCCGTGGCCGATGCGCACGCCCTGCCCGCGGACGAGCCTCTCGAGCAGGGTCGTCTTGCCCGAGCCGTTCGGCCCGACGAGCGCGACGTGCTCTCCGCGCTCGACCGCGAACGACGCCTGTCGTAGTAACAGCCTGTTGCTTGCGACGGACACGTCCAGCCCATCTGCCTCGACCACGGTGCGGCCGCTGCGCGCCGGCTTGAGGAACTCGAAGCCGAGCCCGCGCGTGCGGCGCGAGAGCAGAGCCACCTCCCCGGCCGCGGCGGAGCGGTCCTGCTGAAGCCGGCCGATTTGGGTCAGCTTCGCCTGCGCCTGCTTCGCCTTGTTCTTCTTGTACCGGAAGCGCTCGACGAACCGCTCGAGCCGCGCGATATCGGCCTGGACGCGCTCGACCTCCTTCTGCGCGTGCAACATCCGCGCGGCCTTCTCGCGCCGCCACGCGTGCCACGGACCCGGGAAGAACGTCCCCCGGCCCGCGTCGAGCTCCAGCGTCGCCGTCGTCACGGCCTCGAGGAACCAGCGGTCGTGCGCGACGAGGATGACGGCCGCGTCGAGCGAGGCGAGCTCTCGCTCGAGCCACTCGAGGTTCGCGACGTCGAGATGGTTCGTCGGCTCGTCGAGGAGGAGCAGGTCGGGATCGCCACCGAGCGCACGCGCGAGCGAGGCGCGCGTGAGCTCCCCACCGGAGAAGGTGCGCAGCGGGCGGTCGAGGTCGTCCTCCGCGAAGCCGAGCCCGCGCACGACGGAAGCCGCGTGGTCGCGCCATGCGTAGCCGCCGGCGTGCTCGAGGCGACCCTGCGCCTCGGCGTAGCGGTTCAGGGTCGCCTGCGCGTGGTCGCCCTCGGCCATCGCGTGCTCCAGCCGTCGCAGCTCGTCCTCGAGCGCGACGAGGTCGCGCGCGCCCGCGAGGACGTACTCCCGCAGCGTGACCTCCTGCTCGAGCGGCGGCCTCTGGTCGTGCAGCGCCACCCGGGTCCCTTTGGCGAACGCGAGCTCGCCGCCGTGCTTCTCCGTCTCGCCGGCGAGGATCCGGAGCAGGGTCGTCTTGCCGGCGCCGTTCGGCCCGGAGAGCGCGACCCGGTCGCGCCGCTCGACCGAGAAGGAGACGCCGTCGAAGAGGACGGAGCCGGCGAGCTCCTTGCGAAGGTTGCTTGCGATGACGAGCGCCACGGCCGACCCAGGGTAGATTCGCGCCGTGGCCACGGCCAGGAGCGAGGAGCTGCGGACGCTTGCCCAGCGGGTCGCGGAGGAGCTTGCGGCCGACGATCCACCCCGCGCGCTGCTCCTGCCGACGGAGGTGCGGCTCGCCGATTCCGCGCAGGTGCTGCGTTGAGCGATGTGCTCGCGCTCGACGTCGGCTCCTCGTCGGTGCGAGCGCAGCGCTTCGACGAGGCCGCCGAGCCGGCGGGCGAGCTGCGGCAGCGGCGCTACGAGACGAACGACGCGCTCGAGGTC
>DASRBY010000041.1:0-27329 GCA_035653435.1 Gaiellaceae bacterium
GAGCGCGACACCAAAGGATCGGCTAGCCCGGCGGTAGGGCGGCTGCACCCCGGCCGGCGGGCGAAACGAAAGGGCAGCCTACGCTTGTAGACGCTCAGCCGGTGCGGCTGCGGACGCGGGTTCGATTCCCGCCGCCTCCACTGACTCCCCGGCTTGCAGTGATTTCGACGCGGGCCGGGGAACTTTTCAGTGAAAGTCGCCTCATCGAGCACTCTTCCGTGCGGCCCGCACGGTCGATGAACGATCGGCGCGCAGCACCGAGGTCCGCAATGCAGACTCTCGGGTCGAGAGGCGCGCTGCGGTCGCCCTAGACAGGCTCGAACGCCGACCGTAAAGTCCCGGCGTCCGAACCGCGAGGCGAGAGAGTCTGGGTATGAGGGCGAAAGCTGTGGGGGTCGTCGTCTTGGTACTCGTCCTTGCGGGCTGTGGTGGTGGCAGTGGCGAACATACGTACATCCTCGTCGCGTCGAGGACGAGCCGCGCCAGGATCTTCGCGGCCGGTATCTACGTCACAGTCGTCTCGCCGCTCGCATTTCCCCCGAGCACCCTGACCGAAATGAAGAAGAAGTACGACTTTGTCGATCACGCCGTTGGCCCGGAAGTCTGCTCGTTCTCGATCAAAGCCCAAGGCGAGAAAGGGGCGATGGCCTTCATGAACGGGAAGATCGTCAAGGTGAATGTCAGAGGTACGAATCCGCTCGCCTCGACGGTCTGCGCCGAAATCCGGCACGAGATGCAAATTCACGGGATAACGCTTTAGCGCGTCTGCGCGGGGAAGCAACGCCGGGGCTACGCAGGTCGCCCGGTCGAGGCGGGAACGTTCCGCGGGTGGATTCCCGCCGCCTCCACTTTCCCCGCCAATTGGCCGTTGCCAGCGGCGGCTATTCTTGCTGTGTGCGTAGGGTCAGCCTGATTCTTCTAGCGCTCGTGGTTGCCAGTGCATTGGCGGTCTTGCCGGCAGCAGCCAGAACGACGACCGCTGCCAGCCATCACAAGCTGTTCGTCGCCGTCAAGCAGAACATGCCCGCAGCGGCCGAGCAGAAGCTCGTGGCCGCGGTCGATGTCAACCAGAACGGCGGGCCGTTCGCTTCGTCCGAGGCCACTGCGAGTAAGCCGGCCGTCTTCATTCAGGACAACAGCCGCATGTATCTCGTCAAGGTCTTCCTCGAGTCCTCCTGCAAGGGCGTTTGCGAGACTAAGGGCTACAGGATCTCCGGGGCTGCCAGGCACAAGCTGATGGTGATTCCCACCTGTCAGTACGCAAACAAGGTTTTCACCTGTAGCAAGATCCGGGTCGTCAAGGTCTACTAAGCCTTCGCCGGGCTTGCCGCGGCCTGGCTAGCTCGTGCAGCTCGAGATCAACGTGGGCTTCGAGCCGTTCACCGGCACTCGCCACGTCGACCAGCACCTCGTCTTCGAGACGCTATTGGCGACCAACTCGCTCGAGTCCGGTGCCCAGGCGGCACTCGGCGCGAACTTGAGCGGGGCGAAGCTGCGCACCCTCCCCGTCGCGACGTTGACCACCGCCAGCCTGCCCGTCGATCCCGTGCCGCTCTCGAAGGCGATGTAGCGGCCGTCGGGCGACCAGCCGAACACGTTCTGGACGTTGCGGCGCACTAGCACCCGGCTCTTGCCGCCGCCGGCCGAGATCAGACGGAGCACGACCGAGCTCGTGCCGGAGGTGTAGGCGATCCGCCCGCCCGTGGGCGACCACAGCGGGTGCTGGCCGACCTTCACCAGCTGCCGGAGATGGCTGCCGTTGGTCCTCGCCGTCCAGATGCCGAACACCTTGCCGGATTCGTTCGACGCATACCGGTCGAAGGCGACAGTCGTCCCGTCGGGCGAGAGGCTCGGATCGACGTTGTCGAGCTTGTTCCCGCCCACCTTGCCCACCACCGCTCCCGACTGGGCGTTTACGATCGTCAGCGGCCCCGCGCAGGTCAGGCAGCCGTCGTAGTACAGCTGGCCCGCGATGCGAGTTCCGGTCGGGTTCGTGACGATGGCGACGGAGTTGGTCCGGGCGACCTTCTGCGGCTTGCTGCCGGGCACGATCCGATAGACGACTCCGTCCCGCAGGTAGAGGATCCCGCTCTTCACCCAGGCGACCAGGTCGGGCGGGTCGGGGCAGTTCTCGCTGCAGACGGTGTGGCGCAGCGGCTGGGCATTCGTCCCGTCGGCGTTTGCCGTGCAGAGCGCCTGCAGGATGTCGTTCGGGTTGCGGTGGTGGCCGGTCGGCGGAGGCCAGCGCGTGCCGTAGTAGGCGATCTGCTGGCCGTCGGGCGACCAGATTGGCTGGCTCACCTGCCGGCACGGCGAGATCGTCGTGGACGAGGCGTGGCTCGTCGCCGCGACGCACGCGAGAAGGACGGCGGACGCTACGAGAACGCGACGGATCATGCTCGGAGGGTACGCCGCCCGTCTAATGACGCGCTAACGGGCGTCGTCGTCGCCAAAGCGCTCGAACAGCCCCTCGTTCCGCCTGATCCGGCGCCGCCAGCGGCCTAGACCTCGGTGGGATCGTCTGGTCGAGCGGCTATTGCGCCGCCTGCTCGAGCACGGGCTGAGGCGCCGGCCTCAGGCGCACCGCGACTGTTCCGCCGTCTCGCCGACGCCGGAACCGCTGCTCGACGAAGCGGTAACTGAGCCACGAGACTCCCACAGCGGCTGCGACGTCGACCGCGGCCAGCGTCCCTCGGTAGTGCGGGTCGCCTGCCGCATCGCCGTGATTTGCGAACAGAAGCAGCGCATTCCAGAGATACAGGCTGTAGCTGATCTTTCCCAACCCGACGAGCGGACGCCACCGCAGCGCGCGGGTGAGTGGTGCGTTCGGCTGGCACGCGGTCGCGCACACGAGACCCACGGCGGCCAGGTTGACGAAGGAGATGCCCACGGCCCACGGGATACGCGACGACACGGTCAGGAGGCCCAGCAACAGGGCCGAGGCGGGGCCGAGGAAGCGATCGGCACGCGTCGCCTCGGAGCCGGGGGAACGACGCAACGTCAGGGCGAGGAGGGCGCCGAGCATCAGTCCGTCGGAGTGGGTGTCGGGACCTGCGTAGAGCCGTTGACTGTTCGACCCGAGGTAGACGAAGAGAAAGAGCGCGAGGCGCTCGATGGTGACCAAGAGGACCCCCCCGATAACGAGGCGGCGCATCGCTGTCTCACCACGCCACTTCAGCATCGCGATCAGGAGGAGCGGGAACACGAGGTAGAACTGCTCCTCCTGTGCGAGCGACCAGAGCGGTCCGATCGCGGAGCGTCCGATCACGTGCGGCCACCAAGCCTGCACGACATTCGCCGTGTAGAAGCCCGCTGCGGCCGTCTCTCTCGCGGCGACTGCCGCATGTCCGACAGCGGCCATCGCAGCGAGATAGCAGGCGAGCATGAAGGCGAGGGCCGGCAGGAGACGACGCGCGCGCCGCACATAGAAGGCGCGGAGCGAGATCCGCGCCGAGCGGTCGCGCTCCTCGAGCAGAAGCGTGGTGATGAGGTAGCCCGACAGGACGAAGAAGAGATCGACTCCGTAGCCGCCGTTGTACGGCGTGAGGAAGGCGTGGCGTCCGACGACGAGGAGAATCGCGACCCCACGAAGACCGTCGAGGGCGGGGACGTAGCCGAGCCGGGCAGCGCGAGTCACCCGCAGATAATCGGGGGCAGCGCCCGAAAACTTGATCGAGCCACCGCGCGTCACCCGCCACTCGCTACGCTCGCCCCATGGCGACCACGACAGCGCAGACCTTCAAGAACTTCATCGGCGGCGAGTGGGTGGATGCCGTCTCGGGCGAGACCTTCGAGAGCACGAGCCCGGCGACGGGCGAGACGATCGGCGTCTTCCCGCGCTCCGGAGCCGAGGACGTCGACCGCGCGGTCGACGTCGCGAAGGCGGCGTTCGCCGACTGGCGGCTCGTGCCGGCGCCGAAGCGAGGCGAGATCCTCTTCGCCCTGGCGCGCCTCCTCGAGCAGGAGAAGCCGGCGCTCACCGAGCTGATGACGCACGAGATGGGGAAGGTGAAGGCCGAGGCGGGCGGCGACGTCCAGGAGGCGATCGACATCACGTACTACATGGCCGGCGAGGGCAGGCGCCTCTTCGGCCACACGACGCCGTCGGAGCTGCGCGACAAGTGGAACATGAGCGTCCGCCAGCCGATCGGGGTGGTGGGCGCGATCACGCCGTGGAACTTCCCGGTCGCGATCCCGTCGTGGAAGCTCATCCCGGCGCTCGTCTGCGGCAACACCGTCGTCCTCAAGCCGGCGACCGATACGCCCGCACTCGCGGAACGCTTCGTCGAGCTCCTGGCCGAGGCCGGCATCCCGAGCGGCGTCGTCAACATCGTCCACGGAGGCGGCGGCACGGTCGGCGAGCGGCTCGTGCGCCATCCGGACGTTCGCGTGATCACGCTCACGGGCTCCCGCGAGACCGGTGTCGAGGTGCTGAAAGCTGCGGCGGACACGCTCACGCACGTCCACCTCGAGCTCGGCGGCAAGAACGCGATCATCGTGCTCGACGACGCCGACCTCGAGCTCGCCGTCGACGGAATCCTCTGGTCGGCATTCGGCACCTCCGGCCAGCGCTGTACCGCCGCGTCGCGCGTGATCGTCCAGAAGGGCGCGTACGCCGAGCTCCAGTCGCGACTCGTCGCGCGCGTCGAGAAGCTCCGGCTCGGCCCGGGCTGGGAGGACGACACCGACATCGGGCCGGTCATCAACCGCACCGCCCTCGAGAAGATCCACTCCTACACCGAGATAGGCAAGGACGAGGGCGCGAAGCTCCTGACGGGCGGCGAGGTCGCAGGCGACGGCGAGCTCGGCAAGGGCTTCTTCTACCGCCCGACGGTCTTCGCGGACGTCGACCCCCAGATGCGGATCGCGCAGGAGGAGATCTTCGGTCCCACGACGGCGCTCATCCCCGTGGGCGACCTCGACGAGGCGATCCGCGTCTCGAACGGGATCAAGTACGGCCTCTCGTCTTCGATCTTCACGCGGGACGTCAACGCCGCCTTCCGCGCCATGCGCGACCTCGAGGCGGGCATCACGTACGTCAACGCGGGCACGATCGGGGCCGAGGTCCATCTCCCGTTCGGCGGCACGAAGGACACCGGCAACGGCCACCGCGAGGCAGGTCAGGCGGCCCTCGACGTCTTCACGGAGTGGAAGTCCATCTACGTCGACTACTCCGGCCGGCTGCAGCGCGCGCAGATCGACACCGAAGAGCACCCGGCACCTTGAGGTACCGGCAGCTCGGGGACAGCGATCTCCGCGTCTCGGAGATCTGCCTCGGCACCTGGACGACCTTCGGCGGCACGCTCGACGAGGACGGCGCGACCGCGCTGGTCGATGCGGCCTTCGAGCAAGGGATCAACTTCTTCGACACTGCGAACGTCTACAGCGAAGGCCGCTCCGAGGAAGTGCTCGGCCGCGCGCTCGCGGGACGCCCGCGCGACTCGTACGTGGTGGCGACGAAGGTCTACGGCACGATGCCGAGCGGCGACCGTGGCCTCTCCCGCGAGCAGGTGCTGAAGCAGATCGACGCCTCGCTGGAGCGCCTCCAGCTCGACCACGTCGACCTCTACCAGTGCCACTCCTGGGATGAGGACGTCCCTGTCGAGGAGACGCTCGGCGCGCTGACCGAGGTGGTGGAGGCCGGCAAGGTGCGCTTCATCGGGGTCTCGAACTGGAGCGGCGAGCAGATCCGCGGTGCCGTCGAGCTCGCGCGGGAGCGCGGCTTCGCCAAGATCGTCTCCTCCCAGCCCGAGTACTCGCTGCTCCACCTCGAGCCCGAGGAGGACGTGATCCCAGCCTCGCGGGAGAACGGCGTTTCCCAGATCGTCTACTCGCCGCTCGCGCAAGGCGTGCTCAGCGGCAAGTACCGGCCGGGCGAGCAGTGGGCCGAGGGGACGCGCGCCGCAGCCCGCGGCGGCGGCTTCATGTCGCGGTTCCTGGCCGACGACGTGCTCGAGCGGGTTCAGCGCCTCGGGCCGATCGCGGACGGGCTCGGAGTGACGACCGCGCAGCTGGCACTCGCCTGGGTCCTGCGCGAGCCGAACGTCGCGAGCGCGATCGTCGGCGCCTCGCGGCCCGACCAGCTGCGGGACAACGCGGCCGCGTCGGGCGTCGAGCTCGACGACGACACGGTGCGGGCGATCGAAGACGCTATGTAAAGGTGAGGATGTGGAAGAGCTCGACGTGGAGGCCGTGCGCGTCGAGGCGGGCGACCTTGGCGATTCCGTCCTGCTCCTCGAGGCGGAGCACGAGCTCCTCGCCGACGTCGTCGGCCGCGTCGAGCTGGTCGAGCCGGAACGAGAGGGTGGAGGTCTGCTCGCCGTTGACGTAGAGCAGCCTGGCCTCGACGTTGTTCGCGCGCCCGGAGTCGTGGCCCTCGCGCAACTGCAGCTCCCATTGCTGCCGCGGTGCCACCCAGTCCTCGAGCGTCGCGGCCAGGACGGTCATCGCCTCGTCGACTTCCACGTCGATCCGGTCGTCGGCCCGCTCGGCGGGCGTCGGGCGCGGATCCACTCGCATCGTTGGCATGCGCGACGGGTGCCCGGGTGAACCGGAAGCTAATCGTGTTCGTGCCGCGCGAGGCGCTCGACGACGTGCGCGACGCGCTCTTCGCCGCGGGCGCGGGCAGGATCGGCAACTACGAGCGCTGCTCCTGGTACACCCAGGGCACGGGAACCTTCCTCGGAGGCGAGGGTACGTCGCCGAGCGTCGGCGAGGCGGGGCGAGAGGAGCGCGTCGCCGAGCTGCGGCTCGAGACGGTCTTCCCGGCCGAGCTGCAGGACGAGGTCATCTCGGCGCTCCGGCGCGCGCACCCGTACGAGGAGCCGGCGTTCGACGTCTACGAGCTCGTGGACACCGCATGAAGGCGCGGCTCTTCACCGACGGCGGCGCGCGCGGGAATCCCGGGCCGGCCGCGTTCGCCTACGTGCTCGAGGCGGAGGACGGGACCGTGCTCGCCACGCACGGCGAGGCGATCGGCGTGGCGACGAACAACGTGGCGGAGTACCGCGCCCTCGTCGCCGGGCTCGAGCGAGCGGCCGAGCTGCAGGTCGGCGAGGTCGAGGTCGTCTCCGACTCCGAGCTCCTCGTCAAGCAGATGAACGGCGAGTACCGCGTCAAGAACGAGTCGCTCCGGCAGCTTTCGCTCGAGGCGGCGAGACTGGCGCGACGGGTCGGGAAGGTGCGCTACACCGCCGTCCGGCGGGAGCAGAACGAGCTCGCGGACAGGCTGGTGAACGAGGCTTTGGATGCCGCCGACCTCGGCTAGAATGCTCCTCCCACGCGGATGTAGCTCAGTTGGCTAGAGCGTCTGCTTGCCATGCAGAAGGTCGTGGGTTCGAGTCCCATCATCCGCTCTCTCTCGAAAAGCCCCCGGGGGTGCGGAGTAAGCCGTCCCGCGGGGCGGTCTAGTGGCTAACGATCCAGAGAATTGGCCCGATTTTGTCCAGGGATGTTTGTCCGGCTCCAGACGAGCCGGCCGTCGCCCCGGATACGCGGAGCTTCTTGCCGGCCGTGCCTTTCGGGATGCGCCAACTACAGACGGTTGTGCTCCACTGCGTGCCGCCGAAGTAGATGTGGTTCTGCGGGGTGGCGCGGACGCCGCCGACCGTGGCGCGGCCGCAGGTCGCCGTGGTCTGGGCGCTCAGGGAGTCCAGGACGAGGCCCGTGAACGTTTGGCCTGCCCTGGGCTGTTCGTTAGTAGGGATGAACCAGAACGGCGTCGTGGTGATCGGGTCGCCCGAGGCCACCACGGTCAGCACGCCAGCGGCGACTAGCGCTGCCAGACCAATACCGATTGCGTAGCGGCCCTTGATGTGCATGGCCGAATGATTGACCTGACGCGGCCGCCGCGCAAGTGAGGCGAGCCGCCCTGCGAGTGAGGGCCAAGAGCGACGCGCCCTCGTGTTGCGGGGCCAGAGGCCCGCGACACGTCCCTCGGAGAAGCGATTAACTCGGGCGTCGCGGGTGCGGCCGGCTCAGGAACGCCGCTCTGCGATGCGGAGGGGATGAGCGCGTAGCGGACAGCCACGCGGTCAAAGCTTTAGAGTCTCGGCGCCGACCGCACCCGGGGAGAGGAACCGAGCATGCATGCAGTCATCGTCCGCGTCACGATCAGTGACCCTGAGAGCAGCGAACCTGCCCTGCGCGAGCAGGTCGTCCCGCGCGTCTCACAGGCGCCTGGATTCGTCGCGGGATACTGGACCCGAAAGGACAACAGCGGGCTGTCGATGACGGTCTGGGAGTCCGAAGACGCTGCAAACAATGCGGGCGAGATGGCCCGCTCGCTCGCACCAGAAGGTGTGACCGTGGAACATGTCGAAGTCCGTGAGGTCGTCACCTCCGCGTAGTGTGAAAGGCGCTTGGGCCAGAGCGGCGAGTCGAACTGGCTTCGAGTCCCATCATCCGGTCTCTTCTCGAGAGCCCCGCCAAGCTCGGTTTGCTCGTCGCCAGCGAGAGCAAATTCTCGCGTGAAACGCCGTGGGGTTAGGGTTCATGAGTAGGAGGTGGACCGTGACTGGGTTGCGGTACTTCGTCGGGGGGGTGGCGTTCGGCTTCGCGGCCGTATGGATCATGGCGACGCTCGCCGCAGCGCTCGTCTGCCTGGCGGCGGCGGCTGCCGGCTACGGCGTGATCGTCGTGGCCGAGCGCACGCGAGCGAAGCGAGTCGCGCGGGCGAGCAGTCCCGGGCTCTCCGCGACGAGCGGGGTCGCCCTGCCGCTTGGGACACAGGAAGCGGAGGACTTGCCTCGATGGGCCAGCGCGCTCAACAGCGATCTCGGGCACATCTACGAACCGACCGCGACGACATCTCCTCTCGCGCGCGACGTCGAATACGGCTGGCCGCTGGACGACGAAACGTCCGCCACGAGCGAAACGCTCCATTAGTCCAGCCGTGGGCTTGCTCGAGAGGCTTCGTGGAATGTGGCGCCGACATGACGAGAAGCTCGCCAAGCGGACCCTCGAATCGCCTTCGTGGCAGCCGAGGGGCGAGAGACTCGCGGCCCCTTTCGTGGCCCAGGCGGAACGATCCGAGGACATCCAGGAGCGCGAAGAGCCGAAGTAGCCGAGACTAGGTGCCGCGGCCGGTCAGAAGCCGTCCGACTGCGGTCAGCAGCCGACCGACGAGCCGGAACGGCGCAGAGAGGATGCGCATGATCATGGCCCGGTTGTTCTCGTCGCGCGTTCTCAATCCTGTCCAGCCCCTTCGGGCGGAACCCCCGAACGAGGGACACTGGCCTCCGGCACGAGGACTACGGTCCGGGTGGCTCCTGAGAGGAGTCACGGGGACAGCGAGCGGCGGCTAGGGGATGGGACCCCGCCCCGGCGCCGCCGCTCCGGACCCCGAGCCACGGCTAGCTCTCAGGTCGACTGCTGCAGCGGAGCGATCACGGTTGCCATGAACGGCATGCCGGCTGTCTTCGTCGTGAACGTCGCGTAGAAGACCTCGACAGGGCCCCGGCCGTCGAAGCGCTGCACCTTGGCCTTGCCCGACGCGAAGCCGGTCGCAAGCGCCCGGTCGATGGACTCGACCCCTTCCTCGGTGTGGGCTCCGACCTCCTGCCCGAGGAGCTCCTGGAGCGTCGTGCCGAGGATCTCGCACGCCGCCGGGTTCGCGGCGATGTAGCGCCGGTGCTCGTCCCAGACGAGGAAGCCGACGCTGGCCGAGCCGAGCGCCTCGGAGATCAGCTCCGCCTGGATCTCGGGCCGCGCGAGGGAGGGGGACGTTGTCACGGCTGTATTGTCGTCGTTTCGAGGGCGCGGATCAATCCCGCGTCCCGGGCGAGGCCTCAGGAGCCGTTGAGGTGGAAGTACGCGGCATAGATCTTCTTCGCCGCCGGCGCCGCGGCCTGCGCGCCGAAACCGCCGTGCTCGATGTTCACGACGACGACGAGCTTCGGATCGCTCGAGGGCGCCCACGACGCGTACCACGAGCTGACCGGATCCGGCTCGGCGGTGCCCGTCTTGCCGGCGACCGTGATCGGGAAGCCCGCGAAGACCGGTTGCGAGGTGCCGCCGGCGTCGTTCGCGGCTTCGTACAGCCCCTGCCTAATAGCCCAGGTGTAGGGGGACAGCTTGACCCGCCGCACCGGCGGGAAGTGGAGCAGGTGCCGGGCTCCGTCCCTGATCACGGCCTCGCCGAGGTGCGGAGTGACGACCTTGCCGCCGTTGATCAGCGCCGAGTACGCGACGGCGAGCTGGAGCGGGCTCACCTGCAGCGCTCCCTGTCCGATCGCGAGGTTGATCGTCTGGCCCTCCGTCCACGGGAAGCCGAACCGGCTCTGGAACGTTCTTCCCGGGCGCGGGAGATAGCCGGCCGTCGCTCCGGTCAGGTCGACGGGGGGCGTCCTGCCGAGGCCGAGCCTGCTCGCCCAGTTCTGGATCAGCGTCCCCTGCGCGCTCGGATCGCGTCCGTAGACGAGGTCGCCGAGCCGGTAGAACCAGGTGTCGCAGGACTCCTCGAGCGCGGTTGGCAGCGTCATCGACGCGTTCACGCCCGGATCGACGTTGTGGAAGATCGTGTTGCCGAGCGCGAAGGAGCCTGTGCAGGCGAGCGAGGTGGACGGCGTGATGATGCCGCCGCTCAGCGCCGCCTCCGAGATGATCGGCTTGAAGGTAGAGCCCGTCGGATACGCGCCGCCGATCGCGCGATTCAGGAGCGGTGTCGCCGTAGTCTCCTTGTACAGCCGCTCCAGGTAGTGGGGGTTGTCGGCGGCGGCCTTCTGGTTGAAGGTCGGGTAGCTGACGAGCGCCTTGATCGCGCCCGTATACGGGTCGATGGCGACCGCGGACGCCCCAGTGGGCGAATGGCCGAGCAGCCGCGACTGCTCCATCCCGTAGAGGAGCGCGTTCTGCGCAGCCTTCTGCAGGCGCGTGTCGATCGAGAGCTGCAGCGTAGGAGGCTGCTTCTGCGCCGGCACGCGGAGCGGTCCGGCGATGCGGCCGAAGGAGTCCACGGGCACCTTTGCCTGCACGAAGCCCTTGTTGAGGAGCGAGTCGTACGCAGCTTCGACCCCGCTCGTGCCGACGACCTCGCCCGGTTTCGCGCCCTTGTAGAGGCCGGACTTGAGCTGCGCGTTGCTCACCTCGCCGAGCAGTCCCAGGAACTCCCCACCGAAGGCGCCCTGTGGATAGCTCCGGCTGTCCTCGACCCCCACCTTGAAGGCCGGGAACCTTGCGCTTCGCTCCTGCAGGTAGCTCGTGAGAGCGGCGCTCGGATGCTCGATCACCACGGCGGGAGCGAAGGGGGAGTGGTAGACGCCCGAGCGGATCCGCGCGACAAGGGCGCGTCGCGGCCTGCCGGTCAGCCGGGCGAGACGGCCGAGGGCTCTCAGGCCCGCGGCGCTGGGGTGCCAGTGGCCGTGCGCGTCGCGGCTTCCGAGCGATGCCGCATCGGCGTCGACGACGTCGTGTCCCGTTGTGCCGGCGATCACCTTCCCGTCGGCGTCCAGGATGGCGCCGCGCGTGCCGAGGATGTCCACGGTCCGGAGCGCCTGGCTGTGCGCGTCCTGCGCGTACTGTCGGCCGTGCAGCACCTGGATCGACCACGTGCGCAGGAGGAGGAGGGAGAGCCCGGCGGCCACGACGACCGCGAGCCCGCCCACCCGGACGTAGAAGCCGGGGCTGCGGAAATACGGCGCGTCGGCGCGCGAGTACGGCTGGAGTGCTCGCCCGCGCGGCAGGTTGCGGGGGAGCTTCAACCGACGGCGAGGTTCCGGTCTCGAGATCGCCACGGAGTCCCGTTCAGAGTAGACGGTTTCGCGCTCGGCTACTCGTCTGCGAGCTCGTCGGCGAGCAGCGAGAGCGCGAACGATCGCCAGGCGAGCTCGGGGTCGGCGCGCAGAGACTCCACGGCAGCGGCGACGGTGGGGAGGTGGTCGGTGGGGATCTCCCCGAGTGCGGCCGCGAGCTGCGCGCGCCGCTCGGGCGTGTCGAGCTCGCCGGCGAGACGCTCGGCCGCGATCGAGTCGAGGTCGACGTCGCGGTGCGGGTCGCCGCCGGCGGCGAGGACGAACATCGCGCGCCGGCGTGCCGCGTTGAGCTCGCCCTCGTCGATCGCGACGTCGTCCTTGACGAGCCAGCAGAGAACGACACAGAGCTCGCCCGAGCGCGGCTCGAGCCCGGAGCTCTCGAGCTCCTCGAGCCTAGCCCGGATCCCGGCAGTCACCCGTCTCGCCTTCGCAGCAGCCGAGTTTCAGCCTGCAGCGAGGACACTGGAACGTCCCGTGTCGCCACTCCATCTCGGCGTTGCAGCGCGGGCAGATCTCTTTCATGAGCCCACGAGGTTACGTTCCGGAGCGGCCGTTGCGCAGGCGTCGGGATCGGCGTAGGGTCGCCGCGACAGCCCACCTCTAGAGGAAGGAGGCCGTAAATGGCAGACGCACAGAGTGTGGGTGTGCAGTTCGTCGAGGCGTTCAACGCGCACGACGAGCAGCGGATCCGCGCCCTCAACGCGGAGGACGGGGTGCTCGAGGCTCCAGGAGACGTCCAGCTCCAGGGTCGCGAGGCGGCGACCGAGTACGCGATGGCGTGGCTCAACGCGTTTCCGGATGCGCGCATCACCGTCAACCACGAGCTCGTGGCGGGCGACTGGGTCGTGCAGGAGTTCACCTTCGAGGGCACGCACGGGGCTCCGATGCAGACACCGATGGGGGAGATCCCGCCCACCAACCGCTCGCTGAAGGGCCGTGGCGTGCAGGTATTCAAGGTCGAGGGTGATGCCGTCGTCGACACGCGGCTCTACTTCGACCAGGTCGAGGTCATGACGCAGCTCGGGCTGATGCCCGAGCCCGCGGCCACCACAGCCTGACCGATCGCCCTGCGGGAGGGCGGCGTCGTCCTCCCGTGCGGCAGGCTCGATACCCTCATCCACATGACCGAGACCGTCGACGCGCCCGCCGCAACGCGCATCCCGCACTGGATCGGCGGGCGGCGGGTCGAGGGCGAATCCGGCCGCAGCGGGCCCGTCTACAACCCAGCCACCGGCCGCCAGACCGGCGCCGTCGACTTCGCGACCGCAGACGAGGTCGACGCCGCGGTCCGGGCTGCGAAGGACGCCTTCCCCGGTTGGCGCGAGACATCGCTCGCGAAGCGGGCCGAGCTCTTCTTCCGCATCCGCGAGCTGCTGCATGCCAGGCGCGAGGAGCTGGCGGAGATCCTCGTCCGCGAGCACGGCAAGGTCCTCTCCGACGCGCTCGGCGAGGTCACGCGCGGGCTCGAGGTCGTCGAGCACTGCTGCGGCATCCCGACTCTGCTCAAGGGCGAGCACTCCGAGCAGGCCTCCACCGGGATCGACGTGTACTCGATCAGGCAGCCGCTCGGCGTGGTGGCGGGGATCACGCCGTTCAACTTCCCGGCGATGGTGCCCATGTGGATGTGGGCGCCGGCGATCGCCTGCGGCAACTGCTTCGTCCTCAAGCCGTCGGAGAAGGATCCGTCGGCCTCGCTCTGGGTCGGGGAGCTGCTGCGGGAGGCCGGTCTTCCCGACGGCGTCTTCAACGTGATCATGGGCGACCGGGTCGCCGTCGACGCCCTCCTCGGGCACCCCGACGTCGCGGCGATCTCGTTCGTCGGCTCGACGCCGGTCGCGCGCGCCGTGTACGAGAAGGCGACGGCGAGCGGGAAGCGCTGCCAGGCGCTCGGCGGAGCGAAGAATCACATGATCGTGCTGCCCGACGCCGACGTCGACGCAGCCGCCGACGCGGCCGTCTCGGCCGGCTACGGCTCCGCCGGGGAGCGGTGCATGGCCGTCTCCGTCATTGTGGCCGTGGGCGACGTCGCGCAGCCACTGGTCGACGCGATCCGGGAGCGGATCCCCAAGGTGAAGGTCGGCGACGGCATGGATCCGTCCTCCGAGATGGGGCCGCTCGTGACCCAGGAGCACCGCGCACGGGTCGCCTCCTACGTCGAGAACGCGCCCGGCGAGGGCGCCACCGTCGTCGTCGACGGCCGCGAGGGCGTGCCGGAGCAGGGCTTCTTCCTCAACCCGAGCCTGCTCGACGACGTCACGCCCGAGATGAAGGCGTACGTCGACGAGATCTTCGGCCCGGTGCTCGGCGTGACCCGCGTGGCGACCTACGAGGAGGCCGTGCGGCTCGTGAACGAGAGCCCGTACGGCAACGGCGTCGCGATCTTCACCCGCGACGGCGGCGCGGCCCGGCAGTTCCAGTTCGACGTCCAGGCCGGAATGGTCGGGATCAACGTGCCGATCCCGGTCCCGGTCGCGTACTACTCCTTCGGCGGGTGGAAGTCGTCGCTCTTCGGCGACCGCCACGTCTACGGCCCCGAGGCGATCGACTTCTACACGCGCGGCAAGGTCGTGACGTCGCGGTGGCCCGATCCGGCCACGTCCAAGATCGACCTCGGCTTCCCGCAGACGCGGTAGTGCCGGAGCCGCACCACCGGCCGCTCGATGCGCAGGTCATGCCCCGCTTCGCGGGGATCCGGACCTTCATGCGCGCGCCGCACACGACGGACCTGGCCGGAGTCGACGCGGCCGTCTACGGCATCCCGTTCGACACGGCGACGAGCTACCGGACGGGGCCGCGGTTCGGGCCGGAGGCGATCCGCTCGGCTTCGGCGCTGCTGCGGCCCTACAACCCGGCGCTCCGTGTGAACGTCGTCGACGCGCTCTCGATCGCCGACTACGGCGACGTGCCGGTCTCGCCCGGCGACACCGAGCGCACGTACGGCCAGGTCGAGGAGGCGCTGGCTCCCCTCGTCGACGCCGGCGTGTTCCCCCTCGCCCTCGGCGGCGACCACTCCGTCACGCTCGCGGAGCTGCGCGCGCTCGCGCACCGGCACGGGCCGCTCGCCCTCGTCCAGCTCGACGCCCACGGCGACACGTGGGAGGAGTACTTCGGCCAGCGCTACTTCCACGGCACGACCTTCAAGCGCGCGCTCGAGGAAGGGCTGATCGACCCGGCGGCGTCGGTGCAGGCGGGCCTCCGCGGCTCCCTTTACGGCGCGGAGGACATCGACTCTGCGAGGGAGCTCGGCTTCACGGTCCTCTCCTGCGACGAGCTGCGCGAGCTCGGGCCCGCCGGATACGGGGAGCTCGTGCGCGACCGAGTCGGCACCAGGCCCGTCTTCCTCTCGTTCGACATCGACGTGCTCGACCCGACGTTCGCGCCCGGCACGGGCACTCCGGAGGTCGGGGGCCTCTCGACTGCCGAGGCGCTCTCCTGCCTGCGCGCGCTCCGCGGGATCGACCTCGCCGGCGCGGACGTCGTCGAGGTCTCGCCGCCCTATGACGGCGCGGGGCAGCAGACCGCGCTCGCTGCGGCGAACGTCGCCTACGAGCTCCTCAGCCTCCGGGCGCTTGCCGTTCAGGGGTAGCGGAAGCGGAGCGTCAGGCGGCTGCGCCGGCCCCACGGGTCGACCGCGACCACGCGCAGGTTGTACGAGCCCCGTCGGAGCACGCGAGCGTTGAGCCGCAGGCGCACCTGTAGCGAGCCCGGCTTGCGGCGGTAGGAGTGGACGACGCGGAAGCTGCCCGCGTTGAGGTGCGCGCCGAAGCGGCTGCCCTTGCCGAGCACGAGGACCGGAGCACCGTGCGGGCCGGTCACCGAGGCCGAGATACGGGCTTGCGAGTGCACGGCGATCCGCGTGAGCAGGAGAAGGCTTCGGTCCGCCGCGTGCGGGACTGCCTGGAACCTGGCCTGCGCCTCGAGGGCCGGGCCGTTGGGGGAGGTGTACGTCGGGTCGCCCCAGGCTCCCTGCTTGAAGAGCGCGACCTGGAGCGGCGTCCGGGTCAGCACGTGCGTGAGGTTGTTCGAGTCGACGTACCAGCCCACAGCCGTTCCGGGCGGGAGCTGCGCGGGCTGGAGCGGCGGCACGGAGTGGAAGACCCTCCCGTCGGTCGAGTAGCCGAGCACCGTCCGGGTCGGTTGCGCGGCCGTGTACATGAAGTCGAGAGGCCAGCGGAATCCCTTCGACGACAGGCCGGGAACCGACAGCGCGACCTGGGTGCCGGGCACCGCCGGGCTGCCGCCGGCGGCCGTCAGCGAGACGGTCCTCCCGACCGGCACCGCGCCCGGCTGCCATGTGACGATCGCCCGCCCGTCGGGGGTCTCGAGATTGCCTGCGATTCCGCGCTTCACCGTCTGTGTCCCGACCGAGACCGCCGGGAGCGGAGCCGCCACGACGACGCCGGTCGTCGCGGCCGTCGCGGAAGCCGCGCCGCCCTTACCGGTGGCCGTGACGACGAGCGAGAGCGTCGAGCCGATGTCGTCGGGCGTGAGCGTGCGCCGCGGCCCGATCGCGTGGGGGATCGCGATGCAGGATGTGCCGGCGGCATTGCAGCGCCGCCAGCGATACGTGAACTTGGTGGGCGAGCCCGTCCAGGTCCCGACGGAGCTCGTCAGGGTCTGCCCGTCCTGGACGGTTCCGACGATCTGCGGGGGCTTGAGGTTCTGCGGTCGCGCGGTCGGCGAGGTGCCGGCGGGAGCGACCGCTGCGGTCGCAGCAGTCGTGGCGACCGCGCTCCCGGCGGCCGAGGTTGCGGTCACGACCACCTTGAGCGAGTGCCCGACGGCCGTGCTGTCCGGCCGGTACGACTCGCCGGTCGCGCCGGTGATCGACGCGCAGTTGGCGCCCGCGGCGTCGCAGAGCCTCCACTGGTACGCGAACGTGAGCGGCTTGCCGCCCGCCCAGGTCCCCGGCACGGCGGCGAGGAGCTCGCCCGCCTCCGGGGCCCCGACGATCGTCGGCGGCGTCGAGAGGAGCGGGATGCCGATCGGATACGGCGCGATCGCGACCGAAGCCGGCTTCGTGCCGTTCATCCGGTCGCCGTCCGTGCAATGGTTGATCCCCGGGACGGAGACGCAGTTGGTCCACTGCCAGAACGTCCAGCCGCCGCCGTTCCAGTTCCCGGCCGGCACCAACGGGTTCCTGCTCGCGGTCCAGTGCGCGATCCAGAGGCCGGTGCCCGCGGCAGCTGCGGCGGGCGAGTCGCCGAGGCGGCCTCTCCAGAAGAGCGGCGAGGTGTAGACGAACGGCTCGACTCCGATGCGCGCCTCGATCTGGCCGAGCCAGGCCAGTGTCCAGGTCAGGAGGCGCTGCGTCGTGAGGTTGCCCGTGACCTCGAGATCGAGAACGGGCGGCAGCTCTCCCGGCTGCGGCGCGGCGACGGTGAGGAAGTAGTTCGCCTGCCTGATCGCGCTCGCGGTCGCGGCGGCGGCGCTGCCGCCGGCCGGACGCGCGAAGTGGTACGCCCCGAAGACGAGACCTGCGCCTTCGCTGCCGTTCCGGTTCGTCGTGTACGTCTTGTCGGTGAAGGACGTGCCTTCGGTGGCCTTGCCGAACGCGAAGCGGTAGCCGGCGCCCGCGACCTTCGTCCAGTTGATCGTCCCGTTGTTGTTCGAGACGTCGACGCCCTTCGCGCGCGCTGTGGCAGCCTGAGACGCGCTCGCCGAGAGGAGCGCCGCTAGGGCGACGACGAGACAAGCGAGCGGCCCCAGCCACCCGCGCCGCGCTCCGATGACGGACCCCACGACCCGCATGAGGCTAGCGCAGCTTCTGTTCGTCGGAGGTAAAAGAAGCCCTGCTCAGGAGGCAACCGGCGTGCCGACCTCGAGCTGCTCGCCGAACCGCGCCCGCCGCACGAACCGGCCGATTCCGGGCGTGCCGACGAGCTCGCCATCCTCGACGAGGAGGTTGCCGCGGAGGAGGACGACGTCCGGCGCACCTACCACCTCGGTGCCCTCGTAGAGGCTGTAATCGCACTTCGAGTGGTGCGTCGAGGCCGAGATCGTCTCGCGCCGCTCGGGGTCGAAGACGACGAGGTCGGCGTCGGACCCGACCGCGACCGTCCCCTTGCGGGGGTAGAGCCCGAACAGCCGCGCCGGCTGCGTGGCGAGAAGATCGACCATCCGGTTGAGGCTGATCCGGCCCTCCCGGACACCGAACTGGTGGATCATCTTCAGGCGATCCTCGAGGCCGGGGCCGCCGTTCGGGATCTTCGTGAAGTCGTCGGAGCCCAGCGTCTTCTGTCCGTCCCAGAGGAAGGCGCAATGGTCGGTCGAGATCGCCGAGAGCGCATCGGTTCGCACCGCGTCCCAGAGCACGTCGTGGTTCGAGGAGTCCCGGGCGGGCGGCGAATAGACGTACTTCGCTCCCTCGAAGCCCGGCTGCGCGAGGTCGTCAATCGTCCGGAAGAGGTACTGCGTGCACGTCTCCCCCCACACGTTCCAGCCCTGCTCGCGGGCGCGGCGGATCGGCTCCACCGCCTCGCGGCAGGTGACGTGGACGACGTAGAGCGGGCTGCCGGCGATCCGCGCGAGCTGAATCGCGCGGTTCGTCGCCTCCCCCTCGAGCTCGGGCGGGCGCGTGAGGGCGTGGTGGATCGGGGCCGTGTCGCCGCGGGCGAGTGCCTCCCCGACGAGCACGTCGATCGCGTCGCCGTTCTCGGCGTGCACCATCACGAGCGCTCCGCTCGCCGCCGCCACCTCCATCGCACGGAAGAGCGTCTCGTCGTCGACCTGCAGGACGTTCTTGTAGGCCATGAAGAGCTTGTACGAGGTGATGCCCTGCTCGGGCAGGTCGGCGAGCTCCTCGAGGCGCTCCTCGTCGGCGAGGTCCGTGACGGCGATGTGGAAGCCGTAGTCGATCAGCGTCTTGCCGTTCGCCTTCGCGTGCCAGGTCTCGAGCGCCTGCGCGAACGTCTGCCCTCGTCCCTGGATGCAGAAGTCGACGTGGCAGGTGGTCCCGCCGCACGCGGCCGAGCCCTGACCCGACTCGAAGTCGTCGATCGTGACCGTACCGCCGAACGGCATGTCGAGATGCGTGTGCGGGTCGATGCAGCCCGGCAGGACGTACTTCCCCGCCGCGTCGATCGTCCGGTCGGCCGAGATGTCGAGATCGGCGCCGATCAGCGCGACCCGCTCGCCCTCCACGAGGATGTCGGCGACGAAGTCGTCGGCCGCGGTGACCACGCGCCCTCCGCGGATCAGGATGGACATCGGCTCCGAGTTTAAGCTCGGCCGGTGGGGCTGTCACCGGACCGGACCGTCGCGGAGCTGCGCGAGCTGCAGGAGCTGACGGGCGACGAGAACGGCGCGCAGCGCGTGGCCTGGACCGAGACGTGGGAGCGGGCGCGGCAGTGGCTGCGGGAGAAGGTGGGCCCGACGGGTGCCGAGGAGGAGGTCGACGAGGCGGGTAACCAGTGGTTCACGCTGCCGGGCTCCTCCGAGCGCGCGCTCTTGATCGGCGGACACATCGACTCGGTGCCGAACGGCGGCTGGCTCGACGGCTCTCTCAACCTCGTCGCCGGCGTGGAGGTGCTGCGGCGCGTGGGGGAGGAGGGATCGCCGCCGCTCACACTCCGCCTCGTCAACTGGGCCGACGAGGAGGGAGCGCGCTTCGGCCGCTCGCTCTTCGGCTCCTCCGCCGCCGCGGGCTCGCTGAGCGACCAGGCGGAGCTGCGCGAGCGGCGCGACGCCGAAGGGATCGCGCTGCCGGACGCCCTGGCCGAGCACGGAGTGGAGCTCGACCGCGCCCTCGAGGCGCGGCGGCAACTCGCCCGCGCGGCGGTCTACCTCGAGCTCCACATCGAGCAGGGACCGGTGCTCGAGTCGCTCGGCCTGCCGCTCGGCGTCGTGCTCGGCACCTTCGGCGTCGAGCGCCACCTCGTCACCTTCCGCGGCCAGGCCGCGCACGCCGGCTCGACGCCGATGGACGAGCGGCGCGACGCTCTCGCCGGCGCGGCGAAGCTCGAGCTGGAGCTGCGCGAGATCGCGAAGCGGGTCGGCGGCGGAGGCGTCTGCACGATGGGCGGCGTCGTCACGAAGCCCGGCATCGTCACATCCGTCGTCGAGACGGCCGAGTGCCTGCTCGACCAGCGCCATCTCGACGCCACCTGGCTCGCCGAGATGCTCTCGAACGCCGAGGCGGCGTCCCGGAGGTTCGCGCACGAGGAGGGCCTCGAGGTGTCGTGGGAGAAGATCTGGTCGATCGAGCCGATCCCGTTCGACGAGCGGCTGATCGAGCTCGCGGATGAGGCGGTGCGCGAAGTCGCGGGCTCGTCGCACCGGCTGCCTTCCGGCCCGCTCCACGACGCGGCGGAGGTGTCGCGGGCGGGAATCCCGACGGTGATGCTCTTCGTTCAGTCCCTGCGGGGGCTCTCGCACACGAAGCTCGAGGACACGGAGGACGAGCACCTCGAGCTCGCGGTGCAGGCGCTCGACAGGCTGACCACGAAGGCATTGGAGGCATTCGCATGAGCAGTACCGACGCTACGCAGCTCTACGGCGAGGAGCACGTCCGGCGCTATCGCGAGACGGACGGCGAGGTGGGACACGAGTGGAAGGAGGGCTCGACGATCCTCCTCCTGACCACGACCGGCCGACGCACCGGGCGCGAGACCACGACGCCGCTCATCTACGGGCTCGACGGGGACACGCCCGTGATCGTCGCGTCGAAAGGCGGGGCGCCGAACCATCCCGGCTGGTTCAGGAATCTCGCCAAGACCCCGGAGGTCGGCGTGCAGATCAAGGGCGACCGGTTCCGCGCCCGCGCCCGCGTGGCGGAAGGCGAGGAGCGCGAGCGCCTCTGGGAGCTGATGAACGAGGTCTGGCCGCACTACGACGAGTACGCGACGAAGACCGACCGAGAGATCCCGGTCGTCGTCCTCGAGCGGATCTAGCGAGCCTCGGCACCCGCCCGGGACAGGACACCGGACATGTCCGGAAGTGCGTTGCGAGCGACCCGGCGATAGGCTCGCCAGCATGGACTTCGGCGTCACGGTTCTGCCGGATCCGCCGTTCTCCCGCTGGCTCGAGCTGATCCAGCTCGCGGAGCGGCGGGGCTTCGGCTACGCGTGGACGTACGACTCGCACGTCCTCTGGCAGGAGTCGGTGCCGATGCTCGCGGTCGCCGCTCGCGAGACGTCCACGATCAGGCTCGGGCATTTCGTGACGAACCCTGCGACGCGCGACCCGACCGTCCTGGCGAGCGCCTACGCGACGCTCCACGACCTCTCGGACGGGCGGATGGCGATGGGCATCGGCCGTGGCGATTCGGCTGTCCGCTACGTCGGCCGCCAGCCCATGAAGGTCGCGGAGTTCGAGCGCGCCTGCGCGATGGTGCGCGAGCTCATGAACGGCGGGGAGGTGGAGTGGAACGACAGGCAGCTCCGCTTCAAGTGGGTGCGTCCGGAGCTGCCGCGCATCCCGATGTGGGTCGCGGGCTACGGGCCGAGGGCGCTCGGCGTTGCCGGCCGGGTGGGCGACGGCGTGATCATCCAGCTCGCCGACCCCGAGATCATCCAGTGGATCATGGACACCGCCCGTCGCGCCGCCGAGGAGGCCGGCCGCGATCCGGCGCAGCTCAAGTGCATCGTCGGCGCACCGGCCCACATCTCGGATGACCTCGTCGACGCGCGCGAGCAGGTGCGGTGGTTCCCAGCGATGGTCTCGAACCACGTCATCGATCTGATCGAGCGCTACGGGGCGGACGGGAGCGCGGTGCCGAAGGCGCTCACCGACTACGTCCAGGCCCGGAAGTTCTACGACTACGACGAGCATTCGCGAGTCGGCGCGAAGCACGGCGAGTTCGTGACGGACGAGATCTGCGACCGCTTCTGCGTCCTCGGCACGGCGGAACAGGCGAAGGCAAAGCTACGGGAGCTCGAGGCCGTCGGCGTCGAACAGTTCAACATCTACCTCATGACCCACGGGCAGGAGGAGACGTTGCAGGCCTTCGGCGACGAGATCATTCCCGACCTCGTCGCCGCCTGAGCCGCGACCGATAGCCTCACCGGCGTGGCGGATCTGCGCACGTTGCTGGAGCTGCGGCAGGCGTATCCGCTGTCGTGGTCTCAGGACGGGTCCTGGCTGCTTGTCGCCAGCGACCTGACCCGGACGCGCCAGCTCTATCGCCTCGCGCTCGATTCGGGCGAGCTCGGGCAGCTGACGAGCTTCGACGAACCGGTCGAAGGGCAGCTCCTCCCGGACGATCGCCTGCTGCTCGAGATCGACGAGGGTGGGAACGAGCGGACGCAGCTCTACCTCGACGGCGAGCCGCTTGTCGTGGACCCGCGCTACATCCACCGCGTCCCGGCGGTCTCTCGCGACGGCGCACTGCTCGCGTACTCCACGAACCGGCGCAACGGCGTCGACTTCGACATCGTCGTACGGCGCCTCTCAAGTGGAGAGGAGCACGTCTTCGAGCTCGAAGGACTGTGGGCGAACGGCAGCTTCTCGCCCGACGGCCGGTGGCTCGTCGCCGTCCGCAACGGGGAGTTGAGCGGCGACGACGACCTCTACCTCCTCGGCGTCGAGAGCGGGGAGATCGTCCACATCACGCCCCACGAGGGCGCAGCCGAGTACCTCACCCCGGTCTGGTCGGCCGACAGCGCGTCCCTTTGGGCCGCGACGAACGAGAACCGCGACACCTTCGCGATCGCTCGCTACGAGTTGGCGGCGCACCGGTGGGAGGTCGTGCACGAGGCTGATTGGGACCTCGAGTGCTTCGGGGACGACCTGGGCCGGCACCTGCTCGTCGTGGCGAACGAGGACGGTTACTCGAGCATCGAGGGCATATCGCTCCCGGCCAGGGGAGTCGCGGAGCATTTCGTCTTCTCGCCGGATGGGACGCGCGTTGCCTTCGCGTTCTCGACGCCGATGGAGCCGCTCCAGGTCTGGGTGCACGACTTCGGATCCGGCGAAGCGCGCAAGCTGACCGACCTGGGGCGGGTCGACGATGGCCACCAGCCCTCGCTGCATCGCTACGAGAGCTTCGACGGCGAGTCGATTCCCGTCTTCCTCTTCTTGCCCGAAGGCGACGGACCGTTCCCGGTGGTCGTGACGGTGCACGGCGGGCCGGAGGGGCAGTGGCGGCCGTGGTACTCCTCGGGATTCGGTGCCCTGACCCAGTTCCTCGTCGCGCGCGGCTACGCCGTGGCGGCGCCGAACGTGCGCGGCTCGACGGGCTACGGCAAGCGCTTCGAGCACCTCGACGACGTCGAGAAGCGGCTCGACTCCGTCGCGGATCTCGCCTCCCTGCACGCCTGGCTGGCGGAGCGGCCGGAGATCGACGGCTCGCGCGCGGTCGTCTACGGCCGCTCGTACGGGGGCTACATGGTGCTGGCTGCACTTGCGTTCCAGCCGGAGCTCTGGGCGGCGGGCATCGAGTTCGTCGGCATCTCCAACCTGCGCACCTTCCTCGAGAACACGTCCGCCTGGCGCCGGGCCGCCCGGGAGCGGGAGTACGGGCCTTTGAGCGATCCGGAGCTGCTCGAGAGCCTGTCGCCGTGGAGCCGGCTCGACGCCATCAGGGCGCCGCTCTTCATCGAGCACGGGCGCAACGACCCACGCGTGCCGGTGAGCGAGTCGGAGGCGATTCACGACGAGCTCGTCAGCAGAGGCGTGCGCTCCGAGCTCGTGATCTACGAGGACGAGGGTCACATGGTCGAGAAGCTCGAGAACCGCGTCGATGCCTTCGAACGGGCGGTCGCGTTCCTCGACGAGGTGCTCGAGACGCGGGAGTTGGCGCCGATACGATGACCGCCGCGCGGCGCCTTGGCCGAGTGGTTAGGCATGGGTCTGCAAAACCCAGTACACCGGTTCGACTCCGGTAGGCGCCTTCCGAGTCGGGAGCCGGGATCGTGTCTTGTGAAGCGCGATTTCAGCTTCTACGAGCGGTTGTCATAGTGTTCGCCCAAGACCGCTGAGATGCGCCTCGCTCGGGCGGCTTCTGGCGCATCACTGGCGCATCGACGGTCCGGTCTGCGCTCCGGTGACACATCCGCCGCTCCCGACGAAGGGCTCGACTACGAGGGCGGGTCGGTCGGCAGCAGGTGGAAGCGACTCCTGGCCGCGCACATAATCGGGCGACAGCTATGGCTTGGTCCGACGATCTTTCGAATTCCTCGCACCCAGCCATCAGCAGCCGGTAGCCGGCCACTTTTTCATGGGTCTTGCGATCGAGGACACGCTTGCTGGAAGTGACCAATTCATTGGGGGCTGCGGACTTGCTCACATAGGCCGGAAGCAGCTACGGGAGCAGCAGCGTTACTTCATCGACCGCGACAAGATCCTTGTCTGCGGTTGGCACATCCTAAGGATGCAGGCGGCAAGCGGCTCCTGGTGTCGCATATCTCAGGTAGCAACTCCGAGGGGCTTGTTGGGTTCCCGGACTACACCTGGCGCGTAAGGCGGTGAAGGTCAAGCTCGGCGTCGGCGTTTCAGTCTTGGCCGCGACCTTGGTCGGTGCACTAGTGGTCAGTCTGTCCGCACGAGCCAGCAATGCAAGCAACTCGGCCGCTTGCGCTTCCGGGGCTATGTCAGAAAGGGCCATGGACAGATTGACAGCAGCACTCATCGTGCGATTTAGTCGCTCGGGGGCAACCTAGAGCACCGGGTCGTTGCGGCCGGCCCACGGAGGAGGACCGAATGAACGGAACGTGGGGCCGCACTTCACGGCTCATCGGCGCTGGATTCGCCATCGCAGCCCTCGTCGCGTGTGCGAGCGCAGGAGGTGCAGCGGCGGCTACGTCGCAGCCAGCCATTCTGATCGGCAGCTTCGCTCCGGTGCTGGCGAGCGGGGTCGCGCCGGTCACGAGTGGCACCGTCACCGCGACGGTGACGCCGGACCTGCAGACCATCGGGGGCAGCACCTCGTCAACCGTTGTCGCATCGGCGCCGATTAGCAGCTCAGGCAGCTTCGCGCTGTACGCGAATCCGGGCTCGGGGCCGATGGCGTCGATCGTCAGCAACGCGATCGCGAACAACAACGGCTGGGTGAATATGGACCTAACCGAGATCGGTTCGAATGGGGAGGTGGCTATCCAGTCGATTTCGCGGCAGTTCACGGGCGGGGGCGGCGTCCCGATAACTGAGACAGCGATCCAGTCAGACGGAGGGAACGCCTCAAGCATCGGCTCATGGGCGGGAGACGGTGCCGTCAGCGACAGCTCGAGCGTCCAGGGCGCGTCGGTCGACCCGTCGACGTACGTGGTGATCCGGCAGCCCTCCGCTGCCGCGGCCAGTGCTGCGGCCACGGAGAACGCGACGGCGACGCAGGACTCGCAGACGCTCTCGACGACGCTCAACGGAGCGCAGCTTTCCGATGGGTCCACCGCGCTTGATCCCTGCGTGAACATCTCGGAGTTCCAGGACGAGAAGAACGTCGACACGGTCGTGGGGGAGCTGCACACCGCCAACGACACGACCGCGACCTTCACCTATGGGCACACGGCCGACACGAGCGCCGACGTCGGCATCGAGCTCGCAGGGTCCGGCGTCTACAACGTGAGCGGGAGCGTCCACATCGGAAATGACCGCGGAACGGGCGCACAGGAGGTGTGGAGCGAAGGCACCCAGTTCGGCTACAAGCTCGAGTCGGGGTTCCTTTACAAGCACTACTACGTCATCACCAACTGCGGAAGCAACTACTACAAGGTCGTCAACTCGGAGTGGACGGCGTCGCCTGACGGGAAGAAGCTGGGCGACTACATCCACAACCTCGACAACAACTGCAAGAACAGCTCTTTCCCGTCGAACCAGCAGGGCAAGGGTCAGTTCGTGCGGAACTCGAACGCCTTCACACACTTCAGTGTTGCGTTCAGCGTCTTCGGCTTCGGCGGAGGCGCTCGCAGCGGATCGTCGCAGTATGTGATCTCCCACTGGTGGTTCGGCACTGACCAAAACCACTACCTGTGTGGAAATGACAACTACATCCCCTACGCGCATCGGATCTTCGCGGGCTTCGGCTAAGCCGACGCGGAGTGTGCTCCTGGCCGCGCTGGCGGTGCTGATCGCCGCGACTGCCATCGTGTTCGCGGTCACCCGCTCCGGTGGCGGCCAGGGGCCACTCGTCCCACTGATCTCCGGCAAGGAGGGTTACGGCGTCGTGCTGCATCTCCACCAGTCCGCGTCGATCAGCGGGCCACTGATCATCCGGAACGGCAGCGATCACGCGCTCGTGCTTGATCGCGTCGAGCCGGTCGGATTGCAGGATGGGCTCGAGTTCCTGGGTGCCTACGTGCTGACCCATCCGAACGCGATCGGCGAGGTTCACGGCTACCGGGTGCCCGCGAACGGTCATCCGCTTCCCGGAGCGACGATGGCGCCGCACTCGCAGGTCGAGCTCGTGTTCGGAGTCAAGGCAGCAAAGCTGGGACGGCACGCGTTTACATCCCTCGACGTCCTGTACCACGGCGGCGGGACATATCGCCGTCACGTCGCGCTCGGTGTAGCGGTTTGTGCGCCGTACTCGCTCAAGACGTGCGCGACGCCGCTCAACGGTTCGGGCGGCTAGCTCACCGCTCGGGATGGGGCCGCCTCGACGGCCCCATCCGAGTCCCTAGAGGAATGACGCGACACAGCTCGGCGGTGGGGTGATCGCCTGGCTTGACCTCTGGCGCGCCACCTGGCGAGGAAAGAGCGCTAAGGGCAGGGGCAAGCCAAAACCCGTTCATCTGCAAAACCCAGTACACCGGTTCGACTCCGGTAGGCGCCTTTACCTGAGACGTCAAGCGGCCAGGGGCGGGCCGGGAGGTGGGGCTTTTCCTGGCCGAAGGTCCGGAGTCGAGTCGACCGTTCGCGGAGATATTGCGTTCTGGGGTCGTGCGCGACCCCTATTGGGTAATCTGACGCCCGGCCGCCAATCGGCTAGGGGAGGTAGGTAGGTAATGCGGAGGAAGGTCCTTAGCTTCGTCGGGCTGACGTTGCTGCTGGCGGCGGGGCTGGCTGCGGCCATGATCGGGTTCGCAACTACTCCCGCTCAAGCCGCCGGCTCGGTCTGCTCGGACGCGACACACACATGCACATGGGACGGCCAGGGCACAGACGCGGCGTCCTGTAAGAACATCACGGCGGGTACGGGGATCTTGTGGATTTTCACCGGAAACTCGCCGACGAATCTTGTGGTCACGTGGTCCAACGGCGAAACCGACTCGATCTCGGGTTGGGTCCAGCAGGGCAACGGCTCGTGGCACTTGGTGACGAACCTCGTCGGGACGTTTCCACCGACCTCGGCCTTCGTGGAGTACACGGGATCCAACGCGGGCGGCGCAACGCTGACGATCTCGGGCTGTAACGAGGGTGGGCCGCCTGGCACCACTACGACCGTTACGACCCCGACCACCACGGTTGGCACGACCGTTACCGTGCCGACGACGGTGACGGTGCCGACGACGGTGACGGTGCCGACGACGGTGACGGTGCCGACGACGGTCACAGTGCCGACCACGGTGCCCACCACGGTCACGGTGCCCACCACGGTCACCGTGCCGACTACCGTGCCGACGACGGTTACCGTTCCGACCACGGTGACGGTGCCGACGACGGTGACGGTGCCGACGACGGTGACGGTGCCGACGACGGTGACGG
>DASRBY010000042.1:0-57492 GCA_035653435.1 Gaiellaceae bacterium
CCGAGCATCTCAGGCCGGCACGAGCTTGTAGCCGGCGCCGCGCACGGTCCGGATCCCGTCCGGATCGCCGAGCTTGCGCCGCAGCTGCGCGACGTGGACGTCCACCGTGCGGGTCCCGCCGGGGTACGTCATGCCCCACACGAGATCGAGCAGGCGCTCGCGGGAGAGGACGATGCCCGGATGCTCGAGGAAGCAGGCGAGAAGGTCGAACTCCTTGCTCGTGAGCTCCACCAGGGTGCCGGCGACGGTCACCTCGTGCGAGTCGCGCCGCAGGACGACGTCGCGCGCGGCGAGCACCTCGTCCTCGCTACGGCGCTCGGAGCGCCGCAGTATCGCCTTGATCCGCGCCGAGAGCTCGCGCGGCGAGAACGGCTTCGCGACGTAGTCGTCGGCGCCGAGCTCGAGCCCTGCGACGCGGTCGGGCTCCTCGTCGCGGGCGGTGAGCATCACGATCGGCACCTTCGAGCCGGCCCGGATGCGCCGGCAGACCTCGAATCCGTCCATGCCGGGGAGCCCGATGTCGAGCACCACGAGCCGCACCGGCTGGCCGCGCAGCTCGGCGATCGCCTCCTCCCCGGTCCGGCGCCAGAGGACGCGCCAGCCGTCCTGCTGCTCCAGGTACTGCTTGACGAGCTTTCCGATCGAGTCGTCGTCCTCCACGAGGAGGAGCGCGCCACCCGTTGCCCTGGCGGTCACGGCTTCAGGATAGGTGCGGCAGCGGCTGGCGGATCAACCCTGACCGGGCCCTGGACGACCCCGCTTAACCGGCACAACCTTCTCGACGTCCACAGACTGGGCCGGCCCGGTCGCGGGCCACGTCACCAGGACGTGCCACTTCGGCGCAAGCACCGACAGGGGCAGGTGCCGCCCGAACCGAACGACCTGCGTCGTGCTGGAGAGGGGAATCTGCTGGATGCGGCCGTCGAACTCGTGCAGCGTGAGCTGGGTGCTGCTGACCTGGGTGATGACGCCGCGATCGAGGTTCCACTGGGTGCCGTTCTTCTCGATCACGACGGCCCGGACCATCTTCGGGCCGAAGAGCTCGTTGACGATCGCCCGCCGGATGGCGAGGACGGGCCCGGCGAGCCACAGCGCGACGTTGAGGGCCGCGAGGACGCCGACGAGGAAGACGAACCGCCTGGAGAACATGCTCTTATTGTCGTAGTTTCGCGGCCGTTCCAGGTAAATCCGCGGTAAATCAGGTCACGGTGTACTCGGGCCCCGATCCGCCCTCGGGCGGCGTCAGCCGGCCGCCCTTCGCGGTGATCGCGCCGCACTGGATGCAATTCGAGGGAGCGAGCTCGACCAGCACGGTGCCGTCGCCCTCCTCCCTTCCGAGCTCGTACACCTGGGCGGGGCACATGTGCTCCCAGAGCCGCGCGACCTCCCGCGGCACGCGGCGCTCGATCCGGATGTGGTTCGGCTGGTCGTCGCGCGTCTTGTTGCCCGAGGCGAAGACGGAGGAGAGCTTGTCGAACGTGAGCTTGCAGTCGGGCGCCGGGTAGCTCGCGTCGCGGTCGGTGACAACGAGCGGCTGCTCGGCGTCGGGCTCCGCCCGCATCTTGCCGAGCTCGACGCGCCCCTTGGAGACCGTCATCGCGCTCGCAAGCGCGCCGCCGACGAAGAAGCCGCGCCCGAAGACCTGGCGCATGTTGCGCACCTCGTAGAGGTCCTGCCAGATGAAGCTCTCGCGCACCGCGTCGTCGTAGGACGCGAGCGCGCTCGCGGGCGTCTCGCCGCGCTGCAGCGCGCGGAACGCGGCCTCGGCGGCCAGCCGTCCCGATTCGATCGCATAGTGGATCCCCTTCAGCCGCGGCACGTTGACCATGCCGACTGCGTCGCCGCAGAGGAGAAGGCCCGGCGCGTGCAGCCGCTGCGGCAGCGAGTGGAAACCGCCGCTCGGGATCGTCTTGGCGCCCCACTGCAGGCGCTCGCCACCCTCGAGGATCCGCCGGATCTTCGGATGCGTCTTCAGCTCCTGCAGCAGGTCGTGCACCGAGAGCGACGCGTCGCGGTAGTCGAGCCCTACGACGAGGCCGATGGTGACCATGTCCTTCCCCATGGGATAGATGAAGGAGCCGCCGAACTCGCGATAGCGCTTCCCGGTGCGCAGGGGCCAGCCCATGGTGTGGATCACGCGGTCGAGCGGCTTTGCGACCTTCCATACCTCCTTGACGGCGAGCTCCCAGACCTGCGGGTCCTCGCCGCGCAGCCCGAAACGGTCGAGGGCGACCCCGGTGAGGTGGCCCTGCGTCCCCTCGGCGAGCACGGTGACCTTGGCGACGAGGTCCGAGCCCGCCTCGAAGTTGCCGAGCTCGCCGCCCTCACGGTTGCGTCCCTTGTCGCCGGTGCGGACCCCGACCACACGTCCGTGCGAGACGAGGAGCTTCTGCGCCGCGGTCTCGGAGAGGATCATCGCGCCGCCCTCCTCCGCGCGCTCGGCGAGGAAGCGGCCCAGCTGCGAGAGCGAGAAGATCCAGTTCCCGTGGTTCCGCATAGGCGGGGGCGGCGGAATCGGGAGCGCCGCACGGCGCGTCAGCACGTAGACCGACTCGCCGGTGACGGGGCCGTACGAGGGGAGGTCCTCCATGCGGAACCGACTGCCGAAGAGGCGGCGCAGGGCCCGCGGATCCACCACGGCGCCCGACAGCAGGTGCGAGCCTGGCTGCTTGCCCTTATCGAGCACGGCCACCGGCACCTCCCCGAGCCGCTCGGCCATCTCGGGGTGCTCCTCGAGCAGCTGGCCGAGGCGGATCGCGCAGGCGAGGCCGGCCGGGCCCGCCCCGACGACCAGCACGCCGACCTCGATCCGCTCGTCGGGCGGATCGGTCGGCTCGGCCAGGTAGTCGCGCGCCGAGAACGGCGGCGGGAAGTTCGACGGACGGCTCATCCCTTGCGAGCGCGGACGAGCTCGGTCAGCTTGGGCACGATCTCGTGCACGTCGCCGACCACGCCGAGGTCGCTGAACTCGAAGATCGGCGCATTCGCGTCCTTGTTGATCGCGACGATCGTCCCGGAGCTCTGCATGCCGACCTTGTGCTGGATCGCGCCCGAGATGCCCAGGGCGACGTAGAGCTTCGGCGAGACGGTCTTGCCGGTCTGGCCGATCTGCGCGGAGTACGGGTACCAGCCCGCATCCACGACCGCGCGGGTCGCGCCGACGGCTCCGCCGAGCGCCTTCGCGAGCTCCTCGGCGAGGGTGAAGTTGTCGGGCGAGCCGAGCCCGCGGCCGCCGGCGACGATCACGGCGGCGTCCTCGATCGACTTGCCCTCCGCCTCGGCGTGCGCCTGCTCGACCATGGTCGTACGCGTGGAGAAGTCGCGCAGCTCGACCTCGACCTCGCGCGTCTCGGCCTCGCCGCCGGACTCCTGGGGATCGAAGGAACCGGAGCGGAAGAGCGCGATCCGCGGGCTCGACGTCCAGCCGACGTCGACGTAGACCGAGTCCTGCAGCGCCGGACGCTTGCCGACGAGCTCGGCCGCGCCATCTTGCGCTGGTCGCAGCTCGAGGTCGACGAGGTCCCAGTTGAGGCCCGCGTCGAGCCGGGCCGCGAGGCCGGCTGCGACGTCGGCCGCGAGGACGCTTTGCCCGAAAAGGACGGCGTCGTACTCCGGGGCGAGCTGCGCGAGGACGTCGACTCGCGGTTGCGGCAGCGGTGGAGTGAGCGAGTCGTCTCCGCTCGCCACGTGGACGTTCTTCGCACCGTGCTTGCCCAGCCGCGCCGCCAGGTCGGCGCCCGCGCCCACCACGACCGCGTCCACGTCGCCGAGCGCGGCGGCCTTGCTCAGCACGCCCAGCGAGTTCTTCACGAACCCGTCCTCGTGATGCTCGGCGAAGACGAGAAATCTCACAGCAGCCTCTTCTCGGCGAGGAAGTCGACGATCGCCTGAGCGGCGTCGGCGTCGCCTTCGATCTTGCGCGCGTCGCCGCGCGCCGGCGGGTCGCCGAGCGCGAGCACGGTCGTCCGGGATCCCGCCTCCCCCGCCTGGCCGGCCTCGATCCCGACATCCGCGAGCGAGAGGACGTCCTGCGGCTTCTTCTTCGCGCCCATGATCCCCTTCAGCGACGGGTAGCGAGGCTCGTTGATCGCGTCGCTCACAGCGACCACCGCGGGCAGGGGCGCCTCGAGCGTGTCGTAGCCGAACTCGGTCTGACGCTTGACGCGTACGGAGCCGCCGTCGACCGAGAGCTCCATCACCTGTGAGACGACGGGGCGGCCGAGGCGCTCCGCGACCGCCGCCCAGAGGACGGCGCCGTCGGCGTCGGAGGCCTGCTGGCCGAAGAGGACGAGATCGGCCTCCTCCCGTTCGAGCGCGGCGGCGAGCAGTCGGCTCGTTGCGACGAGGTCGGACCCGGCGGCTGCGTCGTCGGAGACGAGGACAGCGCGGTCGGCCCCCATCGCGAGCGCCTTGCGCAGCGAGTCGAGCGCCTGCTGAGGCCCGAGCGAGACCGCGACCACCTCGGTGTCGGAGTCGCCCTTGAGGCGCAGCGCCTCCTCCACCGCGTTCGCGTCGAAGTGGTTGAGCGCGCCCTCCCCAGACCGGTCGAGGCGCAGCGTCTGAGCGTCGATGCGGCTCGGACCCTCGGGCACGTGCTTGACGCAGACGGCGATCCTCATCCCGGCGGGACTCTAGTGATGCCGCCGCGAGGGTCGGCTCACATGCGCTTCTGCAGCGAGCGCACGTCCTTCACGAACGTGCGGGTCTCCCGGTACAGGCCCCGCTTCCGGACCGCGCCCTCGCCCTGGTACCAGCCGGCGAGCGCGAGCCGCTCGTTCCCGTGGAAGTCGTGGAGCAGATGCGCGAGGTATGCGACCCCGGCGCGCACGTTGCCGTTCGCGTCGTGGCGCAGGCGATGGCCGATCAGGACGGTCTCCGCGAAGCGGAACGTCGTCGGCAGCAGCTGCATGATCCCGCGGGCCCCGACCGAGGAGACGAGCGCATTGTTGTAGCCGGACTCCATCCACGCGAGGGCGCGCACGAGATGGACGCTGACCCCGTAATGCGCTGCCCAGCGATCCAGGAGGCTCCGGACGAACGCCACGCTCTCGGTGCGGTAGGCGACCCGGTGCGGCTCGACGTGTCGCCGGTGGGGCACGCGGAGCCGCGTCCCGATCAAGAGGAAGTGGTGCGGATCGAGATGGTTGATCCGGGCGAGCCTCGCGACAGTGGTGCCGTAGCGCCGCGCGAGCGACGTGAGCGTGTCGCCCGGGCGGACGACGTGGACGACACTCGGCACTCGGTGCCTGGAGTGACGGCGCTGCGTGGGGTGGGCGGCGAGGGGGACGCCACGCGCGAGCGGCACGTGATCGAGCCGGACGAGCGCGGTGAACGTGTGCGTTCCCACGACGCCGTCGCGACGCAGGTGCAGGCGGCCCTGCATGAGGCGCACGCCGTGCAGCGTCGGCCCGTCGAAGTACGCGTTCACGGGGACGCTGATCCCCTGGCGGACGAGCAGGAACTGGAGCACCGCGACGTCCCAGCCGAAGGCGCCGCGCCGCAGCGTGCGCGCGCCGAAGAGCGGCCGGCCGAGCGGCCCGAGGGCCTTGCGCGTCCGTGCGTTCGCGAGCCCGGTCGCGGGCAGGCCGTGGATCCGCTGGAAGGCTCGGATGGCGGCGACGGTGTTCGGCCCCGAGATCGCGTCGATCGGCCCGCGGTAGAGCCCCTGGGCGCGGAGCGCCACCTGCAGACCGGCCGTCTGCGGGTTCCGCGCGACGGCGAGCGCAGTGGGCGCGAGGGCGAACGCGCAGACGGCAACCGCTCCGATGAGAAGGATGCGTAGGCGCATGGGGTCCACGTCTACGCGGCCCCGGCCGCGAATCCTCCCCGCTTGTCCTACGCGTTACCTGCCGACGAAGCGAGGCGCGCGCTTCTCGGCGAACGCGGCGAGCCCCTCCTTGGCGTCCTCGCTCGCGAACAGGTCGCCGAACTCCTCGGCTTCGCGCTCGAGCGCGCCGGGAGAGAGGTTGAGCAGGCGTTTCGCGACGCGCAGCGCGACCGGGCTCTTCCCGGCGAGGTTCTGCGCGGTCTCGAGCGCATGGTCGAGGACAGGGTCCGCGATCGCGTTCACGAGCCCGATCCGCAGCGCCTCCTCGGCAGCGACCGGGCGGCCGGTGAGGATCAGCTCCTTCGCGACCCCGAGGCCGCAGATGCGCGCGAGCCGCTGCGTGCCTCCCCAGCCCGGGACGATGCCGAGGTCGATCTCCGGCTGGCCGAGGCGCGCGTTCGTGGAGGCGTAGCGCAGATCGCAGCCGAGCGCGAGCTCGCAGCCGCCGCCGAGGGCAAAGCCGTTGATCGCGGCGATCGTGGGCTTCGGCATCTCCTCGAGCAGCCGCGCCGCCTCGTGGCCGAGCGCCCCCCACTCCTTCGCCTCGTCCGGGCCCAGCCCGCTCATGTACTTGATGTCCGCCCCTGCCACGAAGGCGCGCTCACCCGCGCCCGTGAGGACGACGACGCGCGCCGACTCGTCCTCGGCGAGCTCGTGCAGCCTGTCGCGGAGCTCGCTCAGCGTCTCCACGTCGAGCGCGTTCAGCGCCTCTTGCCGGTCGATCGTGACGACGGCGACCGCGTCGCGGCGGTCGACCTCGACACTCACGCTGCGACGGCGCCTTTTAGGAAGTCGACGATCTCCGTCGTCGGGGCTCCCGGACCGAACACGCCTGCGACGCCGAGCTTGCGCAGCTCGTCCGCGTCGTCCTCGGGGATCGTTCCGCCGACCACGACGACGACGTCCTCCACCCCGTTCTCGCGCAGGAGCTCGAGGATGCGCGGAACGAGGGTCATGTGCGCGCCGGAGAGAATCGAGATGCCGACGGCGTCCGCGTCCTCCTGGATCGCGGTCTCGACGATCTGCTCCGGCGTCTGGTGGAGGCCGGTGTAGATGACCTCCATGCCGGCGTCGCGGAGCGCGCGGGCGATGATCTTGGCGCCGCGGTCGTGCCCGTCGAGGCCCGGCTTCGCAACGACGACGCGGATCTTCCCAGCCACGGCGCGGAGCGTAACGGAAGGCCCGAAGAGCCATGTCCGGTGTCAGACACCTGACGTGGCCGCTTCGAGCAGGGCCTCAGAAGACGGGGGTCTCACGCCACGTGCCCCACACTTCGCGCAGCGCGTCGCACATCTCGCCCATCGTCACGTAGGCGCGCGAGGCCTCCATGATCGGCTCCATCAGGTTCCGGCCGTCGTGAGCGGCGTCCTCCTTCAGCCTGGCGAGCGCTGATTCGGCCGCAGCCGCGTCCCGCCGCTCCCGCACCGCCTGCACCCGCTCGACCTGCTTTCGCTCGAGGCCGGGGTCGATGCGGAGGATCTCGATGGGCTGCTCCTCCTCGACGTCGTACCGGTTGACCCCCACGACGACGCGCTCGCCGCGCTCGACCTCCGACTGGTACCGGAAGCTCGCCTCGGCGATTTCGCGCTGCATGAAGTTCTGCTCGATCGCCGGGATCACGCCGCCGAGCTCCTCGATCCGCTCGAAGTAGTCGTAGGCCTGCCGCTCGAGCTCGTTCGTGAGCTGCTCGAGGTAGTACGAGCCGCCGAGCGGATCGATCGTGTTCACGACCCCGGTCTCGTGCGCGATCACCTGCTGGGTGCGCAGCGCGAGCCGCACCGCGTGCTCGGTCGGCAGCGCGAGCGCCTCGTCGAAGGAGTTCGTGTGCAGCGATTGCGTGCCGCCGAGCACGGCCGCGAGTGCCTCGATCGCCGTCCGGATCAGGTTCACCTCCGGCTGCTGCGCCGTCAGCGAGACCCCCGCGGTCTGCGTGTGGAAGCGCATCAGCCACGACCGCGGGTCGCGTGCCCCGTACTTCTCGCGCATCTGGCGCGCCCAGATCCGGCGCGCCGCCCGGTACTTCGCGATCTCCTCGAAGAAATCGAGGTGCGCGTTGAAGAAGAAGGAGAGCCGCGGCGCGAACGCGTCGACGTCCAGGCCGCGCTCGAGGCACGCCTCGACGTACGCGAACCCGTCGGCGAGCGTGAACGCGAGCTCCTGCGCGGCATTCGAGCCGGCCTCGCGGATGTGGTAGCCCGAGATCGAGACGGGGTGCATGAGCGGGAGCCGCTCCGCGCACCACTCGATCATGTCCACCACGAGCCGCATCGACGGCTCGGGCGGGAAGATCCACTCCTTCTGCGCGATGTACTCCTTGAGGATGTCGGTCTGGACGGTGCCGCGGAGCCGCTCGAGCGGGACGCCCTGCTCCTCGCCGACCGCGGCGTAGAACGCGAGCAGCATCGCGGCGGGCCCGTTGATCGTCATCGAGGTCGAGACCTCGCCGAGCGGGATCCCGTCGAAGAGCGTCTCCATGTCGGCGAGCGAGTCGATCGCCACGCCCTCGCGCCCCACTTCGCCCAGCGAGCGAGGGTGGTCGGAGTCGTAGCCCATCAGCGTCGGCATGTCGAAGGCCGTCGAGAGCCCCGTTTGCCCGTGCTCGAGGAGATAGCGGAACCGCGCGTTCGTCTCCTCCGCCGTGCCGAAGCCGGCGAACTGCCGCATCGTCCAGAGCCGGCCGCGGTACATGGAGGGATAGACCCCGCGCGTGAACGGATACGCGCCCGGCCAGCCCAGGTCGCGTTCGTACTCGATGTCGACGTTCTCGGGGGAGTAGAGCGGCTCGTTCTCGACCCCGGAGATGGTGGAGAAGAGCTCTCCCTCGCGCTCGGGCGTCGCCTCGTAGCGCTCGCGCCAGGCGCCGCCGCCCGGCTCTGTCTTATCTTCCGGGGGTCTCTTGGTCGTCGCCATCGCCCGAAGTGTAGGAGCCCGGCTTCCACAAAGGCTCCTCGCCGGCATTCGCGGCGCGTGCGAGGACGAAGAGGAGGTCCGAGAGGCGGTTGAGGTAGACGGCGACGAGCGGATTCGTGTCCGGAACGGCCAGAATGGCCCGCTCCGCGCGGCGACACACCGCCCGCGCGAGGTAGAGCCGGGCGGCCCGCTCGCCGCCGCCGGGCAGGACGAAGCTCTTCAGCTCGGGCAGCGCCGCATTCGCCTCGTCGATCTCCGCTTCGAGCCGTCCGATGGCGTCGTCGGTGATACGCAGGCGATCCTCGTTTCCAGCGAACGGAACGGAGAGGTCGGCGCCGAGGTCGAAGAGCTCGTTCTGGATGCGCTCGAGGCCGCCCGCCCAGCCGACGAGCGAGTTGAGCTCGTCGACGTCGCCCATCGCCGCGACGCGCGGGTCGAGCTTCGAGACGCGCGAGCCGTCGCCGAGGCTCGTCTCGCCCTTGTCGCCGCCGCGCGTGTAGATGCGCGTCAGGCGGACGGGCTCCTCGCGCTTGCGCATGCCGCGTAGCCTACGGCGATGATCCGGCGCGCGACCGCCGACGACGTCGAGGAGATCGTCGCGATCTACGAGCCGTCGTTCGGGCTGCTCGACTTCCTGCCACGGCTCCACACGCACGAGGACCACCTCGGCTTCTTCGGGCACTGCGTCCGCGACTGCGAGGCCTACATCCTCGGCCGGGGCTTCGCGATCCTGGCGGGCGACTGCCTCACGCATCTCTACGTCCACCCGGACGAGATCGGCACCGGCGTCGGCCACGCGCTCTTCGAGCACGTCAAGACGTTGCGACCGGAGGGCTTCGAGTTCTGGGTCTTCCAGCAGAACGAGCGCGCGCGGCGCTTCTACGAGGCGCACGGCGCGGTCGCCGTCGAGTTCACCGAGGGCTCGGGGAACGAGGAGAAGACGCCCGACGTGCGCTACCGGTGGACGTCCGGCAGCTAGCGGACGGGCTCTGGCGCTGGACGGCGCCGCACCCGAACGCGGCCGACTGGCCCGACTGGGGACCGCCAGTGCCGCCGGAGGTCGGCTGCGTCTACTACGAGGCGCCGGACGCCGTCGTCCTGATCGATCCGCTGCTGCCGGCCGGCGAGGAGGACGGGTTCCTCGCGTACCTCGACCGCGACGTCGAGCGGCGCGGCCTTCCGGTCTCGATCCTCCTCACCGCCGCCTGGCACGAGCGCAGCGCCGAGGCCCTGCGTGCCCGCTACTCGGCGGGCGACCGCGTGCCCGACACCGTCGAGGCCTATCCCGTCGAGGGCGCGCCGGAGGAGCAGCTCGCCTATTTCATCCGGCCTCACCGGGCGCTCGTGGTAGCGGAGATCCTCGTCGGCGATGGGCGCGGCGGCCTCGCCCTCGTCCCGTCGCCGGCGCTGACGGACCGGGCCGCGCTCGACCGCTCGCTGTGGACGATCGCCGAGCTGCCGGTCGAGCTCGTGCTCGTCTCCCACGGTGAGCCCGTGCTGCGGGACGGCCGCCGCGCGATCGAGTCAGCCCTGGGCTAACGCGCGCTCCTGCAGGCCGAGGATCGAGCGCGCGATGACGAGCCGCTGGATCTCGCTCGTCCCCTCGTAGATCTCGGTGATCTTCGCGTCGCGGTAGTAGCGCTCGACGGGGAACTCCTTCGTGTAGCCGTAGCCGCCGAGGATCTGGATCGCCTCGCCGGTCTGGCGGCGCGCCATCTCCGAGGCGAAGAGCTTGGCCTTCGCGCCCGCCTCGGTGTGCGGCAGGTCGTTCTCCTTCAGCCAGGCGGCCCGGTGGACGAGGAGCCGCGCCGCGTCGATCTCCGTCGACATGTCCGCGAGCTTGTGCTGGATCGCCTGGAACCTGCCGATCGGCTGCCCGAACGCGTGCCGCTCCTTCGCGTACTCGCGGGCGACGTCGTAGGCGGCCTGGGCGATCCCGACGGCCTGCGCGGCGATGCCGATCCGCCCGCCGTCTAGCGTCGCCATCGCGACGTGAAAGCCCTTCCCCTCCTGGTGGAGGAGCCGGTCGGCGTCGACGAGCGCGTCGACGGCGATCGAGTTCGTGGTGGACGAGTTGAGGCCGAGCTTCTCCTCGCGACCGGTCACCCGGACGTGCTCGGCGTCGAGCACGAACGCCGAGACGCCGCGCGCGCCCGGCGTGTCGGGATCGGTGCGGGCGAAGAGCAGGAACGTGCCGGCGTACTCGGCCGTCGAGATGAACTGCTTCGCCCCGCTGATCCGCCAGCCGCCGTCCTCGCGGGTCGCGGAGGTCCGGAGCGATCCGGCATCGGAACCGGCCTCGGCTTCGGTCAGCGCGAAGGCGCCGATCAGCTCGCCCCGGGCGAGCGGCGGCACGAAGCGCGCACGCTGCTCGTCGGTCCCGAACCGGAGCAGCGGCAGCGTCACCGCGCTCGTGTGGACGGCGACCGTGACTCCCACGCCCGCGTCCCCGCGCGAGAGCTCCTCCAGAACCAGCATGTACGAGAGGAAGTCGGCCCCCGCGCCGCCGTACTCCTCGGGGACGCAGACGCCCATCAGCCCGAGCTCCGCGAGCTTCGCGAAGACGTCGCGCGGGAAATGGTGCTCGCGATCCCATTCCCCCGCGTGCGGCTCGATCTCGCCGCGGACGAAGTCGCGCGTGAGCGCCTGGATCTCCTTCTGCTCGGCGGAGAGCTCGAAGTCCATCAGCCGTAAGCGTAGAAACCGCGGCCCGACTTGCGGCCGAGGCGGCCGGCCTCGACGTGCTCGCGCAGGAGCGGGCACGGCGCGTACTTGTCGTCGCCGAGTCCCTCGTGCAGCACGTCCATGATGGCGACGCACGTGTCGAGCCCGATCAGGTCGGCGAGCGCGAGCGGCCCCATCGGGTGAGCGAAGCCGAGCTTCGCGATCGTGTCGATCGCCTCCGGTTCGGCAACTCCGTCGTGCAGCGCCCAGACGGCCTCGTTGATGAACGGCATCAGGATCCGGTTCGAGACGAACCCGGGAAAGTCGTTGGCGACCGCAGGGGTCTTCCCGAGGTCCTCGGCAAGCGCAACGATCGCCGCCGCGGTCTCGTCGGAGGTCTCGCGGCCGCGCACGATCTCGACGAGCTTCAGCACGGGCACCGGGTTGAAGAAGTGCATCCCGATCACTCGCTCCGGGCGCGAGGTGACGGCCGCGAGCGACGTGATGGGGATCGAGGACGTGTTCGAGGCGAGGACAGCTTGCGGCGGGAGCAGCTCGTCCGCGCGGCGGAAGACGTCTTGCTTGACGTCTGGGTCCTCGATCACTGCCTCGATCAACAGGTCCGCGGGCACGAGTTCGTCGGCCGGCTCGATGCGGGCGAGCACCTCGTCGGGGTCGGCTCCCCCCTTCTCCGCGAGCTTCTCGAGGCTGCGCCGTATTGTCCCGAGGCCGCGCTCGGTCGCGCCCGGAGCAGCGTCGTGGAGCGAGACGCGCCGGCCGGATGCGGCGACGACCCGCGCGATTCCCCCTCCCATCTGGCCCGCGCCCACGACGAGAACGTGGTCGAAATCCATGCCGCGGTGAGGCTATAACGTCGCGCTGTGCCCACGGTCGACGTCGACGGCGCGCGCATCTGGTACGACGAGGCCGGGAGCGGCCCGGCCGTGCTGCTCCTGCACGGCGGCCTCGGCGACTCCGGGCTCTGGGAGCGGGTCGTGCCGTTCCTCGCCGAGCGGTTCCGCACGATCCGCACCGACCTTCGGTTCTACGGCCGCTCGACAGGACCGGCCGTGCCGTGGTCGTGGGAGGACGACGTCTTCGGAGTGCTCGACGCGCTCGAAGTGGAGCGGGTGGGCCTCGTTGGTCTCTCCCTCGGCGGCCGGATCGCCTTCGACCTCGCGCTCGCTCGTCCCGAGCGGCTTTGGGCCTTGGTCGGGGTCGCTCCGGGGCTCGCCGGGCACGACGGCGCCGCGTACACCGAGGAGCACGAGGCGCGCTACGAGGCGGCCGACGACAAGCTCATGGCGATGATGGAGATCGACCTCGAGGTGTGGGCGCCGCTCGGCGCCGACGAGCGGATCCGGCAGCTGTGGCGCAGGACGCCCGACGCGAACCCCCTCCCCGAAGGCGTCGAGCCGCGCGAGCCAGCAGGCGCGCCGGCGAAGGAGCGGCTCGCCGAGCTCGCGGTGCCGACGCTCGTCGTGACGGCCGCGCACGACCCGGCCGGCTTCCGCGAGATCGGCCCGCTCGTCGCGCGCGAGGCCCCCGATGCGCGCCACGTCGAGCTCGATTCCGATCACTATCTGACGATGCGCGAGCCGGAGCTCGTAGCGCGCACCCTGGTGGAGTTTCTGGCGCAGTTCGACGCGTCTTGACCGCGCCGACTCGCCCGGACTAGGGTCGCTCAACCGAGCGGGGCCACGCCGAGCGAGCATGCTTCTGGACCGCCGCCCCGCGCGGGTCATACAGCCCTAGGAGGAGGGGAGATGCCTAAGTCACGATTCAGGCGGCCGAGCCCGGCGCTCGTCGTCGCGTTGATCGCCCTGTTCGTCTCGTTGGGCGGCACCAGCTACGCAGCGTTCAGCCTGCCCAAGAACAGCGTCGGCACGAAGCAATTGAAGAAGAACGCCGTTACCAGCGTGAAGATCAGGAATCACGCCGTCACGGCGGCGAAGCTCAACACGAAGGGCTTGACCGTGCCGAACGCACAGCACGCGAAGACCGCGGACTCCGCCACCGACGCGACTCAGGTCGGAGGAGCGTCCCTCGACTCGCTGACGATCGCACGCGGCACGACCAGCGCCTGCGATCCGTCGAGCAGCTCCTTCGTCGATTGCGGCACGGTCGATCTCACCCTGCCCCGCTCCGGGCGCGTGCTCGTGTTGGCGAGCGCGGGCTACGACGGAAGTAACAGCAACGCCTACCGAGGCGACTGCAAGCTCGTGGTCGACGGCACCACCACTGTCGGGCCGACGATCGCGAATGGGCAGGCAGTCGCTCTCGACGGAGCGACCGCCATCGTCGGCGGCCCGGGCTACAACGCGAACGGACAGGTGGCGACCGCCCTCAACGCGGTCACTGATGCGCTGCCGGCCGGCACGCACACCTTCTCGCTGCAGTGCAACCAGGCCGGGGGAAGCATCGAGTTCCCCGAGACGTACGTCGCCGCGGTGATGCTCGGAACGGCATAACCGCGGTCGTACGAACTTCGACGGCGGGGGTCGAGCGGCCCCCGCCGTCGGCGCCGAAGCTCAGACGTCGATCAAGAGCGCATCGCCCTGACCGCCGCCGGAGCAGATCGCCGCGAGGCCGAGCCCGCCTCCGTTGCGCCGCAGCTCGTGCACCATCGTGCCGAGGATGCGACCGCCGCTCGCTCCGATCGGATGACCGAGCGCGACTGCACCGCCGTTGACGTTCGCCGTCTCCGGGTCCGCGCCGAGCATCGCGAGCGAGTTGAGGGCGACCGAGCAGAACGCCTCGTTCACCTCGACCCGCTCCACGTCCTCGATCGACTTCCCCGCCTTCTCGAGCGCCTGCCTGCCGGCGTTCGCCGGCGTGCGCGCGAGCCACGCGAACTCGTCCGCGACGTAGCCCTGCGAGACGATCGTCGCCAGGGGCTCGAGCCCGCGCCGCTGCGCAAACTCCTCGGAGCAGACGACCACGCACGAGGCGCCGTCGTTGACGCCGGGTGCATTGCCGGCGGTCACCGTCCCCTCGGGATCCATGACGGGCTTCAGCGACGCGAGCTTGTCGAGCGTGGTGTCGCGGCGAATCGACTCGTCCGCCGTCACGTCGCCCACCGGCACGATCTCCTCGTCGAAGCGGCCGGCGTCCTGAGCCGCCGCGGCCCGCTCGTGCGACCGAAGCGCCCAGGCGTCCTGGTCCTCGCGCGCGATGCCGAGGTCGCGGGCGACCTGCGCCGCCTGCTGAACCATGTGGAGCTCGTCGAAGGTCGAGCGCAGGCCGTCCCAGATCATCAGGTCGAGCAGCGTGCCGTCGCCCATCCGATAGCCCCGCCGTGCCTTGGGGAGCGCGTACGGCGCATTCGACATCGACTCCATGCCGCCCGTGACGACGAGCTCGACGTCGCCGGCGCGGATCATCGAGTCGGCGATCTCGACCGCGCGGATGGAGGAGGCGCAGACCTTGTTCACGGTGTCCGACGGCACGTCGATCGGGATTCCCCCGCCGACCGCCGCCTGCCGCGCCGGAGCCTGCCCGGCGCCCGCCTGCAGCACCTGGCCCATGATCACGTAGTCGACCTCGCGGCCTTCGAGGCCGACGCGGTCGAGCCCCGCCCGGATCGCGATCGCGCCGAGCTCGGTCGCCGGATACGCGGCGAGGCCGCCGTTGAGCTTCCCGAACGGCGTCCGGACCGCCGAGACGATGACGCTTCTGGTCACGATCCCAACTTAGCCCGCGAAGCTGATGCCAGGCTCGAGCCTGAGCGCAAAGGCGACGACGAGTTGCACCGCCCGCTCGATGTCCTCCAGATCGACCATCTCGATGGGCGAGTGCATGTACCTGAGCGGCACCGAGACGAGGCCGGTCGCCACGCCGTGGCGGCTGAGGTAGACGGCGTCGGCATCGGTGCTCGTCGTGCCGCGCGTGACCTCGACCGCGAAGGGGATGCCCTCGGCCTCGGCCGTCTCGTAGAGCAGCTCGAACACGCGCGGATGAATCGACGGCCCCCGCGAGAGCGTCGGACCTCCGCCGAGCACGACCTTGCCCTCGTCCTCCGGCTCTCCTCCCCGGACGTCGTTCGCGTGCGTCACGTCGACCGCGAGCGCAACCTGCGGCTCGGTCGCGAACGCGCTCGTCCGCGAGCCGGCGAAGTCGCCGACCTCCTCCTGCACGGCCGCGACCGCGATGAAGTCGCCGGGGCCGCCACCCCGCTCCGCCAGCCGCCGGGCTGCCTCGAGCGCGACGTAGCAGCCGATGCGATTGTCGAACGCGCGAGAGGCGACTCGGCTGCCGTGCAGCGGGAGCGGCGCACCGTGCCAGACGGCGGCGTCGCCGGGACGCACGAGCTTCTTCAGCTCGTCTCCGTCCTTAGCACCGACGTCGAGGAAGAGATCTTCGTACTCGACCGGCTTCCGCTCCTCGCCCCGTCCGCGGCGGAGCTTCTGCACCCGCGCCGCCACGACCCCGGGCAGCGGCCCGTCGCGGGTCAGGACATCGACGCGCTGACCCACGAGCACGTGCGGGTTGAAGCCGCCCACGGGCCGCACTGCGGCGATCCCGTCGTCACCGAGATGCGTGACGACGACGCCGATCTCGTCGATGTGGCCGACCACGGCGAGCGAAGGCCCAGCGGCGGTGCCGGAGACCCGTACCCACGAGCTGCCGAGCACGTCGGACGAGACCTCGCCGACCGGCTCCGCCGCCTCCCGCCACACCACGGCAGGGGCACGCTCCTGCCCGGAAGGACCGGGCGTCGTCAGCAGCCGTTCGAGCAGCTCCGGCAGGGCCATCGCCGCTCGACACTACCTGCGCCCTCTGCCCCGGCCCCGCGGTAGCGTCCCGGCGTGAAGCTGCGGACGCTGCCCGACAGCTATGCCGTGGTTCGCCTCCAACCCGGCTCGGAGCTGCCGGAGTGGGTCGACATCGGGCCGTTCCGCTCGGTCACGCGCACCGAGCACGAGGTCTCGGTCGTCTGCCGCGACCACGACGTGCCCGAGGGCGAGAGCGTCGACCGCGGCTGGACGGTGCTCGAGGTTATGGGCCCGCTCGACTTCTCCCTCAGCGGCGTGGTCGCGTCGCTCGTCAGCCCGCTCGCGGAGGCGGAGCTGCCGATCTTCGTCATCTCCACCTTCGAATCGGACTACGTCCTCGTCCGTTCGTCCGATCTCGGCCGTGCCGCCGACGCGCTCGAGGACGCCGGCCACGTCTTCGCGGCTTGACGGCCCCGCAGGGCGCGCCTACCCTGCGGCCATGACTTCCGTCCTCGGGCGGTGGGCCTGGCGCACCGAGCGTGGCGGGAGCCTGCGCGCACGCTGAACGCGCCGCACAGCCCGTCCGCTCGTATCCGGCTCCGCAAGGAGCCTTTTTCATGCCCGTAACCGAGCTCCCAACCGACCTTCTCACGCCGCTCGGCGCATACCTCAGGCTGCGCGAGAACGCCGCCGGCTCGTTCCTGCTGGAGTCGGTGGAGCGAGGGCGACTCGGGCGATACAGCTTCGTCGGCGCGGGTTCCCGACTCGTCACGTTCGAGGAGGTCGAGGAGCTCGGCGAGCCGGTGGTGGGGTACCTCGGCTACGACGCCGTCGCGACGTTCGAACCGACGGTGCCGCTGCCGGAGGTGGGGCCTGCCGTGCGCGAGAGCCTCTTCCTCGTTCCCGACGTTCTGCTCCGTTTCGACCACGCCCGCGGGGTCGCCGAGCTGCTGCGCGGTGCCGCGCCTGCGCTCGACGGCCCGGCTCTTCCGCTGCCCCGTACCGAGAGCCCGCGCGGGCCGCTCGACCGCGAGCCGTCCCGGGAAGAGCATCTGCACCGCGTCGAGCGCGCCAAGCAGCACATCCGCGAGGGCGACGTCTTCCAGGTCGTGATCGCGCAACGCGCGACCCGCCCCACCTCGGCCTCGGCGGTCGAGCTGTATCGCGCGCTCCGGCGCGTCAACCCGTCGCCGTACCTCTTCCTGCTCGAGCTTGGCGATATCGCGCTCGTGGGCAGCTCGCCGGAGACGGTCGTGAAGTGCGCCGGACGCCGCGCCGAGCTCAATCCGATCGCCGGCACGATCGCGCCCGGCGAAGGCGACGCGGCCGCGCTCCTCTCGTCGGAGAAGGACCGCGCCGAGCACACCATGCTCGTCGACCTCGGTCGCAACGACCTCTCTCGCGTCTGCGTGCCCGGCTCCGTGAGCGTCGCCCGCTTCATGGAGCCCGAGCGCTACTCCCACGTGACGCACCTCGTCTCGGAGGTCGTCGGCGAGCTCCGGGACGGGGTCACACCGTTCGAGCTGCTGCGCGCCTGCTTCCCGGCCGGCACAGTCTCGGGCGCGCCGAAGGTACGTGCGATGCAGATCATCTCGGAGCTCGAGCGCTACCGCCGCGGGATCTATGCGGGCGCGGTCGGCTACTACCTCCCGGAGACCGGGGAATTGGACACCTGCATCGCGATCCGCACCCTGTGGCTCCGCGACGGCGTCGCGCACCTGCAGGCGGGGGGCGGCATCGTCGCCGACTCGGATCCCGCGGCTGAGCACGAGGAGTGCCTCGCCAAGCTGCGCGCGCTCGAGGCCGCGATCGAGCTGGCAGAGTCGGAGCAGGACGGCGCACCGTGATCCTCCTGATCGACAACTACGACTCGTTCTCGTACAACCTGGCGCACCTCTTCGGTGCGCTGGGAGCGGAGGTGGTCGTGCGGCGGAACGACGAGCTCGACGCCGACGAGGCGGAGCGGCTCGCTCCCTCTCACCTCGTCGTCTCGCCCGGCCCCGGCCGCCCGGCCGCCGCCGGTGCGACGCCGGAGATCGTCGCGAGGCTGCTTCCGGGCACGCCGACGCTCGGCGTCTGCCTCGGCCACCAGGCGCTCGTCGAGGCCTGCGGCGGCGAGGTCGGCTACGCGCGCGAGCTCGTCCACGGGAAGGCAAGCCCGGTGCGACACGACGGGAACGGGCTCTTCACCGGACTGCCCGATCCGTTCGAGGCCGGGCGGTACCACTCGCTCGCCGCCACGAGGCTGCCGGACGTGCTCGAGCCGACCGCGTTCGCCGACGACGGAGAGGTGATGGCCGTGCGGCATCGCGAGCTGCCCGCGGTCGGCGTGCAGTTCCACCCGGAATCGGTGCTGACCCCCGAGGGGCCGGCGCTCGCACGCAACTTCCTCGAGGGGAAGCTGTGATCCGGCAGGCGCTCGCTCGGCTGCTCGACGGCCACGACCTCTCGCGCGAGGAGGCGCGCGAGACGATGGCGGTGATCATGGCCGGCGAGGCGTCGGATGCTCAGATCGCGGGCTTCCTCGTCGCCCTGCGCGCAAAGGGCGAGACGGCCGACGAGATCGCGGGCTGCGCCGACGCGATGCGCGAGCACGTGCTGCGCGTCGCTCCCGAGCGCACCGACCTGGTGGACGTGGTCGGCACCGGCGGCGACGGCGCGAACACGTACAACATCTCGACCGCCGCCGCCCTCGTCACGGCAGCGGCCGGAGCCGCTGTCGCGAAGCACGGGAACCGAGCGGCCTCCTCTCAGACCGGAGCCGCGGACGTGCTCGAGGCGCTCGGTTTCCGGCTCGAGCTGCCGCCGGAGCGGATCGAGCGCTCGATCGACGAGCTCGGCTTCGGCTTCCTCTTCGCGCAGGCGCACCATCCGGCCATGCGGCACGCGGCTCCGGTCCGGCGGGAGCTCGCGACGCGTACCGTCTTCAACGTGCTCGGACCGCTGACGAACCCCGCCGGCGCCCGCGCGCTGGTGCTCGGCGTCTATTCGCCGGACCTCGCCCGGACGCTCGCCGAGGCGCTCCTCCAGCTCGAGACGACGCGCGCGTACGTCGTGCACGGCGCCGGCGGCATCGACGAGCTCTCGCCGTGCGGGCCGAACCTCGTCTGCGAGGTGAGCGGCGGACAGGTGAGCGAGTACGAGCTCGATCCGCTAGAGCTCGGCATCGAGCGCTGCGACCCGGGCGAGCTGCGAGGCGGCGACCCGCAGACGAACGCGGCCGCGCTGCGGGACGTGCTCGGCGGCGCGGACGGCGGGCACCGCTCGGCAGTGCTCCTCAACGCTGCCGGCGGGATCGCCGCGGCCGGTCATGCCGAGAGCCTGCGCGAGGGGATCGCGAGAGCGCGTGAGGCGATCGACTCGGGCGTGGCAGCGGCGCGGCTCGACGAGCTGGTGGAGTTCTCCCGCTCATGAGATTCGCCGAGAGCCTCTCGCGGCCCGGCTTCGGCGCGATCGCCGAGTTCAAACGGCGCTCGCCGTCGGCCGGGGACATCAGCCCCCGGGCTCGGCTCGAGGACGTCGTGCCCGCCTACGAAACGGGAGGCGCCAGGGCCGTCTCCGTCCTCGTCGACGAGGCATTCGCGGGCTCACTCGACGACCTGCGCGCCGCTCGGGCCGCGACGGGTCTGCCGCTGCTGGCGAAGGGCTTCTTCTCGACCGAGGAGCACCTGCGCGAGCTGCGGGAAGCGGGTGCCGACGCGGCGCTCCTCATCCTCCGCGATCTCGACGACGCCGCCGCCGCGCAGCTGATGCGTACCGCCGAGGAGCTCGGGCTCGACATCCTCGTGGAGGCTCACGACGCGGAGGAGCTGGCGCGAGCGACCCGCCTCGACGCTCGCGTGATCGGCGTCAACGCGCGCGACCTCGGCACGTTCTCGATCGACCGGACCGCTCAGCTCGGCCTCGTCGCGAAGGCGCCTGGCGACCGGGTCATCGTCGCGGAAAGCGCGATCCACACGCGCGCTCAGGCAGCGGCCGCAGAGCTCGCGGGTGCCCACGCAGTCCTCGTCGGCACGTCGCTGATGCGCGCGGCCGAGCCGGGCGCGAAGCTGCGCGAGCTTCTCTCGCGGCCGCTCGTCAAGGTGTGCGGCCTGACGCGGCAGGAGGACGTCGATGCGGCGATCGAGGCCGGCGCAGACCTGTGCGGCTTCATCTTCGCCGAGGGCTCGCCGCGGAAGGCGACCGAAGTCCTGCCGGTGCCCGAGACGGTGCTCAGCGTCGCCGTCTTCGTCGGCGAGCCCGAGGACCGCGGCAGCGATCTCGTGCAGCTGTACGAGCGCGAGGAGGGCACGGTGCGTGGGCGCGACGGCGCCCTGCTCCGCGACGGGGCGAAGGTCGCCCGCGTCGCCGACCTGCCCTGGGACGGCGAGGATCCCGACCACTGGCGGAAGGCGCGCGGCGACGACCGCCTCGTCCTCGCGGGCCGGCTCGGCCCCGACAACGTGCGCGACGCGATCGAGGCCGTCGAGCCGTGGGCCGTGGACGCAGCATCCCGGCTCGAGTCCGCTCCCGGCATCAAGGACCACGCGAAGGTGCGGGCCTTCGTCCAGGAGGCGCGATGAGCTTCGGCGACTACGGCGGCCGCTACGTCCCCGAGACGCTGATCCCGGCGCTCGACGAGCTCGAGCGCGGCTGGCGAGAGGCGCTCGCGGACGACTCCTTCCGCGCCGAGCTCCACGGCCTGCTGACGACGTACGCGGGGCGGCCCACGCCGCTCACGCTCGCCGAGCGATTCGCGCCGGGCAAACGGATCTACCTCAAGCGAGAGGACCTCCTCCACACCGGAGCGCACAAGCTCAACAACGCGCTCGGTCAGGCCGTGCTCGCGCAGCGGCTGGGGAAGCGGCGGATCGTCGCCGAGACCGGAGCCGGCCAGCACGGCGTAGCGACGGCGACGGTCTGCGCGCGGTTCGGCTTCGAGTGCGTCGTCTACATGGGCGAGGAGGACATGCGCCGCCAGCGGCCCAACGTCGAGCGGATGCGGCTGCTGGGAGCGGAGGTGCGCGGAGTCGACTTCGGCACGAAGACGCTGAAGGAGGCGACGAGCGAGGCGATCCGCGACTGGATCACGAACGTCAAGACCACGCACTACCTGATCGGCTCGTGCGTCGGCCCCGCGCCGTACCCCGAGCTCGTGGCCGAGCTGCAGTCCGTGATCGGGCGCGAGGCGCGCGAGCAGATCCTCGCAGTCGAGCAGCGTCTGCCCGAGGCGGTCGTCGCCTGCGTCGGGGGCGGCTCGAACGCGATCGGGATCTTCCACGGCTTCGTCGAGGACGAGGACGTGCGGCTCGTCGGCGTCGAGGCGGCGGGCGCGGCCTCGCTCGGGAGCGGCCGGCCCGCGGTCCTCCACGGCGCGCGCTCGTCGGTGCTCGCGGACGAGGACGGTCAGATCGCCGACGCCCACTCGATCTCTGCGGGCCTGGACTATCCCGGCGTCGGGCCCGAGCATGCCTTCCTCCGCGACACCGGCCGCGCCGAGTACCGCGTCGCGACCGACGAGGAGGCGCTCGCGGCGTTCCAGGACCTCGGCCGGACGGAAGGCATCCTCCCCGCGCTCGAGCCCGCGCACGCCCTGGCCCGCGCGCGCGACCTCGACGCCGAGCTGATCCTCGTCGGGCTCTCGGGGCGCGGGGACAAGGACCTCGCGGAGGTGCTCGAGCGGCTGTGAGCTGGGACCCCGCCCGAACCTCGCAGTTCTTCGACGAGTACGGCGAGCGGGAGTGGACCCGCTTCGAAGACGGGCGCACGCCCGGGCCGAGCCTCACGACGCACACCAGGATGCTCGAGGGCTACGTGCGTCCCGGCGACCGCGTTCTCGACGCCGGCTGCGGGCCCGGCCGATTCACCGTCGAGCTGCTCCGGCTCGGCGCGCACGTGACCGCGCTCGACATCTCGCCGGGCCAGCTCGAGCTTCTGCGCGGACGCGCGCCCGCCGTCGACGCGGTCGTCGGCGACATCACCGATCTCTCGCTGTTCCCCGACGACGGCTTCGACCTGACGGTCTGCTACGGCGGCGCGCTCAGTTACGTCGTCGACCGCGCCGAGCAAGCGGTCGCCGAGCTCGCTCGCGTCACGAGACCCGGCGGCCACATCCTCGTCAGCGTGATGGGGCTCGCCGGCGCGGTGATCCACTACGCGCCGATCCTCGTCGAGCTCGCCCGTCGCGACGGGCCGGCGAAGTCGTTCGAGGTCGCACGGACCGGCGTCCTCCCCGAAGGCGACGGCTACGGCCATCTCGCCATGCGGATGTACCTGTGGGAGGAGCTCGAGGACCTGCTCGCCCCGCACGGCGAGGTCGTCGAGGGCGCGGCCGCCGGCGTACTGCCGCATCTGGAGGTCGAGGAGCCGGAGATCCGCGCCCTCGTCGAGGAGCTCGAGGAGAAGCTCGCGTTCGATCCGGGTTCGCGCAGCTGCGGCGAGCACCTCATCGGCGTCCTCCGTGTGGCGTGACCAAGACGCTCGTCATCTACCTCGTCGCCGAGCCGGAGACGCCCGAGCTCGCATGCGCGGCCGTCGAGGGCGGCGCCGACATCGTCGAGCTCGGCTTCCCGTTCTCGGATCCCCTCGCCGAGGGGCCGGTGATCCGCCGCGCGTCGGAGCGCGCGCTTGCCCGCGGGATGCGCACCCAGGCCTGCCTCGACGTGCTCGCGAGAACGCGCGAGCTGCTGCCCGAGACGCCGCTCGTCCCGATGACCTACGCCGCGATCCTCGAGGCCTACGGTTACGAGCGCTTCGCGGCGGATGCGCGGGAGCGCGGCGCGTCGAGCTTCATCCTCGTCGACCTTCCCGTCGACGAGCAGCCGGCGCTGCGCAGGATCCAGCTCGTCGCGCCGACGTCGACCGAGGAGCGGATCCGCGCCGCTGCCGAGGCGACCGACGGGTGGCTCTACCTCGTCTCGGTGACCGGCACCACCGGCGCCCGCACGGAGCTCTCGCCCGCGCTGCAACCGCTCGTAGAGAGGGTGCGGGCCGTCAGCGACGTGCCGGTCTACGCCGGCTTCGGGATCTCGACGCCCGAGGTCGCACGCGCGGCCGGGGAGCTCGCCGACGGAGTGGCCGTGGGATCGCGCGCAGTAGAGGTCGCAGAGACCGGTCCCGACGCGCTGCGGAGCTTCGTCGCCTCGCTCCGGGCGGCCCTGGACTCTTAGCGACGTTTTAGGTCCCGCTCAGGTCGCTCTCACCTCCGGGCGCGACCCTGAGTCCAGCCAACTTCCCTCCGTGAGCGCCGGACCTCGCCCGGCGCCGATCAGCTCCCCCTCAGCTGTCGGCGTCGGGCTCGGCGCTTGGTCGGCGGCGACCCGCACGGGCAGATGGAGGCGGAACACCGTGCCGCGCTCGAGCCGATTCACCGAGCAGCGGCCGCCGTGACCACGGGCGACCGCAGCCACGATCGCGAGGCCGAGCCCTGCGCCGCCGCGCTCGCGGGTGCGCGCTCCGTCGGCCCGCGCCCAGCGATCGAAGACGCGGGGAAGCGCCTCGGGTGGGATGCCTGCGCCGGAGTCGGAGACCTCGATCACGACTCCGCCCACGCCGTCCGCGTGGGCCGCGAGCTCGACGGCGTCGCCCGGGTCGGTGTACTTCACCGCGTTCTCGAGCAGCGCGTCGAGCGCGTTCCGCAAAGCCTCCGGATCGGCGAGCAGCCGCCCGGCGAGGTCGACCTCGAGCCGCCAGGCCCGCGGGGCGACCTCGGACCAGCGGATGAAGAGGTCGGAGAGGAAGGCCTCGAGATCGATCTCCTGGAAGCCGAGGCCGTGCTGCTCGGACTTCGCGAGCAGGAGCAGCCGTCCCACGATCCGCTCCATCCGCCCGAGCTCGTCGAGCGCCACCTCGAGCTCCGGCGCATCCGGCTGCTCGCGCCGCAGCAGCTCGAGATGCCCGCGGGCGATCGTGATCGGCGTCCGCAGCTCGTGCGAGGCGTCGTGGAGGAAGCGCTCCTGCCGTTCGAGCAGCGAGGCCCGGATCTCGGCGACGCCCTGCACCTCCGCGAGGGCTGCCTGTCGGCGCTGCGCGTGCCAGACCATCGCCAGGAACATCGCCGACATGAGCGGCACCTCGAAGAGCTCGCCCCACAGCTGAATCCCGTCGAAGGCGTCGGCGAAGATGCTCGCGCCCGTCGCGAGGGCGACGACGGAGAGGACGGCCCACATCGTGCGCATCGACCAGGTGCGGATGCCGTAGACGAGCGTGAGGCTGATCCAGACGAAGTGGAACGGGATCGTCTCCCAGCTCGGCCACCAGACCATCGCCACCCAGTTCGCAGCGGCGAACACCGCCCACCCCGCTTCGAGGGGATTACGCCGCAGCCAGCCGGTAGCCCGCATTCCGCACCGTCTCGATCGCCGCATCCGGTCCGAGCTTCTGCCGCAGCCTGCGGACGCAGACGTCGACGACGTTCGAGCCGGGGTCGAAGTCGTAGCCCCACACCTCCGCAAGCAGCCGCTCACGGCTCACCACCTCGCCTGCGTGCACGAGCAGGTGGTGGAGGAGCCGGAACTCCCGATCCGAGAGATCGGCCGTCCGCTCGCCGACGCGTGCCTGCCGCCGCGCGACGTCGAGGACGACGTTGCCGCCGCGGAGGACGCGCTCGTCGCCGAAGGCCGCAGCCCCGCGCAGCCTCACGCGAATCCGCGCCAGTAGCTCGTCGAGCGAGAACGGCTTCGCGACGTAGTCGGTCGCGCCGAGCTCGAATCCGCGCAGCTTCGTCTGGATGTCGCCCCGCGCGGAGAGGATCACGACGGGCAGCTCGGGCTTCGTCCGGTGCAGCTCGTGTAGTACCTGCAGCCCGTTCAGCTCGGGCAGCAGGAGGTCGAGCACGACGAGGTCCCAGCGCGCGCGCGTCGCGAGGTCGAGCCCCTTGCGCCCGTCTCCCGCCGCCACGACCGTGTAACCCTCGGCTTCGAGGCCGCGGGCGAGAAACGCCTGGATCCGGGCTTCGTCCTCGATGACCAGGATTCGCATCGCCTGGCCGCGCAATCTACACCGGACTCCGATGACAGGCAGATGACCGGGAAATGACAGGTTCGTCATGAGACGAGCGCGAGCAGGTCACCGTTGATAGGAACCCGCTCCATGCGGCTCGGGATCAAGCTCCTGCTGGTCGCTGCGGTCGTGGCGGCCGCGGGGGTCATGATCGGCTTCTACGTCTCGGACCTCACGACGCTCGCGGGCTCGCCCGCGTATTCCGTGCCCGTCCAGAACGCGAGCAGCGGCCACCCAGTGGTCAACCTCGAGTTCCAGACGGTCGCCGCGATCGGACCGAAGTTCAGCCAGAACCCCGACTGGGTCTCGTACCTGATCAAGACGACAAGCGGTTGGAAGCGCGAGACGGTCTGGAACCTGCCGGCGAACGCGACCGTGCACGTCACCTGGCTCAACTTCGACGGCGCCAGCGGGCTCCGCAACCCGTTCCTCGCGCGCCCCCAGGGAATGGTCGGAAACAGCATCAAGGTCGACGGCAAGACGGCCGACCACATCGACCCGAACGACGCATCGCACACGTTCGCCGTGCCGGCGCTCGGGATCATCGCCGCGGCTCCCGGCGTGGCCGACGACGCCAAGAATCAGTGCGGCTTCGCGCCGTGCTCGCTGTCGAACGCGCACCGGACGGTCACGTTCACGTTCCACACGCCCGCCAAGGGCGGTCACTTCCGCTGGCAGTGCTTTGTCCCCTGCGCGGCGGGCTGGATCGACGGCTTCGGCGGCCCGATGCAGACGATCGGCTACATGGACGGCTTTCTCAACGTGAGGGCGTAGCGTGGCCGCCGATCCCGCAGCCGCTCCGCGCCGGCCCACCGACTCGACGAACCACGGCCTCCGCGTCGTCGTCGCGTGGCTCGTGCTGAGCGCGGTCGCGACGCCACTCGTCGCGATCTTCGTGGGCCGCCTGATCCCGCCGGGCAACGGCAGCGTCCAGGGGACCGAGCAGGTGTTCGACAACACCTGGATGGTGTCCGTCGTCACGCCCGTGATCTGCCTGCTTGCGGTCTTCTTCGTCTACGGGCTCTTCTCGTTCCGCGCGGCGCCGGGCGCCGCGGTCGTCGACGGGCCGCCGCTGCGCAACGACTCGCAGATCCAGGTGCTCTGGATCGTGATTACGAGCGTGATCGTGCTCTTCCTCGCCGGCTTCGGCAGCTACGAACTCCTCCAGAACGGCGCCGGCGGAGGACAGGGGCCCAACCCGGTCGCGATTCCGTCCGGCCCCAAGATGCAGGTGCAGGTGATCGGCCAGCAGTGGCAGTTCACGTACCGCTACCCGTCGCTCGGCGGCCTCGAGTCGAACCAGCTCGTGCTGCCGGCGAACACGGACATCGAGCTGCACGTCACCTCGCTCGACGTCGTCCACTCCTTCTGGGCCTACGAGCTGGGCGTCAAGGCGGACGCAAACCCCGGCGTGGACAACGTCGCCTACGTCTTCACCAAGGGCCCGGAGACGTTCCACGTCCGGTGCGCCGAGCTGTGCGGGCTCTGGCACCCCTACATGTTCAACAACGGCAGAGTCGTCGACTCCGCGCAGTTCCACGCGTGGGCCGCGAAGCAGCAGAAGCTCTACGCCGCGATCAAACCGTTCGTGAACAAGTCCCCTGACCAGGGCGGAACGCCGTACGCCCACACGTATCTGCCCCAACCGCAGAGGAGAGCCGGATGACCGCCGTCGCCGCCACGCCGCAGCAGCCGATCTGGCGCCGTCTGATCGGCTTCAACCTCCTCACCGGCATCGTGCTCGGCATCGGCGGCTGGTACGTCGGCTGGTTCGGCGCCCACGCCGTCGTCGGCCCCAGCATCGACTACTTCGGGGACATCGACTACAACGAGCTCTCCGTCTACCTCGCGTATCTCGGCGGCGTCGTCGGCTTCCTCGTCGGCCTCGGGTTCTTCAACTACCCGTTTGCCCGCCTGCGCGGCTACCCGCCGTCGCTACGGGAGAAGGAGACCGCCGGCTGGACCCGCTACTTCGGCCTCTGCACGGACCACAAGGTGGTGGGCATCCAGTACCTCTGGGGCATCGGCCTGTTCTTCTTCATCGGCGGCCTGAACGCGATGCTGATCCGCACCGAGCAGCTGAGCCCGCACGGCCAGGTCTTTCCGATGGGCACCTACCTGACGATCGTCGGGATGCACGGCACGATGATGATGGGGATGATGACGAGCGGGATTCTCGGCCCGTTCGCCAACTACCTCGTGCCCATCATGATCGGCGCGCGGCGCATGGCCTTCCCGCGCATCGAGGCGCTCACGTTCTGGATCCTGATGGCCGCCGGCGCCATCCTGACCACGACGATCTTCTTCGGCGGCTTCCCGACCGGCTGGACGGGCTACGCGCCGCTCTCGAACGAGGCGAACGCCGGGATGGACAACTACGTCCTCTTCTTCGCGCTCGTCGGCATCTCGATGACGCTGCTCGGGCTGAACATGATCGCGACGATCCTGACCATGCGCGCCCCGGGCCTCACGTGGACCCGGCTGCCGATCTTCGTCTGGGGCGTCCTCTCGACCGCCGTCCTGATGGTGCTCGCGGCGCCGGTGCTCGTCGCGACGCTCTCGATGGAGGCGCTCGACCGGACGGCGCAGACGTCGTTCTTCGTCACCGCCGCGGGTGGCAGCAACTACCTGTACCAGAACCTGTTCTGGGTGTTCGGCCACCCGGAGGTCTACATCCTCGCCCTACCCGGGTTCGGGATCGTGCTCGAGCTGCTGCCCGTGTTCTCGCGCAAGCCGCTCTGGGGCTACCGGCTCGCGGTCGCCGGCTTGCTCGGCGTATCGCTCCTCTCGTGGTTCGTGTGGCAGCACCACCTGTTCGTGAGCGGCATCAACGGCGACCTGCGCCCGTTCTACATGCTCTCGACCGAGCTCATCTCCATCCCGACGGGCTTCACGTTCCTCTGCGGGATGATGACCCTCTGGCGCGGCCAGATCCGGTTCACGGTGCCGATGCTCTTCTGCCTCGCCTGGTTCTTCAACTTCCTGCTCGGCGGGCTGTCGGGCGTCTTCCTCTCCGACGTGCCGAGCGACGTGACGACCCACGGCAGCTTCTTCTCGATGGCCCACTTCCACTACACGATCATGGGCGGGCTCGTCTTCACGTTCTTCGCGGCGATCTACTACTGGGTGCCGAAGATGACGGGCTGGGAGCTGCACCAGGGGCTCGGGAAGATCCACTTCTGGACGATGTTCATCTTCTTCAACTCGACCTTCGCGCCGCTCTTCGCCGCCGGCTTCCTCGGCCAGCCGCGTCGTACCCCGGTCTATTCCGGCAGCCTCAAGTTCCTCAACGACTGGGTCTCCGTGTCGGCCTTCCTGCTCGGGATCTCGATGCTGATCTTCCTCTTCAACCTCATCTGGTCGCTCGGTTTCGTGAAGAAGCCGGCCGTGGCGAACCCCTGGGCGTCGCGCTCGATCGAGTTCCAGCTGCCGTCGCCGGTGCCCGTGCACAACTTCGACCGCATCCCCGTCTTCTCGAGCGACCCGTACGGCTACGGCGAGGGCCCGGCCCCGAACTGGGTGGTGCCTGCCGGCGCCCCGGCGGGAAGGGAGTGAGCATGTCCGCCGAGCCGCTCGCATCCGAGGACACCGGCTACGCCGTCGTCGAGCAGGAGCCGCCCGAGCTGCTGGGACGGAACCTCATCTCCGCGAGCTACCTCCTCGCCGGAGCGACCGCCTTCTTCTTCGTCGCCTTCGTCTTCGGCTACTTCTATCTCCGCTCGCTCGACAACGGCGGCATGTGGAAGCCGAAGGGAGTCGACGCCTCGATCGGCTGGGGCACGGCGGTCGTCGCCTGCTACGTGCTGAGCGCGGCGCTCGTGCGGCTGGGGCTCGTCGACCATCGCGCATTGCGCCGCCGGCAATGGCGGCAGAAGGGCGGCCTCGCGCTGCTCGTCGGCGTTGCCGGGCTCGTCGTGCAGGCGATCGCCTGGACCCACCAGGGCTTCGGGCCCGCCGACGGCGGCTTCGCGAGCGTGTATTTCGGCTGGACGGCGTTCCTCTTCCTCTTCGTGCTCGGGACGCTGCTCTGGCTCGAGATGACCCTCGCCACGTCGTTGCGCTACCGCAAGATGGAGACCGGGGTTCCTGCTCCGGGCGAGGCCTCCGGCGACCCGCACCGGATGGCCCACGACATCCGCGACCCGCTCTCGCTCGTCCGCGCCGAGCTCGTCGGGCTCAGCTTCTACTGGACGTTTCTCGCCGCGATCGCGGTTCTCGCCTGGGTCGTCCTCTACCTGATCTAGATGGACCCGCTGCCGCTTCTCGTATGCGGGGCGGCGGCGCTGCTGTACGCCCTGGGTCGGCGCGGGAGGACGCGCGTCTGGCGCGAGCTGAGCTTCTACAGCGGCGTGATCCTCACGTTCGTGGTGCTCGAGCCGCCGTTCGACGACTGGGCGGACCGCTGGCTCTCGGCCCACATGTCCCAGCACATCGTCCTCATGACCGTCGTCCCGCCGCTCGTCGTGCTCGGCCGCCCGTGGCCGCGCATGTGGCTGCCGTTCCCCCTCTCGGCACGCCGCGCCGTGGGCGGCGCGCTGTCGCGCTCGCCCTCGTTTCGGCGTGGCGCGGGATTCCTGAAGCGGCCGCTCGTCGCGCTCGCCGTGCAGTCGGCGACCGTGGGGCTCTGGCATGTGCCGCAGCTGTACGACGCCGCCGCGCGCAACGAGTGGATCCACGTCTGCGAGCACGTGTGCTTCGTCGCGCCGGCACTCGTCTTCTGGGGCGCGCTGCTCGACGCGCCACCGCTGCGGGCGCGCATCGACCATCTCCACCGCGCGATCTGCTTCGCCGCCGCGATGGTTCCGGGCTGGATCCTCGCCATCGTGCTCGCCTTTGCGTCCGCCCCCGTCTACGCCGCCTACCCCTCGCTCACCGACCAACAGCTGGCCGCCGGCGTGATGTGGGTGCCTGGCTCGCTCACGTACTTCGTTGCCGCGTTCGTCTTCTTCTACCGTTGGCTCGAGCCCGGCGTCTCCGACACGCCGGCCGCCGAGCCCCGACCCGAGGAGCTCTCATGGACGTGACCGCCTCCTTCCTCGCCGGCGCACTCCTCAGCTGGGCGCTGCCCCTCGCCCTCCTGGTCTCCGTCTTGACCTGGTGGATCGTCGTGCTGCGCCGCCGCCGCAACGAAGACGCGTAGTCAGGACTTGAGCAAGTTCACGACGGAGGGCCGTCCATGGCGGACGATCTTGAGGACGTCCCACATCCGCGCGGCCTCGTGGCCCGATACGAGGCACGCGAACCGGTAGACCCCCTTCCTCGTCGCCCGGAACGTGAAGCGCGCGGTCTGTCCGGCCGCGAGCCCGAGCTGCGGATTCGGCGTCGCGGCACCGCGAAACGCCGGCTTCGTCGAGCCCGCGTTCTGCACGACCGCACAGGAGTGACGGAGCGGTCCGCGGTTCTTGCACACGACGCGCACCGTCCAGCCGCGGGGCACCGTCCACATGAGGAAGCGTGAGTAGCCGTCGAAGTTGAAGCCGCCGTTCGCCCCGTCGTAGGAGGCGATCAAGGTGATCGTCACCCGATGGCGTCGGGCATCGACCGCAAGGAAGTTCCGCGGCGGAGGAGGCGCCTGCGCCGCGAGTGTCAGGGCGGCGGCGGCTGCGGCGATCACGCCTCCAGCATCGCAGAGCGAAGCGAGGACCGCGACCGTTCTTAGCGAACCCTCACAGCTCTCTCACGCTCGTCCTAGGCATAACGGGCACTCTGGGGGCCGTAGCCACGATGCAAGGAGAGCCGAACATGAACCTTCGCCCTGCCGGCCCGCGCCTGCGGCGCCTCCTACCCCTCGCGGTCGCGGTCGCCATCGGTGCCGCAGCGGGTGCCGGCGCCTACGCCCTCTCGAGCCACGGCTCGGGGACGCCGAGAGTGTCCACGGTCGTCGTGCCCGCGCAGTCCGCCTCGTCGACCTCGAACGTCGACTCGCTCACGCAGCTCTACAAGCAGGACGCACCGGCCGTCGTCGAGATCAGCGTCGAGTCGACGACGAGCAGCGGCTCGTCGGGGGGCTTCCCGTTCGGCCCCGGCGGATCGCAGACGCAGGAGGCGGAGGGAAGCGGCTTCGTGATCGACACCAAGGGCGACATCCTCACAGCCGAGCACGTCGTCGCAGGCGCCAACTCGATCAAGGTGCAGTTCGAGGACGGCTCGACCGCGAAGGCGACGCTTGTCGGCAGCGACAAGACGACCGACACCGCCGTGATCCACGTCGACGCCACGCCGTCCCAGGTGCATCCGCTCACGCTCGGCAGCTCGGCTTCCGTCCAGCCGGGCGAGGCCGTCGTCGCGATCGGCAGCCCGTTCCGCCTCCCCGAGACGATGACGGCAGGCATCGTCAGCGCGACGGGTCGGACGATCACCGCGCCGAACGGGTTCTCGATCACCGACGCCATCCAGACGGACGCCGCGATCAACCACGGCAACTCCGGCGGCCCGCTCATCGACGTCGCGACGAACACCGTGATCGGGATCAACGACCAGATCCTGAACGCGGGCGACACCCAGGACAACGCCGGCGTCGGCTTCGCCGCTCCCATCGACGCCTCGAAGACCGTGGCGCACACGCTCATCGCGGGCGGCAAGGTGCAGCACGCCTACCTCGGGGTGCTCATCATCTCCGGGCACGGTGGTGCACGCGTCGCGAAGATCGTCTCCGGCGGTCCGGCGCAGAAGGCCGGGCTGAAGTCGGGCGACGTGATCACGGCCTTCGCCGGCCACCGCGTCACCTCGGCCAGCGAGCTCACCACCCTCGTCTCCGCCGCCCAGCCCGGCCAGACGGTGAACGTGACCGTCCAACGGGGCGGCGCGACGAAGCACTTCGCTCTCAAGCTCGGCGTCCAGCCCGCCGCGGCCATCCCCTAGCTCCCCTTGCGCAGCGGCGGGCGGCCCGCCTCGGCCGCCCGCCGCGCTGGCGGACGAGAGCGAGGCGCGCATGGACGTGCTGTTCCGACGGCACTATCGCGACCTCGCGGCATATGTCCGCCGCCGCGCGGACCCTGACCTCCTGGAGAACGTCGTGGCCGAGACCTTCCTCGGGGCTTGGCGGCGGCTCGACGATGTCCCGCTCGAGGCTCGGCCCTGGCCGCTCGCAGTCGCACTGGTCGCGGGACTCTCAGCTCCTGCCTGTTCCTGGGCCTGCAGCAGTAGGGATCGCGCCACCTCGTAGGATCGCCGAGTGGAGTCGGCGGGAGATGAAGTGTCCCAGCTGGACCCCCGGCTGGGGCGCTGGACACTCGTCGCGAGCATCCTGGGCTCGTCGATGGCCTTCATCGACGGCTCGGTCGTCAACGTCGCCCTGAAGGCGATCGAGCACGATCTCGGCGGCGGCCTGGCGTCGCAGCAGTGGGTCGTGGATGCCTACCTCCTCACCCTCGGCTCGCTGATTCTCGTCGGCGGCTCGCTCGGCGACATCTTCGGCGAGCTCCGCGTGTTCGCGATCGGGGTCGCCTTCTTCGCCGTCGCCTCGGTGCTCTGCGCCGTCGCGCCTGACGCGACCTCGCTCATCGTCTTCCGCGGCGTCCAGGGAGTGGCGGGGGCGCTTCTCACGCCGGCCTCTCTCGCCGTGCTCACCGCGACGTTCTCCGGTCCCGCGCGTGGCGCGGCGATCGGCCAGTGGACCGCCTGGAGCGGGATCTCGTTCGTGATCGGACCGACCATCGGCGGCTGGCTCGTCGACGTCTCCAGCTGGCGGGTGATCTTCCTCATCAACGTGCCGATCGCGCTGGCGACCCTGATGATCGTCCTGCGGCTCGGCGCGATGCGCCAGCCGAGGCGGGAAGACCTGAGGGTGGACGTGCCGGGCGCGCTCCTCTGCACCGCGGGGCTCGGCCTCGTGGTGGCCGGCTTCATCGAGCAGCCGCACCTCGGCTGGGGGAACCCGCTCGTTCCCGGCGGGATGGTCGGCGGGGCCGCACTGCTCGCCGCATTCGTCCTGTACGAGCTGCGCACGCCGATGCCGATGCTGCCGCTGCCGCTGTTCCGCTTGCGGAACTTCTCGGTCACGAACGTCGAGACGCTCGCGGTGTACGGGGCCCTCACGGCGCTGACCACGTTCATGACGCTCTTCCTGCTCGAGTTCGGCGGCTATTCGGCCTTCCGTGCGGGCGTCTCGCTGCTGCCGATCACGGTCGTGATGTTCTTCCTCTCGCCCCGGACGGGGCGCCTGTCGATGCAGCACGGGCCTCACCTCTTCATGGCCCTCGGACCGATCATCGCCGGAGTGGCGGTGCTGTGGTTCGCGCGCCTGCCGGCGCACCTGAACTACTGGGTGGACCTCTTCCCCGCGCTCCTCGTCTTCGCCGCGGGGCTGTCCCTCACCGTCGCCCCGCTGACGACGACCGTGCTGGCCGACGCCGATGCTGGCGATGCCGGAGTGGCGTCCGGAGTGAACAACGCGGTGGCCAGGATCGCGGGGCTCCTCGCAGTGGCGGTGCTCGGGATCGCCGCGGCGGGGGGCGGCGACCACCTCACCGCGCACGGCTTCCACATCACGATGAGCGTCGTCGCGGGGCTCCTCGTCTGCGGCGGCCTGATCGGCGCGCTCGGAATCCGTAACCCATCTACATAGGTATTGCCTATGTGTATGCTCCGGCCATGCCGAAGCGGGCATACACGGCGACCGAAGCCGCGAGGGAGCTCGGGATCAGCGTCGACACCCTGCGCCGATGGGACCGCGAGGGGCGAATCCGCACCAAGCGCGACAGCGCGAACCGGCGCCTCGTCGCGCTCGAGGAGATTGAGCGGATCCGCGGCAGTGCCGGCGCGCAGCACATGAGCGCGCGGAACCGCCTGCGCGGCACGGTCAGCGAAGTGCGAGTCGAGGGTCTCCTCGCTCAGGTCGAGCTCACCGTCACCGAGCCGGCCCGCATCGTTGCCGTCGTGACGCGCGACGCCGTCGAGGAGCTCGGGCTGAAGCCGGGGATGGCGGCGACTGCAGTCGTCAAGTCGACGTCCGTGATGGTGGAGGCGTGAGGGCGCGCGTGCTCGCGGCGACGGTCGCCGCAGCGCTCGTCGTCGCATCCTGCGTGCTCGCCGCCGCGGCCTTCGCGGGTGGCGCGCACAAGGCCTCGCCGCACCTGACCGTCTTCGCCGCCGCCTCGCTGACGAACGTCTTCCCCAAGATCGACTCACACGAGAGCTACTCGTTCGCCGGCTCGAACTTGCTTGCGGCACAGATCGAGCAGGGGCTGCCCGCCGACGTTTTCGCCTCGGCCAACACGGGCCTGCCGTGGGGGCTGCACAGGATGGGCCTCGTGACCCGCCCGGTCCTCTTCACCGCGAACCGGCTCGTGATCGTCGTGGCGCATGGAAACCCCCTGCACATCCACAACGTCCACGACCTCGAACGGCCCGGCCTGAAGATCGTGATGGCAACAGCCGGGGTGCCGGTCGGCGACTACACGCGCAAGGTGCTCAAGCGGCTCGGGCTCTCCGACCTCGTCGACAAGGCGGTGAGCCAGGAGCCGGACGTCCGCGAGGTGCTCGCGACGGTCGTGCTCGGCGAGGCGGATGCCGGCTTCGTCTACACGACCGACGCAAGAACGGTCAAGGGCAAGGTCGGGGTGGTGGGAATCCCGAAGTCGGCGCAGCCGCAGGTCGTCTATGCCGCGGCCGCGGTGCGCTCGAGCAAGCACCTGCAGGCGGCGGAGAAATGGGTCGAGCGGCTCCTCACGAAGCGAGCGCAGAAGCAGCTGCGCGCGGCCGGCTTCCTGCCGGTCCCGCACTGATCCGCCGCGCGCTCGCCGGCGCCGCCGTGTTCGCGGCAGCGGCGGTCGCGCTCGCCTTCCTGCTCCTGCCGATCGTGGCGATCTTCTCGCGGGTCTCGCCCGGGAGGCTCGTCGCGCAGCTCTCCCGCCCGGTCGTGACGGACGCGCTCGTCATCAGCCTCAAGACGAGCGGGATCGCGCAGGCGCTCGTGCTGCTCCTCGGCACTCCCCTGGCGTACGTGCTCGCCACGCGCCGCTTTCGCGGACGGTCGCTCGCGGTCGTGCTCGTCGAGCTGCCGCTCGTTCTGCCGCCGGCGGTCGCGGGAATCGGGCTGATCGCGACCTTCGGCAGGCTCGGGCTGCTCGGCGGGACGCTCGACGCACTCGGCGTCCGGGTCGGTCTGACCCAGGCCGCGGTCGTGATCGCCGTCGCGTACGTCTCCAGCCCGTTCTACGTCCGGCAGGCGATCGCAGCATTCGAGGCGGTCGATCCCAACCTCGTTGCCGCCTCGCGCACGCTCGGCGCGGGCCGCGCGCGGACGTTCTTCCGCGTCGTCCTTCCTCTCGCCCGGCGCGGGTTGGCCGCCGGCGAAGCGCTCTCCTTCGCCCGAGGGCTCGGCGAGTTCGGCGCGACGATCATGTTCGCGGGCTCCTTGCAGGGGGTCACGCAAACCCTCCCGCTCGCGATCTACCAGCAGTTCGACCTCCCGCCGGACGGCTTCACCACCGCGCTCGCAATGAGCGCCCTTCTCGTCATCGTCAGCGGCGCCCTCCTCGTGGCCCTGCGGGTCACCCTCCAATGGCAACCCTCGAGACAGACTTCACGCTTCCTCTTCGCGCCTTCGCGCTAGAGCTCGCGCTCGACGTCACGCGCACCGTCGCGCTCGTCGGACCGTCCGGTGCCGGGAAGACGTCCGCCCTGCGCGTCGTCGCCGGCCTCGCCGAGCCGCGGCGCGGCCGCGTCTCGCTCGACGGCGAGCGCTGGCTCGACACGGAACGCCGCATCTCGCTGCCGCCCGAGCGGCGGCGAGTCGGCCTCGTCTTCCAGGACTACGCCCTCTTCCCGCACCTCAGCGTGCGCGCGAACGTCGCTTTCGGCGCCGGCGGCCGGAGCGTCGACGCGTTGCTCGAGCGGTTTCGGATCGAGCACCTCGCCTCTGCCCACGTGTCGGCGCTCTCGGGAGGAGAGCGGCAGCGCGTCGCGCTCGCGCGAGCGCTCGCCCGGGAGCCGGCCGTGCTCCTCCTCGACGAGCCGCTCGCCGCGCTCGACGCGCATACGAAGGCCGAGGTCCGGCACGAGCTCGCAGAGCTGCTGCGCGAGCTCGCCCTGCCGACGCTGCTCGTGACGCACGACTACGAGGACGCGGCCGCGCTCTGCGACGAGGTCGGCGTCCTCGTCGACGGCCGGCTGCGGCAGCTCGGGCCCCCGGCCGAGCTCGTGTCGCGCCCGCGCGATGCCTTCGTCGCCTCCTTCACCGGCGCGAACCTCCTCCGTGGCCGAGCCCGCCGCGGCGACGGCGCGCTCACCGCCATCCGGCTCGAGAGTGGCGAAGACCTGTACTCGGCCGACGAGGCCGAGGGGGAGGTCGGCGTCGTGGTCTATCCATGGGAGGTGTCGGTGGCGCGCGCCCATGCACCCGAGGCAGACTCGGCGCTGAACGTCGTCCGCGGCCAGGTCGGCTCGCTCGTCGAGGTGGCGAACCGCGTCCGCGTGCGCGTGGGCCCGGTGACCGCGGAGGTGACTGCGGCGTCGGCCGCGAGGCTCGAGCTCGCCGACGGCGGCATCGCCTACGCGACGTTCAAGGCCACCGGGACGCGACTCGTCCCGCTCTAGGTGCGGACGGCGCGATACGCGTTGACGACGTAGGGCAGGCGCAGCTCCTCGCCGTCGTGCAGCGACGGATCGCCGTCGAGGATCTCCCCACCTGCTCGAACACGAGGCGGCGATCGTCCTCTGGCAGCGCAGCGACGCCGGAATACGCGATCAACAGGTGCTCGAGGGCGGGCCGCGGCAGCTCGTGGGTGTGCGGGAAGAGCGCGTGCTCGACGTCGCGGAACAGTCCCTTCTGCGTGACCTCGTGCGGCCAGTCGCGCATGCGCCAGCGCGGTACCTCGGGCCGGCCCTGAGCGGCGTAGATCGCCTGGCCCATCCTCGCGATCGTCGGGTGCCGGTCGTCCCGGTGGTTCCAGCCGAAGCCGAAGCGGCCCCCCGGCTTCAGGACACGGTGGATCTCGCGCAGCGCCGTGGTCAGCTCGAACCAATGGAGGCTGGAGCCGGCGACCACCGCGTCCGCGACCTCGTCCTCGAACGGGATCTCCTCCGCCGAACCCTCCGCTCCCTCGAGGCCGAGGCCGCGCAGGACGGCGAGCATCCGCGGATCCGGCTCGACCGCGACCACGCGAACGCCGAGCGCGGCCACGGCCCGTGTCAGCTTCCCGGTGCCGGCGCCGAGCTCGACGACGAGCCGCGCCTGCCCGAGCACGAGCCAGCGTGCTGCTTCTTCGGGCCACGCAGGTCGCGTGCGCTCGTACTCGGCAGCGTGCGCCCCGAAGGTCAATCGCCGCGGAACGGTCTCCACTCGAGGAACCTAGTCAGTGCGTCGGCGGCTGTCGCCAGAGGCGATAGCCGAGCGCGGCGGAGAGCGCCAAGGTCACGCCGGGAACCGCGAAGTACGGCAGCGCGTCCGACGAGTTGCTCGCACCCCAGAAGACGAAGACCGCGAGCAGCGAAAGCACTCCGATGACCGAGGCCAGGGATGCGACGACGGCGGCGAGCCGCGCGGACATAGGAAGGGTCTTCCCGGCGCGCCCCCGACCGACACGCTCTCGACTCCGGCGCCGACGTGTTGAACCACGAGTCAATGGGGAAGAATGTCTTCGTGGCAGCCGTCCCGCAGCCCTCTCCCACCTCCGAGCCCGAGGAGAAGCCCCAGCTCGTGTTCTTCTACTCGCCTCGCTCCGGCCGCTGCCGCCGGGTCGAGGGGTTCATCGCTCAGGTCCTCCAGCACCGCCGGAACCACGAGACGTTCGAGCTCGTTCGCGTCTCGGTCGACAGCCACCCCGAGCTCGCCAAGAAGTTCCGCGTCGAGCGTGTGCCGACGATCTGCGTCGTCGAGGAGCGCAAGCTCCGCCTCCGCGTGGTCGAGCCACGGGGCTGCCGTGAGCTCGAGCGCGCGCTGGCGCCGTGGTTGAGCTGAGCTGAGCCCTGCTCAGCCGGAGAGCTCTCGGCGGCGGCGACGCAGCCGGCGGAGCTTCGACTCGAGCTCCCCGGCGAACTCCGCAAGGGTCTCCTGCCGGCTGCGGACGAGCGCGAGCTGGCGCTCGACGTGCGGAATCGCCTCCTCGACGATGCGCAGCCGCTCCTCGTCGCTCGGATCCTCCTCCCAGCGTCCCCGGAGCGCGGCTCGCGCCTCCTCGGCCTCGGCGAGCTCGACGAGCTCCTCGAGCGACAGTCCGAGCAGGTCGCGCAGGCGGATCAGCTCCTGCAGGTGCGCGACGTCGGTCTCGGCGTACGTGCGGTGCGCGCCCTTCTCGCGCGCCGAGTCCGCGCCGAGCAGCCCGAGCTCCTCGTAGTAGCGGATGGTGCGCGTCGTCACGCCGACGCGCTCCGCGACCTCGCCGATGCGGAGCGCCGTCGTGCTCACGCCGCCTCCTCGATCGAGAGCGGATCCACCGCGACCGTCTCGACGTGGACGTACTTCCCGCCGCGCATGAGCGAAGCGGCCGCGGCGACGACGCAGGCCGCGATCGCGAACACGAAGGCGTAGACGAGCGCCGTGTGGAACGGGCTCGAGATGAGATGCGGGAAGAAGCCACGGCCGGTGAGGATGTGCGCGTTCGCGGGCGAGAGCCGGTGCAGCACGTGCGGGCCGAGCAGCGTCTTCACCGGGTTGTAGCCGAGGAACGCGGCGAAGAGCGTGGCGACGGGCGGCAGGTGCGAGATGCGCGTCGCGTCGGCCGGTGCCACGCCGTGCGCGACGAGACCCGACTGCGTCGCGTGCGGCAGGCCACTCGCGAGGCCGACGATCATCAGCGTGAAGAAGACGCCGATCGAGAGAACGCTCGAGGAGACGTTGAACGTCGCGAGCATCCCCGCACCGGCACCACGCTGCGCGGGCGGCAGGCTGTTCATCACGCCGGCGGTGTTCGGCGACTGGAAGAGCCCCATCCCGATCCCGTTCAGGAGCAGGATCAGCGCGAACCAGACGTAGCTGAAGTCCACGGGCAGGACGATCAGCAGCACGAAGCTCGTCGCCGCCACGAGCACGCCGCCCGTTGCGAACGGCCGTGCGCCGAAGCGGTCGGAGAGCCAGCCCGAGGCCGGCCCAGCGATGAGCAGGCCGAGGATCAGCGGCAGCATGTAGATACCGGCCCAGAGCGGCGTCCGCGCGAAGTCGTAGCCGTGCTCGGGCAGCCAGATCCCCTGCAGCCAGATGATGAGGATGAACTGGAGGCCGCCGCGCGCCATCGCGGCGAGTAGGGCCGCGAGGTTGCCGGCCGCGAACGCGCGGATCCGGAAGAGCTCGAGGTGGAACATGGGCTCGTCGACGTGCACCTCGATCGCGCAGAAAAGCGCGAGCAGACCGAGGCCGCCGAGCAGGCACGCGAGCACGAGCGGCGACGTCCACCCCATCGTGTGGCCGCCGTAGGGCTGGATCCCGTAGGTGATGCCGACCATCACCAGCACGAGCCCGGCGGCGAGCGTCACGTTGCCCCACCAGTCGATGTTCCCGGCCTTGCGGACGCCGAGGTCACGCAGCGAGCGGTACGACCAGACGGTGGCCGCGAGCCCGATCGGCACCGACACGACGAAGACGAGCCGCCACTGGAGCGGCGCGAGCACTCCTCCGAGCACGAGCCCGAGGAACGAGCCGGCGACCATCGAGATGCTGTTGACGCCGAGCGCGAGCCCGCGCTCGTCGTGCGGGAAGGCATCGGTAAGGATCGCGCTCGAGTTCGCGAAGATCATGGCGCCGCCGACTCCCTGTCCGACCCGCATCAGAATCAGCCAGAGCGCGCCGGCGCCGCCGTGCAACCACGTGACGGAGAGCAGGATCGAGAAGATCGTGAAGACGGCGAAACCGAGGTTGAACATCCGCACGCGGCCGTACATGTCGCCGAGCCGGCCGAGGCTGACGAGCAGCACCGCGAGCACGACGAGGAAGCCGAGCAGCAGCCAGAGGAGGTAGCTCGTGTTGCCGGGCTGCAGTGGGTCGATGCCGATGCCCCGGAAGATGTCGGGCAGCGCGATGAGCAGGATCGAGCTGTTGATCATCGCGACGAGCGTCCCGAGCGTCGTGTTCGAGAGCGCCACCCACTTGTAGTCGAGCTTCCGCCGGCCGACCTGCACCGCGCCTCCTCCCGATCCGGCGGCACCCTCTCGCGACGCTTCCGTCACGCTGCTGGAACGGTACCGCTTACCGAATCTTACGTTTACGTAAGGTTAGCGGATCTGGACGAGCTTGGCCGGCGCGTGTTCGACCTGCAACGTGGTGTGCTCGAGGCCGAAGCGGTCGCGCAGCAGGGTCTCGAGCTCACGGCGGATTCCGTGGCAATCGGCTCCAGGCTCCACTAGCACGTGGGCGGAGAGGGTCGGGAACTCGGTCGTCACCTCCCACACGTGGAGGTCGTGCACCTCCACCACGCCGGCATGCGAGGCCATCGCGTTGCCGATCTCGTTCACCGGCAGCCCGACGGGGGCGATGTCGAGCAACACGCGGCCGGAGTCGCGCAGGAGGCGCCACGACGCCAGGAGCATCAGGGCCGCGACGAGGAGCGCGGCAACTGCGTCCGCGCGCAGCCAACCGGTCGCGAGGATCACCGCGCCGGCGACCGCGGTCGCGACGAAGGCGAAGAGGTCGTTGAGGACGTGCTGGAAGCTCCCCTCGACGTTCAGCGATGCGCGGTTCGCGCCGGCGAGCTGCCACGTCGCGAGGAGGTTGACGCCGATCCCGACGAGCGCGACGACGAGGATCGCTGTGCCGTTCGCGTGGGGCGGCGAGACGAGACGGCGGACGGCGCCGTAGACGATGAGGCTGGCGAGCACGAGCAGCGCAGCTCCGTTCGCCTGCGCAGAGAGGATCTCCGAGCGGCGGAGCCCGAACGTCCGGTTCCCGCGCGCAGGCTGGGCCGCGAGGCGCAGCACGACGAGCGACATCGCGAGGGCGCCGGCGTCGGTGAGCATGTGCGCCGCGTCGGAGAGGAGCGCGAGCGAGTGCGCGAGCAGACCGGCGACGATCTCCCCGGCCATGAAGGCGACGATCAGCGCCAGTGCGAGCCGCAGGCGGCGCGCGTCCTCCCCACCGGCGTGCGCGTGATCGTGCATCGAGCCATCTTGACAGGCGGCTCAGAAGGGTTTACTCTCTTTATCTATGACACTAGGTAAAGAGGCTTGGAAGGCATCGTGATCGAGTTCCACCTCGACAGCCGCTCGGGCGTGCCGACCTATCTCCAGCTCGTGCAGCAGGTGAGGCAGGCCGTGCGGCTGGGGATTCTCCGCTCCGGCGATCAGCTCCCGACGGTGAAGGAGGTCGTGGGTGCGCTCGCCATCAACCCGAACACCGTGCTCAAGGCATACCGGGAGCTCGACCACGAAGGGCTGACCGAGGGACGACGCGGCCAGGGGACGTTCGTCGCGAGCACCGCGCCCGCAACGCCTCCCGACGGCATCGGCCCGATTCGCGCCGCATTGCAGCGCTGGCTGGCACAGGCGCGTGCGGCAGGCCTCGACGACGAGGCGATCGACGCGCTCGTGGCCGAGACGGTCCGCACCGGCTCCGCCAAGAGGAGGGCGGCGTGAGCGCCGCGCTCGAGACCGTCGGGCTCGGCAAGCGCTACGGCTCGTTCTGGGCGCTGCAGGACTGCAACCTCGAGATCCCCGCCGGCTCGGTCACGGCGCTCGTCGGGCCGAACGGCGCCGGCAAGACGACGCTCCTGCATCTCTCCGTCGGTCTGAGCGAGCCGAGCGCGGGCTCCGTGCGCGTGCTCGGCGCGAACCCCCCGGAGGTGCTGCCGCGGGTCGGCTTCGTCGCGCAGGAGCATCCCCTCTACCGCAGCTTCACGATTGCCGAGATCCTCCGGCTCGGACGCGAGCTCAACCCGAGCTGGGACGAAGACGCCGCGAGAGCGCGCATCGGGAGCCTTGGGCTGCCGCTCCGCAAGAAGGTCGGCGCGCTCTCCGGCGGCCAGCGGGCACAGGTTGCGCTCACGCTCGCTCTCGCGAAGCGGCCGGAGCTGCTGCTGCTCGACGAGCCGGTCGCGTCGCTCGACCCGCTCGCGCGCCGCGAGTTCCTCCAGTCCCTGATGGAAGCCGTCGCCGAGACGGGAATGACCGTGCTGCTCTCCTCGCACATCGTCGCCGCCCTCGAGCGCGTCTGCGACCACCTCGTGATCCTTGCGAGCGGACGCACGCAGCTCGCCGGTCCGATCGAGGAGATCCTCGCCACGCACCGCCTGCTGACGGGACCCCGCAGCGAGGCCGCGGATGTCGCCCGCGTCCACGAGGTCGTGCGCCAGAGGCACACCGAGCGGCAGACGACGCTGCTCGTGCGGGCAAACGGCCACGTCTACGACTCGTCGTGGGAGCTGCACGAGCTCGACCTCGAGGAGATCGTGCTGGGCTACCTCGACAGCGGCGCGAGGCACGCGCGCGAAGGGGTGGCGTCATGATCTGGCTCAGCTGGCGGCAGCAGCGGACGGAGACCCTCATCACGGCCGCGCTCCTCGCGGCGCTCACGGCCCTGCTCGTGCCGGCGGGAGTCCATCTCGCCTCGTTCTACGACCAGCAGGGGATCGCCCACTGCATCGGACGGCAGACGGCGGCCTGCAACCAGGCAATCGCCAACTTCGGAGGTCGCGCCGGCTTCGTCCGCAGCCTCGTCGCCGGCGGCTGGCTCAATCTGGCGCCTGGACTGATCGGAGTCGCGCTCGCCGCGCCGCTCGTGCTCGACCTCGAGAACGGAACGATCCGGCTCGCCTGGACGCAGAGCGTCAGCCGCAACCGTTGGCTCGGGACGAAGCTCTCCGTGACGCTCGTCACCGCACTCGCGGCGGGCGCGGCGTTCAGCCTCCTCTTCACCTTCTACGACGGGCCGCTCGACCGCGTCTACGGGCCATTCGACAACTTCGGCTTCGAAGGCGTCGTCCCCCTCGCGTACGTCGTGTTCGCACTCGCGCTCACCTTCGTGGTCGGCGTGCTCTGGCGGCGGACCGCGCCGGCCGTCATCGTCGGCTTTGCGGCCTACGTCGGCGCGCGCCTCTTCGTCCAGGACTGGCTCCGGCAGCGGTTCGCCGCCCCTCTCTCCGCCACCTGGGCGCCGCATGCCTCTGGGCCGAGACTCGATCGCGCCTGGGTCCTCGCCCAGGTGCCGAGCGACAAGGCAGGCCACCCGTTCACGGGAGGCGCCGCGGTGTTGCAGACGTGCGCACGGTCGTTCGGCAAGGGCGTCAAGGGCCTCGACCCCCATTGCCTCATGCGCCACGGAGCGGGCTACAACCACGCCGTCTGGCAGCCGGCGAGCCGCTTCTGGGAGTTCCAGGGGATCGAAACCGCGCTCTTCGGCGGCGTCGCCCTCCTCCTCCTCGCCTTCGCGTCCCTGTGGCTGCGGCACCGCGCGGCTTAGGCGGACGTCACCAGCTCCCTCCCCCACTCGGCGGCGCGTTCGAGCTCGCCCTCCTCGAGCGGCCCGGGCGTGCCCTCGACGAAGAAGCTCTCGGGCTCGGCAGCAAGCGCATATCCGTGCTCACGCAATCGCCGGGCGATGCCGCGCGCTGCTGAGCCGACGAGCAGCACCGGCTTGTCCGCGCGTGTGTCGAATGCCGCAGCCCGCGGGCCGCGGGCGCCGTTCGGTAGCCCGGCGATCCAGCCGCGGACGCCAGTCCCGGCCTCGCCGTGACCGCCCTGCTCGAGCGCAGCCTCCCGCGAGTGCCGGCCCGAGAGGCCGTGGACGTGAGTGGGCGCTCCGACGACGAGCAGGTCGACGTCGGCGAGCGGCGGGAGCGGTTCGTCCACTGAGACGACCTCGACCTCGCCGGCCTGCGCGAGGCCGCCGGCGATCTCCTCGGCGACGCGCCGAGTGTTCCCGAACCAGGACTCGTACACCACGAGCGATCTCATCGCACACCTCCAGCTCTCTTTTTCTCAGCCTCGCGCCGGAGAGGCGTCCCGGCATCGGGGCATCCCCGGATCCGTTTGCTCGAATCCCGTGCCTAACCTAGAATTTAGGCATGGCTCAATCTCGTGATCTCACGGTCGCGGTTCAGGACTACGCGAAGGCGATCTACACGCTCGAGGCCCGGGAGGGGTCGGCGTCGACGACCGACCTCGCGACTCTGCTGGAGGTCCGCCCCGCCTCGGTCTCGGGAATGCTGCGCAAGCTTTCGGCGCTCGGCCTCGTGAAGCACGAGCGCTACCGCGGCGTCCGCCTGACGGAGCGGGGCCGGCGCGTCGCCCTCGAGGTGATCCGCCACCACCGGCTCGTCGAGCTGTTCCTCGTCGAGAGCCTCGGGATGACCTGGGACGAGGTGCACGACGAGGCCGAGGTGCTCGAGCACGCGCTCTCGGAGGAGCTCGAGGAGCTGATCGCCGCGAAACTCGGCAACCCCACGGTGGACCCGCACGGCGACCCGATCCCCAGCCGCGAGCTCAAGCTCGCCGAGACCTCGGGCCCCTCGCTCGCGGAGCTCGAGCCCGGCCAGACCGCGACCTTTGTCCGGATCTCCGACACGGACCCTGCGATGCTGCGCTTCCTCGGCGAGCGTGGGATCGCTCCGGGCGCGCGACTCGAGCTCGTCGGGCGGCAGCCGTTCGACGGGCCGCTCTTCGTCCGCGTCGGCGGCAAGGAGCACGTCCTCGGCGCCACGCTCGCGCGCGCTATGCGCGTGGAGCGCAAGGGGAACGCGTGAGCGACGAGGCCTACGAGGCCTTCCGGCACGGCACGACGCCGCTCCACGCAGTCGAGGCCCGTGGCCGCCTGCGCGCGACCCTCACGATGCTCGGCCCGGCCTTCGTCGCCGCGGTCGCCTACGTCGATCCGGGCAACTTCGCGACGAACATCCAGGGCGGCGCCCGCTTCGGCTACCTCCTGCTCTGGGTCGTGCTCGCGGCGAACCTCATGGCGATGCTCATCCAGTACCTCTCGGCGAAGCTCGGGGTGGTCACCGACCGGAACCTGCCGGAGCTCTGCCGCGACCACTACCCGCGCCCGGTCGCGTGGGGGCTCTGGATCCAGGCCGAGGCGATGGCGATGGCGACCGACGTCGCGGAGTTCATCGGCGCAGCGCTCGGGCTCAATCTGCTCTTCGGCGTCCCCCTTCTGCCGGCAGGCTTCATGACCGGCGCGATCGCCTTCGCGCTGCTCGAGCTGCAGCGGCACGGCTTCCGGCGCTTCGAGCTGGCGATCACGGCGCTGCTCGGGCTGATCCTGCTCGGCTTCCTCTACGAGACCGTGAAGATCGAGCCGTCGGCGAGCGGCGCCGCCCACGGCCTGATCCCCCACCTGGACGGCTCGAGCTCCGTCTACCTCGCGGTCGGCATCGTCGGCGCGACCGTCATGCCGCACGTGATCTATCTCCACTCGGCCCTGACGATCGGACGCACCCCGGTCCGGAACGACGTGGAGCGCAGGCGCCTGCTCCGCTTCCAGCGCACCGACGTGATCGTGGCGCTCGGCATCGCCGGGCTCGTGAACATGGCCATGCTCGCGGTCGCCGCGAAGCTCTTCCACGAACGCCCCGGCTACTCGCATCTGGACACGATCCGCGCCGCGCACGCCGGCTTCTCGCACCTCGTCGGCGGCACGGCGGCGCTCGCGTTCGCCGTCGCGCTGCTCGCGTCGGGCGCGTCGTCGTCGAGCGTCGGGACGTACGCGGGCCAGGTCGTGATGGCCGGCTTCGTCAACCTGCGGCTGTCGCTGCTCGTGCGGCGCGGCCTGACCATGGTGCCGGCGCTCGTGGTGCTCGGCCTCGGCGTCAGCCCCACGAGCGCGCTGGTCCTCAGCCAGGTCGTGCTCTCGTTCGGAATCCCGTTCGCGCTCATCCCGCTGGTCTTGTTGACGAGCCGGCGCGACGTGATGGGAGAGCACGCCAACCGCCTGCCGACCACGGTCGTCGCGGTCGGGATCGCCTCGCTGATCAGCGCGCTCAACGTCTTCCTGCTCGCGCAGGCCGCCGGGCTCGTCTAGGAGGGTTGCCGCGACCCGGCGATGACGCCGGTGTCGAAGCCCATCCAGTGCATGCGGCCGAGCAGCCGCGCGTGCTCGACCTTGAGGCAGCGATCCATCACCACCGCAAGCCCGCCGTCCCGGGCGATCTGCGCGCCCTCGGGGCTGATGACGCCGAACTGGAGCCAGAGCGCACCGGCTCCCACCTCGACCGACTCGCGCGCGATGTCGGGAACCGCCGCGGGGTCGCGGAAGACGTCGACGACGTCGATGCGCTCGGGCACGTCGCGGAGGCTGGGATAGACCGGCTCGCCGAGCACGTGCTCCTCGTTGGGGTTGACGGGAATGACGCGGTACCCGTGGCGCTGCAGGTAGTAGCCGACGAAGTTGCTCGCGCGGAGCTCGCTCGCCGAAAGGCCGACGATCGCCACGTTGCGCGCATTGAGGACGATCTTCTGGATCGTCCCCGGGTCCTGGAACTCCTTCATGCCGTGACGGCCGAGCCGCGCGCGGCCTGGAGCCCGCGCTCGAGGTCCCAGACGAGGTCGTCGACGTCCTCGAGCCCGACCGAGAGCCGCACCGTGCCGGGCGCGACGCCCGACGCGACGAGCTCCTCGTCCGACAGCTGGCGATGCGTCGTCGAGGCGGGATGGATGACGAGGCTCTTCGTATCGCCCACGTTGGCGAGGTGGCTCCAGAGCGACAGCGCCTCGATGAAGCGGCGCCCGCCCTCGCGCCCGCTCTCGAGGTCGAACGAGAAGACGGATCCCGCGCCGGCCGGCAGGTAGCGCTCGACGAGCGGGCGGTACGGGCTGTCGGGCAGCGCCGGATGCCGGACCGCGGCGACGCCGGGCCGCCCGCGCAGCCATTCCGCGACCGCCAGGGCGTTCGAGACGTGCCGCTCCATCCGCACGGCGAGCGACTCCATGCCGAGCAGGAGGAGGAACGCGTTGAACGGCGCGAGCACGGCGCCGAAGTCGCGCAGCGTCTCCGAGCGGAGCTTCATCAAGAGGCCGTAGACCCCGAACGTCTCGTGGAACTTGAGGCCGTGGTACGCGGTCGACGGCTCGGCGATGGACGGGAAGCGTCCATTCGACCAGTCGAAGGTGCCCGAGTCGACGACGGCGCCGGCGATCGTCGTCCCGTTGCCGACGAGGAACTTCGTCGCCGAGTGGACGATGAGGTCGGCGCCCCACTCGAGCGGCCGGCACAGGTACGGCGTGGCGAAGGTGTTGTCGACGACGAGCGGCGCGCCGACCTCGTGCGCGACGGCCGCGGCGAGCTCGATGTCGAGCACGTTCCCGCCCGGGTTGGCGATCGTCTCCGCGAACAGTGCCTTCGTCTCGGCGGTGACGGCGCGGCGCCAGCCGTCGGGATCGTCCATTTCGACCCAGTCAAGGGTGATCTGGAGCTTGCGCGCGAGGTGGTTGAGCTGCGCGGTCGACCCGCCGTACAACGCCTTCGCGACCGCGATCCGGTCGCCCGGGTCGAGCAACGCGAAGAAGAGCCCGGCCTGCGCGGCGAGCCCGCTCGCGAACGCGACGGCGCCCACGCCGCCCTCGAGGTTCGCGAGGCGTTCCTCGAACGCCGCCACGGTCGGATTCATGATCCGGCTGTAGAGGAGGCCGACTCCGTGTCCTCGAACACGAAGCCCGCGGTCTGGTAGATCGGGGTCGCGCTCGCGCCGGTGTACGGGTCCGGCCGCTGGCCCGCGTGCACTGCGCGCGTGTTGAATCCGAACTCGCGCGGCGCCTCGTCCATCCGGCCAGCGTACCGCCGAGCTACTCGGTCAGATCGAGCGCTGGTACGAGCGGAAGCACCAGGTAGCGAAGAGGGCCGTGGCCGCGGCGGCGGCGAGCAAGAGGCCGAGGTGGCCCATCGCAGAGCCCCAGTTCCCACCCACCACGACCGCGTTCCGGGCCGCGTCCACCCCCCAGTTGACCGGGTTGAAGCGCGCGATCGCGCGTATCCAGCCCGGCATGAGCGCGACTGAGACGAGAATCGAGGAGAGGAACATGAGGGGCAGGCCGACGAAGTTCGCGGTCGCGATCATCGACGCCTCGCGCCGCAGGACGAGGGCGATTCCATTGGAAAACCCGGCGAACACCATCGCGAGGAGGAACGAGGCCGCGAGCACGACGACCCAGCCGGCGAAGCCTCCGTGGACGCGCACCCCGAGAGCCAGTCCCACCACGAGCAGGATCAGTGCTTGCAGGATCGCCGTGATCCCGGCGCGAATGACCTGGGAGAGGACGATCGCGAGCCGCGAGGCCGGAGCCGCGAGGAAACGATCGACGACGTGCCGGTCGAGATCGCTGATCATCGCCATGCCGGCCCAGGTCCCCCCGAAGAAGGCGTTCATGCACACGATCCCGGGCGTGAGGAACTCGACGTAGCTGCCCGCGCCGGCGCGAAGAGGCGTGACCTTGGAGAACAGCTGGCCGTAGAGGATCAGCCAGAGCATCGGCTGGATCACCATCATCGCGATCCAGATCGGCTCCCGCATCAGGTTGCGAGCCTGGCGGACGACCATCCAGCCGGTCTGCCGCGCGGTCTGCATCAGTGCGCTCCCTCCTCGTCCTCGGACGAGAACTCTCGCCCGGTGTAGTGGAGGTACACGTCGTCGAGCGAGGGCCGCGCCGTCGTGACCGACGCGACCGGGAAGCCGCCGCTGTCGAGGGCCGAGAGGATCGCGGGGATCGCCTGCGCACCGTTGGGGACGCGGGTGCGCACGTGCTGCTCGTCGACCACGACCTCGCTCACGCCCTCGATCCGGCGGACGATCTCCGCCGCCCCTTCGATCTGGCCGTCGACGTCGCCGAGCTCGACCGTCACGGACTCGCCGCGCAGACCGGCCTTCAACTCGTCCGGACGGCCCTCCACGACGACGCGCCCCCGGCTGACGATCGCGACGCGCTCGGCGAGCCGGTCGGCCTCCTCGAGATAGTGCGTCGTGAGGAGGATCGTCAGGCTCTGCTCCTTCGCCAGCCGCTCGACCTCGACCCACATCGCCGCCCGCGCCTCGGGATCGAGCCCCGTCGTCGGCTCGTCCAGGAAGAGGACGCTCGGCCCGTGGACGAGACCGATGGCGATGTCGAGCCGGCGTTTCATGCCGCCCGAGTACCCGCGCGCCGGCCGGTCCGCCGCCTCCTCGAGCCCGACGAAGCCGAGCAACTCGTCGACGCGAGCGCGCAGCGGCGAGCCGCTCATGCCGTGGATGCGGCCCTGCAGGAGAAGGTTCTCGCGCCCGGTCGCCTCCCAGTCGACGCCCGAGTCCTGGGCGACGTAGCCGATCGATCGCCGCACACGCGCGGGGTGAGCCACCACGTCCTCGCCGGCGACGAAGGCGCGCCCCGAGTCGGGGCGAGTCAGCGTCGTCAGCACGCGCACCGTCGTCGACTTGCCGGCGCCGTTCGGTCCCAGGAGGCCGAACACCTCCCCTTCGCGCACGGCGAACGAGACGCCGTCGAGCGCCTGCACGGCCCGATATCGCTTGCGGAGGTCCTCCGCGACGATCGCATCCATACCCCGCCCGAGTCTAGATTCAGCTGTAGGGCGGGTAGAGCGGCAGGATCAGCGGCGGACGAGGCTTCCGGTGGAAGTTGAAGTCCTTGGCGAGGTTGCCCAGGATCTTCGCGTTCTCGCGCACGTCCGGCCGCGGGTCGGGCCGGCCGTCGGTGCGCGGATCGATTCGCTGACCGCGCAGGAAGTCGTCCTCGATGAACTTGAGGTACGCGTCGAAGCTAAGGGTCTGGTGGTCGATGTAGTCCCCCCTGGCGTACGGGCTGATCACGAGCGCGGGCACGCGTAGGCCGTATCCCTGGGCGTCGACCCTCGGCGGCTTGACGTGGTCGTAGAAGCCGCCCCAGTCGTCCCACGCCAGAAAGATCGCGGTCGAGTCCCAGGCCTTCGACCGCATGATCGAGTTGATCACCCCGGTGACGTAGGCCTGGCCGTCGATGATCGAGGCGGTCGGATGGTCGCTGACCGCCTGGGAGGGCACGAGCCAGGAGACCGCCGGCAGGGTGTTGGCGTCGAGCGCCGTGAAGAAGTCGCGCAGCGGCCGGATGTCTCCCAGCTGGTCGTCCTCGTGCACCGTGTCGAACCAGGGCAGCGGATTCCAGATGCCGGGCGTCCACGAATGCTGCGGGACCGGAGCGCAGAACATCTGGTTGTCCGCGCAATCGGGCTGGCCGCCTTGGTGGACGTAGTAGCCCCAGCTGACGCCGTAGCGGTGCAGAAGCCACGTCAGGTCGGTCCAGGCGTAGTCGGGCGGCTTTCCGGTCGTGTTGCCGGGCGTTCCCGGCGGCGAGCCGGGTTTCTGCACAGCGGAGCGGCAGCTCATCGGATCGCCCTTGCGGGTGCAGAGCGCCGACCAGCCCGAGACCATGTAGAGGTGGGCCGGCAGGCTCCAGGACGAATCCGACTCGAACATGTGGTCCTGGAGCACGAAGTGGCTTGCGTAGTCCCAGTAGTTCGGGATCTCGCGCCAGTCGTGATACCCCATCACATCCGGTCGTCTCGGATGCTGCGAGCAATACGGTGAATCGACGTGCTTGCAGGCCCGGGCCTTCCCCCGCTGGGCCTGCACGACGAAGCCGGTCATCTTGCCGGCGGCGATATCTCCCACGGCATTGCCGTGACCGTGTGGGCCGCCCGCGTTCAGCGCCGAGGAGTCGTGGTACGGGCCCACACAGTGGTGCCGCTGCGGATCGGGCAGACAGGGCAGCCTGCCCGGATTACCCGCCAGTCCGGGAATCCCGTCAGCGCCCGGATACGTGCCGAAATAGGAGTCGAACGACCGGTTCTCCTGCATGATGATCACGACGTGCCGGATCTTGTGGATCCCCTGGAGGGAATCCGCCCGAGCGTCGCGCGAATGACCCGGCACCTCGGCCGACACCAGCAGCAACGTCGCAAGCGACACCGCCGCGAAAAGGAAGAGCACGACCCGCTTCAAGCGGGCTCAACGTACGTCACGTCCTTGAGAAAAAGGTGAGTTAGCTGCGCCGACGGCGGAGGCCGGCGACGGCTCCGAAGGAGACGAGGAGAAGAAAGGCGACGAGGCCGACGCTCGTCCACAACTGATCGGCTCGCGGCGAATACGTGTGCGCGGCGGTGCGGTCGACGGCAATCTGCGGCAGCCCTGCGAGGGGCAGAGACGGTACGAACGAGACATTCTGGGTCGCGTGCAAGAGGTGACGGGAGTGGCCGGGGGAAGGGCCGACGATTCGCCTGGCGCCGACGTACTTGTTCGCGAACCACGCCTCGTTGAAGCTGTCGACCTGCACGAACGCGCCCGTATGCGGCGCGTCGATCAGATATCCGTCGCCGAGGTAGATGCCGACATGCCCCGGCGCCTTGCGCGTCCCGTCCGAACCGGTGAAGAAGACGAGGTCGCCCGGCTGGAGCTTGTCCGGCGGAACCGGGACCGCGTCGGGGGAGGACCACTGCGCCGCCGCGTAATGCGGCAGCGTGACGCCGAGCTGCGCGAACACGTACTTGACGAGGCCCGAGCAGTCGAAGCCGGCCTTCGGATTCGCGCCGGCCCACTCGTACGGGATGCCGAGGTACTGAACCGCGAGCGAGACGACGGGGTTGTGCTCCACGACAGGCGCCAGCGCGCCGCCGGCCAGGAGGGGATCGGAAGAGGACGGATAGTCGGGCGGCTGCCTCAGCGGCTGGCGGCGCCGCTCCTTCTTCGCAAGGTGCTTCCGGGCGGAGTGCATCGGTACTAGGGACGTGCGGGGTGCGAGCACGTGCTTCTGCTCGTGCCGCGCCTGCGAACGATGCTTCGGCGTGGACCTCGCGACCGGCTGAGCTGCCGAAGCGGCGAACGCCATCGCGACCACCGTTCCGGCGGGAAGCGAGTCATGCGCTTGGAGGAGCCGGACTACGAGCGGCGCTCTCACCCGGCCGACGGTCGCCCCGAGCGTGAGCTGTCCCCAACCCCCCACGCTCAGTGTCTGGCCGGGCGAAGCGGCGACGGCACTGCCGTCGACCTCGAGACCGCCGACCGTGCCGTTGCCGCCGGTTGCCTGGACGCTGTCCGCCGTGACGGCGCCGTCGAACAGCGAGACCGAGCTCAGGGTGACTCCGCCCGATTGGCAGGCCGAGCCGCTCGAGCTCGAGGACGCGAAGGAAAGAACCGTTCCGGCCGGCGCGTACGCGGATGGCCCGAGGCTGGAGGCGGGCGTGCCAAAGGCGACAACCGGATGCGCGGGCACCACCAGCGCCGCCGCGCCCGCGCCGACGCAGCCCCTGGGCAGGAACGATTGCGGGACGTCCGCGTACGACGGCGCCGTCGTCGTACCGGTCGTCGTGCCCGAAGTGGTCGTCCCGGAGGCCGCCGCGCGCGCCGACCCCACGGAGAGGACGGCAACCACGACAGCCGCGAAAACGAGCCAAGCCCCTCGCCGCATCGCGACAGTGTGACGCAACTTCTCGCTCGTCGCGGACCTGATCGCCCCGGGCCAGGCTGGCTCGGCTAGAACTGAGTCATGTCCAGATTCGGTCTTGTGGCTACAGGCGCGGCGGCGGGCCTTCTTCTGCTTGGCGTGGGGCTCGCCGGGGCCACTGCGCCCGCGAAGGTGGTACGGGTCAACCGTTGCCCGGGCTCCAATGCCGAGGTCGAGCAAGCGGTCAGGGGCCGGTACGTGTACGAGGTCTGGATGGGCTGCGGCGGGATCGAGTTCGCCCGGTCGGTGAACGGGGGTCGAACATTCGGGGCGTCGAAGCCGGCCCCCGACACGGGGCGCCTCTGGGATCCGGCCCTCGCCGTCGCACCTGACGGGACGGTGTACGTCTCCTACATGATCCGTTGGGTCGTCCCGACGTCAGGCGGCGGCTCTGTGACCGAGATGATCCCGGCGGTGGCCGTGTCGGTCGATCATGGGCGGTCGTTTGCGCGGGTCTCGCACCTGCCCGTGCCGCTTCCCGCGACGGCGGACGGGAGCTGGGGCGACCGCGACTTCATCGCAGTCGGGCCGGACGGAGCGGTCTACGTGACGTGGGACTACGGGCCGCGCGAAGACGAGGTGAACGAGGTCTGCGTTCGGGCGGGCAGCTGCGCCTTTACCGGCGGAGATTTCAACGCGGTGATCCAGAAGTCGACCGACCGCGGCCGGCACTGGACCATGCCTGCTCCCCTCAGCCCGGGCTTCCCGCTCGGCGGCGCCTACAGCGCCCCGATCGTGGTGGAGCCCAACGGGACGCTCGGCGTCCTCTACTGGGGGCACCCCACCGACCCGGCGACGCTCGCGGTCGGACCGGGAACCGAGTACTTCACGAGCTCGAGCGACGGCGGCGCGACCTGGTCCAGTCCGGTCGCGGTCGATCCCGCGGCAGGGACCACCGCTCTGTCGATCTGGTGGATCGACGGGACGCTCGCGACTGACTCGGCCGGAACCCTCTACGCGGCCTGGGACACGCAGACCGGCACCAGCGACACGGGCTGGCTCGCCCGGTCGGGCGACGGCGGCCAGACGTGGTCGCCGCCTCTACGCGTGACTTCCGGATCAACGGAACGGCTGATGGAGCTGGCCACGGCGGGCACCGGAAGCGTCTATGTCGGCTGGCAGACGCCAGTCCCGCACAGGGGCTACGCCACGTATCTGCGCCGGCTCGCCCTCGGCGAGGGTTGGACCGGCAACGCGAGGAGGATCTCCCACAAGTACGGGAGCCGCAGGGTCTGGCCCGGCGACACCTTCGGACTCTCGACACGCGGCGGCTCCGCGATCGTCAGCTGGGGCAGCTCGGGAGAGATCCTCGCCACCCGCGTCGCACTGCCCGCGCACCACGGTTAAGCGGTGCTGCGGTGAAGATCGAGTCGCGTCGGGCCAATGCGAGCGTCCGGGCGGGCCCCGTCCACGACTACTACGTGGTCTTCTGGCGACAGCCGCTCATCCGGGAGTCGGATCTTGCTGCCGGAGCCACCCAGGAGCAGATCATGTGGGCGGCCGCCGAGCGTTGCGTTTCAGAGGCGGACGACGTGCACGAGGTCATCGCGTGGGCCGATGACGAGGCACGCCGCCGTTCGGCGATGTACACGCTCTATGCCGTGACCACGATTGGAGTGGAAGCGGGCCTCGTCTGGCTGGCGGGCATCGACCCGACCCGCGGGCTTCGAGGGCCGAACTTCGAGAGACGCCGCCCGGCCGACGTGGATCCGGTCGGTGGGACTCCGGCCGAGGTCTATCGACCGGAATGATTCTCGGGCGCTGAGTCTCTGCCGGGTCGTCAGTCTCTACCGCGATGCGGCCGGAGTGGGCCGCCCGGACCGGGAGCCATGAGATGCCGCGATACCTGATCTCGTTCGATGCCCACGCGATGGACCACATCCCCGACGAAGAGATGCCGGCCGTGGCCAAGGCCGCGCACGAGGTGGTCGAAGAGGCCATGAAGGCGGGCGTGTGGGTCTTCGGCGGCGGGATCGAAAACCGGATGGCGAGCGTCGTGGCCACCGACGGGAGTGTGACCGACGGCCCGTACCCGGAGGCCATCGGCGGGTTGTGCGTCGTCGACGTGCCCTCACGCGAGCAGGCGCTGGAGTGGGCTGCCAAGACCGCTGCCGCGTGTCGCTGCGCTCAGGAGGTCCGGGAGTTCATGCCCGACCCGGAAGTCGGCAACTAAAGGACCCGGTGACGGTGATCGTTCCCGCGTCGTATAAAGCCGCGGATGACGCGCTTGCTGGTTCTTCTCACGATGTGCGGGATCGTGGCTTCCGGCTGCGGGGCAGCAAGCCCGACATCGAGGGCCGAGGCTGCAGCGAAGTGTCTTCAGCATGACGGCTGGTCTGTCCAGTGGAGCGTCGAACGTGAGCTGATCAACGGAACGCACCGCTCGCCACCCGAGTTCGTCGCGAGACGCGCGACAATGACGTACGCGATCGCTTTCCCAGGAGGGTCGCGGACGCCGGTCGGGTGGACCGGGTATGCGCCGCTGCGCGGCCCCACCCCGAGTGCGCTGAGGGGCTGTGTGCAGATGGGCAAGGCGGTCGTCATCCGCACTCGGAGCTGACGGGCTCCGAGGGAGCAGGTCCTCGCGCGGGCCAGTGGTCCGGAATGACGCCTGAGTTCGCGCCCCAGCTGGCGCCACCATGCGAGGGCACAGTTCTCCTTGCGGGAGTTCCGAATCTGGCTGTACGTTGGAGCGCGTGCCGCGGGCGATCCGTCCACTTTTGATCGCCTCTGCGCTCGCGCTCGTCTTCGTCGCGCGCGCCTCGGCCGGCTGGGGGGGCGGTGATCCACCCAAGAACACGCGGCTCGGGAGGTTGCCGTCGTCTTGCAACGCCGCACCGACCGGGAAGCAGTGCATCGACGCCGGCGTGTATTACCTCGACCGGGCGCGCGCGAAGGTGGGGTTGCCGCCGTACGCTCTCCCGGCCGACTTCACGTCGTTGTCGCCACCTCGGCAGCTGTTCATCCTCGTCAACCTCGATCGCGTCCAGTACGGGCTGCCGCCGATCACCGGGCTGACGGCGGAGCTGAGTCATGACGCGCTCGTGAGCGGTGTCTGGCGGGCGGATGACCCGCATCCGAGCAACACGGCCGGGCTCAACATCTGGTGGCCGGGCTGGGCCGGCGCGTTCTACAACGCCCCGATGGCGTACGAGGCATGGGTGTGGGATGACGGGCTAGGGAGCAAGAACCCGCGCTGCACGCCGACCGATCATTCGCGCTGCTGGGGGCACCGGCACAGCGTGCTGTGGAAATACGGCCCCGTGCTTGCGATGGGCGCAGCCGCGGGACGCGATTCGCGGAACCACCACCGCGGCTACGCCTACCTTTTCGTCGGCGGCGACGCGGACTACACGCCGGCGTACACGTACACCTGGAAACAGGCGGTCGCGGACGGAGCGGGGACGAACACCTACGACCCCGGCCCGCCGCCGAGCTCGATGTGCCACGTTCCGGTCCTCATCGGAATGAAGCTCCCCGGTGCGACACGCGCGATCGAGAAGGCGCACTGCACGGTCGGCGAGGTCGTCCGCAAGCACACCCACTACGTTCGCGGCATCGTGATTCTGCAGCAGCCCGCGTGGGGCAAAACGCTCGCGACCGGGGCGAGGATCAAGCTCACGGTTAGCCTCGGCCCGCGCTAGCCGACCACGCTCCACCACACCTGCTAAGCCACGGCCGCTCGCCTGAGCCGTGTTCCGGAATGACCCCTGACCCGGCGCTCGAGGACCGGAAAGCGGAGCCCAGTCGTAGTGTCGGTGTATGTCGCGGCTTCGGATTCGCGTGGCGGTGACAGCCCTGCTCGTCGTTGGCGTCGCCGCCTCCTGCGGTTCCTCGCAGCCCGCTCCGCGGCCACTTTACGTCCGCAACTCGTATCTCGGGCTGGACTGCGGGAATGCGTTCCCCTGCGCCCATCTCGGAATAGCGATCTGGCTGAACGAGCCGGAAAGCCGTGTGACGGTCACGATCCACGGCCGTCACGTTGCGCTCACCACTCACTAGGACCACCGCCGCGACTGGATCGGTTTCGTACGCGACACCGTCGCGGAGCGGATCGCCGGTGACATGAAGCGCCTCGTGCGGTTGACAGTTGAGGCGACCGGCCGCGACGGGACGGTCCGACGCGCGACGTTATCGAGCCCGGTAAGTCCCGGCTGGGGCTAGGACCAGACTGGAGGGCGCTCGCCTGGGCCAGTGTTCCGGAATGACCCCCGAGTAGTGCCTTAACAGGTGAGCTTGGCGTTCGGGTTCGCCGTGTATGTCCAGCGGGAACCCTGCGCTGAGACGTACGTCCAGAGAGGCGGGCGGCTGCGCTTGGTGAAGGGCTGGACGAGCGCGATCAGTCGTCCGCACATGCTCGGCCCCTCGTAGACGGTGAGAAATCTCGCCGGGAAGGAACGCTTGCCACCAGTGCTTGCCAGCGTCCGGAGTAACGTCGACGACCGTATTTAGTCCGCAGCAGGCGTACCAGATGTGCGGGCCGATCATGCCCGCCTGCGCCACTGCGACGGGACCCTCTGCCGCCGGGACGTGAAGAACCGGTCCGGCAGTTCGCCAGGTTTTGCCGCCATCGAAGGTGGCGAGCGGATACGTGTCGAGGTCCCGCGGCAGCGTGCCGATGGCGAAGCCATCACGCGGGTTCGCGAAGACGCGAGCGCCTGCGAAACGGCTCACCCGCGTACCGGAGCGGAGATGGCCCGGCGCACTGGCACGCAGCCGCCGGGCCTGCACAGTCTTCGGCGGACGAAGGCTCTGGGACGACGGGGCGGCGCGCATCGTCGTCGGGCTAGTTGACCCACCGCACCCAGTGACGGCCACCACGCAAAGCGCGGCGCCAACCGTTGCCGCAAGCGCAGATAGAGGACGCACTCTTCCCGTGACTCTGCATCTTGGCACGCGCGTCGCTCGGCGTCGAGACACCCAGCGCTCGCCTGGGCGAGCGTCCTCTCGCCCGCCGCTGGTCGACCGGCTGCGCAGTTACGACTCGCGGTAGACGATACGGCCCTTGGTCAGGTCGTATGGCGAGAGTTGGATCTTGACCCGGTCGCCTGGGTTGATCCGAATCCGATAGCGGCG
>DASRBY010000043.1:0-101546 GCA_035653435.1 Gaiellaceae bacterium
GCGCGCGAGCCGGTAGGGGAGCGAGTCCTCGGGCGCCCGCGCGGAGCCGAAGCAGGAGACCGCGGGCCGGTCGATCCGCTCGACCGCCTCGAAGCCGACGAGGAACTCGCGGCCGATCTCGGCCGAGTGCCGGCGCAGGTCGTCGGCGGAGTGGTGGGTCTGGAGGAGGGCCCGGTCGCGCGTCGCGTGCCTCCTAGAGCATCCCGCTGTGGCGCGTCGCGAGCAGCCCGCCGACGAGCAGCGCCGCGAGCGCGAGGTAGGCGGCGCCGAGGCCGGTTGCAAGCGAGCGGTCGGGTGGGAGCGCCTCGACCGGCACGTCCTGCTCGTAGCGGAAGCGCGGCCGCCGCCACGTCTCCACCGCGGCGTGCCAGGCGGTGCCGCCGTCGAGGAAGCCGATCGGGAGGAGGTTGAAGGCGTTGAGGAGGAAGCCGAGGTTGGCGAGCACGACGAGCCAGGCCGTGTCGCGGGCCGAGCCGGCGGCCCAGGCCACGGCGGCGGCCAGCCCGCCGACGAGCGGCCCGGCGAGGGCGACGAGCGCGCTCCGCCACGGCGCGAGACCGGCGTGGCGCACGGTGACGAACGCGCCCACGAACGGGATGAACGTCGGCAACGAGACCGGCAGGCCCTGGCGGCGGGCCTCGGCGACGTGCCCGAGCTCGTGCACGAGGATCAGCAGGACGAAGCCGAGCCCGAACTGCCAGCTCCCGAACCAGAAGGCGTAGGCGGCGAAGGAGACGAAGAAGGCGAAGACCTTGGCGAACAGGAAGCCCCACTTGAGGGCGGCCCCGCCCAGCACCACGGCCAGGCCGCCGATCCGCTCGAGCGAGCGGCGGACGAGGCCGCGGTCGTTCTCGGCGCGCGCGCTCACGAGCCGCGTCCGATCCACTCCTCGCCCCCCGCGTAGACCTCCTTCTTCCAGAGGGGGATCGTGGTCTTGAGCGTCTCGATCGCCTCGCTGCAGGCCGCGAGCGCCGCCGAGCGGTGGGGCGCCGAGACGGCGATCACGACGCTCGCCTCGCCGATCTCCACCCGCCCGAGCCGGTGGTGGATGGCCGCTCGGCACAGCCCGTGCCGCCGTGTCAGCTCCTCGCCCAGGCGCGCGAGCAGCGGCTCGGCCATCTCCTCGTAGGCCTCGTACTCGAGGTGGAGCACCTCGCGGCCGCGCGAGCGCCGCCGGACGGTGCCCACGAAGCTGGCGACCGCACCCGCCTCCGCGTCGGCCACCTCTCGCAGGACGGCCGCCACGTCGAGGGGGCCGTCGACGAGCCGGAAGGCGCCGCCGCTGACGGGCGGGATCAGCGCCACCTCGTCCCCGTCGGCGAGCGGGTGTCCGCGTTCGACGTACTCGCGGTTGACTGCGTAGAGCAGGCCGGCGGGCTCGTCGCCGAGGCCGAGCGCCGCCCACACGTCCTCGACCCGGGCCACGCCCTCGAGCTCGAGGCGGGCCTGCCCGGCCCGTTCCCGGAGGCCGGCGAAGAGACGGACGGTCACGCGCACGGAGCGATCTTGCCTGCCCCGGCGCCCTCGCGGCGCCCCGGCGCGCCGGCGGTCGGGGTCTACGATCTCCCCATGGCGGCCACCGGCGAGCGGCGCACCGAGTCGGGCATCGAGGTCAAGCCGGTCTACACGGCCGAGGATGCGCCGCGGGAGCTCGAGCCGCCCGGCGAGTACCCCTTCACGCGCGGCCCGTACCGCGACATGTACCGCGGCCGGCCGTGGACGATCCGCCAGTACGCCGGCTTCGCCTCCGCCGAGGAGTCGAACGCCCGCTACCGCTACCTGCTCGAGCGCGGCCAGACCGGCCTCTCGATCGCCTTCGACCTGCCGACCCAGCTCGGCTACGACTCCGACGACCCGCGCGCGCGCGGCGAGGTCGGCCGCACCGGCGTGGCGATCGACTCGCTCGCCGACATGCGGCTCCTGCTCGACGGCATCCCGCTCGACCGGGTCTCGACCTCGATGACGATCAACGCCCCGGCGGCGCTGCTGCTGCTCCTCTACGAGCTCGTGGCCGAGGAGCAGGGCGTGCCGCCCGGCGAGCTGCGCGGCACGGTGCAGAACGACATCCTCAAGGAGTACATCGCCCGCGGCAACTACATCTTCCCGCCCCGGCCCTCGATGCGCCTGACCACCGACCTGTTCGCCTACTGCGCCGAGCGGCTGCCGCGCTGGAACACGATCTCGATCTCCGGCTACCACATCCGGGAAGCCGGCTCGACGGCCGTCCAGGAGCTCGCCTTCACCCTGGCGAACGGCATCGCCTACTGCGAGGCGGCGATCGCAGCGGGCCTCTCCCCGGACGAGTTCGGCGCCCGGCTGTCGTTCTTCTTCAACGCCCACAACCACTTCTTCCAGGAGGTGGCGAAGTTCCGGGCGGCGCGGCGGCTGTGGGCGCGGATCATGCGCGAGCGGTTCGGCGCCACGAACCCGCGGGCGCTCGCGCTTCGCTTCCACGCCCAGACCGGCGGCTCGACCCTGACCGCCCAGCAGCCGGAGAACAACGTCGTGCGGGTGGCGGTGCAGGCGCTGTCGGCGGTCTGCGGCGGCGCGCAGTCGCTGCACACGAACGCGTACGACGAGGCGCTCGCGCTGCCGACCGAGCACGCGGCCCGGATCGCGCTCCGCACCCAGCAGATCCTGGCCGCCGAGGCCGGCACGACCGACACCGCCGACCCGCTCGGCGGCTCCTACTTCATCGAGGCGCTCACCGACGAGCTGGAGGCCAGGGCGTGGGAGCTGATCGAGCGGGTGGAGGAGGCGGGCGGTGCGGTGGCGGCGGTCGAGTCGGGCCTCGTCCAGGAGGAGATCGAGCGGGCGGCCTTCGAGTTCCAGCGCCAGGTGGAGTCGGGCGAGCGGCCGATCGTGGGCGTCAACGTCTTCACCGAGGAGGAGGCGGAGCGGATCGAGCTGCTCCGGATCGACCCCGCCGCCGAGCGCCGCCAGCTCGAGCGGACGGCCCGGGTGCGGGCCGAGCGGAACGCCGAGGCGGCCGCCTCGGCGCTCGCCGCGGTGCGCGAGACCGCTCGGGGCGAGGCGAACATGCTGCCGCCCCTGCGCGAGGCGCTGCGAGCCTGGTGCACGATCGGCGAGATCTGCGAGACGCTGCGGGAGGAGTGGGGGACGTACGACGCGCTCCGCGCCCGGGCCTGAGGCCGTCCGGCTAGGGCGCGTCCCACCAACCCTGCAGGATCTCGGCGTCTCGCGCGTCGCCGGCCGGTGCGCCGAAGGCGAGGAACTCGAGCCCGTCGGGCCCTGCCTCGAAGGCGCGCGCAGTCTGCGGCGCGACGCGGACCGCGTCGAAGGGGCGGAGCTCGATCACCTCGTCCTCGAGCTTCATGCGGCCGTGGCCCGCGACGATCACGTACAGCTCCTCCTGGCGTCGATGCCTGTGGCCGAACGGGCTGCGGGCGCCGGGCGCCAGGCGCTGCAGGCTGAGGCCGCAGATCGTCGCTGCGAGCGGGCGGCGGGCGAACCGGGCCTCGATGCCGCGGAAGCCGGCGCCCGGGGCCATGTCCTCGAGCTCCCGCAGGTTGACCTTGGCGAAGTCCGCCACGGCGCGAGTCTACACCAGGCGCCGCCCTGTCCTCGGCCGCCGGGCGAGACCCGACCCGACCGGGTCGGCGAGGCGCATACGCTGCCGCCGTGCGCGTCCTGCTCGTCTCGCAGCTCTACCCCGGCCCGGCTGCGCCGGACCTCGGCACGTTCGTCGCCGAGCTCGAGCGTGCGCTCGCCGACCGGGGCCACGAGATCGACCGTGCCGTGCTCGACACGCGCGCCGGCGGCAAGCTCCGCTACCTGACGCTTGCGCGCCGGACGCTCGCTGCGAGCGCGCGCCGCAGGCCCGACGTCGTCTACGCCCACTTCCTCGTGCCGGCCGGGCTCCTCGCCGCCGTCGCGGGGCGGGGGCCGCTCGTCGTCACGGCGCACGGCCGGGACGTCCGCAACATCGGCTCCTACCCGGGCGTCGCCGCAGCCACGCGGCTCGTCGTCCGCCGTGCGGCGACGGTGATCTGCGTCTCCAACTACCTGCGGCGCGAGCTCGAGACGAAGGTGCCGGAGGCGCGTGGCAAGACGGCGGTGCTCTCGAGCGGCGTCGACCGGGAACGGTTCGCCCCCTCGCCGGCGCCGCCGGGCCCGACGCGCTTCCTCTGCGTCGGCGGCCTCGACGAGCGCAAGAACGTCGTCCGTCTCGCCGACGCCTTCGCCCGGCTCGGCGAGGGCACCCTGACCTTCGCCGGCGACGGCCCCCTGCGGGAGCGGCTCGCCGGCCGCGACGGGGTGCGCCTGCTCGGTCGCATCCCGCACGACGCGGTGCCGGGTCTGCTCGCCCAGTCGCACGTCCTCGCCCAGCCGAGCCTCGTCGAGCCGCTCGGCCAGGCGCTGCTCGAGGCGCTCGCCTGCGGCCGCCCGGTGGTGGCGACCCGGATCGGCGGGCCGCCGGAGTTCGTGCCGCCCGAGGCGGGCGTGCTCGTCGACCCGCGCGACGTCGACGAGCTGGCGCGCGGGTTGCGCCGGGCGGCGTCGCTTCCGTGTCCGAACGAGGCGGCCCGGCAGGCGACGGCCGAGCACGACGTCCGCCGCCAGGCGGAGCGCCTCGAGGGGATCCTCAGCCTGGCGGCCGCCTCCGCTCGAGGTCGGCCAGCCTGAGCTCGACCAGGGGGCGGATGCGCTCCTCGAGGCCCGCCTCCCGGGCGAGCGCGAGCGCCTGCGTCCAGCTCTCGCGGGCCTTCGCCGGGTCGACGCCCTGCTTCAGCCGGTTGTCGCCGGTGACGAGGAGCTTCTGGATCCGCTCGCGGACATCCGCTTCCACACGGCGACCGTAACAGGGCAGGATTGGCACATGCCGCTGCCCCGCTCGAAGCCGGTGCACGTCCTGATCGCCGACGACCATCGGCTCTTCGCCGAGGCCCTGGAGGCGATCCTCGCCACCGACGATCGGGTCGAGGTCGTGGGCCGGGCGAGCGACGGCGGCGAGGCGGTCGAGCTCGCGCTCCGCCTGCGGCCGGACGTCGTGCTGATGGACGTGAGCATGCCCGTCCTCGACGGGTTCGAGGCGACGCGGGAGATCCGGGCCGGCGGGAGCGACGTCTCGGTGCTCATGCTCACCGGCTCGAACTCGCGGGCGGACGTCGACCGCTCCCGCGCGGCCGGCGCGTCCGGGTACGTGACGAAGGACCGGATCGCCTCGGAGCTCGTGGAGGCGATCGTCGAGGTCGCGCGCCGGCGGCTACCCTAGGGCCGTGCTCCAGTTCCTCGCCGTAACGCAGGTGCTGATCGTCGTGGCGCTCACCTCGCTCGTGCTCATGCACTCGGGCCGCGAGGCAGGCATGGGGGGCCTCGGCTTCACCCCGGCCTCGCAGGGCGGGACGCACATCGTGGAGCGCAACCTGACCCGCATCACGGTCGTGCTCAGCGTGCTCTTCTTCGCCAACAGCATCGCCCTCTTCCACTACCTGTAGGGATCCGGCGGCGGGGCGCCGCCGCGCTACACTGGCCCGGCTCTCGCGCTGGTGGCGGAATTGGTAGACGCGCTAGGTTGAGGGCCTAGTGGCCGTAACAGGCCGTGGAGGTTCAAGTCCTCTCCAGCGCATGCGGGGTCGCCTCCGGGCGGCCCGTTCTCGTTCTCGGGCGCCGCGGCAGTTGACGCCGTCCGGAGGAGCACGTACGCTGACGGCGAACACCTGTTCGAGACAGCCCCCGACCCTGGAGCGTGCGATGCAGACGACAGCCGAGCTGACCGACCGGCAGCGCGAGATCTGGAGCTTCCTCGTCGACTACGTCGACCGGCACGGCTACCCGCCGACGGTGCGCGAGATCGGGGAGGCGGTCGGCCTCGCCTCGCCTTCGACGGTGCACGCCCACCTCGCCAACCTGGAGCGCGCCGGCCTGCTCCGGCGCGACCCGACGAAGCCGCGGGCGCTCGAGCTCCTCGGGCGGGCGGCCGGGCGCGCCTCCGCCGAGCCGCGCCGCGAGGTGCCCGTGCTGCCGCTCGTTGGCCAGATCGCGGCCGGCGCGCCGTTGCTCGCGGAGGAGCAGATCGAGGACGAGCTGGCGGTGCCGGAGCCGCTCGGCCGCGACGCCGACTTCCTGCTCCGCGTGCGGGGCGACTCGATGATCGAGGCGGGGATCCTCGACGGCGACACGCTCGTCGTGCAGCGGCGGCAGGACGCCCGCGACGGCGACATCGTGGTCGCGCTCGTCGGCGACGACGAGTCGGCCGCCGAGGCGACCGTCAAGACCTTCTACCGCGAGGGCGGCCGCGTGCGCCTGCAGCCCGAGAACAGCGCGCTCGAGCCGATCTACGCCGACCACGTGCAGATCCTCGGTCGGGTCGTGGGGGTGTTCCGGACGCTGTGAGCGAGGTGACGCCCCTGTACCGGTCGCTCGAGCAGGAACTCCTCGCCCTGCTGCGCGGCGCCTCGCTCGAGTGCCCGGTCTGCGGCGAGTTCGTCCTCTACGAGGGGTCGCTCGTGCGTTGTCCCGAGTGCGGCCTGCGGCTGCACGGGCGGATCGAGGCAGGCTCGGCCGCCGGGCTACAATCCGGGGCGCAGGCCGGGTGACCGCGGCGGCCGCCGTCTGCGAGGCGGCGGCGTCGAGGAAAGTCCGGACACCGCAGGGCAGGACGCTCCCGAGAGGGAGGCGGCGAAAGCCGACGGAACGTGGCACAGAAAACAGACCGCCGGCCGCGAATCTCCGGAGTCGCGGCCGGTAAGGGTGAAACGGTGGGGTAAGAGCCCACCAGCGGCCCTGGCGACAGGGCCGGCTCGTCAAACCCCGTCCGGTGCAAGGCGAACAGGCTCCGCTGACGCGGCCCGCCGAGGAGCCGGGTAGCCGCACAGATGGATGGCCACCCCCGACAGAATCCGGCTTATAGGCCTGCTAACGAAAAGCCCCGCTTAGGTGGGGCTTTTCTATGCCCCGGCAACCAGACTTGCCGTAGCGCTCCCGAGTCGGCAGCCTCTCGGCGGTTTCTCGGAACCGCTCGGCCCGAGCGCCCGGCCTGCGCCCTTCGGCTGTGCCGGCAACGTCCCGAACCGCACCGCCACCATACCGGTGGTGGCGGACAAATTCAAGCGTTTGTTTCCTCGGCGGGGCTATTTGCTGATACAGCAAATCTATTCATATAGAAAACGAGTGCTGCTATACTCATATTCGCAATGGCAGCAAACACCCCCATTCGAGAGAACGAACTCGTCGATGCTGCTGTCACCTGGCTGCGGGAGCGGATCCCCTCAGCCTGGTCGGTCGAGGCGACCAACCAGGAGGCCATGCCTGGGGGACGCGGCCAGCCGGACGGCACGATCGTCATCAATGGCCAGAGCGTGTTCGCGACGCTCGCCGTCGAAGCAAAGCGTTCGCTCGGGCCGCGCGACGTGGCCGGTCTCTTCGGCAGCGTCGGCCGCACGCTCCGTGCCCTCTCCCCGAACATCCCGATTCTGGTCGTCGCCCCCTGGCTGAGCCCGCGCACGCGTGACTTGCTCGCGGCCGAGGGGATCAACTACCTCGACCTGACGGGCAACGCGCTCGTCCGACTCGAGAACCCGGCGCTCTTCATCCAGTCGCAGGGGGCCGACCGCGACCCCTCGCCGACACCGCGCGGCAAGGCACGCGTTCGAGGGCCGAAGGCAGCGAGGCTGATCCGCACCCTCGTAGACGTCCGGCCGCCCTACGGCGTCCGCGACCTCGCCGAGGCCACAGGACTCGCCCCCGGCTACATCTCGCGTCTGCTCGACGCACTCGACGACGATGCGCTCGTCGAGCGCACGAAGCGGGGCCAAGTTGATTCGGTCGACATCGCAGCGCTTCTCCGGCGCTGGGCCGAGAACTACGAGCTCTTTAGCTCCAACGACGCGCAGCCGTACCTCGCTGCACGCGGCGCCGAGGATGCGCTCGGCCGTTTCCCCGATCTTCCCAGTGTGCGAACCGCCGTTACTGGTTCCTTCGCCGCCGTGCGCAAGTCGCCCGTTGCTGCGCCTGCGCTCCTGACGGTCTACTGCGACGACGGCAGTGCCGTCGCCAACGCACTTGATCTCATCCCGGCCGACCAGGGTGCGAACGTCGTGCTCCTCCGGCCCTTCGATCCGATCGTCTGGGAACGAACCGAAGAGGAGTACGGCGTCCGTTACGTCGCGCCATCGCAAGCTGCGGTCGACTGCCTCACCGGGAACGGCCGCATGCCGGCTGAAGGCGAAGCACTCATCAAGTGGCTGCTCGAAAACGAGCCAGCATGGAGACTCGACTCCCTGGCCGAGGTCGGCGGACCGCCTGCGTGATGGCAGCGATCGACCCGCGCTACGTCGCTGCGCGGCGCGTCCTCCTCGACGCGCTCGAAGCACTTGCCGCGCACAAGCAAGCCGTCATCGTCGCCGGTGCGCAGGCGGTCTACCTCCGCACCGGTGAGGGCGAGATCGGCATCGCGCCCTACACAACCGACGGGGACATCGCGATCGACCCGGCGACACTCCAGGACGAGCCGCAGCTCGAAGCGGCGATGCGTGCCGCGCACTTCGCGCCGAGTCTCACCGAGCCCGGCGAATGGCTCGGGACGACCACCGTCGATGGTGAGGCGTCGACGATCTCGATTGACCTGATCGTCCCCGAAGGCGTCGCGCCACCGGGTGGGCGCCGCGGCGCCCGCCTCGGACCGCACGGAAACCGCGCCGCCCGCCGCGCAGTAGGCCTCGAAGCGGCACTAGTCGATCACTCCCCGATGACGGTGACCGCTCTCGAACCCTCCGACGCGCGCGAGTTCGAGGTCGAGGTCGCGGGAGTCGCGGCATTGTTCGTCGCGAAAGCGCACAAGATCCACGACCGCCTCGAGTCGAACCGGCCTGGAAGAGCTGAGGACAAGGATGCCGCCGACGTCTACCGGCTTATGCAGACGACCTCGCCGAACGATGTTGCTGCCCGACTCGGCGAGCTTCGGGAGCACGAGACAGCGGGACCCGTAACCGAAGCCGCGATCGGCTACCTCGTCGAACTCTTCGGGCGCCGAAATGGCGACGGCGTGCAGATGGCCGTCCGAGCTCTTCAGCTCGCGATCCCGGAAGCGCAGGTTGCCACCCTTGCAACCGACTTCATCAATCGTTTGACCGCGGCGCTGGGAGAAGGTGATGACGATCTCAATTCAGCGGGATGAGAGACATCTCGCTTCTTCGGCGTGCGCAGGACGAGCGCGGGGTCGCGGTCGAGGTACTCGTTCTCGAGACAGAAGCGGAAGAACACTTTGAGGGCGGCTACAGTGCGGGTCTGGCTTCCGACCGCCGGCCGGGTCTCGGCCTCTTTGGCGAGGAAAGCGCGTAGGTCGGGCGGACGCACGGCCGCCAGCTCCTCGACGCCGCGCTCGCGCAGGAAGGCCACACAGGCGCGCACGTCGCGCTCGTAGGCCTTGCAGGTCAGGTCGGCGAGCCGCCGCTCCAGCCGGCAGTACGTGAGGAAATCGGTCACTTCGTTGTGCATCGAGCCTCCTTCGGGCAGGCCGAGGGCTGCTACTCCCAGGAGCGCTATGGCAATCCGGCTTATAGGCCTGCTAACGAGAAGCCCCGCCTCGGCGGGGCTTCTTCATGTGACGTCCTGGCTAGCCGGTCGGCATAGGCCCGGTCAGGCCGAGCCGCCTCAGCGAGCGGTGGAGATAGGTCGCGAAGGCGATCGCCCCGGCTCCGGTCATGTGGACGCCGTCCGCTGCGAACCACGAGAGGCGGCCTGCCGAGTAGTGGTTCCAGTCGAGCACCGTCAGCAAGGACCGCCACCTCTGCTGAGCGGCGTAGATCGCGTGGTTGATGTCGATGTATTGCTGGGAGGTCGCCCGCAGCGTCAGCCACAGCACGTGCTTGACGCCGTGGTTCCGCATCGCCGCCAAGACCTCCGGGATGCCGTGCCGGTAGGCGGCGGGGTCGTCGTTGTAACCGATGAAGACGACGACGTTCGGGCCGATTTTCCGCCCGAGCGTGCGCACGGTCTCGAGCACACTGGGCGGGGGATCGGTGGCGAGGCAGCCGGCTTGGACGAGCCGCCCGCACGGACGAAGCTCGAGCAGGACGCGGTCGCCGTGCTCGACGATGTGCTTCGCGGTCGAGTCCCAGTTCAGTGACGCCCCGACCGAGTCGGAGAAGATCGTCACGTGCTGCAGCGGTCGCTTCTTGCTCGCGACAGCGGTCGCCGCCAGGCTGCAGCAGAGCAGGACACTGCCGACGAGTGCCAAGAGGCGGCTCACGGCGCGGACCTTAAGCCGAGCGGCGGCTGTTGGGAAGCGTGCTTTACGTCCGCAGAACGACTTCGAGCGCCGTGCCCAGACCGGGAGTGCTGCGCACGCTGAAGCCGCCCTCGATCGACGACGCCCGGTCTCGCATGTTGCGCAATCCCTGGCCGACAGTCTCCGCCTCGGGCGGAAAGCCTTCGCCGTCGTCCTCGATCGCGACGAACCGCTCGCCCGAGGCCCGGCGACCGATCACGAGCTCGGCGCGCGTCGCGTTCGCGTGGCGGCGGACGTTCCCGAGCCCCTCCTGGACGATGCGGAAGATCTCGATCTGCTCGTCCGGAGCGAGGTGGATCCCGGGGTCGATCTCCAGGTCGACGGCGAGCTCGCCGTCGGAGGTCAGGAGCTCGACGTAACGGCGCAGCGCGGAGTCGAAGGGAGCAGTGCCGCTCGCCGACGAGAGCGTGAGGATGGCAAAGCGCGCTTCCTGCTGGGCGAGCGCCGCGGCCTGCGTGAGCTGCGGCGCCACCTCGTCGACCGGCGCACCTGCCTGGAGCATCTGGGCATGCGTCGACAGCGCGAAGAGGTACTGCGCAAGGCCGTCGTGGATCTCGCGCGCAACCCGGGCGCGCTCCTCGGCGACGGCGCGGCCGAGCTCCGCAGCGCGGATCGCGCGCCAGGCGCCGACGAGCATCACCCCGAAGGCCAGCAGACGCAGGAAGTCTCCCTCGGCGACGTACGTGGTCCCGCGGGGAGGCGCCAAAACGAGATGCAGCGCCGCGAAGAGCTGCAGGGTGAAGCCGAGCGCGAGCCACTGGGCGAGGTCGTCGCCGGTGCGGGCGAGCCGGCGTCCCCATCCCGCCACGGCGAGCAGGTAGAGGAGCGCCTGGATCGACAGCACTGCCGCAAGCCCGGGCGGCTCGGCATCGCCCGACACCCTCGTCAGCGCCGGAAGCTGATGGGCGTGTGCGCGGAGCAGGATCCAGGCGGCGAAGAGCACGATCGCCGCGGCGGTGAGCGCATCCCAGAGCGCGCGGCGACGCGAGCGCCCACGGCCGGGAACGAGAGGAGCCGCTGAGACGAGCGCCGTCCCCAGGATGCTGCCGAGGGAGGCGGCCCAGGCCTCGGCCGGATGCAGCGAGCCGGCATCGAGCACCGGAATGATCGCGAACGCCCCGGTCGAGAGGGAGCCCACGAAGAAGCCGGCCGCGAGGAGCAGGTCCGTACGGAGGCCTTCGACCTGGAACCGGTTCGCCGCGAGCACGGCGACGAGCAGGCCGGCGAGCGCCATCGTCGTCTCGAGCACGAGGAAGACCGCGGGCGCTTCGTACTGGGTGCGCAGTGCAGGATGCGAAAGGAGGAGCGCGAGGCTCGCGCCGAGCACGCCGGAGAGAAGGATTTCTCCCCAGAGCCACGCCTGAAGCCTGGTCCGCTGCGGCCTCATTTGGCTCTTGTCGGCAGAAGGTCTTCTGCCGATAAGGAACACATGGCGGCACGGATCCTCGTCGTCGACGACCATCCCCTCACGCGCGAGGCGCTCGCGGCGCTGCTGCGCTCGCATGGCTTCGAGCTCGCCGGGCTCGCCGCGGACGGCGAGGAAGCGATCGCGGCCGCGGCTCAGACCCAGCCCGACGTCGTGCTCCTCGACCTCCTGATGCCGGGCCTCGACGGTCTCACGGCCTTGCCTCGGCTCCGCGAGGCAGCCCCTGACTGCGAGGTCGTCGTCCTCACGGCTTCCGGAACGGAGGAAAATCTGCTCGCCGCGATCCGGGGCGGCGCAGCCGGCTACCTCCTCAAGACGGAGTCGCCCGAGCGGATCGCGGAGTTCCTCGAGGGCGTCGTCCAGGGAGACGCGGCGCTTTCCGGGCCGGTCGCGCGCAGGCTGCTCGATCAGGTGCGGACGGGCGGCCGCGGCTCCGGCGTGCCCGACAGCATCGCTTCGGCTCTCTCCGCCCGCGAGCTCGAGGTCCTGCTCCTGCTCGACGAGCACCACGGCACCGACGAGATCGCGCAACGGCTCTTCATCTCGGAGCACACCGTCCGCTCGCACGTGAAGAGCCTCCTCCGCAAGCTCGGCGTCTCCTCTCGCCGCGAGGCGCTCGAGCAGCTCTCCCTCGCTCGCGGCTGACGCTCGGGACATGTCCCGGTGCCAGGCACCGAGACATGGCTGGTCAGGACGTGAAGCCGTCGAGTGCCGCGTCGACGAGCGCCGGCAGTGTCTCGAGCTCGTAGCCGCCCTCCAGCACGGCGGCGACTCGATCGGAGAGGGCGGCGCAGCGGCGCGCGAGCTCGCGGAAGCCGTCCTCGGTGACAAGCATGTCCGCGAGTGGGTCGGCCTCGTGCGCGTCGAAGCCGGCGGACACGAGCACGAGCTCGGGCTCGAATCGCTCGATTGCCGGCTCGACGACCTGCGCGAAGGCCTCGAGATACTCCTCGTCCCCACAGCCGGCCCGCAACGGCACGTTGACCGTCGTCTCCGCCTGGTCGTCCGGCCCGCCGCTGCCCGGATAGAACGGCCACTGGTGGAGCGAGATGAAGAGAACGCTGTCGTCCTCGCGGAAGATCGAATCGGTGCCGTTGCCGTGATGGACGTCGAAGTCGACGATCGCGACGCGCTCGAGGCCCAGGCGCTGTTGCGCCGCCCGCGCGGCCACCGCGACGTTGTTGAAGACACAGAACCCCATCGCGCGCCCCGCGAGCGCGTGATGGCCGGGAGGGCGGACGAGGGCGAAGCCGCCGCGTAGTACAGCCTCGATCGCCGTTCCTGCCGCGAGCGCGGCGGCCTCGAACGTCGTCGCCGTGCAGACGGTGTCGCCATCGAGCCACACCGGATCCTCGACTGTGCGCACGAGCTCGACGTGCTCGGCGGTGTGGCAGAGGAGCAGCTCGTCGACGGTTGCGGCGCGTCCCTCGCTCCAGATGTGCTGGTGCGCGAGCAGAACGGCGAGTCGCTCCGGTCGCTCGGGATGCCCGCCCGTCGGGTGCAGCCTCGCGAAGGCGGGGTGCGTCAGGACGTCGACAGTTCCCCCACGCGCTTCGCGACTGCGCCGAGGCCGAGCCGTTCGAGGAAAGAAGACGCCTCCGCCCACGCCGGGGATGATTCTGCGAGGGGAGGAAGGGGAGCGGAGGCGTCCATCGTCGCGATTCGCCGAAAGAGCCTCAAGTCCTCCGCCTCCGCTGCGAACCGGCCGTCGGCGACCGCAGCCTCGAGCGAGCCGTACTGCCCGAGCAGCTCGGCCGCTTTCTTCGGGCCGACTCCGCGCGCCCCCGGGAGCTTGTCGGATGGATCGCCCCGCAACGCGATGAGATCCGGCACCTGCTCGGGCTCGACGCCGTACCGCTCGCGCACCTCGGCCGGCCCGATTCGGGCGAGCTCGCTCACTCCCCGAGTGGGCTGGAGGATCGTCACGCGCTCGCTCGCAAGCTGGAAGGAGTCACGGTCGGACGTCGCGACGAGCACGTCTTCCGGCCACTCCCGGGCCGCGGCTGCCAGGAAGTCGTCCGCCTCGTAGCCGGGTGCCTTCGCGACGAGGAAGCCGAAGGCGGCCACGACCTCCGGCAGGATCTCGAGCTGCTCGAGGATCGACTCCTCGAAGACCCTGCCCGACTGATAGGGCTCGAAGGCCTCGTGGCGGTAGGTCGGCACGGAGAGCGTGTCCCAGGCCACGAGGACCGCATCCGGCCGCTCGGCCAGCCAGAGCCGGACGAGCATGTTCGTGAAGCCCACCACCGCGTTGAGGCGGATCGACCTCGGCAGCGCGTGGTAGGCGCGGTGCGCGAACGAGTCGCCGTCGATTGCGAGCAGCAGGCTCACAGCGATGCCTCGAGCTCGGCGATGCGCGTCATCAGGCGGTCGGTCGCGTCCTGGGACGCGCGGCGGAGGTCGGCCTCCGTACGCAGGTCCTCGATCTCGACGGGCGTCCCGTACGCGACGCGCAGCGGTCCCAGTCGGCTCAGCCGGTCAGTGCCGGCGACTGCGCACGGCACGAGGGGCACGCCGGCCTCGAGCGCGATGCGCGCGGCGCCCGAGCGAGGCCGCGCGACATGTCGCTTGACGAGGCCCTTCTGCCGTCGCGTTCCTTCCGGGAACATCACGACCACGTGCCCCTCACCCGCGAGCTCGACGGCCGTCTCGATTGCCTCGACGTCGCCGAGGCCGCGACGCACCGGAAAGGCGCCTGCGCCGTCGAGGACGTATCGCGCCGGCCACCAGTAGAGCTCCGACTTCGCCATGAAGCGGAGCCAGCGCCGAGGCCAGAGCGGTAGCCCGACCGGCCACGGGTCGAGGTTCGAGATGTGGTTGCACGCGAGGACGTAACCGCCGCCCGCGGGGAGATTCTGGCGCCCGCGGACGCGCAGTCGGAACAGCCCGTAGACGAGCGGCCAGCTCAGCAGCGCGATGGCGTGGTAGACCGGCGGCGGGCGCACCCCCTGAGTATCGCGTCCGGATCGATTTGGCTGGATGCGCCGCCGGCAAAGCCGGCGGCGCGCCGGCCGGAAGACCCCGCGCCCGCCTGCGGCGGCCGCGGTGGGGGCTATCGTGACGCGCCGATGCCGAAGCGCCTCGTCATCGTCGAGTCGCCCGCGAAGGCACGGACGATTGCCGGTTACCTCGGGCCGGAGTTCGTCGTCGAGTCCTCCGTCGGCCACATCCGCGACCTCCCGGACAGCGCCGCGGAGATTCCGGAGCGCTACAAGGGCGAGGCCTGGGCGCGGCTCGGCGTCGATGTCGAGCACGGGTTCGAGCCGCTCTACGTCGTCGATCCGGACAAGAAGAAGACCGTCGCGCAGCTTCGCAAGCAGCTCGCCGAGGCCGACGAGCTCCTGCTCGCGACGGACGAGGACCGGGAGGGCGAGGCGATCGCGTGGCACCTGCTCGAGGTGCTGAAACCGAAGGTGCCGGCGCGCCGGATGGTGTTCCACGAGATCACGCGCGACGCGATCGAGCGCGCGCTCGACCAGACGCGCGACGTCGACGAGCGGCTCGTCGATGCGCAGGAGTCGCGACGCATCCTCGACCGGCTGTACGGCTACGAGGTCTCGCCGGTGCTGTGGAAGAAGATCATGCGCGGGCTCTCGGCCGGCCGCGTCCAATCGGTCGCGACGCGGCTCGTCGTCGAGCGTGAGCGCGAGCGGATGGCCTTCCGCGCCGCCGAGTGGTGGGACCTGCTCGCGACCTTCGATCCGGAGAGCTTCGAGGCTCGGCTCGTCTCCCTGGAGGGGCAGCGCGTCGCCACCGGCCGCGACTTCGGCCCCGACGGAAAGCTGCGCGGCGAGGCGCGCCAGCTCGACGAGGAAGCCGCGCGCGGCCTGGCCGAGCGTCTCGACGGCGCCGCCTTCCGGGTCGCCCGCGTCGAGCGGAAGCCGTACGTCCGCCGTCCGAGCCCGCCGTTCATGACCTCGACCCTGCAGCAGGAGGCGAGCCGCAAGCTCCGCTTCTCGGCGCAGACCACGATGCGCCTCGCACAGCGTCTCTACGAGAACGGCTACATCACCTACATGCGTACCGACTCGACTACCCTCTCCGAGTCGGCGCTCACGGCCGCGCGGGAGCAGGCCGCGTCCCTCTTCGGAGCCGACCACGTACCGGCCGAGCCGCGCCGCTACGAGCGCAAGGTGAAGAACGCGCAGGAGGCCCACGAGGCGATCCGCCCCTCGGGTGACCGCTTCCGCACACCGCAGGACGTGCGCTCGGAGCTCTCGGCCGACGAGCACGCGCTGTACGAGCTGATCTGGATGCGAACCATCGCGTCGCAGATGAAAGACGCGCAGGGCCAGACCGTCTCGCTGCGGATCGGAGGCGAGTCGAGCACCGGCGAAAGCGTCGAGTTCGGCGCGTCGGGAACGGTGATCACGTTCCGCGGCTTCCTCGCCGCGTACGAGGAGGGGCGCGACGACGATCGCCCGGCGAAGGACGACGACGAGGAGCGCCGTTTGCCGAATCTCGCGGAGGGCGACGCGGTCGAGTTGCGCGCGCTCGAGCCTCAGGGCCACGAGACGAGCCCGCCTGCCCGGTACACCGAGGCGACGCTCGTGCGGACGCTCGAGGAGCTCGGTATCGGTCGTCCGTCCACCTACGCGTCGATCCTCGGCACGATCCTCGACCGCGGCTACGTCTTCAAGCGCGGTACCGCGCTCGTTCCTTCCTTCCTCGCCTTCTCGGTCGTCGGCCTGCTCGAGAAGCACTTCGGCCGTCTCGTCGACTACGACTTCACCGCCTCGATGGAGGACGACCTCGACCGGATCGCGGCGGGTGACGAGCACCGCGTCGAGTGGCTGGGCCGCTTCTACTTCGGCGGCGAAGACGGCGCCGAAGACAGCGGGCTGCACGAGCTCGTGTCGGATCTCGGCGCGATCGACGCGCGAGAGATCAACTCGCTCGAGATCGGCGACGGGATCGTGCTGCGCGTCGGCCGCTACGGCCCGTACCTCGAACGGGACGGCCAGCGTGCAAGCGTTCCGGAGGAGCTCGCTCCCGACGAGCTCACGCTCGAGAAGGCCGAAGAGCTCCTCTCGCAGCCGAGCGGCGACCGGGAGCTCGGCGTCGATCCCGAGTCGGGCCTGCCGATCGTCGCGCGCACCGGCCGCTACGGCCCGTACGTCACCGAGGTCCTGCCGGAGGGCTCGAAGGAGAAGCCGCGTACAGCCTCCCTCTTCAAGACGATGTCGCTGGAGACCATCGGCCTCGACGACGCGCTTCGTCTGCTCCAGCTGCCCCGCGTGGTCGGCGTCGCCGAGGACGGGGAGGAGGTGGTGGCGCGGAACGGACGCTACGGGCCGTACGTGCAGAAGGGAAAGGAGTCGCGCTCGCTCGAGTCGGAGGAGCAGCTCTTCACCGTCTCGCTCCCGGACGCGCTCGCTCTCCTCGCCCAGCCGCGGCAACGCCGCGGCCAGCGCTCGGCCGCGACGAAGCCGCTGCGCGAGCTCGGCACCGATCCGGTCGGCGGCAAGGAGATCGTGCTCAAGGAGGGCCGCTTCGGCCCCTACGTCACCGACGGCGAGACGAACGCCAGCCTCCGGAAGGGCGACGACCCCGAGACGGTCACGCTCGACCGTGCCGTCGACCTGCTCGCGGAGCGGCGGGCGAAGGGCCCGACCAAGCGGAGCTCGCGGCGTCGGAAGGCCGGCTGACGGTTGCTCGCAAACTTCGCCGACTGGTCCACGTCCTATCCTCACGGACTCGGTGAAGGGGCGGAATACACTTGCCAGGCGGCTCGTTCGAGCGACCGGGTGCGTGCCGAGAGACGCCCGACGTGGCCGAGGGGTGGTAACCGGAGGACTTCCCTCCTAAGGTACGAAGGCTTGCCGAGAAGCGAAGAAGCAGGACGAAAGGACTGAGGGAGCGCTGACGCAGAACCAGCTCAACGATTTGCTCGAGTCGGACCAGATCCGCGCCATCGTCGAGGGTGCCGAGGAGCGTGGCTTCGTCGATCCGGCCGAGCTCGAGGCCTTCGCGGCCGAGCTCGAGCTCAACGCAGACGAGGTCGAGGAGCTCACCCGCGAGCTCGAGCGCACCGGGCTCGAGATCGGCCAGCCTGCCGCGCCCGCGCCCGTCGCGGCGACCGCAGAGGCCCCAAAGGAGACGGAGAAGCAGGCCGAGCCCGCCGCCGAGCCGGAGGCACCACCGACGGTCGCGATCTCCGGCTCCGCCGACAGCCTCCAGCTCTTCCTCGCCGACGTCGGCCGCCACAAGCTGCTCACCGCGGCCGAGGAGGTCATGCTCGCGAAGCGGATCGAGCGCGGCGACGTCACGGCGAAGCGCCACATGATCGAGTCGAACCTGCGGCTGGTCGTCTCGATCGCGAAGGGCTACCGCGGGCTCGGCGTCCCGTTCCTCGACCTGATCCAGGAGGGCACGCTGGGGCTCAACCGTGCCGTCGAGAAGTTCGACTGGCGCCGCGGCTACAAGTTCTCGACCTACGCGACGTGGTGGATCCGCCAGTCGGTGCAGCGCGCCGTGGCGAACCACGCTCGTACGATCCGCGTCCCGGTTCACGTCGTCGAGCGTCAGCAGAAGCTGTCGCGCGCGGCCCGGCGGCTCGAGGTCGAGCTCGGGCGCGAGGCAACGAAGGAGGAGCTCGCCGAGGCGACCGGACTGCCGATGCAGCACGTCGACGAGGCGCTCGGCGCCGCAAATGCGTCCGTCTCGCTCAACCAGACCGTGGGCGCCGAGGACGAGGGCGAGCTCGGCGACCTGTTCGCAGACCGGGAGGCCGTCGACCCGTTCGACGAGGCCGAGGAGTCGCTCCGCCGCCAGGGCGTGCGGCGCGCGCTCGAAGCGCTGCCAGAGCGCGAAAGGCGGATCCTCGAGCTGCGGTTCGGCTTCGAAGGCGAGCCGTGGACGCTCGAGGCGATCGGCAACGAGCTCGACCTGACGCGCGAGCGGGTGCGGCAGCTCGAGGGTCAGGCGCTGTCCCGGCTCGGCGCCCTGCGTGACCTCATCTCGGTCGCAGCCGCCTAACCTCGGCTCGAGTTTGCCGTCTACTTGACCATCCCCCGCCGATGCGGTTGGCTTTCGGTGGGACGACGACGGAGCATTTTCCGGATCGCCACAGTTCAGGTGGAAGGAGCGATATGCGCAAGGGAAGGGTGAGATGGCTGTTCGCCGGATCGGTTGCCGCGATCGCAGTCGCGGTGGCGTTGTCGGCGAGCGCCTACGGCAGCTCGAAGGCCGGCAAGATCCTCGTCGACGGCACGACCGAGACCGTCACGAACATCGATCCTGCCGGTAACTACGACTACGGCACGGCAACGGTCGACTACCTGATCTTCAATCGCCTGCTCGCGGCCGGCCCGGGCAAGAACCTCACGCCGCACCCCGAGCTCGCGACCAAGTGTTCCTCGGTCGGGAACCTCAAGACCTGGGCGTGCACCCTGCGCAAGGGCGTGAAGTTCTCGAACGGCGACTCGTTCACGTCGACCGACGTGAAGTTCTCGTTCGATCGCACGATCGCGATCAACGACCCCTCGGGAATCTCGTCGCTGATCACGAACCTGGCGAGCACCACGACGAGCGGCCCGTACAAGGTCGTCTTCCACCTCAAGCACCCGCAGTCGACGTGGCTCCAGGTCCTCACCACGACGGCGGGAAGCATGATCGTCGACCACAAGGTCTATCCGGCGAACAAGCTCCAGTCGAGCACGTCGCCGCAGGTCGGCACCGGGCCGTACATCCTGAAGTCGTACAACCCAGGTCAGCAGGCCGTGTTCACGGTGAACCCGCACTACTGGGGGCCGAAGCCGAAGAACGCCGGCGTGATCATCAACTACTACAAGGACTCGTCGACGATGAAGCTCGCCCTGACGAAGGGCGAGATCGACATGGCGTACGATCAGTTCTCGCCGACCGACCTGACGTCGCTGAAGAAGTCGTCGTCGGTCAAGGTCTACATCGGCGCCGGCGCCGGTATCCGCTACCTCGTGATGGACGTCGGCAAGCAGGCGACCAAGCTCGGTGTCCCGACGGGCAAGCTCGCGGTGCGGCAGGCCATTGCCTACCTGATGCCGCGGCAGACGATCGCCAGCCGCGTCTATCACGGCCAGGTCTCGCCGCTCTACTCGATGGTGGCCAAGGGACTTCCCGGCCACATCGACGCGTTCAAGACGCTTTACGGCGCGAAGCCGAGCGTCGCGAAGGCGAGAGCGGTCTTGAAGAAGGCGCACGTCAAGACGCCTCTCAAGTTCACGATCTGGTACACGCCGACGCACTACGGCGCCGCCTCGGCGGACGAGTACGCGGAGATCCAGCGGGCGCTGAACGCGAGCAAGCTGTTCAACGTCACGCTCAAGTCGGCCGAGTGGGCCGGCTACGTGAATACCCTCGGCACGACGAAGGGCGTATTCCAGCTCGGCTGGTTCCCCGACTACGTCGACGGCGAGGACTACATCAACCCCTTCTATCCAAAGGGCCAGTTCCTCTCCAACGGCTACAACAGCGCCAAGATGAACAAGCTCGCGCTGAAGGAAGAGGGAGCGAAGTCGACCAAGGCGCGGCTCAAGATCATCAAGCAGGAGCAGATGCTCGCGGCGAAGAACGTGCCGCTCATCCCCTACTGGCAGAACCACATGGTCGCCGTGGCGCGCAAGAACGTCGGGGGCGTGACCAGCACGCTCGATCCGACGTACATCATGCGGTTCTGGCTCCTCTCGAAGTAACTGCGACCCAACGGAGGGGCGTTCGCTCGAACGCCCCTCCGCAACATCACTAAGCTCGGACGATGAGGCCCGCCCAGTGACCGGCACCTCGCTCAAGACCTACGCGCTCACCCGGCTCGCGCTCGTCGTGCCGATGGTCTTGATCCTGCTCACCTTCGTCTTCCTGCTCATGCGCGTGGCGCCGGGGAACCCGATCGCGGCCGCGCTCGGCGGTCACGTCCCGCCGTCGGTGATCCAGCGGATCTCGCACCGGCTCGGCTACGACAAGCCGATCTACACGCAGTACGGCGACTACCTCTGGGGAGTCCTGCACGGCAACCTCGGCCGGACGATCACCGACCGGCGAGCCGTGAGCAGCATCATCGTCGAGAACGGCGGGGCCACACTGGAGCTGACGGTCGCGGCGAGCTTCGTGGCCATGGTCGTGGGGCTCGTCGTCGGCCTGCTGGCCGGCCGGTTCCGCGACACCTGGATCGACGTCAGCGGCCGGCTGTTCGGGATCGTCGCCTACGCGATGCCCGTCTTCTTCCTCGGCTTCCTCGCCCAGCTCTTGTTCGGCATCTGGCTCGGCTGGCTGCCCACCTCGAACCAGGCGAGCCCGATCACCCAGGCCTTCCTACCGGTCCACTCGCACATCCTGTTCATCGACGCCATCTGGGCCCACAACTGGGGCGCGCTCTGGGACGTCGTCAAGCATCTGATCCTCCCGGCCACGACGCTCGGGATCGTGATCGGAGGCGTGTTCATCCGTCTCGTCCGGATCAACGTGATCCGGAGCCTCAAGGACGACTACGTCGAGGCGGCGAGAGCCCGGGGCATCCGTGAACGGTCGGTCGTCTACCGCTACGCGTTCCGGAACGCCCTCGTGCCCGTCGTCACGGTCGTCGGTCTCCAGCTCGCGCTCCTCCTCGGCGGGGCCATCCTCACGGAGGAGACCTTCAACTGGCCGGGCATCGGCTCGACGCTCGTCTCCTACCTCGCGGAGCGGGACTACGCCGGGGTCCAGGGCATCGTCGTCGTCTTCGCTCTGGTCGTCGTCGTGGCGAGCCTCCTGATCGACTTCGTCAACGCCTTTATCGATCCGAGGATCCGCTACTGATGGCCGTGGCCTCCCGCACTGCGCCGGGTCGCCGATTCGTCGGCAGGCGCCTGCGGCGGCTCTGGAGCCCGATCGCTCATACGCAGGGCCTGGCCCGCGTGATGCTCCTCAGCGGCGCATCGATCACGCTGTTCTTCATCGTCCTCGCCTTCTTCGCGCGCTGGATCGCGCCGTACGGGTTCACGCAGTACGCCGCGCACGGCGTCCGCTTCCCGCAGCTCGGGCACCCGGGCGGCGTACACCCCTTCGGCACGACCGTCGAGTCCGACGACGTCCTCTCACGCGTGATCTGGGGGGCGCAGACCGAGCTGAAGGTCGTCGTGCTGGCGCTCGTCCTCTCCCTTGCCGTCGGCGTTCCGCTCGGCCTGTTCTCCGGCTACTTCGGCGGGGCGCTCGATCGCGGGCTCGTGCTCCTGATGGACGCCATGTTCGCCTTCCCTCCGCTCCTGCTGGCGATCGTCATCGCGTTCGAGCTGGGCTCGACCGTCAGCTCCGGTGTCGTTACCGCAGCGGTGGCGATCACCATTGCCTACGTGCCGCAGTACTTCCGCGTGGTCCGGAACCACGTGATCAGCGTTCGGGAGGAGACGTACGTCGAGGCGGCGCGAGCCCTGGGCGCGCGCCCCATGACGATCATCCGCAAGTACGTCTTCTTCAACGTCGTCCAGAACGTGCCGGTGCTAGCCACCCTGAACGCGGCGGACGCCATCCTCACGCTGGCCGGGCTCGGCTTCCTCGGCTACGGGGTCCAGCCGACACAGGCCGCGGAGTGGGGGTACGACGTGCAGCGCGGCCTCTCGGACGCGACGAACGGCATCTGGTGGACGGGGCTCTTCCCCGGCATGGCGATCGTCGTGCTCGTGACGGGTATCACCCTGCTCGGCGAGGGTCTCAACGAGACTACGAATCCGGTGCTGCGCCGTCGCCGTTTCGGGCGCTTCGACTTCGAGCCAGTCTCGCCCATGTTTGCGGAGGTGGAGCCGCCGCTGCAGCCGGACGAGGGGCTGGGCGAGTGACGACCGAGCCCGTTCTTCAGCTCCGGAACCTCCGCGTCTACTACGGAACGTCGGGGCGACCCGTGCGTGCGGTCGACGACGTCTCGCTCGAGATCGGCGAGAGCGAGGTGGTGGGGCTTGTCGGCGAGTCGGGCTGCGGGAAGTCCACCCTCGGCCGCGGCATCCTCGGCCTGCTGCCCGAGGGCGCGCGGGCCGCCGGGGAGGTCAACTACCTCGGCCGCAACCTGCTCTCGTTGCCGCCGAAAGCCGTTCGGAGGCTCCGCGGGCCGGAGCTCGGCCTGGTGTTCCAGGAGCCGATGACCCGGCTCAACCCGCTCCTGCGGATCTCGGCGCACTTCCGCGAGACGCTCCGGCTGCACGAGCCGCAGCTCACGAAAGAGCAGGCGCGGCGCCGCTCGCTCGAGACTCTCGGGCGGATGGGGATCCCGCCGACTCGCTTCCACCAGTATCCGCACGAGTTCTCCGGCGGGATGCGCCAGCGGATCATGATCGCGCTTGCTCTCGTCCTGCGGCCGAAGCTGCTCGTCGCAGACGAGCCGACGACCTCGCTGGACGTGATCGTGGAAGGCCAGATCCTCGCCCTGCTCGCCGACCTCAAGCGGAACTTCGGCACGGCGCTGCTCCTGATCACGCACAACCTCGGCATCGTCGCCGAGGCCTGCGACCGGATGGCGGTCATGTACGCCGGGAAGATCGTGGAGGAGGGGACCGTGCGCGGCGTCTTCGCCGAGCCTGCGCACCCGTACACGCGCGAGCTGCTGCGCTCGACGATCTCTCTCGACACGACCGAGCTGCACTCGATCCCGGGCGCGCCTCCCAATCTCGTCGATCCGCCGAGCGGCTGTCGCTTCCACCCCCGGTGCCCCAACGCGATGCGGGTCTGTGTCGACCAGGTGCCGATCGAGCAGAGGCTCGCCGATGGACGCCGCGTCCAGTGCTGGCTCCACGGGCCCTCGCAGCGGGTTCCGGCCGGAGGTGAGGCCCCACTCGAGCAGCCGGTCGGAGTCGCGGATGAGGCCTGAGCCGGTGGAGGCGCAGGCCACTCCGGCCTTCGACGAGCCGCTCGTCTCGATCCGGGACCTGCGCACGTATTACACGATCCGCGGCAGCTTCCTCGACCGTCTCGTCGGCCGCGAGGCCGGGATCGTGCGGGCGGTGGACGGGATCTCCCTCGACATCCGCCGCGGTGAGGTGCTCGGGCTCGTGGGCGAGTCCGGCAGCGGCAAGACCACGCTGGGTCGGGCGCTCCTTGGCCTCGTGCCCGCGACGAGCGGCACCATCGAGCTCGAAGGGCGCGAGGTAACAGGACTCTCGGAGCGGCAGCGTCGGGTGCTACGCAGGCGGGTGCAGGTCGTCTTCCAGGACCCTCACGCCTCGCTCAATCCGGCGATGACGATCGGCGAGGCCGTGGCTCACCCCCTGCGAATCCACGGCTTGGAGCGCAACCGCGAGCAGCTGAGGCGGCGCGTCGTCGACGTGCTGGATCGCTGTGGCCTCGCCCCGGGCGCGGACTTTCTCGACCGGTATCCCTCGGACCTCTCCGGCGGCCAGAAGCAGCGGGCGGTGATCGCGCGGGCCATCATCCTCAACCCTGCTCTGCTCGTCGCCGACGAGCCCGTGTCGATGCTCGACATGAGCGTCCGCGCGCGAGTCCTCGAGCTGATGCTCTCGCTGAAGCGCGACTTCGAGCTCACGTACCTCTACATCACCCACGATCTCGCGACCGCCCGCCTCGTCTGCGACCGGATCGCGATCATGTACCTCGGCCGGATCGTCGAGATCGGCCCGGCGGACGCGATCTACGCCGACCCCAAGCACCCCTATACGCAGGCGTTGCTGCGTGCGATCCCGGAGCCGGACCCGACGCGTGCGGTGCCGCGTGATCTGCCGCGGGGCGAGGTGCCCGACGCAGCTCTGCCGCCGCTCGGCTGCCCGTTCCACCCGCGCTGTCCGCACGCCTTCGAGCCGTGCGGCTGGGAGTCGCGCGATCTGCGCGAGCTGCTCGAGTCGCGCTGGACGCGGCTCGCGGGCGATCCGCTCGTCGAGCAGGAGCAGGCGCTCGTGGGCGATCTCGGTGTCCTCGCGCGCCCGACACCGGAGGTGCGGCTGCCGGCGCCGCGTGGGCGGCAAGCCGAGGAGATCGTTGCGCTGCTCGACCGTATCCGTGCGGAGGCGCCGGACGAGCCGTTCTGGCGGGGCGTCGAGCGCCTCACGGCCGAAGGCTCGCATGTCAGGCTCGACTTCCATATGCCGAAGGAGCCGCTGCTCGAGCGCGAGGGTAAGGCGGACGTCGCCTGCCACCTCTACACCGAACCCTCCTAGAGCTTCAGCTCGGGCTGGGTCAGGTCGGTGTTGCGAAAGACGAACGTCGCCCGCTCGTGTGGCCGCTCCTTCTCGATGTAGCGCCGCTGCGCGGGCATGTACCGGACGCGGTAGCGCTCGTGCGTCTCGTCGAGGGAGTCGCACCAGACACGGTTCCGATCTGCGCCGCGCTGTGCGGCCACCTCGAGATCGGCCTCGACCCAGACCGTCGCGTCCCACAGGTCGGCGAGCTCCGGCCGCTGCAGGAAGACGCCGTCGGCGAGGACGACGACGCCGGGAGGCCCGCCGATGCACAGCACGTGCGCCCGGAAGCTCTCGAGGTCGAACGCGTCGAGGTAGTACCCCTCGGGCGAGAGCTCGCCGCGCGCGTATCGCTCGGGCATCGGCCGCTCGAACTGGTCGAGCGAGATGCGAATCGCCGGCCGTCGTCGCGTCGTGAGGAGCTGCGCCACCTCCTCGGCGAGCCGGGTCTTGCCTGCGCCGTCGACGCCGTCGATGCCGATCCGTGTCAGCCGGTCGGCAGCCTGAACTGCGGCGAGGGCGTCTCCGAGCTCTTCGAGGACGAGGTACCGGAGTGGCACGGAGCCAATCTTCGCGCAGCGTCGAGGATCGCCTCGCCGTCGAGCGGCGCGACGCGGAGCTCGGGCGGCGGACGGCGCAGGAACGAGTCGACGAGGAGAAGCTCGTCGAGGTCGAGCTCGCCGTCCCGGCGCGCGGCGGCCAGCCCGGCTTCGACCTCGAGGGCCGCGCCTCCGCCGGGCGGCAGCGTCCGCTCGGCCGCCACGCGCCCACCCGCAACGAAGTACGCGCGCACGTAGCCGGAGTCGCAGGCGGGCAGCAGGACACAGCACTCGAGCCGCTGCACGCGATCGAGGCGCCTCAGCTCCCGGCAGACTCGGTCGAGGGCGGCCAGCCGGTCGCGAAGCCTTCCCGCGTCCTCGAACCTCCGCGCCTCGGACAGGTCGCGCAGGCGGCGTCGCAGGCGCGGGAGCGCCGACTCGGGCCGCGGCAGCTCGTCCGGAGACAGCGCCCGCGCCGCGAGCTGCGCGGTGCGGCGCGAGCGCAGCGGCCCGATCGGCGACGGACGGGTCGAGGCAACGACCGAGTCGCCGCGCTGTCGCAGCCAGACCTGCCTCTCAGGCCGCGCCACCCGCGCGTTGCCCGGCGGGCGGAGGTTCCTGATTAGGCGCAGCTCCTCGAGCGCCGCCTCGAGCTCCGAGCCCGTCACGCGCCACTCGATTCGCTCTGCGGCGGCGAGCGCGGCCTCCACGGCCGGGCGCTGGCGGTCGCTGCGGAAGTAGGAGCGGAGGCGCGATCGCAGGTCGCGTGCTCGGCCGACGTAGAGGACCTGGTCGTTGCGCCCGAGGAAGAAGTAGACGCCGGGACGGCTCGGTGCGCCGAAGACGAGGTGGCGCTTGTCGAGCAGGCGCCGAGTCCTGGTCGCAGCGAGCGCCGTGAGGTCGGCGACCGTGCGGGCGCCGCGCTCCTGCGCGAGCCCGATCAGTGCGAGCAGGAGCTCGGCGGTCGCGCGCGCGTCGGGCAGCGCGCGGTGGCACGGCCGCTCGCTCGTGTCGAGAAACCACGCGAGCTGAGCGAGACCGAAGCCCGAGACGCGCCCGGCGAGGAGCTTCCGGGCCAGGCGCACGGTGTCGACGACCGCCGAGCCGATGCGCGTGCCGGTCAGCCGCTCGGTCTCGCGATCGAGGAAGGCGAGGTCGAAGCGTGCGTTGTGCGCCACGAGGACGCCGTCTCCGGCAAAGGCGAGGAAGTCCCGTACTGCTTCCGCCGGCGAGGGCGCGCCGCGCAGCTGTTCGCTCCGCAGGCCGGTTAGCGCGCTTGCTCCCGGCGCGATCGGGAGGCCCGGATCGACGAGCGTCTGGAACTCGGCTTCGACCTCGAAGCCCCGGAGGCGCACCGCTCCGATCTCGCAGATCCCCGACCGGCCGGGTCGTAGCCCGGTCGTCTCGAGGTCGACCACGACGTAGGTCGCGTGCTCGAGCAGGAGCGCAGCACCCGGCGGCTCCGCGAGCGCGACGGCGTCGCCGCTCCAGGCGAGCCGGGCGTCGGTCTCGACGACGTCCGCCAAAAGCGTGCGGGCGAGGGCGACGGGCGCCTGCCGGAGGGCGAAGAGGCGGCGCGCCGCGTCCTCGGCGAGGACGGGGCCACGCTCCTCCTCCACGAGCTCCACCAAGCGGTCGGCCGCGTCTAGCCTCAGCTGCATGCCCGAGAGCCTAGGCGAACATACGTTCGCACGCCAGGTCGCGGCGCTTGGAGCCGAGCCTTTCGAGGAGGCCGAGCAGGTCACGCAGGCAGTACGGGGCGAGCAGCTGCGCGAGCGCCGGCGCGCGCTCCTGCGACTCGGGTCTGCCGGGCGCTAGATTTCGCCGCTCGGGTGGAGCCGACCGCTTTTCCGGGGAGAGTGGCCGCGGTCGCGACCGCGCTCCCGCTGCTCGCACTCGTCCTCGTCGCTGGATGCGGCGGCGCGGGCCACGCGGCGACGAGCGACGCACTACCGATCAGCACGCGAGCCACGACGACGGAGATTCAGACGACGGCAGCGTCGACACCCACGACCGGCGCCGCAGTGAGCCCGCACGAGTTCCCGGAATTCCGGATCGCGATGGACGAGGACACGGACTATCTCGACCCCGGGCTCTCCGACACCGCCGAGGGCTGGGGCGTGATGTGGAACGTGTACCTCCCGCTGCTCGGCTATCGGCATGTAGGCGGGCCGGCCGGTGCCCGGCTCGTCCCCTACCTCGCGTCCTCTCTGCCTCGCATCTCCCCCGACCGCCGCACGTACCGCCTCACCCTGCGCGGAGGCGTGCGCTACTCCGACGGCACCAAGGTCAAGGCGAGCGACTTCAAGACGACGGTGGAGCGAGACTTCCTGCTCGGCTCCGCCGGCGCCGCCTTCTTCCGGAACATCGTCGGCGCGCAGGAGTTCGCGAAGCGCCAGAAAGGCGGGATCCCGGGCATCGTCGTCGACAATCACACAGGCTCGATCGAGATCCACCTCGTGAAGCCGCAGGCCGACTTCGCGAACGTGCTGGCGTCGGAGTTCGCGGCCCCGGTGCCGGCGAGTGCGCCCGCGACCGACACCTCGCTCCATCCACTGCCCGGGACGGGGCCGTACGAGATCACGAGCTACCAGCCGAAGTCACGGATTCTCGAGACTCGCAACCCGTATTTCCAGGCCTGGCGCTTCCACGGCGCGGTGCCGGCCGGGAATCCCGACCGCGTGACCTGGGACATCGTTCCGAACGCCTCCGTCGCGCTGCACCGCGTGATCAGCGGCAAGGACGACTGGATGAGCTACTTCCAGGTCCCGAGCAAGCGGCTGCCCGCGATCGAGCAGAAGCATGGGAGCCGCCTGCACACCTTCACGCCGCCCAACCTCATGTACTTCTTCATGAACACGCGGGTCCCGCCGTTCACGAGCCTCAAAGTCCGGCGGGCGGTGAACTACGCGATCTCTCGCCGGCAGCTGAAGCGCCTCGCGGGCGGCCTCGCCCGGACGACCGAGAACATCCTCCCTCGCGGCTACCCGTCCTTCCGCCCGCACACCCTCTACCGCCACAACCTGCGCAAGGCGATCCGCCTCGTGCGCGAGTCGGGCTTCAGGGGGAAGCGGGTCTTCGTCTGGAACCACGATGTCTCCACCGACCTGCCGTTCACAGACTACCTCATCTCGGTGTTGCGGCGCATCGGCTTCCATGCGAGCGAGAAGGTCGTGACCGCGGGCAGCTACTGGACGACGATCGGGAACGAGAAGACGCGGGCGCAGATCGGCTTCGCGAATTGGGTGCAGGACTATCCGCACCCGCTGGACTGGTTCTCCCTCCTCGACGGCCGGACGATCACGCAGACGCACAACGCGAACTACGCGAACTTGAACGTGGGCTGGGTGAACCGCGATATCGCGGCTCTGACACGTCCGAAGAAGCTGACGCCGCAGGTCGACGACCGCTGGGCGGATCTCGACCGGAAGGTGATGCGGCTCGCGCCGTGGGCGCCCTTCCTCAACCAGGAGGGGACGGATTTCTTCAGCGCGCGCGTCGATCTGGGCTGCTACGTCAACAACGTCTTGTACGAGTTCGACTACGCGAGCATCTGCGTCACCAAGAAATAGTCCCCAGCGCTGGGTGACACCCGTTCGAGGTAAGGGCAGGCGCTAAAGCGGCCCGGATCGTGCGCCGATACTCCGGGCGTGGACGCTGCGGAGCGCAAGGAGATCCTCAACCGTTACTTGACGCATTCGCGCCGCTTCGAGGAAGTTGCGGCGCGGAGGCGCACTACGGGCGGCGCGGACGTGATCCCGCTTCAGAACCCGCTTAGGGAGCTCGAGCAGGAGCCGACGGTGCGCGAGGTCGAGGTGCTTCAGCTCATTTCGGACGGGCTCGTGAACCGCGAGATCGGCGAGCGCCTGTTCCTGTCCGAGGAGACGGTGAAATCGCACGTGCGGCACCTGCTCGCGAAGCTGCAGGCGCGCTCCCGCGCGCACGCGGTCGCAGTCGGCTTTCGCCGCGGAATCATCGGTTAGCTTCGTTTCCTCCACAAGCCGCCATCTGCGCTGTGGAGAAAGGAAAAACGAAGCGCCGGGTGAAGATCACCCGGCGCTCATGAAACCGCGTATCCGCCCTACAGCTCTTGCCCGGATCCCCCGCGCGGGGGATGATCGCGAGCTGTGGATAACGGACTATGCGACGGCTCTACCAGATCCTGGAAGTCCCGGCGATGGTCGCACGGGCTGCGAGGCGAGCAAAGGAACGCATTGACCACTCCGATCGATCGGGGACTGACGGCACCGCCAGCGTATACCCCTTTTGGGGGATACGCAAGGCTGGACCGGCTGGTCAAAGGTCTGGGTAAGACCGATCGGCGAACCGCAGCCTGGGGATTCGTCCTCAGCCTTGGCTCGATCCTTGCGTTCATCGGCCTCTGGTTTGGCGGCTATCGACTGCCGCACGTGTGGGCGCTCCTCCTGCTGGGCGCAGTCGCAGCTCTTGCAGAGAGACAGCAGGTCGCCATCAACGACCGCACCTGGCAGTCGGTCACGTTCTTGCCGCTCGTCTTTTCAGCTGTCGCGTTCGGGCCGCTTGGCGGATTTGTCGTCGGCGCGATCTCGAATGTATGGGATCTCCGCGAGTCCCGGTCAAGTTGGTTTGTGTATACGCCTATCCGGGGTTTGACAGCTGCCACGGCGGGCCTCGCGGCTTGGACGTTCGTTCCAAACCCCGAGACCTTCGGCTCGTGCCTTCTCGCAAGTCTCGTTGCTTCAGTTGCTCATGTCGCCTCGGACGGCGCACTGGTAGGCATGACCGGCTGGGTGCGCCGCCGAAACGTTGCGACGTTCTTGCGCGAGATCACCTCAGTCACTTTGCTCACCGTGCCGCTTTACATTCCCGTCCTCGCTCTATTCGTGTACGGCTATCACCTCTACTCTCTGCGGCTTGTCATCCTTTTCTTCCTCCCCGCTCTCGCAGCGCAGCGCTTGCTTCAGCTGTACCAGCAGGAAAAGGTCGTGTCGAAGGACCTCGCCGGGGCGAATGAGAGGCTCAGAAAGGCAAGCCTCTCTTTTGCAACCGCTCTCGTCGCGACGCTCGACGCTCGGGACCAGTACACCGCGGGTCACTCCGCAGCAGTCTCGATCTATGCGCGAGACATCGCGCAGCGCCTGGGGTTGTCGGAGGAAAAGCAGGACCTGGTCCATCTGTGTGGTCTCGTCCACGACATCGGCAAGATCGGCCTGCCGGCCGGCTTGCTCGAGAAGCCCGGCCCTCTGACCCTGGAAGAGCGCCGGCAGATGGAGCAGCATTCCGAGATCGGTGAGCGGATCCTCCGAAATGTTGACGATTACTCAGAGATCGCTGACGTCGTTCGGTCCCATCATGAGCGCATCGACGGGATGGGCTACCCGGACGGGTTGCGCGCTGACGAGATCCCCCTGCTCGCGCGCATCATCGGCGTAGCCGACGCGTACGACGCCATGACATCAGACCGCCCTTACCGCGAGGCCTTGCCTAGCCGAGTCGCTCGAATGCGCCTTGCACAGGCGGTAGGGACCCAGTTCGATACCGCAGTGGTAGCGGCATTCGAGGCGATCCTCGCGACGGCCGACGAGGATTACCGTTCGGGGCGTGGCTCTTCATTCATGCGTGAGCGCGCGCAGTTTGAGACGGGCGAAGAAGATATCGCCGTCACCCTAGACGTCGCCACTTAGAGCTCGGGCGGCTTCGAGCCGCGATCGGACACCCAGCTTCTCGTAGATGTGCTTGACGTGCACCTTCGTGGTCGACACGCTGATGTAAAGCAGTCTTGCGATCTCCTCGTTCGTCATCCCTTGAGCGAGAAGCTCATGCACCTCGGCTTCACGAGGACTGAGGATCCTTGTCCCTCTAGCCTCTCTTGGGATGCTTAGACCAAACGATCTAGCGAGCGTCAAGTCGCGTGAGCTCACGAGTAACCGTTGGAACCAGGAGCTCCACTTTTCTTCCGCGGCGATGACTGCGCCCAGCTCTTGGTCAGCGCGTACGGCGATAACGATGGGATCAAATACCCCTGCGTCGATCACCTGGCCGACGTAGGTCGTCGCGTCACCGCTCCTCCTCTGTGCTAACGCGACGATCGCTTCGGCGAGGAGGGCTAGAGCCTGAGCCTCTAATCCGCGCCCAGCGTCATGCGTTTCGGCGGACAGCATCTGTGCTCGACTCGAATTGCCTGCCACGGCACTCAGCAGCGCTTGCCATCCCAGAAACTCACTCCGGCTTTCTCTCGCGGACCGCTGGGACGGCCCCAGTGAAAGAAAGTCCAAAGCTCGTCGAGCGTCGCCCACGGTCGCGTTCAGACGAGCGCGCTGAATTGAATAGTTGTCGTGAAAGTAGCCGCCTGGCTCGTCTCGAATCTGGCGTTCGATCGCGGCGAGCGTCCGAGCTGCTGGCGCGAGCTTCCGGAGCCCAATCAGCGCTTTCACGCGGTGCATTTGCGCATAACGGGCCGCGAACTCGATTGCCGAGCTTTCGGCCACGGCCGCTAGAACATCCACGCTCGCAAGCGCTTCTTCGTAGCGAGCATTCACGGCAAGCGCGTAGCTGTACACGCTCAGGAAGGCGCTGTATGCGATTGGGTCTGCGCCTCTTTGTGCGAGCGTGTAGACACCTCGAGCCTCATCCAAAGCATCGACAAGATCGCCTTGCACCAATGCTGCGGCGAGTTCCGCGGCTCCGAGCATCGTCGATTGGGTGAGCCCGCCGTCAGCCGCAGCGCGGAAGTCATCGAGGCGCTCCGTGAGATCAGGCGACTGCTGCTCGAGTGCCTGCAGGAAGGCGAGCCAGAGAGCGCCCTCGCGGGTTTCTGCGGTCTGGGCGGACGCTGCGGCGAGCTCCGCATATCGATCGGTGAGACGCGGCCGATCCGAGAGATGAGCTGCCCGTCCTGCCACTAGATGAGCGCGGGCAGCAAGGTCTCCGTCAAGCGAACGCGCGGCTTGTCCCGCGAGAGCTATGGCTTGGTCGAGCTCGTCGGCCCGCAATAGGGCCTCGCTCTCTGCGTAGTCGATGAGGCCGCCTTCGGCGCCCGCCGCACGCGCGGCGGCAACCCAGCGCTGGAGGCTGCTGGTGCGGCCGGCCGCCAGTAGGTCGTCCAGCGCGGCTCCGACGGCCTCTGTGGCGAAGCTCGGATCGTGTGCGGCTTCGGCGACGCACAGCGCCTCGTCCCACCGCCCTGCCTCGAGCAGCTTGCGGCAGTTACGCAGCAGAGTCTCGCGCGTCGCCGCATCGGACTCCGCGAACCGGCGGATGAGCAACTCCCGCAGCAGCGGATGCAGCGTGAGCGCCCGGCGCTCGGTGAGGGCCAGTAGCCCCCGCGCGATCGCGTCCTCGATTACCTCGTCGGCGTTCGTCCCGAGAACCGACCGCGCGGCGTCGATGTCCGTAACCGACCCGACTGCGAGGAGCATCAGCGCTGCCTGCGTCTCCGGGGCGGCGGTGGCAAGCAGCTCACTCGCGAGGAATTCGTAGAGCGTGTGCGAGAGAAGCCGGCTCGAGGTGAAGTCGACGTCGCCGCTGATCGCGGCGAGGCCCAAGACCGCGGGCCAGCCCTCGGCGGTGCGCATCAGGCGCGCGCGGCCCGCCACCGCTCCAACAGCGGCCAGCACCTCCGTCGCCTCCGCGTCCGTCATGGCGAGCTCGTCCACGCCGATCTCGAGGCCCTCGCCGTAGACCTCGAGCCGAGGCGTGAACCAGTCGGGCCGCGCTCTCGTCGTGATCAGGAAACGGGTGTCGAGACCCTCGACGAGCATCGACAGGAGCTCCTCGGCATCCTCCGTCCCCGCCGCCTCCCACTCGTCTACGACGAGGAGCACATCCCGGGTGAGTGGCTCGAACGTGCGCAGGATCGCGCGGCCGAGCGGCTTCGCGCTCGGATTCACGGACGCTATCGCCGCAACCTTCCCCGGTTCGCGCGGCAGCTCGGGAGCGATCGAGGCGAGCAGCTCGTCGAGCTGCACGGCGAGGAGCGCGACGTCGCCGGATGCGCGGGTCGTCCGGTACCACGCGACCGGGCCGTGCTGCCTCTGCGACCACTGGCGCGCGAGCGTCGTCTTCCCGTAGCCGGCGGGAGCGGCCAGGACAGATACGCGCGCCCCGCCTCCCTCTTCGAGCCGCGCGATCAAGCGCGGGCGCTCGATGATGTGGTCGAGCGCGGGCGAGGCCGCCGCTTTGATCGTCTCCACCATTCCCCTGTCAGGCTCGGATGGAGCCCGGTTCGCGAGGACCCTACTCCTCTCTCAGCTGCTCGTTGCGTCTCCTGCAAGCGGGGGGCCCGCGCCCGGGGTAGGGCCCGAGCGCGGTCGCCGTCAGCCCCCGGCGCCGGCAAGGGCCGGCGCAAGCTCACGCGCGAGGGGGTCCTCGCCGGTGAGCGCCTTGAACGCGGCAGGAATCTGCCGCCGCCTCGGCACGCCGAGCTTCTGGCGCAGCACGTCGCAATGCGCCTTCGCTGTCCTGGGCGAGATGCCGAGACGCTCTCCGACCTCGTCGTTCGAGCACCCGCGCGCGATCAGCGCAACGATCTGGAGCTGGCGCTCGGTCAGGTCGGGCTTTGCCTCGTCGTTGCCTCTCATGGCGCGGGAGGCTATGGCCGAGGCGGAGCGTCGGCTATCGGCCGACGGGGGTATTCATCCGGGCCGCCGCATGCGGCCCGCGAATGAAGCTTGCCTCGTGCCCGCGCGCATTCGCTTCGGTGAGCTCCTCCTGCGTCAGCGCGCCGATCCGGAGCAGCAGGTCGAGCTCGTCGCGGAGGTGCGTGCGCATCATCTCCGGCCCGTCCGTGGCGATCGTGAAGAGGACGCCGTGGTCGACGAAGGTGCGGAAGACATCCCGCACCGCGTCCTCGTCGGACAGCGACTTCGTGAGCAGGTTCGAGGTGGGGCAGATCTCGAGGACGACCTCGCGCTCGCGCAGCTCCTTCATCAGCTCCTGGTCGCCGGCGGCGAGGATCCCGTGCCCGATCCGGTCCGGGCGCAGGAGCTCTAGCACCTCACCGACCTCGGCGCGCCCCATCTCACCTCCCTCCTCTCCGACGTGGATCGTCACGCCGAGCCCTGCGGCGCGGGCCTCCTCCACCATCGGCTGCACCTGGGAGTAGTCGTACCGCTCGCCGTTCGGGCGCGGCCCCGCGATGTCGATCCCGACGATCCCGCGCGGCGCCCAGCGAATCGCCTTCTCGACGATGATCTCGTTCTGGCGCGGCGTGAACGTCCGATCCATCATCAGGATCAGGCCCGCGCGCACCTGCCGGTACTCGAGGCTCGCGACGTCGAGCCCGCGGATGGCCGCGAGGATGATGTGGTCGAGGTCGCGCTCGCCTCCTCGGTTCCGCTTCATCGGGTTGAAGCGGAGCTCGAGCGTCGTGATCCCCTGCGAGCGGTACGCGCCGCCGATCGCGCCGTGCACGGACACCTCGACGGCGGCCGGGCTCGACTGGATCAGCTCCGTCCAGTGGTAGATCGCGTCGAGCGCGTCGAGGTCCGGCACTCCGCGCGGGTCGGACACGGTCACGAGGCGGTCGAAGTCCCAGAAGTCCTTGGCCGGGAGCGCGATGCCTTGCCGGTGCGCGAGCGACCAGAGGATGTCGGACGAGACCGAGCCGCCGAGGTGAGTGTGCAGCTCGGCGAGGCCCTCCATCGGCTCAGTTTAGTCCCAGCCGACGACCGCCCAGCGGCGGCGGGCGAAGCGCGGGCCGAGGAGCGCGAGCCGCGCCGCGATGAGCACGTCGAGCGCCGCCCAGACTCCGATCACTCCCCAACCGAACGCCAGCGCGAGCGCGGCGAGCAGGACGAACAAGCCGCTCGCCGCGAGCATCGACCACATGAGGTAGCGCGTGTCGCCGGCGCCGATCAGGATCCCGTCGAGCGCGAACACCGCCCCGGCGAAGGGCTGCATCGCCGCGAGAAACGGCCAGAGAAGCACGGCCTGATGGAGGACACGCGGGTCGCTCGTGAACGCGCGCGGCAGCGCGTGCGAGAGCGGCGCGAGCACGACCGCGAACGCGAGGCCGATCACGACCGACCACCCGATCATGCGCGCGGCGGCGGCGTGGACGCCGTCGGCGTCGCCGGCTCCCAGCATCCTCCCGACGATCACCTGGCCGGCGATCGCGAGGGCGTCGAGGACGAGGGCGAGGAAGATGAAGAGCTGGTACGCGATCTGATGCGCGCCGATCTGCGCGTCCCCCATCCGCGCGAGCACCGACGCGGCCACGAGGAACGACGCATAGAGCGCCGCCGTGCGCACGAAGATCTGCCGGCCGATCCGGAAGAGCGGCCTCATCTCCCCGAGGCTCGGGCGGCGCGAGGGCGCGTGCGGCCGGAGCAGTTCGACGACGAACGCCACGCCCATCCCGGCCTGCGCGACGGCAGTGCCGGCGGCCGAGCCCGCGATCCCCCAGCCGAAGCCGTAGACGAAGAGCACCTCGAGGACGAGGTTGACCACGTTGGCCGCGACCACGATCTCGAGCGGCCGGCGCAGGTTCGAGACCCCGCGCAGATAGCCCTGGCCCGCGAGCGCGACGAGCGCGGCCGGCAGTCCGACCGCCGCGATCCGGAAGTAGACGAGCGCGAAGTGGCCCGAGCGGCCGTGGCCGCCTAGGCCTGCGAGCAGCGGGGCCGCGACGATCTCACAACCCGCGACGAGCACGAGCCCGATTCCGAGCGAGGCCCAGAGCGCCTGTGCGGCGAGACGGGCCGCCTCGTCCTGCCGTCCCGCGCCCGACGCTCGCGCGACCACCGCAGTCGTCCCGTAGGTGAGGAAGTTGAAGATCGTGAATGCGCCCGCGAGCACGGTCCCCGCGAGTCCGAGGGCGGCGATCTGCGGGCGGCCGAGGTGGCCCACGATGGCCGTGTCCGCGAGGACGTACAGCGGCTCGGCCGCGAGCGCGCCGAGCGCGGGCAGCGCGAGCCGGACGATGTCGCGGTCGTGGGGCGATCGAATTCCCAAGGGGCCGCCGACGATAATGGGCCGGATGCCGCCCTCGAACGACCCTTCGCGCGAGCCGAATCGGCTCTTTACCCTGCTGACCGGGCGGATCGCCCGGGTCTCGTTGGGGCTCGTCTTCGTCGCGGCGCTCGCCGGCCTTCTCTGGTGGAGGCACGGCAGCCTCGCAGCCATCGGCGACGCATTCAGCGCCGTCCGCTGGGAATGGGTCGTCGTCGCGATTGCGCTGAATCTCCTCTCCGTCGTCGTCCGCGTGCTGGCGTGGGGCACCGTCATCCACTCCGCGATGGAGCCGCCGCACCCCCGCGTGCCGCTCGTCTTCTCGGCGTTCGGAGTCGGTTTGTTCGCGAACGCGGTCCTGCCCGGCCGGATCGGCGAGCTGGCCCGGGTCGCCGTTCTGACGCGGAAGCTGCCGAAGCGGAAGGGGACGTGGGCGACGCTCGTAGGGACGGTGTTCGCGCACCGCGTCTTCGACATCGTGCCGGTGCTCCTGCTGATCGTCTACGTCATCGTCACCGCGAGCATCCCCGCGTCGGCGCGCGCCAGCCTTGTCGCGGTGATCGTCATCGGAGTGGGGCTCTTCTCCTTCGCGTTCGTCACGGCGCGGCGACACACGCTCATCTCGCTCGAGGGGCTCGGGCCCGTGCGCCGGCTGCTCTCCATGGGCCGGGCCGGGCTCGGGGTGATGCGCTCGCCGGGAGGGGCCGCCGCCGCGATCTTCTTCCAGGTCTGCGGCTGGACGTGTCAGATCTTCGCCGTCTACACCGCAATGCGCGCCTTCGACATCCACGCGCCGCTGCCGGCGGCCGGGGTCGTCCTGCTGCTCATGAACGTCGTGACCATCTTCCCCTTCTGGCCGGGCAACGTCGGCCTCGTCCAGGTCGCGATCGCGTCCGCGCTCGTCGGCTACGGCGTCTCGTACAGCGTCGGCGTCGCCTACGGGTTCGGGCTGCAGGCGATCGAGGCGTCGGTGGGGATCGGCGTCGGCATCCTCTTCCTCGCCCGCGAGGGGCTGTCCTTCGCGATGTTGCGCGTGATGCCGACCGCGGACCAGGCCGAGCTTCCGCCCGAGGACGCGGCGGAGGATCGGGGCCCACAGGCCGAGAGCGCCGCCCTGGGCTAGTCGTCGCTCGTGGTGGTGCCGGGGGCGGCCGCTGGAGGTCGTGACTGCTCGGCCCGGCGCGCGAGCTCCTCGACCCGACCTTCGGCCGCGTCGAGCTTTCCCCGGCAGAACGCATAGAGCTCCTCGCCCCGCTCCCACAGCCGGAGCGCGTCGTCGAGCGGCGTCTGGCCGCGCTCGAGCCGCTCGACGATCTGCTCGAGCTCGGCCTGCGCTTCCTCGAACGTCGGCTCCGCCTGCTCGGTCACGGCCTCACCTCCTCGACACGGGCCCCGAAACCGCCGTCGGCGAGCGTGACATCCACGTGCGTGCCCGTTGCGACGCCTTCGGTCGAGGCCACGACGTCGCCGGACTCCGTCCGGATGATCGCGTATCCTCGCTCCAGTGTTTGCTGAGGTGACAACGCAAGGAGCTTGGCCGCGCTCTTCTCGAGCGCCGCCCGCTTGCGCTCGACCGCGAGCGTAGGGGCCAGGCGCAGCCTGTCGCGAGTGCGCTCGAGGTGGTGGCGCTCGCGTTCGACCGCGGCGCGGGGTCGTGCCCGCAGCCGCTCCGCGGATCGGGCGAGGCGCTGCCGGTCCTGCTCGAGCGAGCGTCGAACGGTGCGTGCGAGCGCCTCGCGCGCGCGGTCGAGCATGCCGTACAACTCAGCCAGCTCCGGGACGACGAGCTTCCCGGCGGCCGTCGGGGTCGAGGCGCGGACATCCGCCGCGAGATCACAGAGCGGCGTGTCCTGCTCATGGCCGACGGCGGAGACGACCGGGACCGGGCAGTCGGCAACCGCTCGCACCACGCGCTCGTCGCTGAAGGGGAGGAGATCGTCGAAGCTACCGCCGCCGCGGGTCAGAACGAGGACGTCCACATCGGGGTGCTCGCAGAGCGCGCCGATAGCCGCGACGATCTCGGCCGCGGCCCGCGGGCCCTGAACGTATGTCTCCGCGACGAGCACCGATGCCGGCGGGAAGCGGGAGCGGATCGTCGTGACGACGTCGCGCTTCGCTGCTGCGTCGTTCCCGGTCACGACCCCGATCCGGCGCGGCAGCAACGGAAGCCGCCGCTTGCGTTCGTCGGCGAAGAGACCCTCGGCGGCGAGGCTTGCCTTCAGCCGCTCGAGCGAGGCGAGATGGGCGCCGGCGCCGAAGCGCTCGATCGTGAGAGCTCGAAGCTTGAACTCGCCGCGTTGCTCATACAGCTCGGGCCGTCCGAACACGTGCACCCGCTCGCCGTCCGAGAGGTCGAGCCTCAGGGCATCGAAGCGCCCGCGTCCCATCGCGACGCCGACGCAGGAGCCGTCGGCCGGATCCTTGAGCGTGAAGAAAACCGTCGCCCATCGCTCGTGCCGGCGGAGCTCGGTCACCTCTCCCTCGACCCACACCGTGGGAAGCCGCGAGAGCCACTGTCCGACTCCGCGGTTGAACGCGGCGACCGAGTAGACGGTGCGATCGTCGTAGGGAAGCGCCTCGACCTTCGCCACGGCCGCAGCGTACTCGCGCGACTGTTACAGAAGGATCTCGGCGGCCGTCTCGGGCCGACAGCCGCGCGCCAGCATCTCGCACGCGATGTGCAGGTCTGCTTCGCTCACGGCCAGCCGCTCGGCGAGCGGGAGTGGGTAGCCGGCCTCGATCAGGATGTGGAGGCGCCAGCTCTCCACTTTCGACCGCTCGTCGAAGAGAGGTTCCAGGGTCGGGGTCGTTGTCTCGCTCATGGCCACAGCAGGTTCGTGCTGCTACCGACGAACCCTCCTGGGCTTTGTTAGACGAATTTTTTGTTAGGAACTGCGGACGGCCGTGGCCGAGGCGAAGCGCCGCAAGAGCTCCTGAAGTCGCGCTTCGAGGACGCCCCGCTCGGCCTCGACATCGGCGCGGAGCTCGTCGATTCGGCGGCGGATCTCCGACTCGAGCTCTCCCAGCCGCAGGTCGTGCGCCCCGACGAGCTCGTCGTGGCGGCGCTCGAGCTCCTTCGCGATGTTCGAGACTCGGTGCTCGAGGCGTTGAGCCCCAGCGTCGCCGACGTGCGCCAGCCGTTCCGCGAGCACCGTCTCGGCCTCCCTCGAGAACGTGCTCACCGCACGGTCCAGCTCGCGCGCGAGGCGCTTGGCCGCGTCCTCGCGTGAAGTCTTGACGAGCTGCGCGAAGCGATTCGCGGCCTCGTCGGCGTGAGCCGCCACGGCCCTGTCGACGGCCCGCTCGAGCTGCTCGACCTGGCGGCGCGTCACGTCCTCGAAGCCGGCGCGCACACGCTGCGCGGCGTCGGCCTCTTCGCGCTGCGCCTGCTCGGTGAGCTCGCGCTCGCGGCGTGACATCCGAGTCTCGAGCTCTTGAAGCGCCCTGCGCCGGTCGGCCGCGTGAGTCTCGAGCTCGCTTCGGACGAGGCTGAGGGCCTCGTCGACCGTCCGGGTGAGCTCGGTGCGCAGCCGCGCGACACCTGCTCGCTGCTCCTCGCTCTCCGCCGACAGCCGGTCCGCGTCCGCCGTGAGCCGCAGCTCGATCTCATGGAGCAGCTGCTCTTGCCGCTGCTCGAGCTCGGCGACCCGCAGCTTCGTCGCCTCGGCGATCCGATCGAGATCCTGCGACCACCCCGCGAGCCGCTGCTCGATCTGAGCCTGGACCTGGTTCAGCTTGTCGCCGAGAGTCGTAGTCGCGTCTCGTTCCCGCTGCGCCACCACCGCCCGCCGCTCTTCCGCGATCTGCCGCTCCTGCTCCTCCAGCAGCGAGCGCGAATCGGCGCGTGCCCGGGCGAGGGTCAGCTCCAGCTCGGACGCGTGCGCCTTCTTCTCCCGCTCGACGAGGGCGACGAGGTCGGCCTGCGCCTCGGCCAGGCGGGCGTCCGTTGCGGCGAGCCGCCTCAGAGCACGACGCAGGAGGATGGCGCCCCCGGCGGCGAGCGTGCAGCCGGTCAGCCCTCCCGCAGCGACGGCGAGCGGCCGGTCGTGGCGCAGGGCGAAGGCGACCCAGATTCCCACGGCGGCTGCCGCTTCGAGGACGGAAGCGGAAACGAGCAGGTAGGTCGGTGCGCGATGCAGCACCGCCCCGGCGAGCGTGAGCGCGGCGAGCAACACTCCGCCGGCGAAGATGAGATCGGCGATCGTGGTCAGCGCCATCGCCTGAGTCTAGATCGCTAACCAGCCCGCAGAAGGAGCAGCGCCACGGCGACGAGGACGGTCGCCGCGGCGAGCGCCTTGAGGGCCATCTCGGGAACCGCTGCGAGAGAGTCGGCGTCGAGCGGCACGGTCGTGCCGTCGTCGAGCTGCGCTCGGCCTTCGATCGAGACCACCCGGCGGCGCACGAGCCGGACCGGCGTCGAGAGCTGCCGTTGCGCCCAGCTCGAGGCAAACGCGTATGCCGCCGCGGCGAAGGCGGCTCCGTGCAGCGTCCGTGCCGACGCGAAGTACGCCGTGAGCACCGGGAAGGCGCCCCAGGCAGCCGGGAACCAGAGCCCCCCGTGGAACGTGCCCCCGAAGAGCTCGAGGTTGTACGCCACAACCAGGAACGCGCCTACGGCGACGAAGATAAGCAGCCACAACGTGCGCGAGACTGCGACCGCCACACCGATCGCACACGCACCCGAGATCGAGACGGACGCAAGCGCCGCGAGGACGGGCTGCGAGATGCGCGTCTGGAGCGGTCTTCCCCGGAGCTCGTCGAGTGCGTGCGCTCCGACTCCCATCGCCAGGGCGAACGCGAGCGTCGTCCAGCCGAGCAGGGCCCAGTCCATTCGCGGTGCGAGCGCGGCACCGACCGCGACGTACGAGAGGTGCCACAGCGTGTACGGCGGATGGAGCAGGGTGATGTAGTCGCGCCACCCGCCCGGGCGCAGCGCGTAGAACGCCGGCCGCGGCCGCGCCGCCGTCATGCGCGCCGCCCCCAGACGACGATTCCCCCGCCGAGGCTCAGCCGGCGAGCGTGAACGTCGTCGAGGCCCGCCTCGCGCCAGGCGTCGAGCAGGCGCGGCTCGGGCCAGTGGCGCCAGAAGCTGCGGATGCTCGCGCCGAGGAAGCGGCCGACGCTGCCCCAGCCGGGCGAGACGACCGCGCCGGCCGCCGGCAGCCCGAGCCGCACGTAGAGCTCCCAGAGCGGGCGCCACGAGGCGCGTGGTAGGCCGAACTCGAGCATCGCGACCGTGGCCCCCCGCCGCGCCACACGCACGAGCTCGCGCAGCGTGGCGGGGACGTCGTCGACGTAGCGGAGGAGGTACGTGAACGTGACGGCGTCGAACTCCCCGTCCGCGAACGGCAAGTCCTCGGCTCGCGCCTCCCGCAGCTCGATCCGGTCACCCAGACCTGCGCGCCGGACTCGCTCGCGTCCCGCCGCCAGCATCTCCGGGCTCTGGTCGATCCCGACCACCGTCCTGGCCGGCTCCGCGCGCGCGAGCTCGATCGCGACGGCCGCGGTCCCGCTCGCCACATCGAGTATTCGATGTGCGTCCGTCGGGATCCGCGAGACGAGGAACGACCGCCAGCGAGGGTCCTGGCCGAAGGAGAGCAGCCGCGCATAGCGGTCGTAGGTCGGGCCGAGCGGCGCGAACAGGTCCCGCGCGTGGCGCGTGCGGGCGGAGGCCTCCACGGCCCTATTCTGGCCGCATGAGCGTCGCCGAGGACGTCGGGCGCATCGCGAGCGCCGCCGCGGAGTTCGCAGAGCCGGGCGAGGCTCTCGCCGGCGTGGTCGTTGCGGAGACCCTCGGCCGGCAGGTCTATCTCTGCGCGTTCGAGTCCGCAGAGGGCCACTCCTGGCTCGCGCTCGACACCGATGCCCGGCCGGTGACCGAGAGGCAGCTCGTCCGCGAGGCGGCCTCGCTCGCGGCGCTCTGCGAGGTGGCGGAGGAGTCGGCGGGCGGCGGACATCTCGAGGAGCTCCGCGGACGCCTCGCCGAGCTACGCGAGACGGACAATCCCGAGGGGATCGAGGAAGCAGAGGCTGCCGCCGCGTCTCTGGCGGAGACGCTGCAGGCGGAGCCCCGCGTCGCAAGCGGCGCCTACCTCGATGCGATCGGCTCGGCTTCGCGACGGCTCGAGCTGGCACTCGGCGAGAGCGGCGCCTCTCCATTCGCCGCTGCGATGCAGGCCGCGCTCGGCTCGGTCGAGGAGCTCGGCGAGGACGTCGAGCGGAACTACAGGCTGCCGCTCGGCTGACGGCTACCCTGGTACCCATGGAAGGCGGCGGCTTCGGATTTCCCTTCGGCGGCGACCCCGAGGACATCATGCGGGGCCTGCGCGAGTTCGCCGAGCAGCAGGCTGAGAGCGTCCAGGAAGCCCAGCGGGAGCAGTTCGCCACGCTCACGCTCAACACCGCCGTCGAGCTGACCGCGGCCGCGCTGCAGCAGATGCAGCCGCAGGGCGGCGTCGACGAGCAGGCGATCGCCCTGCGCGACGCGATGCGCGTGCTCTTCCCCGAGGCGGTGGCGCTCGTCAGCGCCGCACGCCAGGGGTTCATGCGCGAGACCTGACCTAGGCGACCGCCGCCGGGCTCTGCGCCAGTTCCGCGTGGTACGTGTTCTCGTACTGCTCGAGGGAGAAGTCGTCGAGGAACGCCTTCGCTGCCGCGCGGCCGTTGGCCACGAGCAGCTGCTGCTTCGCCTGGGAGAGGTCGAACTCCGTCGTCCCGACGTCGTCGGCGTCGACGGCGAGCGTGCGCACCCGGGTCGAATGCGAGACGAAGCGCTCGTCCCACGCCGACTCGGCGGTGTGGAAGATCTCGAACGCGAAGCGGAGCTGCCACGGCGCGACTTTCGCCAGCACGCCCGGCCCGCCGAAGCCGTGGCCGCCCTTCAGGGTGAAGCCGAAGGTGGGGCGGATCGGCTGGCGGCCCGTCACCTTCGGGTCGACGTCCCACAGCCAGACCGGGAAGTTCGAGAGCGTGCCGCCGTCGACGATCAGGCACGTCCTTCCCTGCACGTCCTGCAGCTGGACTGGATCGAAGAAGTAGGGAATCGACATGCTCATCCGAGCCGCGCGTGCGATCGAGAAGTCGTTCGGCTCGATCGGGCGGCCGGTGCGCGGGTCGCGGTACAGCTGCAGGTCGCCGGGCAGGACGAGCAGGCGGCCCGCCGTGACGTCGACGGCGATGAGCTTCAGCCACCACTGCTCGGTGTGATCGGCCGGGTCGTCGTTCTTGCGCACGTCCGCGAAGGTTGCGCCGCCGAGGACGTCCTCGAACCAGCTCTCGAACGCCTTCCCCGGCGCCATGCCGCGGCCGAGGAGGAGCCGCCCGATCCCGAGCAGCTTGCTGTGGAGAGGGAAGTCGGCGAACTGCCCGAAGCTCGTCCGGCGCATCAGGTCGAGCATCGCCTGGGCATCGTGACCGGTCGCGAGGTAGCAGGCGATGATCGCGCCGGCGCTCGCACCCGCGACGTTCTTCCAGGTGCGGATGGGCTTGGTCGGGTGCTCGGCGAATCCGCAGAGCGCGCCCGCGAGCGCCAGACCCTTCACCCCGCCGCCCCTGAACACCGCGTCGGCCTCGTCGATCCACTGCATCGTCCTGCGCCTCCTCCGGTTGTCTGGCGCCGCAGTGGTCGGTCTGACCGTACTCCCGAGGACACCGGCCGACAACCCCCTCCTGCGTAGAATCGCCGCGCCCGTGTCGCTGCTCGACTCCGCCCTCGTCCGCCTCCTGCCGGCGGTGCCGAAGCCCGTGGTGCAGCTGTTCTCCTCCCGCTACATCGCAGGAGCAACGCTCACGGAGGCCGTCGAGTGCGTGCGCGGGCTCAACGCGGGCGGGAAGATGGCGACGGTCGACGTGCTGGGCGAGGAGATCACGCACGAGGAGGAGACCCGGGCTATCGCGCAGGCGTATCGCGACGTCTTCGCGGCCATCGACGAGGCGGCGCTCGACGCCAACGTCAGCGTCAAGCTCACCGCGCTCGGGCTCGATCTCTCCTACGAGCTCTGCCGCGAGAACCTCGTCGACGTCCTTCGCACCGCGGCCGGCTACGGCAACTTCGTCCGCATCGACATGGAGGACTCGTCCACGACCGACGACACGCTGCGGCTCTACCGCGAGCTGCGCGAGGGCGGGCACGACAACGTCGGCGTCGTCCTCCAGGCCCGCCTGCGGCGCACCCTCGACGACGTGCGGGCGCTCGCCGATCTGCGGCCGGGTGTCCGCCTCTGCAAGGGGATCTACCTCGAGCCGAGCACGATCGCGTTCACGGATTACGAGGCGGTGCGGGCGAACTTCCTCGCCTGCCTCGACGCGCTCCTCGACGCGGGCTGCTACGTCAGCGTCGCCACCCACGACGAGTGGCTGATCGGCCAGTCGCTCGCGCGGATCTCGCAGCGGGGGCTCGAGCCGCTCGAGTACGAGCTCCAGATGCTGCTCGGCGTGCGTGAGGAGCGGCGTGACATGCTCGTCTCGGAGGGACACCGGCTGCGCGTCTACGTCCCCTTCGGCGAGCACTGGTACAGGTACTCGCTGCGGCGGCTGCAGGAGAACCCGGCGATGGCGGGCACGATCGCTCGCGCGACGGCCGGCCGCGTCCTCCGCCTCGGCGCGCGGTGATCTGGGCGCGGGCCGAGGGCTGCCGAGTCACCCTCGCGGACGGGCGCGAGCTCCTCGATCTGACCGGCGGATTCGGCGTCGCGGCGCTCGGCCACCGGAATCCGCGCATCCTCCAGGCCTGGCGCGAGCAGGAGGTCGTGCACGCGCTCGGCGATCTCGCCGACGCCGAGGTGACCGTGCGCCTGCGGGAGGCCTTGCCGCGCCCCTCGAAGCTCGGTGTGACCGGGGAGGACGCCGTCGAGATCGCGCTCCGGACGGCGCTGCTCGCGACCGGGCGGCCGGGCATCGTCGCCTTCGAGGGCGCCTACCACGGCACGGGGCTCCTCGCGCTCGCGGCGACGGGGCTCGAGCGGTTCCGGGAGCCGTTCGCCCCGTGGCTCCCCGGGCCTGTGCACCGCCGCGCGTACGGCGAGGACCCAGGGCGCCTTCCGCGGGACGCGGGGTGCGTGATCGTCGAGCCCGTCCAGGGCCGCGGGGGCTCGCGGGTGCCGCCGGACGGCTTCCTCGAGACGTTGCGCAGCCGGTGCGACGAGTCGGGCGCGCTGCTCCTCGTCGACTCGATCTACTGCGGGCTTGGCCGGGTGGGAGAGATGTGGCCCGGCGAGGACGTCGCGGACGTCCTGTGCATCGGCAAGGCGCTCGGCGGCGGCTTGCCGTTGTCTACGGCGCTCTTCTACCGGGAGGGCCTCGAGGAGGCCTGGCGGCTGGGGCCGGAGGACGTCTACACGCACACACACGTCGGGAGCCCGCTCGCCTGTGCGGCGGCCCTCGTGGTGCTCGACGAGGTGCCGAAGCTGCTCGATCGCGTATTTGCGGCGGGCGAGCGCTTCGAGCGGGCGGGATGGCGCGGGCGGGGGGTCCTACGCGCTCGCGAGGGCGACGTGGGCGAGGCACTCGAGCGCGGCGTCCTCGTCGTCCCGGCCGGCCGCGACGGCTCCCTGATCCAGGCGACGCCGCCGCTGACGATCACCGACGCCGAGCTCGAGGAGGCGCTCGAGAGGCTGGGCTGAGCGGACATGTCCGGTGTCAGACACCGGACATGTCTCTTCGGGCTAGGCCACGCGCCGCGCGTAGAGCAGGAACGTCGCGGGGATCCGCTGGTCGTGGCGGCGTCGCGAGGTGCCGCCCGGGTATTCCTCGAGCGCCTCGACGCGCAGGCCGGCCCGGGTCAGCGCGCTCACGACCTGGCCGATCCGCCACAGCCTGTCGGCGCCGGCCGGGTCGCGGAAATAGTCGCTTCGCCAGCGGAGCAGCCCGTCGACGCAATCCGCCACGGGATGGTCGTCGAACACGAGGAGCTCGCCGGGTGCGCGCAGCGCCGCCGCGATCCCCAGCGCCCAGCCGTCGAGGTCGTCCAGGCGGCCGAGGACGCCCTCCCCGGAGTAGACGAGGTCGAAGCGGCCCCGCCGTAACTGCCGGGGCAACGACTGCGGCTCGCCATCGACCCAGAGGATCTTCGGCCACCGCCCGCGCGCCGCCTCGAGCGCGGCCGGGCGCGGGTCGACGCCCGTCGCCACGGCTCCGAGCTCCGCGAGCGCGGCGGTCGCCTCGCCGGCTCCGCACAGCAGATGAAGGACCCGCTTGCCCTTCAGGTCGCCGAGCGTGCGCTGAACGAATTGCGGGAGCTCGACCGGCTCGGCGCGCGCTCGGTGCGCGTCGTCCCAGGCGCGGAGGTTCTCCTCGGTCGGCTCCATCCGCGTCCCTAGGCCCCGAGCGAGTAGCCGCCGTCCACGACGAGGGTCTGGCCGCAGATCATCGCCGCGTCCGGCGAGCAGAGGAAGGACACGACGGCCGCGACGTCCTCCGGTTCGACGAGCCGCCCGGCCGGCGTGCGCTTGACCGTGGCGAGCATCTGCTCCTTGTTCGGGAACCAGTCGAGCGCCTCGGTGTCGACGACTCCCGCCGAGACGCAGTTGACGCGGACCCCGCGCGGGGCGAGATCGAAGGCGAGATAGCGCACGACCGACTCGAGGGCCGCCTTGGAGGTGCCGACGAGGACGTAGTTCGGGAGCACGCGCTGCGCGCCGAGGCTCGAGATCGCGAGGATCGAGCCGCCTTCTTCCATCGCCGGGGCGGTGGCGCGCGCGAGGGAGAGGAGCGCGCGCGCGTTCGCGGCCAGCGTCCAGTCCCAGTGCTTGTCCTCGGTCTCGAGCGCGGGCCGGATCACGCCCGTGGCGGCGTTGTGGACGACGACCCGGTACGGCCCCCCCGCGGCGAGCTCCTCCACGACCTTCGCGTCGGCGACGTTCCCACGCACGAGCACGGGTTCGGCGCCCGCCTCCGTGACGAGGGCGGCTGCCTCCTCGGCCGCCGTGTCGTTCCGCATGTAGCCGAGCACCGCGCGGGAGGCTCCGTCGGCCACGAGCCGCAGTGCGATGGCCCGGCCGATCCCCCGCGTCCCCCCGGTGACGAGCACCGAGGCGCCTTGAAGATTCATCGCCGCGGCAGCGGCTCGTCCGCGGGCGCCGAGCTCGGCAGCTCGCTCCAGCCGGGCCGCGTTCGCGGCTCACGCCGGCTGTCGGCCGCCTTCGAGGAGGCATGGCCGAGCCGGTCGAGAAGCTCGATCTTCTCCTCGGCATAGCGCCGGACCGGGTGCTCCTCGGGCAGGTCCAGGACGAGCTCGCGTACGCGGGCGCGAAGCTGGTAGGCGAAATGCGGCGTCGCGGGCCCGACGAGCTCGTCGACGTCGGCAAAGGTCGGCTCCGGCATCGGACCGTGAGCCTAACGCCAGCGCCGCCACAGGCGGCGCGGTCTACCGGCCGGGCGTCGGTGGCTCTGCCGCCGACGCTTCCAGCCTGAAGGTACGTTCGCGGGCGTGCGGCGCCCGTCTGTAGTCGATGCCATGTTGTTCGGGACGGTGCTCCTCTGGGCGCTGAACATCACCGTCACGAAGTACATGTTCGACCACGGCTGGCTGCCGCTCGCGTACGGGACGATCCGCTACTTCGCGGCGATCGCGCTCTTCTGGATCTTCACGTACCGCCGCGAGGGCTCCTTCCGGATCGCGCGCGGCGACTTGAAGTACGTCCTGCTCGCAGGGCTCTTCATCCTCCTCAATCAGGTCTGCTTCGTCTACGGCGTCAAGCTCGCGCATGCCTCGACGGTTGCGCTGCTGCTCGGCGCCACGCCCGTGTTCATCGGACTGATCTCGGTCGTGCTCGGGCTCGAGACCTTGGCCCCCGCCTTCTGGATCGGGGCACTGATGACCTTTGTCGGCGTAGGGCTCGTTGCGGCCGCGGCCACAGGCGGGATCGGGAGCTCGCTCGGGGGCGATCTGATCGCGATTGCGACCGCATTCACGTGGGCCGCCTACACCGTCTCGATCAGGCCGCTCATGCGCCGCTACTCGCCGTATCGGATCAGCGCGCTCGTGCTCGCGCTCGGGTGGGTGCCGCTCGCCCTCCTCGCGCTCGCCTCGGGCCAGCTAGCCGACGAGTCGTTCTCCTTCGGGTGGAAGGTCTGGCTCGGCTTCGGCTACGCCGTGGTCGGCCCGCTCTTCCTCACGAACATCCTCTGGTTCACGGCAATCGACCGCGTCGGTCCTTCGCGCGCGGCCCTGTTCGGCAACTTGCAGCCGTTCTTCGCCGTCTTCTTCGCGCTCGTGCTGCTCGGGGAGAGCCTGCATGCGCTCGAGATCGCAGGGGGCGTCCTCATCTTCGCGGGGATCGCGTACGAGCGCGTGTGGCGCCGGGCGCCGGGACGCGCGCCGACGGTCGAGTGAGCTCTCCGCGGGTCTCGGTCCTGCTGCCGGTGCGGGACGAGGAGCCGTTCCTCGCGGAGTGCCTGACGTCCCTGTCGGCCCAGACGCTCTCGGACTTCGAGGTGGTCGCGGTCGACGACGGGTCTATCGATGCGACGCCCGTGATCCTCGCCGCGCACGCACGTGCCGACTCCCGCTTCCGCGTCCTCCGGCAGGAGCCTGCCGGCATGGTCTCGGCTTCCGAGCGCGCGCGGGCGGAGGCGCGCGCTCCGCTGATCGCGCGGATGGACGCGGACGACGTCGCGCTCCCCGAGCGACTCGAGCTCCAGGTGGCGGCGATCGAGGAGGAGGGCCTCGCAGCAGTAGGCGGCCGGGTCGAGTACTTCCCCGACCCCACCGACGGGATGCAGGCCTATGCCGACTGGCTCAACTCCCTCGTCACCGTCGACGCGGCGCTGCGCGACCTCTGGATCGAGTGCCCGCTGCCCGGGCCCGGCCTGACCGCGCGGACCGAGCTCGTCTCCTACCGCGACCGCGGCTGGCCGGAGGACTACGACCTCGTCCTGCGGATCTGGGAAGGGCGTGGCCGCTTCCGCAACGTCGACGCCCTCGTGCACCGCTGGCGAGACCACCCGGAGCGGCTGACCCGCACGCAGCCGGCGTATAGCCTGGACGCGTTCCGGCGCTGCAAGGTGCACTTCCTGCGGAGGACGCTGCTTGCCGGCGCTCGCGCCGCGGTCGTCTGGGGAGCGGGCCCGACCGGGAAGGCGTTCGCGCGCGAGCTCCTGGCCGCCGGCACACCGCTCGCCGCGTTCGTCGAGGTCGACCCGCGCAAGCTCGGCAAGCGGATCCACGGCGCTCCCGTCGTGCCCGTCGACGCCGCAGCGGATTTTCCCGGCGCACTCGCCCTCGGTGCTGTCTCCGGGCCCGAGGGACGGGCGAGAGTGCGCGAGCTGGCGGCCGGGCTCGGCCTCGTCGAGGGGACGGACTTCGTCGCCGTCGCCTGAGGGGCATAATCGGCTTATGGCCGAAGACTTCATGCCCCTGCTCGGCTGGGACCACGTCGAGCTCTGGGTCGGCAACGCAAAGCAGGCTGCGTACTTCTACGAGCACGCGATGGGCTTCACGCGCACGGCGTACGCGGGGCCCGAGACCGGCGTCCGCGACCGTGCGTCCTACGTGCTCGAGCAGGACGACATCCGCTTCGTCGTCACCAGCGCGCTCCGGGAGGAGCACGAGATCACGAAGCACCATGCGCGCCACGGCGACGGTGTCCGTGACATCGCTCTCACCGTGCCGGATGCGACGCAGGCCTACCGCGAAGCCGTCTCGCGCGGCGCGCGCAGCGTGCTCGAGCCACGTCGCGACGAGGACGAGTTCGGGGCGGTCGAGCGCGCGGCGATCGCGACCTACGGCGACACGATCCACACCTTCGTCGACCGCGCCGACTACGCCGGACCCTTCCTGCCGGGCTTCGTGTCGGTCTCGGAGAACGGCCATGCCGACCCGGGCGTCGGCCTGCTCAACATCGACCACATCGTCGGCAACGTCGAGCTCGGCCGGATGGACTACTGGGTCGAGTTCTACGAGCGTGTCTTCGGGATGACGAACATCCTCCACTTCGGCGACGAGCAGATCCAGACGGAGTACTCGGCGCTCATGTCCAAGGTCATGTCGGACGGGCAGGGCAAGATCAAGTTCCCGATCAACGAGCCGGCCGAGGGCAAGCGCAAGAGCCAGATCGAGGAGTACGTCGAGTTCTACGGCGGCGCGGGCGCGCAGCACATCGCGCTGGCCTCGAGCGACATCGTCTCGACCGTCGAGGCGATGAAGCAGCGGGGCTTCGTCTTCCTCGAGACCCCCGACTCCTACTACGACGAGGCGCCGGTCCGCGTGGGCGAGATCGCCGAGGACTACGCGGTGCTGCAGGAGCACAAGATCCTCGTCGACCGGGACGAGGACGGGTACCTACTCCAGATCTTCACGAAGACGGCTCAGGATCGGCCTACGGTCTTCTTCGAGGTGATCGAGCGGCACGGCGCGACGACCTTCGGCGAAGGCAACTTCAAGGCGCTGTTCGAGGCGATCGAGCGCGAGCAGGCGCTGCGCGGCAACCTCTAGGGAGGGCCGACGGACCTCTTCGACGACGCGAGGGCGGCGAGCCGGCAGGCACGCTCGCTCCGGCGCGTCGGGCACCGCCCGTTTCCGCTCCCCGCGAGCCGCTGGACGCTCGGCCAGACCTGGGAGCACACCTTCTGGGCCCACTGGCCCGTCTCGGCCGTCGAGCTCCGGCAGCGGGTTCCAGACGAGCTCGAGATCGAGGAGCACGACGGAAGCGCCTGGCTCGGGATCCAGTTCTTTCGCGTGCGCGCGCTGCGGGCGCGCGGAGCGTTGCCGGTGCCCGGCATCTCCTCGTTCCTGCAGCTCAACGTCCGCACGTACGTCCGCGGCCCCGACGGCCTGCCCGGGGTCTGGTTCTTCAGCATCGACGCCTCGAGCCGCCTCGCTGCGCTCGGCGTGCGCCGGATCTACCACGTGCCGGCCTTCCACGCGCGGATGACGCTCGAGCCGGTGCGGGACTGGCAGGAGGCGGAGTGCGTCCGGGTCGGGGAGCCGGGGCGCGTGTTCGCCGCGCGCTATCGGGCGACGGGGCAGACGTTCCACACGGAGCCCGGCTCGCTCGAGTCGTTCCTCACCGAGCGCTACCGCCTCTTCTCCGCCGACGCGAGCGCGGAGATGCACCACGACCGCTGGCTGCTGAGCCCCGCGGAGGCGGAGGTCGAGCTCGTGTCGCTCGTGCCGTTCGCGCTCTCTGGCTCGCCGCGCTGCCACTTCGCCTTCCGGCAGGACGCGCTCATCTGGCCGCCCGAGCCCATCCCCGCCTGAGGGCTATTTACGCTTCTCGGCGTGCAGCCCCAGCGGAAAGCCGCCCTCTGGTCGGTGCTCGCGGCGCTCGCGCTCATCGCGCTGAAGCTCGGCACCGGCCTCGCGACGCACAGCCTCGGCCTCATCTCCGAGGCGGCGCACTCGGGAACGGATCTCATCGCCGCGCTCTTGACCTTCTTCGCGGTGGGCGTCGCCGTGCGGCCCGCGGATCCCGGCCACCAGTACGGGCATGGGAAGGCGGAGCATCTCGCGGCGCTCGCCGAGGGGGCGATCCTCGTCATCGCGAGCGTCGTCATCGTCTGGCGCGCGATCGTGCGCCTCGTAAACGGCGGCGGCTCGGTGGATGCGACCTGGTATGCGCTCCTCGTCGTCGGCCTCGTCATCTGCATCGACCTCGCACGCACGACGGCGTCGTGGCGCGCCGCACGCACGTACTCGAGCCCCGCGCTCGCGTCGAACGCGCTCCACTTCGGCAGCGATCTCGGCGGTTCGGTGGCGGTGCTCGTCGGCCTGCTGCTGGTCCGGGCGGGCCATCCGCGGGCCGACGCCGTCGCCGCGCTCCTCGTCGCGGTGCTCGTCCTGCTCGCCGCCGCGCGCTTGATGCGGCGCAACGTCGACGTGTTGATGGACCGGGTTCCGGCCGATGCCGAGGAGGCGGCGCGCCGCGCGATCGTCGGCGTCAGGCCGCCCGTGCAGCTGCGCCGTCTGCGGATGCGGCAGGCGGCGGGACGGGTCTTCGCCGATGTCGTGATCGGCGTCGAGTACGACGCGGGCGTGAGTCAGGGGCACACGGCGGCCGACATGGTCGAGCGCGCGGTGCAGTCCGCGCTGCCCGAGGCCGACGTCGTTGTCCACGTCGAGCCGATGGGAGCGGCCGACGCCGATGTGCGTGAGCGCGCCCACGCCGCGGCGCTCAACGTGCCGCGCGTCCGCGAGGTGCACAACGTCTCGGTCCTCTCCGTCGACAGTGGCACCGAGCTCTCGCTCCACCTCAAGCTTCCCGGGGGGCTCTCGCTGCAGGAGGCGCACGCCATTGCCGAGGAGGTCGAGCGGGCGATCGAGCGCGCCGTCCCCGAGGTGTCGGCGGTGCAGACCCACCTCGAGCCGCTCGGGGAGGAGGCCGCGGGAACCGAGGTGGTCGGCGACGCCGCCAGCGTGCGGCGCATCGTCCGCGCCGAGCTCGGCGTCGACCCCGCGGAGCTCCGCTTCGTCGACACCGACGAGGGCGTGGTCGCCTACCTGACGCTGCGGCTCGGCTCCGACACGCTCGCCGCCGCGCATGCCGACGCGAGCCGCATCGAGGAGCTCATCCGGCGCGAACGGCCCGAGATCGCCGACGTCGTCGTGCACACGGAGCCCCGGTAAGGGACCCGATGAAGCTCTGCATGTTCTCGCCGCGCGAGCCGTTCCTCGACCGCGGCTGGCCGGGGCGGATCGACGGCGAGACGGTGATCCAGCTCGCCGCCCAGACGCTGCAGGCGTTCTTCACCGGCGGCGGGCAGGCGCGCGAGCACGCCGAGTACGCGCTCGCCGACGTCGTCCTCCGGGCACCGGTTCTGCATCCGCCGTCGGTGCGGATCTTCGACGACTCCGGCGACTTCGTCTTCGCGAATCCGGCGGCCGTCAAGGCGGTTGGGGAAGACCCGGGAGTGGAAGGAGCCGAACCCGTGGAGCACGTCGCTGCGATCATCGGAGCCGACGGTGCGATCGGCGGCTTCACGCCGCTCGTCGAGTGGGTCGCCCGTGACTTGCGCGGTGCGAAGCAACGCGACTTCGCTCTCACGCTCGGGCCGGTGGTGACGACGCCCGACGAGGGCATGCCGCCGGGCGTCGACTGGGAGCGCCTCGTCGCGCACGCGGCCGAGAACACGACGCTCTATCCCGGAGACCTGATCGCCAGATGAGGGTCGCGATCGTGGGGGCCGGCGTGATGGGATGCGCGACGGCATGGGCGCTGCGCGAGCGCGGCGCCGACGCGACCGTTCACGAGCAGTTCGGGCTCGACCACGACCGGGGCTCGAGCCATGGCCGCACGCGCATCTTCCGCGTGGCGTATCCGGAAGCGGAGTGGGTGCGCCTTGCACAGGAGGCGCGGGCGGGCTGGCTGGATCTCGACCCCGGTCTCCTCGGCCTCTACGGGCTTATCGAGCTCGTCGCAGACCCCTCGCTCACGTCCGCACGCGCTCTCGACGAGTGCGGAGTGCCGTACCGGATCCTCGACGGAGAGGAGGTGCGTGCGCACGGCGCGGCTTTGCCCGACGGCTGGGCGGCACTGCACGTCGCCGAAGCCGGCGTCGTGTTCGCCGACCGGGCGCGCCATGCGTTCCTCGAAGCCGCCGGAGTCGAGGTCGAGACGAACCGGCGCGTCGATTCGACCGACGAGCTGGACGCCGACGTCGTCGTCGTCACCGCGGGCCCGTGGGTGCGCGAGCTCGTTCCCGACGTTCCGGTCAAGGTTACGCACGAGACCGTCGCGTACTTCAGGCACGAGGGAGCCGCGCGGCCGTCGATCGTCGACCTCAACGCCGAGACGCGCGGCCACGGCATGTACTCGCTCCACGATCCCGTCCACGGACTGAAGGCCGGCGCGCACCACGCCGGCGCCGAGGCCGATCCGAACGCCCAGCTGCCGCCGGACCCCGCGATCGTCGAGCGCATCGCCTCGTGGGTGCGCGAGCGCTTCCCGGACGTCGACCCGCAGCCGGTGGAGGCCGACACGTGTCTCTACACGACGACGGTGGACGAGCGGTTCGTCCTCGAGCGGCGCGGCCGGGTCGTCGTGGGCTCGGCGTGCTCGGGGCACGGCTTCAAGTTCGCGCCTGCGGTCGGGCGCAGGCTCGCCGCGCTCGCGCTGGAGGAGTGAGTGAGCAGGGGCGCCGCCGAAGCCGCCCCTTGCCGTCAGCTCACCCGAGGCAGCTGGTCGTGCCGAGCGTCCACGAGCCGCCACCCGCGGCCGTGTCGACGATGAGCCCCGTCGCCGGGTCTCCCTCGTCGGTCGCTCCTCCGACCGTGCCCATCTGCGTGCCCGATGCGAGACCGACGTCCGCGAGCGGCGCATCGACCTCGATCCGGCCGTTCGGTCCCGTGACGAAGCTGCCCGTCACGGTGTTCACCGGCGTGTACTGGTAGTCGCCGGAATCGTCGAACCCGATCGTTCCGTCGGTGTACGTGACCGCGCCGGTCGCGTCGAGCGTCGCGGCGACCGCGTAGTAGTCGTGCGTGTACGTCGCCGGCGGCGCGGTGCCGTCGTCCGGCTGCGTCCAGTACATGATCCAGTCGGCGCTCGTCCAACCGGTCGGCAGCGTCGGCGTGAAGTTCGCGACCGTGAGCGCTGCCCGCACGTCGCTGCCGTCGTTCGACAGCGCCACGTCCCCGTGGAGAATGTCGAGCTGCGGCGCCGAGTCCGGGAGGCTCGACGCGTCGCCGTTCGGGTCGTTGAAGGTCGCCGGACAGCCGTAGCTCGGGCCAGCCGCCTGGATCGGCGTCGGGTCGCTCCCCGTAGGCATCGCCTTCGACAGCGCCTTGGTGTTGCCGTTGTCGGCCGCCTTGATGATGTTCACGAGGTTCGGCGTGCCGAGACCGGTCGGGAAGTCCCACCCCGGCGTGGCCGGCAGCGGGTTCGCCCCTTCCGTGACGTCGAAGAACGCGTTCGGCGTCGTCGCGGAGACGTGGTAGAGGACGGCGTTGGCGTTGCCCAGCGGGCTCGCCTTGTGCTGCGCGTTGGCGTGCGCCGCGTTCACCCGCGCCCACATCCCGGCCCAGAGCGGCGACGAGAGGCTTGTCCCGCCCTCGGCGAAGTGGTCCGCGTAGGTACTGGTCGACGGGTCGTAGTCGGTCATGTCGTACCCGTCGGCCTCCAGTCCGCCGACGCCGTCGACGATGACGGTCGCATCACCCGAGAGCGCGGACACGTCCGCCGTTCCCCGACAGAGCGTCTCCGCGGGGTACGGCTGCCCGTCGGGCTGGGAGACGCAGACGTTCGCCTTCAGCGCGGTGATGCCGTTCTGGTACGCCGGCTGGGCGATGAAGTGACTCGCGGTGCCGCCGCCGTGATCCCAGGCGTGCTCGTCCACCCGCTGGGGGTTCGTCGCGGCGCCGTTCGTGTAGAGCACCGTGCCGCCGACGCCGGTCGCGTTCGGGTCGCTGGCCGGATACGCGCCGCTCTCGACGGGTCCGTACGTGACACCGTTCACGGCGGTGGCGCCGATCGCGCAGCCCGCACCGGTGTCACCGGTGGCGGCGAAGAACGCGCGTCCCTCGGTCGCCGCCTGCGCGAGGGCGAAGCTGCTCGCCGTCTGCGCCGGGCCGAGGAGGCCGTCGAGCGCCGGGTTGTCCTCGCAGATCCCGATCGAGGCGTTGACCTGGTTGGGCCCGTTCGGGTCGCTCGCCCACGTTTGCAGCGACGTCGCGAGCCCTCCGACCGAGAGATCCGAGCCGAAGTAGAGCCGCAGCTGCGAGACGTCCGGTGCCATGCCGGTCGACGCCTGCGTGTCGAGCTCCCACTCGATTCGTCCGGAGTCGTCCGTCTTGGGACCCGGATCGGTCCAGTAGACCTGCACGGGGACGACCGGGAGGTTCCGCGTCTTCTCGAACTCGCGCAGCGCCGAGACCACATCGGCGGTCTGTCCCTCGCCGATGATCCCGATCGACTGGCCGTTGCCGAGGTCGGTCGACGGCTGCTGGTACACCGACCAGAGGTCGGTCGGACCGAGCAGCCCCGTGCACGCATTGACGCCCGGAACGCACTGGCCCTGCGGCTCGGGGTTGCCCGGGCCGGGCTGGGCCTTCGGGTTCTTCATCTGTACGAGGTTCTGCAGCCCGAGCACCCCGACCACGCCGATGCCGGCGGGGACGAGCGGCGCGTTCACGTTCGCGTAGAAATGGGTGCCGTCGGTGTTCTGGAAGTTGTGGATCGCGACGCCGAACGTCCGCTCCACCTGCGCCGCTGTGCCGCTGGCGAGGGTGAGGTCGCCGAGGCCCTGCGTGTTGTAGAGCTCGAGCCCGTCTCGGGTCACGAAGTTGCGGACGGCCGCGATGCTCGCGGCGGGTGCGTCGAAGCGCGCCTGGAACTGGGCCGGTGTGAGCCATTGCTCGTAGTTCGCGCTCGACGGATCGTTGAGCGAGGCCTCGTAGTCGGCGATCGCCTGCTCGTCGTGCTGCAACGGGACGACCACGTTCATCACCTGGTCGGACGCGACCGGACCCAGGTCCGTGTACGTGCCGAGGTTCGGAACGACGTCCGCCGGGAGCGTGGTGGTGGGCACGTTCGTCGTGGCGGTGATTCCGGAGTTGGCGCCGGCAGCTGCGCTCGCTCCGAAGGCAAGCGTGGCCAGCACGAGAACAAGGGCGGCAAGCGCCCCTGACTGACTCTTCATTCAAAGTCCCCCTCAGGCCGGGATGGTGCCCCGCCGTTCCCGCCGCGAGGAGATTCCAAACGCGGACTAAGCTACGAGCGATGCCCTTCTACCAGCGCCTCGGCGACGTGCCGCGCAAGCGCCACGTCCAGTTCCGGGACAACGGGACGCTTCTGACCGAAGAGGTCATGGGCCTCGAGGGCTTCACCGGGAACGAGTCGATCCTCTACCACCTCCAGTCGCCCTGCCGCGTGATGGAGCTCGCCGGCTTCGAGCCGATCGAGCGCGAGGAATGGGTGCCCGACCAGCACGCGCACCGGCACTTCAAGACCTTCGACACGGAGCCCGCCGGCGACGAGATCACCGGCCGCAGGCTCCTGATGTGGAACGGTGACGTCGAGATCTCGCTCTGCCGGCCGTCCGGCTCGATGGACTACTTCTTCCGCAACGGCGAGGGCGACGAGGTGATCTTCGTCCACGAGGGTTCGGGGACGCTCGAGACGATCTTCGGCGATCTCCCCTACAAGGAAGGCGACTACGTCGTCGTCCCGCGCGGTACGACGTACAGGTTCAAGCCCGAAGGCGACCAGCGCTATCTCGTCTTCGAGACGCCCGGGCTGATCGAGATCCCGCGCCGCTACCGGAACCAGTACGGGCAGCTCGTGGAGGGCGCGCCGTACTACCACCGCGACATCCATCCGCCGACCGAGCTGCACACGGTGCGCGAGCGCGGCGAGTATCCGGTCAAGGTCCGCGTCCGCGACGGCTATCAGACCTACGTGCTGGACTACCACCCGTTCGACGTGGTCGGATGGGACGGCTACCTCTATCCGTGGACGTTCTCCATCCACGACTTCGAGCCCATCACCGGCCGCATCCACCAGCCGCCGCCGTCGCACCAGACCTTTCAGGGCCGGAACTTCGTGATCTGCTCGTTCTGTCCGCGCAAGCTCGACTTCGACCCGCTCGCGGTGCCGATCCCGTACCACCACTCGAACCTGCAGTCGGAGGAGATGATCTATTACGTCTCCGGCAACTTCGGCTCCCGGAAGGGCGTCGAGGTCGGCTCGATCACGCTCCATCCGTCCGGTCTGCCGCACGGGCCGCAGCCGGGGCTCGCCGAGAAGGCGATCGGGATGCACGAGACGCACGAGCTCGCCGTGATGTGCGACACGTTCAATCCGCTCCGCCTCACGACGTTCGCGCGCGATCTGGACGACGGCCGGTATGCGTACTCCTGGTACGAGAACGCGCAGAACGGCGACGCGCCCGAGGGCGCGGACGCCTCGGGCGCCGGGTTGACCTCGCACCTCTAAGTAGTTCCACCGATGCGGCACGCCGCTGCGGCGGTGAGGCTGGGTGAACGAAGGAGGTGGGCGATGAGAAGCTCAGTGTTGGTGGGTGCCGCCGTCGTCGGCACGGCCGGCATCTCACGCAAACGGCTGCGGAACCTCGGCGCCACCCGTGCCGAGCGTCAGGCGGCCCTGCCCGGAGACGAGCTCGTCGCCGGCGCGAAGCGGCCGTCCACGATGGCGATCGCGATCGACGCGCCGCCGTCCGCGGTCTGGCCGTGGCTCGCTCAGATGGGCTGCGACCGCGCCGGCTTCTACAGCTGGGACCGGCTCGACAACGGCGGTCGGCCAAGCGCGACCGAAATCCATCCGGAGTGGCAGGCGCTTTCAGTCGGCCATCGCATGGCGTGCGCGCCGGACGGCCGCTGGTGGTTCACGGTCGAGCGCCTCGAGCCGGAGCGCCTGCTTGTCCTGCGATCGTCGATCGACGTCGGCCGGAGGGAGCCGTTCGACCCGTCTGCGGTGAGACCTCGGTTCGCGATCGAGGGCGTCTGGACCTTCTTGCTCGGCGAGCTTCCCGACCGAAAGACACGCCTTGTCGCACGGGCCAACGGCGTTGTGCGGCCCCGGCTGCTCGCCGTGGGAAATCTGGTGTTCTGGGATCCGGCCCATGCCGTGATGCAGGCGCGGCAGCTCCGCAATCTGAAGCAACGCGCCGAGAGGATTCGGCCGCAGGAGGTGGTCGCGGCGGCGGCGTGAGTAGCGCATAGCCTGGAGCCCGGTGGCGTTCGTCGAGGTACCGCAGCCGTTCTCCCTCGAGCTGACGACGGCGCGCTTCCGCGCCTTCGGGCTCGACCGGGCGACGGTGTGGGAGGACGGGGCGCTGTACCGCGCGGTCGGTGGCCGTGAGGTGCGGATCGCGCCCGCGGACGGCGGCGTGGAGGTGGAGCCGCTCGACGCCGAGACCGAGGCAGTCGTGCGCAAGCTGCTCGGCTTCGACTTCGATCTCGTCGCCTTCTCGGCGTGGGCGGCGGACGACGAGCTGCTCGCTCCGCTCGTGCTCCGCTTCGCGGGCTTCCGCCCGACCCTCGCCCCGGATCCGTTCGAGATGCTCGTCGGGGCGATCACTGCGCAGCAGGTGTCCCTGTTCGCGGCCGTCGCGATCCGCAACCGCCTCGTCGAGCGGTTCGGCGAGCGCGTCGGCCGGGTCTGGGGATTCCCGACGCGCGACCGGCTCGCGGCGGTTTCCGGGGACGAGCTCTTCGCGCTCGGCTTCTCGCGGCGCAAGGCGGAGTACGTGATCGGGCTCGCGCGCTCCGACCTCGACCTCGCGGCGCTCGCCCTGCTTCCCGACGACGAGGTGAAGGCCCGGCTGACTGCGCTGCGCGGCGTGGGGGAGTGGACGGCGGACTGGTTCCTCGCCCGCTACCTGGGCCGCCCGCGCGCGTGGCCCGCCGGCGACCTCGCTCTCCGCAAGGCGGTCCGCGCGCTCTATGGTGACGTCGACGTCCGCGCCGTCGGCGCGCGCTTCGACCCCTTCCAGAACCTGACCGCGCACTACCTCCTCGTCCAGTTCCTGAACACGTGATCCGAGCCGCGACTCCCGACGACCTGCCGCTCGTCCGCCGGCTCTGGCAAGCGTTCAACGACGAGATTCCGGACGAGCCCTGGCGTGAGGACGATCTCGCCGAGGATCTCGCCTGGCTCGAGGAGGCGATTCGCGACGAAATCGTGCTGCTCGCCGGTCAGGACGGGCTCGCGGTAGCGCGTCGGCGCGGCCAGCGGCTCGGCTTTCTCGAGGTCGTGTACGTGGAGCCCGAGGCGAGACGGCGCGGCCTCGCGGCCGAGCTCGTTCGCGAGGCCGCGGCTCGACTCCGGAAGGAAGGAGCGGAGATGCTCGAGCTCGAAGTGCTCGCTTCGAACAAGGATGCACGCGCGATCTACGAGCGCTGGGGCTTCAAGCCGGTCGAGCTGACGCTCGGTGCGCCGCTCGATCAGCTCGAGCAGCGCCTCGCGCCGGCGGAGGGGCCGACGTTCGGTTTCGTCCACGTCCAGACCGACGACGTCGAGAAGGTGCGGCGGGACGCCGCGAAGGTGCTCCGGCTCGAGCCGGACGTCGAGGCCGGGAGCGGCTGGGTTCGCGTGCGCTCCGACGCCACCGACGCCGATCCGGCGAGGCTCAAGGCGCTCGCGAAGGAGCTCTCGTACACGACGGGCGGCGTCGTCCTCTCGCTCGGCGTCGAACGCGGCGCAGTGGTGCGCTACGACCTCTTCGACCGCGGCTCCGACGTCGACGAATACCTGTCCGTTCCGGAGTACTACGGCGCGCTGCCGCCGGGAGACGCCTACGCGCTCGGAGCGAACGCGACCGTGGTCGGGCGGCTGACCGGCGCCGACCCGAAGCGTGTGCGCGAGACCGCCCGAACGGCGACGTCGCCCAACGAGCTGCCGCCCGCCCAGGAGCTGTACGAGCAAATTGCCAAGGTAATGGGGGTGCAACCGTGATCACGCTCTACGACGCCCCGCGCTGTCCGTACTGCGCGCGGGTCCGAATCGTCCTCGCGGAGAAGGGCATCGAGGTCGAGGTAGTCGAGATCGACCTCTCCGACCGCCCCGCGTGGCTGTACGAGAAGAACCCGACGGGACGCGTGCCCGTGATCGAGGAGGACGGAGGCCCGCCCCTGCCCGAGTCGGCCGTGATCATGGAGTTCCTCGAGGAGCGCTACCCGGAGCCGCCGCTCCTCCCGCCCGACCCCGCTGACCGGGCGGCGGTCCGGCTGCTGGTCTTCCGCGACCACGAGCTGACCGACCCGTACTACGCCTTCAGGCGCGGGAAGGACGGGGCCCGCGAAGAGCTCGACGCTGCGCTCGCGCGATTCGACTCGCTGCTCGCCGAGCGGCCGTACCTCGGCGGCGCCGAGTTCGGGCTTGCGGACATTGCCCTCGTCCCCTGGTTCCTCCGCGCGCGCGACATGCTGGAGGTCGAGCTCGACGGCTTCCCCTCGCTCGTCGACTGGCTCGCCCGGCTCGAGCAGCGACCCTCCATCGCTGCCGAAGCAGGTATCGTCGCCGCGCTGTGACGCTGAGAGCTGTCGTCGACTCCGGCTGGCTCGCGGAGCATCTCGGCGAGGACGACCTCGTCGTGGGCGACGTCCGCGGGCCGAACGCACACATGCGCGGGCACATCTCCGGCTCGCGCCCGCTTGTGCTCGGCTCGCCGCCGCCCGCGGCGGACGAGGAGTCGGCCCGCGCTCTCGCCGAGGAGATCGCGCTGCGTCTGCGGAGGCACGGAATCACCGGGCGGGAGCGTCTCGTGCTCGTCGATCGCGGCGACGGCGTCGGCGCAATGCCGGCGGCGCAGATGGCCGAGCTCGCGGGGCATCCCCGCGTCGCGATCCTGCTCGGCGGCATCGCCGGCTGGCAAGGCGAGCTCGAGGAGGGAGCAGTCGAGCTGGAACCGGTCCACCAGGCCGAGGCCGATCTCGAGCCGAACCCTCGCGCTCTGCCGACGCGGCAGGAGCTCGCGAGCCGCCTCGGCGATCCGTCGCTGACCTTGCTCGACGTGCGGACGGCGGACGAGTTCAGCGGGCGGCGCGGAAACCAATGCGATCCACGGCAGGGGCACATCCCCGGCGCGCGGAACCTCGACGTCGGCGAGCTGTTCGAAGCGCCGGGCCAACCGGCGCCGGCCGAACGCGTCCGCGAGCTCGTCGGTCTGCCCGAGGGCACGGAGATCGTCGCCTACTGCCATTCCGGGTCGCGGTCGGCGCTGGCGACCCTCGCCCTCCGCGCCGCGGGCTACGACGCCCGCAACTACGCCGGCTCGTGGCACGAGTGGAGCCGCCACGACGAGCTGCCGCTCGAGCGCTGACCTAGTTCTCGGTGCGGCTCGCCGTCTCGAGCCCGGCGCGCAGCTTCAGGACGGCGGCCGTGACCTCCACGAGGCCGGCGAGCAGCGCGACGTAGATCCCGTATCTCGCGCCGACGTCGACGCCGCGGTAGCGCGGCAGGGTGAGCCAGCGGATGACGACGAGCAGCAGCCCGAGGGCGGCGATTCCTGCAATGAGCGCAGACGGACCCGCCTTCCCCGGTAAGAGCGAGACGCTCGCGCGCCGGAGCAGCAAGAGGCCCGCCACGACGAGGAGCAACGTCCCGGCCCACGCGGTGAAGCCCGCCGACCAGGCGCTGACGGTCACGCTGAGCGGGCCCACAGTCACGCCCCACCAGGGCAGGAAGCTCGCGACGAGCGCAACGCCCGCGCTCCCGACGACCAGCCGATCCAGCGTGTCCAGGTGCTTCCAGTCGAACGACATGGAGCCAACCCTACGAAAGTGCGATCAGCGCGACACCTCCAGCAACCGCCGCGGCGCCTGCAAGCCGCTCGATTCCCACGCGCTCGCGGAGGAACGTGCCGGCGAGCACGGCCGCGATCACGACGCTCGTCTCACGCACGGCGGCCACCTCGGGAGCGGAGGCGAGACGGAGCGCGGCGAGCACGAGAGCGTAAGCACCGAACGACCCAACCGCTGCGGCCACCGTCGTCACCGTGAGTTGCGCGCGGAGCGCCTGAGCGCCTCGCCGCGCCGCGACGATGGGCACCGCGACCAACGCGACCGGGAGCAGGACGAGCTCGAGATACGGCAGCGATGCGGCGTGGCGTAGCCCGTCCTTGTCCACGAGCGTGTAGCCGGCGATCGCGCAGCCGATCGCAAGCGCGACGAGCACGCCCTCCGCTCCCCGCCGGATCCCGCGGACGAGCACGACCCCGACCGCCACGAGGCAGACCCCGGCGGCCGCCCACGCAGAGACGTGGCGGCTCAGGACGACCACCGTGCCGAGCAGGACGAGCACCGGAGCCGAGCCGCGCGCGACCGGGTACACGACCGACAGCTCCCGCCGGCGGTACGCGGCGACGAGCAGCGCGAAGTACGCAGCCTCGAGCGCGGCCGACGCGGCGACGTACGGCGCGACGGCCCATGAGACCGACCAGGTCGCCGCCGCGACCGGGGAGAAGATCAGGACCGAGAGCCCGAGGACGACGGCCGTGCGGGCCTCGACGTCCTCCGAGCCCCGCAGGAGGACGTTCCAGCCGGCGTGGAGCAACGCCGCCGCCAGGGCCAGGGCGAGCGCGTCAGCGGCCACGTGCGAGCCGCTCGGCGGCGACGAGGAACGAGCGGCAGAGGCGCCGCCCGAGCTCGTTCCAGCCGCCGATCCGCTCGCGTGTCTCGGCCAGCAGCCGGGCGGGATCGGGTGGCGGATCCCCCTCGTCGGCGATCCAGCGCTCGAGCTGCGGCTCCGTCACCTCCGGATGGAACTGGACGCCCCAGCAGGTCTCGCCGAGCCGGAACGCCTGCAAGGAGGCCGCGCTGTGCGCGAGCGCGACCGCTCCCTCCGGCACGTCGTGCGCGTAGTGGTGCCAGAGAAGACCACCGAACCGGGCGGGCAGCGCCGAGAAGACGGGATCCGTAGTCCCGGCCTCCGTCAGCTCGACCTCGCCCCAGCCGATCTCGGGCACCGGCAACCGTCCGACCCACGCGCCCGTCGCGCGCGCGAGCAGTTCGCTGCCGAGACAGATGCCCAGCGTCGGGATCTCCTGCTCGACCAGCCCGCGCAGCCACTCCGTCTCGTCGCGCAGCCACGGATACACGTCGTCCTGGTCGGGATGCATGAACCCGCCGAAGACGAGCACGGCGTCGTACGCCTCGAGCGACTGCGGCATGGGCGTTCCCCACTCGAAGCTCCAGTCGTCGCGCCGGTGGCCGGCCTCGGCCACGAGGGGGCCGAACAGCTCGGGGCCCGCATCCTGGCCGTGCACGAGCGAGAGGACGTTCATGCTCCGCCGCTCGCGGCGATCCGGTTGACGTCGAGGAGGCGACGCAGCTGCCGGGCGTTCGTCGCCGCCTGCGCGACCCGCCCGAGGGGATTCTCGGGATCCTCCGACGAGGCGTTGTTGTTGAAGAAGGCGAACGCCTGCTGCGCCTGGCCCGCGAGCTCGCGCAAGGGCTCGACCCATTCGCCGAGCTCCTCGTCGGAATAGAGGTAGTCGAAGCGCTCGGCCGCCGAGCCGCCGCGCTTGTTCCACGTCGCGAGGTTGCGCCCATGGAAGCGGACGTAGGCCGTCGGCGACGTTGTCGCGACGACGGTGGGAACGAGATTCTTCGCCGTGTCGGAGCGCGGCGCGTCGACGACCACGTAGCCGGCGCCGATCCGCTCGAGGAAGGCCAGGCTCTCGTCTCGGTGCTCGTCGTCGAGCCACGAGCGGTGCCGGAACTCGACCAGCATCTCGTCGTCACCCAGCTGCTCGCGCGCCCACTCGAGGTACTCGAGCGAGGACTCCTTGCTCACGACGTACGGCGGTAGCTGGAAGAGGATGCCGCCGAGCTTGCCGGCGGCGCGGAGCGGCTCGAGCGCGGTGAGGAACCGGCGGAAGACCTCGGCGCGGAGCTCGCGCGGCGGCCGGTCGATGCGGCCGCGCTCGTCGACCGGCATCTCGCCGCGCAGATCCTCCGGCACCACCTCCGCCTTGACCGGGTGCCGCGTCATGAGGCCGAACGCCTTGATGTGCATCGTGAATCCGTCCGGGGTTCGTTCGGCCCAGCCCTGCACCATCGACTCGCTCGGCAGGCGGTAGAACGTCGAGTCGACCTCGACGGTGTCGAAGTGCTCGGCGTACCAGGCGAGCCGTTCCTTGGCCGGCAGCTTCGGCGGGTAGAACCACTTCGAGAGCGCCTCGTCCGCCCACGAGCACGTGCCGATCCGGATCGTCGCCGCCATGCGGCGGAAGCTAACGGGAGACGGCGCGGTTCAGGAGCGAGAGGTTGAGCGTGAGCCCGCGGATGACGATCGAGCCGGCGCCGGCTGCGGGCGGTCCGTACACGCCGTCCGCGGTCTGACCCCCGACCGTGACGACGATGCGCTTGCCGCGCGGCAGGAGAACCGCCTGGTCGCTGAGCGGGATCCGCAGGACGCCGGCCTTCCTCGTTACCGGTGCGGCACCGTAGGTCACCGGTGTCGAGCTGCCCTTCGCCGCTACCGTCGCGACGAGATCTCCCCACTGCTGTGCGCCGGAGTAGCGGACGACGACCGAGCTGTCGCCGAAGGTCTCGAGCGGCCCACCCGTCAGCCTCACCGACCGGCTCACCGTGGCTGGCTTCGTCAGCGTCGTCCGGCCCGGCAGGTTGACGCTCATGTGCCGCGTGCGGGGGATGCCCTTGTAGAAGCTCGGCGTGCCGTCGAACGGGTCGTGCGCGAGCTGGACGCCGCTGCCGAGCTTCGGCCCTCCGGCCAGGTACTCGCGCAGCCAGGCGACCACCTCCGCCAGATACTCCGGCTGCTCGAGCGTGGGGTTCGTCGCCGGAGGATGGCCGAGGTCGCCGAGGTAGAGCCGCTTCGGTCCGGGGAGCAGCCTGTATGCGGCGAGCGCCTGGTCGAGGTCGAAGAGGAAGTCGTGGCGCCCTTGCAGGATGAACGTCGGTACGTGGAGCGAGCGGAGCTGCGCGCGCGAGGATCGAGCCGCCTCGGTGCTCTTGACCGCCGCCGTCACGTTGCCGGCGAGGAGATCCTGGCGCGTCTGGGCGAGCGACGAGTCCCACTGCGCCGGCGGGACGTCCTTGGCGAGCTGGTCGACCTCGCCCGCCTTCGGCACGCCGTCGGGGTTGAGCGCCGCTCCGAGGTCGGTCCACGCGATCGCGGGCACGATCGCCTTGAACGGGACTCCGGCGACCGCAGCGTTCCAGACCTCGCCGCCTCCGAGCGAGAGGCCGACGGCTCCGATCTGCGTGTCGGACACGTCGTTCCGGGCGGCCAGCCAGGTGAAGAGATCGCGCGCGTCCTGTACCTCTTGCGGGCCGTCGAGCCCGAACGTGCCGCCCGAGGCTCCGGTGCCGCGTGCGTCGCAGGCGAGCGAGGCGAGCCCCGCGGGGGCGAGGGCGGCCTGTGCGATCGTCTCCATGAACGCGTGGCTCTGGCCGAGCCCGTGGAAGAGCAGCACTCCCGCCCAGCCTCCGGTGGGCGGGCTTCCACCGGGAAGGACGAGCCCGCATGCGAGCTTCGTCCCGTCCGATGCCGTGATCGTCAGTTCCTGCGTCGAGGGGCCGACGGCGCGCGTCCCCGCGAGCACGGCCGAGGCGGCCGCGGCGGCACCGGCACAGACCACGGCAGCGGCGACGACGCCGACGGCGACCCGGGTCCGACCCACGAGACGCACGCTAGCGCGCATTTACGATGGGCGCCATGGATCCGCGGCCCGTAGGCGTCTTCGACTCCGGCGTGGGCGGGCTGACCGTCCTCCACGAGTGCCTCGTGACGATGCCGAACGAGGATTTCGTCTACCTCGGCGACCATGCGCGCCTCCCGTACGGGCCCCGGCCGCTCGAGGAGATCCGCCGCTTCGCGCGGGAGATCGGCGCGTATCTCGAGCAGCAGGACGTCAAGCTGATCCTGGTCGCGTGCAACGCCGCGACCTCGGCGGCGCTGCCGCGGCTGCAGGAGGAGCTGAGCGTGCCGGTCGTGGGCGTGATCACTCCCGAGGCGCACGCCGCCGTGCAGGCGACTCGCAACCGTCGCGTCGGCCTCCTCGCCACCGAGGCGACGGTCGACGCCGGACGCTATGCCGAGCTCGTCCATGCTCTCGACGCCGGCATCTCGTTCCATCCGGTCGCCTGCCCGCGGCTCGTGCCGCTGATCGAGGGAGAGGACCCCTACGGCGAGGAGACCGAGAGCGCCGTGCGCGAGTACGCGTCGCCGCTGCGGGAGGAGGGCGTCGACACCGTGATCCTCGGGTGCACGCACTACCCGCTGATCCGGAAGATCTTCGAGCGCGTCTTCGGCCGCGACATCACTCTCGTCTTCTCGGCGGAGGAGACCGCCCGCGAGGTGGCGGAGACGCTTGCGCGCAAGGGCGTCGAGAACGAGCGGGGGCACGAGGGCACGTACCGGTTCCTCACGACGGGCGACCCGGAGGCCTTCCGCGTGCTGGGGCGCCGGTTCCTCCAGCTGCCGGTCCGCGAGGTCGAGCACGTGACCGTGGCGACGCTGGAAGAGGCGCCGGCGTGAGCAGTCGCGAGGACGGCCGGAAGCCCGACCAGCTCCGCGCGATCGCCTTCGAGCCCGACTATCTCGAGAATCCGCACGGCTCGGTCGTCATCACGCAGGGGCGGACGAAGGTGCTCTGCACGGCGATGGTCGAGGAGGACGTTCCGCGCTGGCTGCGCAACCAGGGGCGCGGCTGGATCACCGCCGAGTACTCGCTCTTGCCCGCATCGACCGGCGAGCGCGTGCAGCGGGAGGCGGCGCGCGGCAAGCAGCAGGGCCGTACCGTCGAGATCCAGCGGCTGATCGGCCGGGCGGTCCGAGCGGTGGCCGACTTCGACGCCCTCGGCGAACGGACGCTCTGGCTCGACTGCGACGTCCTCCAGGCCGACGGCGGCACCCGCTGCGCCGCGATCTGCGGCGCCTACGTCGCAGCCATGCGCGCACTCGACCGATTCGGCCTCTCGCGCACCTTCCGCGACTCCGTCGCGGCCGTGTCGGTGGGCGTCGTCGAGGGCGTCCCGGTTCTCGACCTCGACTACGCGGAGGACTCGAGTGCCGACACCGACATGAATGTCGTGATGACTGGCGACGGCCGCCTGGTCGAGGTGCAGGCGACGGCCGAGCGCGACCCGTTCGCCCGCGAGACGCTCGACGAGCTCCTCGGGCTGGCGACGGCGGGTATCGGCGAGATCGCGGCGCTGCAGGCCGAGGCGGTCGCGCGTGAGCTCCCTTAGCGTCGCCGCCGCCGCGACGATCGGTTGGCCCGAGGTGCTGCTGCGCCTCTTCGTGGCGGCGGCTCTCGGCGGCGCGATCGGCGTCGAGCGCGAGCTGCGGGAGCGCCAGGCCGGGCTGCGCACGCATCTCGTCGTCTGCGTCGGCGCTGCGCTCTTCACCCTCGTCTCCGCATACGGCTTCGAGGGCATCGTCGCGCAGGGACGCGTGGTGGCGGACCCGACGCGGATCGCGGCTCAGATCGTGAGCGGGATCGGCTTCCTGGGCGCCGGCGCGATCATCCGCCAGGGCCTCTCGGTTCGCGGCCTCACGACTGCGGCGACGCTGTGGCTCGTCGCAGCGATCGGGATGGCGTCCGGCGCCGGCTATTGGGACGGGGCGCTCATCACGACCGCCGGCGCGCTGCTCACGCTCGGCCCGCTCCGCATCGTCGCCTACCGGCTGCTGCGCGGCTTCCGCCCGGCTCTCGACCGGCTCCTCGTGGAGATCCCGGCCGGCGGCAGCCCCGGTCCGATCATCGACGCGATCGAGCGGGCCGGCGGACGCGTCCTCTCGCTCGACGTCACGCAGGAGGGAGAACGACGCTCGGTCGCCGCGGACGTCGAGCTGCCGCCGGGGACGACGGCCGTCGGCGTCGTAGCAGGCGTCGCCGAGCTGGACGGCGTGCTCGAGGTGCAGTGGACGGATTGACCGCGGTTCTCTGTTCGAGGAACCGGCACAAGGCACGTGAGCTCGAGCGGCTGCTGCCGGGCTGGGCACTCGAGCCGCTCGACCGCGACGACTACCCGCCCGAGACGGGCGCCACCTACTACGACAACGCCCGCATCAAGGCTGAGTTCGGCCGCGAGCACGCGAACGGCTGGGTGCTCGCGGAGGACTCGGGCCTCGAGGTGGAAGCCCTGGGGGGCCGGCCGGGCGTGCTGTCGGCGCGCTACGCGCCGGAGGGGCCCCCGGCGGTGGCGAAGCTCCTCGGCGAGCTCGAGGGCGTCGCGGATCGGCGCGGGCGTTACGTCTCGGAGCTCGTGCTCCTCGCTCCCGATGGTCGCGAGCTGCGCGGCACCGGCACGCTCGACGGTCGGATCGCGCTCGCGGCGCTCGGCACCGAAGGCTTCGGCTACGACCCGATCTTCATTCCGGATGGCGAGGAGCGGACGGTGGCGGAGCTGGGGAACGACTGGAAGGCGAGGCGCTCCCATCGAGCCCTTGCTGCGCAGGCGCTCGTTCAAGCTCTCGGCGGCGCTCGCGCCACCACCAGTTGAGCTCGCCGCCGAAGACGATCACGTTCGCCATCACGTAGAGCCAGAGCAGGAGGATCGCCGGCCCACCGAGCGTCCTCAGGGTGACGTTCACGTCGGCGAAGCGCACGAAGATCGGCAGCGCCTGGAACGAGGCCTCGAGCGCGAGCGCACCTGCGATCGCGCCCGGCAGCGCCTCTGCGAGCTCCACCTTCGTGTTCGGCAGCCAGCGATAGATGACGAGCAGGAAGAGGAACACGCCGATGAGAGAGGCGCCGATCGAGACGATGTAGGCGAGCGCCGGGCTGCGCGCGAAGGTGCCGAGATTGTGCTTCAGGAAGTCGACGCCGAGCCCGCCGACGACGAGGCTGGCGAACAGCGTGACGAGGACGCTCGCCGTGAGGGCCGCCGCGAGCAGCTTCCCGTGCAGGAAGCGCCGGTTCGGGAGCCCATACACGATGTTGAGTGCCGACTCGAGCGCGCTGAACAGCGAGACCGACGACCAGAGCAGGCCGACGCCGCCGATGATGCCGAGCGTCGCCGCGTTGTTCTGGACGCGGCGAACGAGCTTGATGATGCTGTCGAGCGACGTCCCGGGGAACGCGTGCTTCAGCTCCCGGATGAAGAAGTCCGACGCCTGGGCGCGGTGCGCGAGGCCGAAGAGCGAGAGCGTGAGGAAGACGAGGGGCACGAACGAGAGCAGCGCGAAGTACGCGACCATCGCTGCGAGGTGGGTGCCGCGGTCGGCGAAGAACTTGCGCGCGAGCTGGCGGCGTCGAATCGTCACGCGCGAATCCTCGCTGATAGCCTCGACGGCGATGGAGGCGGCGCGAGCTCTCGCGGATCTCGTCGAGATCTCGCCGCAGGTGGAGGCGGCCGCAGTGGTCAACGGCGACGGCGAGCCGGCCGGCTCGATCGGCGTTCCCGAGCCGCGGGCGGGCGTCCTCGCCCGTTCCCTCCGGGACTTGCTCGAGGCCGCTGCCGGCTTCCGCCGCGGCGAGGCCCGCGTCACCCAGCTCCATGCGGAGCTCCCCGAGGGGGACGTATTCGCCGTTACGGGCGCCGGCGAGCGGACGATCGTGGCCGTCACGCGCGGGCGGGCGACACCGGGGCTCGTCTTCTACGACCTGAAGCGCTGCCTGGCCGCGCTCGCGGATGAGACGTAGGCTCCTCTCCCTCGCGGGTTTCGCGACCGGGGCGGTCGCGGGCACGGCTCTCTACCGGCGCTGGTTCGGCGGAGGCGGCGAGCGGCTCGACCTCTACTTCGACGACGGCTCGTTCGTCACGTTCGGCGCGACCTCGCGGGAAGGAGCGAGGTTGCTGCCGCTCGCGCGGCAAGTGCTGACGGCGGCGCGCCGGGCATGAACGACACCGAGCTCCGGAAGGCGCTCGTCGCGGCCGCCTATCTGGAGGGCGATTTCGTCCTGCGCTCCGGCAAGCGCTCTCGCTACTACCTCGACAAGTTCCGCTTCGAGACGCGGCCCGATCTGCTCGGCGCGCTCGGCGAGGCGATCGCCGCGGCCGTCCGCGAGCACGAGCCGGAAGCCGTCCGGCTCGCAGCTCCGGTGCTCGGTGCCGTGCCCCTCGCCGCTGCCGCCTCGCTCGCCGGCGGGCTGCCGTTCGTGATCGTCCGCGACGAGGCCAAGGAGTACGGCACCGCGAACCGCCTCGAGGGCGCGTACGAGGAAGGCGAGCTCGTGTGCCTCGTCGAGGACATCGTGACCTCGGGCGGAGCCCTGCTCGAGACCATCGCAGCGGTCCGCGAATCCGGCCTCGTCGTCCGCACGGCCGTTTGCGTGATCGATCGCGAGGAGGGCGGCGCGGACGCTCTCGCGCGCCACGCGGTGCGTTTGCGGCCGCTTTTCCGGGCAGGAGAGCTCCTGAACGGCGAGAAAACCCCCGCAAAACCGCATGGTTGAGCCGCAAACGTCTAGTTGGTAGGGTCGTTTCGGCCCAGCAAGCGATCTAGCGACTGGAGGAGAGAGTGACGAAGCAGGAGTTCGTATCCGAGGTGGCCCGCCGCGCACAGCTGTCCAACCGCGACGCAGGCAAGGCCGTCGACGCGTTCCTCGACGCCATCACGGACACGCTGAAGGGTCGAGGCGAGGTCACGTTCACAGGATTCGGCAAGTTCTCGACTGCGAATCGCGCGGCCAGGACGGGCGTCAACCCGCGCAACCCGAGCGAGAAGGTGCACATCCCCGCAGCCACGGTGCCGAAGTTCTCGGCCGGCAGCGGGCTCAAGTCGGCCGTCAAGAGTGGGGGATCTTCCTACTAGCGGCAAAACAAGTCTCCTCCGAGGATCGAGAGGCCGCCTTCGGGCGGCCTCTTCGTCTCGGGCGCCTCGTATCCTGAGAGGCGTGAGCGGGCCGGATCATTTCGGGGATCGGCTCGCCGCCGCCGTGGAACGTAAGGGCGCGCCGCTCTGCGTGGGCCTCGACCCCGATCCCGCGCTCATGCCGGAAGGTGTCGGCGTCGTCGAGTTCTGCCGCGGGATCGTCGACGCCGTCGCCGAGCACGTGGTGGCAGTCAAGCCGCAGGCGGCCTTCTTCGAAGCACAGGGCGCCGAGGGCTGGGCGGCGCTCACTGCGGTCTGCGACTACGCCCGCGCCGCGGAGCTGCTCGTGATCGCCGACGCGAAGCGCGGCGACGTCCCCTCGACCGCGCGCGCGTACGCCGCCGCGTTCGCTCCGCTCGCCGACGCGGTCACCGTGAACCCCTACCTCGGCTTCGACTCGCTCGAGCCCTTCTTCGCCCAGGACGGGCTTGGCGTCTTCGTCCTCGTCAAGACCTCGAACCCGGGCAGCGCCGACGTCCAGGATCTGCCGCTCGCCGACGGGCGACCGCTGTGGCAGCACGTCGCCGAGCTCGTCGACCGCTGGGGAGCAGGCCTCGTGGGCGCGAGCGGGCTCTCGTCGGTCGGGGCAGTCGTCGGAGCGACCTTCCCGCAGGAGGTGGCCGAAGCCCGCCGGCTGCTGCCGCGGTCCGTGCTCCTTCTGCCCGGAGTGGGCGCTCAGGGAGGACGCGCCGAAGAGCTGGCCGAGGCGTTCTCGATCGGCCCGGCAGGTGCGCTCGTCTCGGCCTCGCGCTCGGTCCTCTACGCGGACGGCGGTGCAGGCTGGCGGGAGGCTGCGGCCGCCGAGGCCGAGCGCCTCGCCGGCGAGCTGCGCGCCGTCGCCGTCCTGGGCTGAGCGAGTGGACCGGAGCCGCTTCACACGCTGGGCGGCCCCGGTCGCCTTTCTCGCCGCGATCACGATCGGCGCTCTCGTCGTGCGGGCAGGGTTCGAGCACGGCAAGCATCACGCGCAGCCGCCCGCGCCGACGGTGACGTCGACGAGAAAGAAAACCCACGCCCATCATCGCCACCAGTCGCAAGCGCAGACGTACACCGTCCAGTCGGGCGACACGTTCGCGTCCATCGCGACCAAGACGGGGACGTCGGTGGCGAGGCTCGAGCAGCTCAATCCCGGCGTCGATCCGACGGCCCTCCACGTCGGTCAGAAGATCCGCGTCCAGTAACCTCCGCCCCGGCGTGGTGTACCGGCAGTGATCGTCACCGTAACCCTCAACGCCGCGGTCGACCGGACGCTCACAGTTCCGAACTTCCAGTTCGGCCACCGGCACCGCGCATCGAACAGCCTCACGAGTGCGGGCGGCAAGGGCATCAACGTGGCGCGGGCGCTGAAGCGGCTGGAGACCCCGGTCATCGCCACCGGGCTCGCGGGCGGCCGCGCCGGCGATCGGATCGTCGAGGACCTCGGGCTCGAGGGGATCCTCAGCGACTTCGTGCGCATCTCCGACGAGTCGCGCACCTCGATCGCGGTCGTCGACCCGACCGCGGGTGCGCTGACCGAGGTCTACGAGTGGGGGCCGGCGGTGCGGCCCGAGGAGTTGCAGATGCTGTCGGACAAGCTCCACTACCTCTCGCGCGTGGCGAGCTTCGTCGTCTTCTGCGGCTCGCTGCCCCGCGACGTCGAGAACGACTTCTACGCCCAGGCGATCCACGACCTGACCCGCCGCGGCATCAAGTGCGTCCTCGACTGCGAGGGAGAGCCGCTACGCCTCGGCGTCGAGGCGGAGCCGTACCTCGTCTCGCCGAACCAGCAGGAGGCCGAGAGCCTGGTGGGCCAGGAGTTCATGGACGAGGAGGACTTCGTGATGGCGCTCGACACGATCGCCGACCTCGGCGCGCGCAACGTCCTCATCACGCAGGAGACCGCGTGCTTCGCGCTCGTGCGCGAGGAGCGGCGGGTGCAGCGCTTCCGCGCGTCGATTCCGCGCGTCGAGCCCATCGCGCCGGTCGGAGCCGGCGACGTCCTGCTCGCCGGTTACCTGTCCGGACGCTTCAACGGCCGCTCGGTCGGCGACGCGCTGCGGACGGCGGTCGGTTGCGCGGCCGCGTCGGTCGTCGAGCTCGGCGCGGGCCGCTTCGACCCGCGCGAGGCTTCGCGCCTCGCCGACGGAGTCGAGGTCGTGGAGCTCGCCGCGGTCGAGGCCTAGAGCGCTACCCGACGGCCAGGGCGCGCAGCCGCCCCGTCCGGTTGTGGTTCTCCGCCCAGAGCAGGCGGCCGTGTGCGAGCGAGAGGCCGACGTAGTTCTGCCCCGTCTTCACGAGCTTCTGGATGTGCCCGGTCTTCGTCGCGATCGCATGCAGGAAGAGGCCGACGCGATAGACGATGACGCGGTCGCTCGCAGCAAGTTGTGGTGCGGCGAGCCCGGACACGACCACGCTCCCGAGCTTCGTCCCGCCGATGGCGGAGAACCAGGAGATCCGATCGTGGGCAGTGCCCTGCGTGGTGAGGACTGCGAGCACGGCGGGGGAAAGGGCGATCGCGATCGGGAAGCCGTGCACGGACGCCTGGCCGACCGACTCGCCGCTGGTCGCGTCCACGACTTGCAGCGTGTTGCTGGTGGTCGTGGTCGGCCGGCCGGCCTTGACCGTCGTCGCGGGGACGTAGGCGATGCGCCCGCCCGCCGCCGCGAGCTGCAGCGCGGGCTGGGCTTCGGGCAGCGTCGTGTAGCCGCTCGGGCTGACCAGGCGGATCCCACCGTTCGCGATCCTCTCCTTGCACGAGCCGCCCGAGAGGCAGGCGAGCTTGTCGACGTACTCGACGTCGTCCCAGGAGTAGGCGAGGGTCTTGCCTGCTCCCGCCACGCCGCCGAGCCAGTCGCCGGTTCCGTCGCTTGCATGCGACAACTGCCCCACCCGCCGCTCGGGGCCGCCGATCGGAGCTGCGACCACGACGTCGAAGGGCGAAGGCCCGCTCTCGTGCAGTGTCCAGAGAGCCATCGAGAGCCGCGCCGCGACGGCGAGCTGGGGACGGCCGTCGGCGAGATTCCAGTGGCAGGTCATGCTCCCGGACGACGGCTGGGGAGCGCTCCGATCGCGCTGGCCCGGCGCGAGGACGTGTACCGCGTCGCAGCCGTGGGAGCTGGCGAACGTCAACCAGGCGGCCAAGCCGCTGTCCTGCGCGATCGCCGCGATCGGCCCACTCGCGCTCTTTCGCAGCGTGTGAGCCGTGGGCTTCGCGGCAGCTGCCGCCCCGGCCAGGACGAGAAGTCCCGCAGTCGCGAGAAGGGCCCGCACGGCTGGACGGTAGCTCCGCGCTGTTAGCGCAATGTCAAATTCCCGTCCTGGACGGGTGTTACCCTCTTCTCCTTGACGGAGCACGTAGCAGCCGAGCTGAGCGCCGACGACGTCCAGCGGCTGCTGGAGCTCGACCAGAAGTTCGGGCGGGAAGGCCTGACCTTCGACGACGTGCTCCTCGTGCCGGCCGCGTCGCACGTCCTGCCGACCGACGTCTCGACGCGCGCACGCCTGACGCGATCGATCGAGCTCGCGATCCCGATCGTCTCGGCCGCGATGGACACGGTGACCGAGGCCCGTCTCGCGATCGCGCTCGCACGCGAGGGAGGCATAGGCATCGTCCACCGCAACGTCTCGATCGAGGCACAGGTGGCCGAGATCGACAAGGTGAAGCGGTCGGAGTCGGGAATGATCGTCGAGCCCGTGACGCTGCCGCCCGACGCGCCGGTGCAGGCGGCGCTCGACCTGATGGCGCGATACAAGGTTTCGGGCGTTCCGATCACCGACGACGAGGGAGTGCTCGTCGGCATCCTCACGAACCGCGACCTCCGCTTCGAGAACGACGTCGAGCAGCCGATCTCGGCGCTCATGACGTCGCGCAACCTCGTCACGGCACCAGTGGGGACGACGCTCGCCGAGGCCGAGGAGATTCTGCACCGGAACAAGATCGAGAAGCTGCCCGTCGTCGACGCGGACGGACGGCTGCGCGGGCTGATCACGGTCAAGGACATCCAGAAGAAGATCGAGTTCCCCGACGCGACGAAGGACGAGCAGGGCCGCCTGCGGGTTGGCGCCGCCGTCGGCGTCGGGCCTGACGCGCTCGAGCGTGCGCAGGCACTGGTCGACGCCGGAGCGGACGTGATCGTCGTCGACACCGCGCATGGTCATTCGCGCGGGGTGATCGAGATGGTGCGGAAGGTGAAGCGATCCGTCGCGGTGGACGTGATCGCCGGCAACATCGCGACCGCCGAGGCCGCTCGCGCGCTCGTCGACGCGGGCGCCGACGCGGTCAAGGCCGGCATCGGCCCGGGCGGAATCTGCACCACTCGAGTCGTCGCAGGGGTCGGGATGCCGCAGATCACCGCGATCTACGACACGGTGCAGGTGGCGGTGGAGGAAGGGGTCCCCGTGATCGGCGACGGAGGCATCACCTCGTCCGGGGACATCGCGAAGGCGATCGGGGCGGGAGCCGACTGCGTGATGCTGGGCTCGATGCTCGCCGGCACCGACGAGGCGCCGGGCGAGATCATCATCGTGCAGGGCGAGCGCTTCAAGGAGTACCGCGGCATGGCGTCGCTCGGCGCGATGCGGAAGGGGTTCTCGAAGGACCGCTACTTCCAGGAGCACGTCGAGGAGGCCGAGAAGCTGATTCCGGAGGGCATCGAAGGCCGGGTCAGCTACAAGGGGGCGCTCGGCCCGGTTCTCCACCAGCTGGTGGGCGGCTTGCGGCAGTCCATGGGCTACTGCGGCGCGGCCACGATCGAGGAGATGAAGCGCGCGCGGTTCGTCCGGATCACGGCCGCGGGGTTGCGCGAGTCGCACCCGCACGACGTGACAATCACGAAGGAGGCGCCGAACTATCGGCGCTGACGAGGCACGCGTCCTCGAGCTCCCGGCCCGGAAGGATAGGCCTGTTCTCGTCCTCGACCTCGGTGGGCAGTACTCCCAGCTGATCGCGCGCCGCGTGCGCGAGTGCCGCGTCTACTCCGAGCTCGTCGGCCACACGATCACGCCGGAGGCAGTCCGCGCACGCAACCCGTACGCGCTCGTGCTCAGCGGCGGGCCGGCCTCGGTCTACTCCGACGACGCCCCGCGCGTCGACCCCGCGCTGTTCGACCTCGGCGTGCCGACGCTCGGCATCTGCTACGGCGCGCAGCTCATGGCCCTCGAGCTGGGCGGCCGCGTCGATCGCACCGGGGTCTCGGAGTTCGGCCGCACGGCGATGGAGGCTACGGAGTCGCGGCTCTTGGCGGACACGCCTCCGGAGCAGACCGTCTGGATGTCCCATCGCGACACCGTCGTGGCGGCTCCCGAGGGCGCGCGCGTCGTCGCGAGCTCGCCGGCGACGCCGGTTGCGGCCTTCGAGGCGCCCGACCGCGGTCTCTACGGTGTCCAGTTCCATCCGGAAGTCGTCCACACGCCGCACGGCATGGACGTGCTGAAAAACTTCCTCTACGGCGTCGCCGACGCTCCGCCCGCCTGGACTCCGGCCGCGGTGATCGAGGAGCAGGTCGCGCGGATCCGGGCGCAGGTGGGGCGCGAGCGCGTGCTCTGTGCGCTCTCGGGCGGCGTGGATTCGGCCGTGGCCGCGCTGCTCGTCCACAAGGCGGTCGGCGAGCAGCTCACGTGCGTCTTCGTCGACCACGGCCTCTTGCGACAGGACGAGGCCGAGCAGGTGGTCGAGACGTTCGGCGAGCACTTCCACGTCCCGCTCCTCCACGTCCAGGCGCAGGAGCGGTTCCTCGAGCTGCTCGCAGACGTCGAGGAGCCCGAGGAGAAGCGCAAGATCATCGGCCGCGAGTTCATCCGCGTGTTCGAGGAGGAGGCGAGGAGGCTCGGCGACATCCGGTGGCTGGTGCAGGGGACGCTCTACTCCGACGTGATCGAGTCGGGCGGCACCGAGGGTGTCGCCGCGACGATCAAGTCGCATCACAACGTCGGCGGCCTGCCGGCGGACATGAAGATGCGGCTCGTCGAGCCGCTGCGACTCCTGTTCAAGGACGAGGTGCGCCGCGTGGGGGAGGAGCTCGGCATGCCCGACCGGATGGTCTGGCGTCAGCCGTTCCCCGGCCCCGGGCTCGCGATCCGGATCATCGGCGCCGTCACCGCCGAGCGGCTCGAGATCCTCCGCCAGGCCGACGCAGTGCTCCAGGAGGAGGTGCGGCGGGCCGGCCTCTACGGCGAGCTGTGGCAGTCGTTCGCCGTACTGCCTGCGGTCCGGTCGGTCGGCGTGCAGGGCGACGAGCGCACGTACGGCTACCCGGTCGTGATCCGCGCGGTGACGAGCGACGACGCGATGACCGCCGACTGGGCGCGGCTCCCGTACGACCTCGTGGAGACGATCTCGGCCCGGATCGTGAACGAGATCCCAGGTGTGAACCGGGTCGTGCTCGACGTGACGTCGAAGCCGCCCGCCACGATCGAGTGGGAGTAGCGTGGGGAGCCCGCGATGGGCTCCTTCTACGACCTCCTCAAGAAGCGCCGCGCCGTTCGCAGCTACACCGGCGAGCGCGTGCCGCGCGAGACGCTCGAGCGGATCGCGCGGGCAGCCCGGCGCGGGCCGAACGCCGGTTACAGCCAGGGGCTGCGGCTGCTCGTCGTGGACGACCCGGAGGTGATCGAGGCGCTCATCGATCCCGAGGGCGACGAGGGCTCCCAGAGGTGGTTCCGCACCGCAGCCGCGCACATCTTCGTGCTGACTCGAGAGCAGGACTACCACGACCGCTACACCAAGCCCGACAAGCTCGCCGTCACCGGCGGCGTCGAGGTGGTGTGGCCCGTCCCGTTCTGGCACGTCGACGCGGGCGCCGCGCTCATGCTCCTGTGGCTCGCCGCCCTCGACGAGGGCCTCGGCGCGGGCGTCTACGGTGTGCCGGTCGAGGAGGACGCCCGCGTGCGCGAGCTGCTGGGGATTCCCGACGACCTCACGATCGTGATGGGTGTCACCGTCGGCCATCCGGCGGAGGACCCCGACTGGGACCGAGCGTCGAGCGCGTTCACTCAGGAGCGGCGGGCGCACGAGGACGTCGTGAAATGGAACCGCTGGAGCTCGTAGACCGGCTTGCCGGGACCCGGATCGGCGCCACCTACAACCAGTACGCGGAGTCGGCGCTGCTGCGGGACCGCCTTCGCGCCTACCTCGTGGATCGTGGCAGCTCGGAGATCGTCTTGGTCGGCGAGGCTGCGGGCTATCGAGGCGCCCGCATCAGCGGGATCCCCTTCACGTCCGAGCGACAGCTCACCGGCTCCGGGCCCGCCGAGGCGACGGCGACGATCGTCCACCGCGTGCTGGCGAAGCTCGGCCTCGCGGACGACGTGCTCCTGTGGAACGTCGTGCCGACGCATCCGGGCGGCGAGACCTCCAACCGCCGGCCGACCCGAGACGAGATCGCGACAGCCTCGCCGTTCCTCGACGAGCTGACGCGCGGACGGGTCGCGATAGCGGTCGGCCGGCTTGCGGCCGAGGTCACCCAGACGCCGTACGTCCGCCATCCCTCGCATGGCGGAGCGGCGGCTTTCGAGGCGGGATTGCGGCGGGAGTTCGCTACAATCGGCCGCCGGCGGGCCTGAGTCCCGCCGCTTTCTATGAAGACGTACAGCGCCAAGCCGGGAGAAGTCACGCGCGAGTGGTATCTCGTCGATGCCGAGGGCAAGACGCTCGGCCGGCTCGCGACCCAGATCGCCGACACGCTCCGCGGCAAGCGGAAGCCGCAGTACACGCCGCACGTCGACATAGGCGACTTCGTCGTCGTGGTGAACGCCGAGAAGATCCAGGTGACGGGCAACAAGCTCGACCAGAAGCGGTACTACCGCCACTCGGGCTATCCGGGCGGCTTGCGCAGCCGGACGCTCCGCGAGCAGCTCGAGCGCCGGCCGACCGAGGTGCTCCGCGTGGCCGTGAAGGGGATGCTCCCGAAGAACCGGCTCGCTCGGCAGCAGCTCACGAAGCTGAAGATCTACGCCGGCCCGGAGCATCCGCACGAGGCTCAGAACCCGCGGCCGCTGGAGTCGGATCAGTGAGCCAGATCGCCCAGTACCGCGGAACCGGCAAGCGCAAGACCTCGGTGGCGCGCGTGATCTTGCGGCCCGGCGACGGCGCGACGTGGGTCAACGGCCGCACGCTCGAGGAGTACTTCCCGCGCTCGGTCTGGCAGACCATCGCCGTCTCGCCACTCAAGGTCGCGGGAGTCGAGGGGCAGTACGACCTTCGCGTCCGGGTTCACGGCGGCGGCCTGACCGGACAGGCCGGAGCCGTCAGGCACGGCATCGCCCGCGCGCTCGTCGAGGCGAATCCGGAGCTGCGCGTTCCCCTCAAGCGCGAGGGATTCCTGACGCGCGACGCGCGGCAGGTCGAGCGCAAGAAGGCCGGCCTGCACAAGGCGCGCAAGGCCCCGCAGTTCTCGAAGCGGTAACCCGCTCGCTGTGACGCGGTTCGTCGTCGACTGCGAGACGCTGCTGCGGATCGCCGCCGGCGAGATCGAGGTCGCCTCCGAGCACAAGCTCGTCGCGCCGACCCTTGTCCGCTCGCAGGCGCTTTCCGCGCTTTACAAAGCCGCGCGCCGGGGCGAGATCTCGCGCCGCGAGGGAATCGAGCGGGTGGTTCGGATCAACTCGCTCAAGGTGCGCTTCCTCGGAGACAAGGTTCTCCAGCAGCACGCCTGGAAGATCGCCGAGCAGCTCGAGTGGGAGACGACCTACGCGGCCGAATTCGTGGCACTGACGACGCTGCAGGCGGACGCCTTCGTCACGTCGGACCGCGAACTTGCGCAGGCGGTTTCGGCACTGGTGGAGACAGCGACGCCCGAGGCGCTCCGCGCGTAGTCTCGCGCCGTGGCGCGGGAGTACTTCGGAACCGACGGCGTGCGCGGCGTCGTCGGCGAGACGCTGACGGAGGACCTCGTCGAGCGGTTGGGGAAGGCCGCGGCCGCCTGGTGTGGCCGCGGCCGCGTCTTCATCGGGCGCGACACGCGCGCCAGCGGGCCGGACCTCGAGAACGCGTTCGCGAGCGGGGTGGCGTCGGCCGGCGGTAGCGCGGTCGTCGCCGGAGTCCTCCCGACGCCGGCGGTCGCGCTCCTCGGCCTCGACCTCGCGGCGGTCATCTCGGCCTCGCACAACCCGCCCGAGTACAACGGCGTCAAGCTCTTCGACCGCGACGGTCGCAAACTGACGGACGCCGCCGAGGAGGAGATCGAGGCGCTGCTGGACAGCCCGAGGCCGGGCGGCGGCGAGATCGATCGGGTCGAGGTCGCGGCCGACAGCTATCTCGAGCACGTGCTCGAGCGCTTCGGCACCGATCTGCGCGGCTTGCGGATCGCGGTCGACTGCGCCAACGGCTCGTACGCCGGCCTCGCGCCGCAGGCGTTCGAGCAGCTCGGTGCCGAGGTCACCGCGATCGGCAACGACCCCGACGGGACGAACATCAACGTCGGCTGCGGGGCGACCGACCTCCGCGCGCTCGCGACGGTCGTCCGCGAAGGGAGCTTCGATCTCGGCATCGCGTTCGACGGCGACGGCGACCGCATGCTCGCGGTCGACGAGCGAGGAGCCCCGGTCGACGGTGACCAGATCCTCGCGGTCCTCGCACTCGACCGCGGCGTCGACGGCGTTGCGGTCACGACGATGACGAACCTCGGCTTCCACCGGCTGATGGAGGAGCGAGGCATCCGCGTCGTCGTCACCGACGTGGGCGACCGCTACGTCCTGGAGGCGCTGCGACGTGAGGGGATGGTCCTCGGCGGCGAGCAGTCCGGCCACCTGATCTGGCTCGACGGCCACGTGACCGGTGACGGGCTGGTGGCCGCGCTTCTGCTCTGTCGTGCGCTGGGCGGCCGGCACCTTTCCGAGGCGGTCGCGGTGATGGAGCGCTACCCGCAGGTGACGCGGAACCTTCCGCGCGAGGGCCGGGGCCCGCTCCCGGACGACCTTCTCGGAGCCGTCGAAAGCGTGAACGCAGAGCTCGACGGGACGGGGCGCGTGCTCGTCCGGCCCTCCGGCACCGAGCCGGTCGTCCGCGTGCTTGCGGAGGCCGAGACGCAGGAGGGCGCGGAGGAGCTCTGTGCTAGGATCGCCGCCCTGGTGACACACGAGCTCGGCTGACCCACCCGCGACGCTGCGGTACGGGTCATGGGGCCGAGCTCTTCCCATTTCCGGGGACTTTTTCGCCCAGCGGGGAAAGGAGCGGGACGTGTGCGGGATCATCGGATACGTCGGGTCGCGTGACGCCAAGCCGCTTCTGCTCGAGGGCCTGCGCCGGCTCGAGTACCGGGGCTACGACTCCGCCGGAATCGCGCTGCGCGAGGACGACGCGCTCGACTACGTGCGTGCCGTCGGCAACCTCAGCAATCTCGTCGAGGCGGCAGGTAGCAACGGCTCACACTCGCATCACGGGCTCGGCCACACGCGCTGGGCCACCCACGGTGCCGTGAACGAGCAGAACGCGCACCCGCTCACCGGCTGCGAGCCGGGCCGGCTCGCGATCGTCCTCAACGGGATCGTCGAGAACTACGTCGAGCTGCGCCAGCAGCTCACCGCGAACGGCCACACGTTCACCTCCGAGACCGACGCGGAGGTGGTCGTCCACCTGCTCGAGCAGGAATACGACGGCGACCTCGCCCAGGCGTTCTCGCGCGTCTATCCGCAGCTCGAGGGCCATTTCTCGATCGTCGCCATCCACCACGACCAGCCCGACGTCCTCGTCGGGGTGCGGCATCAGACCCCGCTCGTGGTCGGCCTCGGCGAGGGGGAGAACTTTCTCGCCTCGTCGATCGCCGCCTTCCTCAGCGAGACCCGCACGGTGATCCATCCGCGTGACGGCGAGGTGGTCGAGGTGACGCCCGAAGGCGTTCGCTTCTTCGTCGACGGCACCGAGGTCGAGCCACCGGAGCGGCAGGAGATCGACTGGGACGAGGAGGGCGCCGAGAAGGCAGGTTACGAGACGTTCATGCTCAAGGAGATCTGGGAGCAGCCGGACGCCGTGGCCGAGACGATCGGCGACCGCGTCCGCGGCCACAAGCTCATGCTGGAGGCGCTCGAGATGACCGAGCTGGAGGTCCGCAACCTGCGCCGGATCGTGATCGTCGCCTGCGGCACCGCGTACCACTCGGCGGTCGTCGGCCGGTACATCCTCGAGGAATGGGCCCGTATCCCGGTCGAGCCCGACATCGCGAGCGAGTGGATCTACCGGAACCCGGTGCTGTCGAGGGACACGCTCGTGATCGGGATCTCCCAGTCGGGCGAGACCCGCGACACCATCAACGCGGTCAAGCTCGCGCGCGAGAGCGGCGCGCGGACGCTTGCGATCACGAACCTCATGGGCACGCAGATCACGCGGGAGGCGGAGGCCACGCTCTTCACGCGCTGCGGGATGGAGGTCGGGGTCGCAGCCTCGAAGACGTTCACCGCGCAGGTCGCGCTCCTGAGCCTCCTCGCGCTCAAGCTCGCCGAGATCCGGCGCACGCTGCCGCAGGAGGAGATCGACTTCATCCTGGACCGCCTGCACGAGCTGCCCGAGAAGATGGCCGAGTTCCTGGGCGGCGACCACCCGATCGAGTCGATCGCGCAGCGCTTCCACGACCGGCCGTTCTTCCTCTACCTCGGCCGGCACATCGGGCTGCCCGTGGCGCTCGAGGGCGCGCTCAAGCTGAAGGAGCTCTCGTACATCCCGACCGAGGCGTACTCGGCCGGCGAGATGAAGCACGGGCCGATCGCCTTGCTCGAGGAGGGGACGCCGGTCGTCGTCGTGGCGACGAACATCCACGTCTACGACAAGATCGTTTCTAACATCCAGGAGACGCGTGCCCGCGGCGCGCACGTGATCGCGATCGCGACCGACGGCAATGAGGACATCCAACATCACGCCGACGACGTGATCTACGTGCCCCGGACGCCGAACTTCCTCCAGGCGTCGCTCGCCGTGATCCCCCTTCAGCTGCTCGCGTACCGGATCGCGCGGCTCCGCGGCCTCAACGTCGACCAGCCGCGGAACTTGGCGAAGACCGTCACGGTGGAGTAAGAACTCCAGCATGGGTTCGACCGAGCGGCTGGCTCGGGCGAGCGCGGCGCGGCCGCGGCGGACGCTCGCACTCTGGGGTGTCGCGGTGGTGGTTGCGCTCGGCCTCGTGGCGACCTCGCTTCACGGCTTGACCTCGAACGGGAAGGTGGTGGGCAATCCCGAGTCGACGAAGGCCAAGCACGCGATCGAGCGGGCGTTCCCGAGCATCGTCGCGAGCGAGGAGCAGGACGTGATCGTGGTGACCTCGACCCGCTATCGGGTCGGCTCGCCGCAGTTCCGCGCCTTCGGGAACCGCCTCGCCGTCGCACTCCGTGCGACCGGAGAGATTCGCGACGCCCGCCCCGTCGCGGTCTCACGCGACCGGCGGTCGGCGCTCGTCTCGGTGCACATTCGCAGCGACTCCGGCGCGCACAAGGTCGAGCAGGCCGTGCAGCGGGCGAATGGTGGCGCGTTCGAGGTCGGCATCACCGGTTACCACTCGACGGGCTACGACTTCGGCAAGCAGTCGCAGACCGATCTCGAGAAGGGCGAGCTCGCCTTCGGCCTGCCTGCCGCCCTCGTCGTCCTCGTCCTCGTCTTCGGCGCCGTCGTCGCCGGGCTCGTGCCGGTATTGATGGCGATTCTCTCGATCGTCGTTGCGCTCGGGCTCGTCGCGCTCATCTCGCTCGGCTTCGAGCTCTCGGTCTTCATCGTGAACATGCTCACGGGGATGGGCCTGGCGCTCGGGATCGACTACTCGCTCTTCGTGGTGTCCCGGTACCGCGAGGAGCGGCTGCATGGGTTGGCGAAGGAGGAAGCGATCGCGCGTTCCGGGGCCACGGCGAGCCGAGCCGTCCTTTTCAGCGGCAGCACCTTCGTCGTCGCGCTGATCGGCATGTTCATCGTCCCGACCTCGATCATGCGGAGCCTGGCGCTCGGCGCGATCCTCGTCGGCATCGTCTCGGTCGCGGCCGCGCTGACGCTGCTTCCCGCGCTCCTGAGCCTCGTCGGCGACCGTGTGAACAAGCTGCCCGTCCCGATCCTCGGCCGCAACCTCGGCCGCGCCGACGCGGCGGAAGCCCGCGTCTGGCGCCGGATCGTGGAGGCAGTGCTTCGCCGGCCGGCTCTGTCCCTCGCCGTCGCTGTCGCGGCGATGCTCGCCGCCGCATCGCCGATCTTCGGCTTGCACATCGGCGCGAACGGCGTCAGCACCCTGCCGTCGAGCCTGCCTTCGAGGCACGGCTACGACCTGCTCCAGCGCGCCTTCCCGGTCCAGAACCCGGAACCCGTGCGGATCGCCGCCGTCGGCGGCAGTGCGGCCACGGTGCACGCCGACCTCGTCCGGCTCAATCAGCGGCTGGCACGCGAAGGGAGCTTCGGGCTCGGCGCCATCCGGACGTCGTCCAGCGAGGGCGTCGCCCTGCTCACGTCGCCGGTGCGGGGAGATCCCGTCGGCGGCGCGGCGGTCAAGGCCGTGCGCGACCTCCGCGCGAACGTCATCCCGTCGATCTTCGCGGGCAGCGGCGCCCATGTGTACGTCGGCGGCACGACGGCCGAGAACGTCGACTACTTCGACGCGGTGACGAATCCCACCCCGTACGTCCTGCTGTTCGTCCTCGGGCTGAGCTTCCTGCTGCTCACTGTCGCGTTCCGCTCGATCGTCGTCGCCCTCGTCTCCGTGCTGCTCAACCTGCTCTCGGTCGGCGCTGCGTACGGGCTGCTCACGCTCGTCTTCCTCTACGGCGACGGGGCGGGCCTCTTCGGCTTCCAGCACACGCACGTGATCGACGCGTGGGTGCCGCTCTTCCTCTTCTCGGTCCTGTTCGGCCTCTCGATGGACTACCAGGTCTTCCTGATGAGCCGGATCAAGGAGCGCTACGACGAGTCGCACTCGACGCATGCGGCGGTCGTCGGCGGCGTCGCGACGACTGCGCGGATCATCACCGGGGCGGCGCTGATCATCGTCGTCGTCTTCGCCGGCTTCGCCGCCGGAAAGCTCGTGATGTTCCAGCAGATGGGGTTCGGGGTCGCCGTGGCCCTGCTCCTCGACGCGACAGTCATCCGCTCGGTCGTCCTGCCGAGCATGCTCGGCCTGCTCGACCGGCGCAGCTGGTACCTGCCGCGCTGGCTCGACTGGATCCCGCACGTCGAGGTCGAGCGGCCGGTCTCGGCGCCGCCCGTCCCGGACGTCTGATCAGCCTGCCGGCCGCAAGCTAGTAGTAGGTACCGAGCGCTAGCCGGGCGGCCTCGGGGAGGCTCGTTGCCCGCGGCTCGTGCGGCTTGCCGGGCAGCGGCCAAGGCTGCTCGAGGCGATCGACCCAGACCGCGCGCAGCCCGGCGTGGGCGGCGCCGGCGACGTCCCACGCGTGCGCAGCGACGAGCGTCGCGTCGGCCGGGAGCAGCCCGTACACATCCGGATGGGGCTTGTAGCGCTCGACCTCCTCGACCGAGCGGATCTCGGCAACGACGTCGGCCAGGCCGCTGCGCTCGAGCAGGCCTTCCGTCGTCGCTCGGCCGCCGTTAGTCAGCACCCACGCGTCGCCGCCCGCCTCCCGCACCCACCCGAGTGCCGGACGTGCATCGTCGTACGCGTCGAGCAGCGACAGCCCCTCGGCCAGCTCCGGGTCGAGTGCCGCGGCGAGCTCGTCGAGCGGCGCCCATGCGCCAGCGACGGTCAGCGAGAGGGCATGGTGGAGGACGCGCGGCATCCGCTCCTCCAGGTCGCCAAGGTCGAAGAGCGTCCCGAGCGAGTCGAATGCGACGACCGCCACCGTGCTCAGGTGTCCGGCGGCGAACGACGCAAACGCTTGGTCTGCGAGCGGCGCTTCTTCTGCTCGAGGCGGCGCTGGCGGGCCGCGGCGGTCGGCTTAGTCGGCACGCGCTTCCTTTCCACGCGGAGCGCTTCGCGGAGTGCTGCCACGAGTCGCTCGACGGCGAGCTCGCGGTTACGCGCCTGGCTGCGTTCGTCCTGCGCCACCGCGCGCAGAACAGGGCCGGCCCGCGAGATCACGCGCCGCTTCTGAGCTTCTGTCAGCGCGTCCGAGGCCTCGATGTCGAAGACGGCGACGACTCGCGTCTCGGACTTCTGGGCGTGCTGCCCGCCGGGCCCGCTCGAGCGGGAGACCTGCAGCTCGACCTCGGCCAGCGGCAGCACGACCGAGCGTGTGACCCGAATAGACTCGGCGGCCATGGCCGCGATTCTGCTCGACGTGGACGGCGTCCTGCACGTCTCCGGCCAGCCGCTGCCGGGCGCGGCGGAAGCAGTGCGGCGGCTCCGCGACGACGGCCATCGGCTCCGCTTCGTCACGAACGCGACGATCCGCTCGAAGGCAGAGCTCGCCGCGGGCCTCCAGGCGATGGGGATCGAGCTGGCGGTAGAGGAGGTGCAGACGACCGCGGACGCGGCCGTCGAGGCGCTGAGGGGCCGGCGTGTCCTCGCGCTCGTCATGCACGCGCTGGTGGGCGACCTCGAGGGCCTCGAGCTCGTGGGGGACAACGTCGACGCGGTGTTGATCGGCGGAGCGGACGACTCGCCGGAGACGAATCTCGTCTTCTCGTATATGAACCTCGCGCGCGCGTTCGCGGAGCTCGAGCTCGGAGCCGAGCTCTACTGCCTGCACCGCAACCGCTGGTGGCAGACCGGGCGCGGACCGCTGCTCGACTCGGGCTGCTACGTCGCCGGGCTCGAGTACGCCGCGCAGACCGCCGCGACCGTGCTCGGCAAGCCGAGCCCCGCGTACTTCGACGCCGCCTGCCGCGCGCTCGATGCGGAGCCGTCGATGACGTGGATGGTGGGCGACGACCTCGAGACCGACGTCGTCGGCGCGCGCGGCGTGGGGATGCACGCGGTGCTCGTGCGCACCGGGAAGTTCCGCCCCGACGCCGTCGATCAGTCGCGGATCAAGCCCGACGGCATCGTCTCCTCAATCGCGCACCTTCCCGAGTGGCTCGAGGAGCACCTCGCATGACCGTCAGCGTCGGCACCGACCTGATCGAGATCGAGCGGATCCGGCGCGCGCTCGCGCGCTATGCGCGTTTCCGCGAGCGCTGCTTCACGGAAGCGGAGCGCGCCTACTGCGACTCCAGGCGGAATCCGGCGCAGAGCTACGCCGGCCGCTTCGCCGGGAAGGAAGCCGTGGGGAAGGCGCTCGGCTTCGGCGTCGCCCGTGCCTTCGCCTGGCAGGAGGTCGAGATCGTCGGGCGGCCGAAGCCGGCGGTGCACCTCTCCGGCCGCCTGGCCGAGCGCGCCGCCGCGCTCGGTGTCGGCTCGGTCGACCTCTCGATGACCCACTCGCGCGAGCTCGCGCAGGCGGTCGCGGTCGCAACCGATGGCTGAGCTCGAGCCGCTCTACACCGCGGAGGAGATGCGGGCCGCCGAGGCGGGCCACGACGTCGACGCGATGATGCAGAGCGCCGGAGCGGCCGTCGCGGAGGAGCTGATGCGCCGCTTCCCCGAGGCCCGGCGTGTCGGGCTCCACGCGGGTGGTGGCGCAAACGGCGGGGACGGCCGCATTGCGGCCGAGATCCTGCAGGCACAGGGGCGCGAGATCGTCGACGAGCGGCCCGACGTCGTCATCGACGCCCTGCTGGGCACCGGGCTGAAGGGCGAGCCAAGGGAGGAGACCTCGCGGCTCATCGAGCAGATCAACGCGGGAGGCGTCCCCGTCCTCGCCGTCGACATCCCGTCCGGAGTGAACGCGTCCACGGGAGAGGTCGCGGGCGCGGCGGTCCAGGCGGACGTGACCGTCACGATGCACGGCCCGAAGGTCGGCCTCGCGGTCGCGCCGGGACGCTTCCACGCCGGAGACGTGGTCGTGGCGGACATCGGCCTGGAAGCGGCGGAGACCGAGCACCGGCTCGTCACGCCCGCGATCCTGGCCGAGGTTCCGCGTCGCTCGCCGGGCGACAACAAGTACACGGCGGGCCACGTGCTCGTCGTCGGCGGCTCGCGCGGCATGACCGGCGCGCCGGCCCTCGCCGCGCGCGCCGCGCTGCGCGCCGACGTCGGCTACGTCACGATCGCGGCGCCGGCCGAGTCGCTCCCCGTGCTGGAGGCGCTCGTGCTGGAAGCGGTGAAGCGGCCGCTCGACGAAGTCTCCGCAGCGGCCGCAAAGGCGAAAGCGCTCGCGGTCGGGCCCGGCCTCGGGCGTGAGAAGGAGTCGAAGGCGCTCGTCCGCCGGCTCGTCGCCGAGGTCGAGGCGCCGGCCGTCGTCGACGCCGACGCGCTGGTCGAGCTCGAACCCGGCGACTGGCCCGCGCCGCGGGTTCTGACGCCGCACGAGGGCGAGCTCGCTCGGCTGCTCGGACGCGAATCGAAGGAGGTCGCGGCGCACCGGCTCGCCTCCGTCCAGGAGGCGGCGGAGAAATTCCAGGCAGTGGTGGTTCTGAAGGGCGAGGACTCCCTGGTCGCGACACCCGGTCGTGGCGTCCTCGTGTGTGCGCTCGGCCTGCCCTCGCTCTCGACTGCCGGCACGGGCGACGTCCTCACCGGGATCACCGCCGCATTCCTCGCGAAGGGGATGGAACCGCAGCGAGCGGCCGCGGCGGCGTGCGCTGCGCAGCAGCTCGCTGCTCGCCAGGCGCCGCAGCGCTACGGCCTCGTGGCGAGTGACGTGGTCGAAGCGCTGCCGCGCGCCCTAGCTCTCGGTCTCGGGTAGCCGGTCGACGCGCAGGAGCTCGGGAACCTCCAGGCGCGCGAGGCCTCCTCTCTGCTCGATCCAGCCGAACAGGGTGAGGAGAAGGCACAGGCCGACGAGGATCCCGCCGCCCCACGTCAGCCCGGAATCCCGTTCCCGGACCAGGTCGAGCGCGGTCAACGCGAGCAGGGCGAGCGGAAGAAGCAGCAACTCGTCGGCCCGCGCCGGCGGTCGGTATGCGGACTCGAGCCAGCGACGAACGAGACGGAGGGTGAGAAGCAAACCGCCCATCGTGTACCAGCCGATCAGCACGCTCGCCTGCTGGTCCCAGTCCGCGGGGAGGGGCGACCACAACGGGAAGGCGATCGCGCAGAAACACGCCAACGAAGCCGCGAGAGGAACAAGCCGGACCAGCAAGCGTTGCCGTTCGAGTCTCGGCGGGCGACGCCGAGCGAGCGCGATCACGAGCAGGACCCCGGCAGCGGCGAAACCGACGTAGGCGCCGTAGCCGAGGCCCCAGCCGACGGCGGCAGGACGGCCGGCGACCGACGTACCGATCGCAGCTGTGAGGATCGCCACTCCTGTGGTCAACTCGAGGATCGCCGCGCGGGCCCACGCGGCCACGACCGCGGCCAGGATGAGCACGATCGCGAGCGCGCCCGCAACGGCTCCGGGCTCCTCCATCGCCCAACCGGTTGTTGGAATGCAACGGCCGATGCCGTGTCCGAACGGGTGGCCGGCCGGGTTGCAGAATCTCTGCCACGGCAGGAAGAGAGCGACGACGAACGTCCCGGCAGCAGCCGCTGTAAGGCCCACTGGAAGGGACGGCCGCACAAGGCGCTCCGGACGTCGGGCGAACGCCGTCGACGCGACCAGTGCGAGCACGAAGCCGAGCGACATCCACGCGCCGTAGACGACCCGGTTAGGCGAGATCGCGTCCACCGCTGCGCCTGTGAGGACTGCGATTGCGACGGCGGCGTAGAACCGTTCGCCGTTCCGAACGGCCGAGCGAAGTAGCCAACAGACGACGCCGGCCGACAGCACGACGAGCGGAAGCTTGACGCCGGGGAACGAGAGCTTGGTCGGTCCGAACGGCTTCGCCCAGGGGAGCAGGAACGACACGAGCAAGCCCGTGCCGAGCAGCAGGCCGACGCCCTCGATGGCCGAGGGAGGTCGGACGATCCGGCCTTCTCCGAGCATGCTCGCGAGCAATGCGACGACGGCAGCTGCGATGCCGAGATATGCGCCGTAGGAGAAGCGAAAGTGCTCGTGGCTCGCGAAGAGCTTCTCGTCCGCCCGTAGCACGACCAGGTGGGCGGTCGCGAGATAGACGAGCGCGAGAGCGATCGGAACGAGGGGGAGCTTGCGGACTGCGTCCGACCGGACGAGTGCAGCCGCGGCCATTCCGACGAGGGCAAGCGCGGCGAGCGATGCCGCCACTCCGGCCGAGCTGCCCCAACCGTCGATCGAGCCGTTGTTGTCAGAGAAGAGGTTGAGCAGCGCCAGGACCCCCTGGCTGGCGGTGGTCTCGTGACTGGTCCCCTGCCACGGCAGGTAGAGGCTCGCGAGGAACGTGAGCGCGCCCCCGAGCACAAGAAACAGCGGCCGGCGTCCATGCATGTGCGCAAACTTACTCCGTGCACCGGAGCGAGATCACGATCGACCTCGGCGCGATCCGCCACAACGCGCGCCGGCTGCTCGAGGCGCTCGACGGGGCCGAGTTGTGGGCCGTCGTGAAGGCAAACGGCTACGGCCACGGCGCGAACGACGTCGCACGCGGGGCCTTGGAGGCCGGCGCTTCGGCGCTCTGCGTCGTGACCGTCCCCGAAGCTGTCGCGCTGCGCCGCGAATTTCCGGATGCGCGCATCCTTGTGATGTGCCCGACCGACGACCTCCGGGAGGCACGCGAGGCGAAGCTCGAGCTCGTCGTATCAGGGGGCGAGATCCCGGAGGGCATCCCGGTCCACCTGAAGCTCGACACCGGCATGGGCCGGTGGGGGCTCGCCGAGTTGCCGGAGCCGCCGGCGAACGTCGTCGGGCTGATGAGCCATCTCGCGACCGCCGACACCGACCCGGCCTTCGCCCAGGAGCAGATCGAGCGTTTCCGCGAAGCCACCGAGCCGTACGCGCACCTCACGCGCCACATCGCGAACAGCGCGGCCGCGCTGCGCCTGCCGGAGGCGCGCTTCGATGCCGCCCGCTGCGGAATCGCGCTGTACGGGATCTCGCCGTTCGACACGGACCCTGCGGAGGATGGGCTGCGCCCCGCGCTCTCCTGGCGCAGCCGGCTCGCGCAGGTTCGCCTCCTCCAGCCGGGGGAGAGCACCGGCTACGGCCGCCGGTTCGTTGCGGAGCGGCCGACGTGGATCGGGATCGTCCCGGTCGGCTACGCCGACGGCTTCCGGCGCGACATGACCGGCACCGAGATCCTGGTCGACGGCGATCCGCGCCGCACGATCGGCACCGTCTCGATGGACGCGGTGGCCGTCGAGCTCGACCGCGAGCTGCCGGTGGCGATGCCGGTCACCATCGTCGGCGACGGCCTCCTCATCGAGCGCCACGCCGAGGTCGCCGGCACGATCGGCTACGAGATCGTCTGCGGGATTAACTCCGACCCGGCCCGGGCCGAGCGTGTCCTCACGAACCAAGACTGGCATGTCTGACCGTTTTGCGCGCACAGCCGAACGCGTCGCTGCGCGGCAGGACGCCCGCGCGGTGCGGTTGGCGGAAGAGGTGCGCGAATTCGCCGCCCCCAGCGGGGACGAGCGCGCGCTCGACGTGGGCACGGGCGCAGGTGCGCTGGCGCTCGCGCTCGCGCCGCTCGTGCGGGAGGTCGTCGGGCTCGACCCGGTGCCCGAGCTGCTCGAGCTCGCGCGGGCACGCGCGCTGCCGAACACGGAGTTCGTGGAGGGAGACGGAACGGCACTCCCGTTCCGGGACGGCGCCTTCGACCTTGCCGGCACGCACCGCACGCTCCATCACGTCGCGCACCCTGACCGCGTCATGGCCGAGATGGTGCGCGTGACCCGCCGCGGCGGTCGCGTTCTGGTCGTCGACCAGCTGGCCCCGGACGACCCTACGGACGCCGCCGTGCTCCACGACTTCGAGACCGAGCGCGACCGCTCACACACGCGGCTGCTCAGCGACGCATTGCTACGCGAGCTCTTCGCCGCAAACGGGCTCGAGCTGCTGCGGGAGCGCCGTGAGGAAGAGCGACGGGAGCTCTCGGCCTATCTCGACCTCGCCGGCTCGGAGGGAGAAAGCCGTGCGCGGGCCGAGGCGCTTGCGGCCGCCGAGCCGCGGCTACTCGCCGAGAGCATCGGGTGGTACTTGCTCAGTCGCCCGTGACGCCGCCGTCGAGGTTGGCGAACGCCTCGCGCAGCTGCGCGCGCTCCGTCTCCAGCTCGGTGAACGAGAGCATCAGGCGGCGCTCTCCCTCGGCCGTCAAGCGCAGGTGGGCTACCCGCGCGTCCCGCTGCGATTGCTCGCGCTCGACGAGCCCCGCAGTCTCGGCCCGGCGTACGAGCTCGGTCACGGTGCTCTGCGCGAGCTGCATCCGTTCGGCCAGCTCGGTCACGGTCGACTGCTCGCTTCCGTCGTGCGCGCCCTTGATCATCATCAGCAGCGTGTAGCGCTGCGGCGTAAGGCCCGACTTGCGCGCGATCTTCTCGCTGCGACGCAGGAAGTGCCGGAGGGCAGACCGAAACTCGGCGACGGCGATGACGTCCTTGATCGTCGGTTCGGTCCGAGTAGCCATGCGGCGATTCTAGGGTGCTTTCGGCATACGGCCAAGAACACGAGTGAAGACGTTCGGTATCGCGTCCTGCAGCGGCGCGATCGGACCGTAGAACCAGGGCACCGTCGTCTCGCCGCGACCCTCCTCGAGGGAGCGGAGGACGTGCGCCGCTACCTCCCGCGGGCCGATCACGATCCGCTGCACGGGACGCGGGAGCCACGACTGCGGGAATCCCTCCGTCTGGGTGAAGCCCGGCTTCACCGTGTGCACCCGGATCCCCTCTTGGCGCAGCTCGGCCGCGGCGGTGCGGGAGAAGGCCAGCTGGGCGTGCTTCGAGGCCGAGTAGGGCCCGCTCGGCGGCCCGGCGACGACACCCGAGACCGAGACGATGTTCACGACGTCCGACGGCGCAGCCGCGCGCAGGCCCGGCAGGAAGGCGCGTAGGCACCAGACCGCGCCGAGGTAGTTGATCCGGATCAGCCGCTCGATCACCTCGGGATCGCCGTCGAGGAATCGCGTCCTCCCCGGAATGCCTGCGTTGTTCACGAGCAGGTCGATCTTCGGGTGCCGCGCGAGGATACGAGCCGCGACTTCCTCGACCGCTGCGCGGTCGGAGACGTCGCAAGGCTCGGCCTCGCCGCCCAGCCCCTCCGCCAGCGTCTGCAGGCGATCGGCGCGGCGCGCGAGCAGGATGCACAGATCGCCGCGAGCGGAGAGCAGGCGGGCGATCTCGGCGCCGATGCCCGAGGAGGCGCCCGTGACGACCGCGACCCGGCCCACAGCCGACAGGCTATCGCTCTAGGATCGCGCCATGTCCGGGCCTTTCGAAGGGAAGCGAGGTCTTGTCCTCGGCGTCGCCAACCGCCGCTCGATCGCCTGGGCGATCGCCCGCGAGCTCGCGGCCGGCGGCGCGAGCCTCGCCTTCACGTACCAAGGGGAGCGCATCGAGTCGACCGTGCGCGAGCTGGCGGACTCGGTCGGCGCGCCGCTCGTCACGGAGTGCGACGTCCGCTCCGACGAGGACGTCACGCGCGTGTTGGGCGAGGTGGGGGAGGCGTTCGGCGGCGAGCTAGACCTGCTCGTCCACTCGGTGGCCTTCGCAGCCGCCGAGGACCTCGAGGGCCGGTTCACCGACACCCCGCGTGACCGCTTCTGGCTCGCGGTCGACGTCAGCGCCTACTCCCTCGTCGCGTGCGCGCGGGCGGCCGAGCCGCTCATGGAGAAGGCCGGCGGCGGCTCGATCCTGACCATGACCTATCTCGGGGGCGAGCGCGCGGTGCCGCACTACAACGTGATGGGCGTGGCGAAGGCGACGCTCGACGCGTGCGTGCGCTATCTCGCCTGGGATCTGGGGGCGAAGAACATCCGCGTGAACGCAGTCTCGGCCGGCCCGGTGAGGACGCTCGCGGCCCGCTCGATCGCCGGTTTCACGACGATGGAGGACATCGTCGAGGAGCGCTCCCCGCTTCACCGGCACATCACCGCGGACGACGTCGGCGCGGCGGCCGCCTTCCTGCTGGGCGACGGCGCAAGCAACGTGACCGGCACGACGCTGTACGTCGACAGCGGCTACCACGCGATGGGGCTATGAAGCGTGGTTAACCTCTGTGGACTGCTGAGTGAAGCTTGTCGAGCCCTCTGACGGACTGGAACCGTCGACCCCCTCTTTGCCATCGAGCGACCGAGACGGAAACCGCGGGCACGCGCGGGTGCGCCGGCGACCAATAGACCCCCGCAAGGAGGACGAATCCGCCGAAGACGACTAGCCGCGAGTGGACGCCCGAACCTCCGGTGGTGTTACTGAGTGTTCCCTCGAGTTGTCGGGCGCGGAGCTGAGCGGTCGCGACGAGCCGTGGTGCGGTGCCACAACGCGATCGCGATGTGATCACCGGATGAACCTTTTCAGTTCCGTGTCCGGATGGCCCGCCTTGCGTTGAGCGAGCGCAAAGAACCGCCTAGGTGCGGCGACGGCTCAGGTTTCAGCTCGCGGCGGTGGCGATGGTCGAAACATGCCGGGGAGCATTCGCCGCCAGTGCGCACGAGTGATCTGCAGGGTGGCGGGCCAGAAGCCGGCGCGGGGGACCGCGCGCCACAGCTCCCGCTTGAGCCAGGAGCGCGGGATGCCGAACCGCGCGAGCTCGGGCAGCACTTCGACGAGATCGGACCGGCGGACGAGCTCGACCTCGTTGCCCATCGACCACCTCGCCGTGAAAGCGTGGTGCTGCTCGCAGGCGTCGAGGCATACGCGCAACCGATCCTCCGGCCATCCGAGTGGCTCGAGCGTGCGACGCGCGTAGCGGACGGAATCCTTGATATAGACGTCGCCGGTGCTGGCGGGGCCGTACAGGCCCGCATCGTGCAGGAACGACGCGCACAGCAACAATTCACGGTCGAATGTGATGCCGCGCGTGTCGGCGAGGCGCTCCGCGATCAGATACTGACGCACGGTGTGCCGCTCCATGTCGCCGTCCGTCTCCCCGGTCGCGACGCGCAGCGCCTCGAGCGCCGCGGCCTCCGCGTCCGTGCACAGCAGCTCGTCCGCGCGCCGGCGCGTATCGCCGCGGATTTCCTGCCACGTGAGCGGTCGACGGAGGGCCCCTTCTGCGTCAATTCCAGGCATGTGGTCGCGAGTTGTTCGCTTTGCCATAAGGACTGCGGCTTTCTGCTCGTTTGCGCGACCGTACCGAGGTTGCGTAGGGCCCCGAGGCGCTAGTGGGCATGCAGTTCGTGCATGACGGCGTGGCCGCGGCCGCGCGCGATCAGCCACCGGTTGACCGGCACCGTTAGGGCGAACGCGATGACGAGGCTGAGCGCGAGGCTCCACCAAAACAGCGCGTCGCCGAGCCCGGCGGTTATCGCGCCCGGAACGACGAGGATGAAAGCGTTGTCGATGATCTCCATCGTGGTGATCGAGACGGTGTCGGAAGCGAAGGCGACGCCGGCGGCGCGGCGGAAGCCGAGCCCGGCGCGCAACACCGGCCGGATCGTCAGCGCGTAACCGAAGAAGAAGGCGAGAACGACCGAGACGGCGATCGAAGCTGCGTTCCCGAAGCCGAGCGCGGTCGCGAGCACCATCCCGAGCACCTCACCGATCGCGCAGCCGGTCAGGCAGTGCAGTGTCGCCTGGACCGCGCTCAGCCAGAGCGAGGCGGGCTGGCTTGGGTTGTGCTGCTGCAGCTCGTGCTGCACGCGATCCTTCCGGTACGGAGAAGGGGAGCTCTTTCGAACGTAGCGGTCGCGTCAAGTGGGCGAGATCCAGAGGAGCGTGATGCCAGGCGCGAACGTCAGGGGCGCCGAGGCCGCGTGCGTCGCTTACGCTCTGGGCGTGTCATCGCTCGCACCAGATCTCCGAGGTGCCGTTTTTGTTCCTCGAGGAAGGCTGGGTCGCGGGCGTTGATCCCGAGTGCCGGCATGAGCGTGTGCTCGTTCGCGAACGGGTACCAGCAGATAGCGGCGAGGTCGAGGACAAGGCGATGTGGTGAGATGCCGGCCTTGTCGGCTGCTGGCTTGAGCGCGGCCACAGCCTCATCCACAGAGCGGCCGAAGAACTCGGCGACGCGGCTTCCGTCTTCGAGCGCCTCGCGCTGGACGAGCCGGACGAAGTTCGGATCGTGGCCGAGAAAGTCGAGGAAGGCGCCGACATATGACTCGACCGCGGCCTGGGCTGAGCCGTCCTCGTCTCCTTCGGCGTAGGCGCGCGCCATCGCTTCTTGGGCGCGGGTGACGGCGCGCGCGAGCACCGCCTCGTACAGCGCTTCCTTGCTACGGAAGAAGTAGGCGGGCGTACTGCGTGCGACTCCGGCCGCCTCGCCGATCTGCTGCAGGCTCGTGCCATCGAACCCGAGACGCGCGAAGCGATCCTCGGCGGCGGCCAGGATCACCTCTCGTGTCCGTTCGGCGTCTCGGGTGCGTTCCGCCGCCTTCCCCCGCACGTCCTTCAGATCTGCCATGGGCGTTCTCCCTCGGCTCAAGATAACTAGCTGATCGTTCAGCTAGTTGATAGGCTACCAATAACAGAAGCGTGACAAAGGAGTCGAGGAATGAATCCCACAGAGCGGACCGCCGAGCTGGCTGCGACGAACGCGCGCACGGCTGAGGACTCTCGCGAGCGCTTCGACGTCGTGGTGATCGGAGCGGGCCAGGCGGGCCTTGCGGTCGGCTACTTCATGGCGCGGGCGGGCCGGCGGTTCCTGATCGTCGACGGAGCCGATTCGATTGCCGCCGCTTGGAGGGGCCGCTGGGACTCGCTGACTCTGTTCACGCCACGCCGCTATGACAGCCTTCCCGGCTTTGCGTTCGCCGGTGACCTGGACGGTTATCCGGGCCGCGACGAAGTGATCGCCTATCTCGAGCAGTACGCCGCCGCCTTCAAGCTTCCGGTCGAGTTGGGGAGCGCGGTGCGGTCGCTGGCCACGGACGGCGGAAGGTTCGTCGTGGGGCTCGAGGGTCGGCAGATCGAGGCTGACCAGGTCGTCGTTGCCACCGGCCCCTTCCAGGTCCCGCGCGTGCCAGCCTTCGCCGGCGAACTCGCGCCGGACCTGTTCCAGGTACACAGCACCGCATACCGGCGCCCGAGCGACGTCCCCGAGGGCACGGTTCTCGTCGTCGGCGGCGGGAACACCGGCTTTCAGATCGCGGAGGAGCTCGCCGCGACCCATCGCGTTCAGCTCGCGGTCGGGTCGCGCCAGACACCGCTGCCGCAGAGGTTGCTCGGCCGTGACCTCTTCTGGTGGCTGACGAAGACGAGACTTCTGACGAAGACGGTCGAGTCGCGGCTCGGGCGCCGGATGCGCGACCGCGACACGCTGATCGGCTCGAGCCCGCGCCGGCTGAAGCGGAACGGCGTCGAGCTGAAGCCGCGGGCGGTCGCCGTCTCCGGCCGCACGGTTAGTTTCGCCGACGGCAGCGAGCTCGAGGTCGATGCCGTCATTTGGGCGACCGGATACCAGCCGGATCACTCCTGGTTGAAGCTTCCCGTCACGGATCCGAAGGGCGCCGCCAGTCACCGGCGAGGCGTGACCGACGTGCCGGGTCTTTATTTCCTCGGTCTCTCCTGGCAGTACACGCGCGGCTCGGCCCTCCTTGGCTGGATCAAGGACGACGCCGAGTTCATCGCCAAACAGATCGATGCGTTCGCGGAGGTTCAGACCACCCGCGAACCTGACAACGCGCGCCTGGGCGCTGCGCCGGGGCTGCTCGACGACATTCTTGACACGCCACCGGTATCCGTCGCCTGATTGGCGACAGAGAGGTTCCGCAAATGGAAACCAGCACATCCCCATATCCGCTCCAACTCACGGGCGAGCTCTCGCCGCAGCTCAGCCGCGGGCTCTGGCTTGTCAAGTGGCTGCTGGCGATCCCGCACTTCGTCGTGCTCGTCTTTCTCTGGATCGCCTTTGTCGTCGTGAGCGTGATCGCCTTCTTCGCGATCCTGTTCACCGGCCGCTACCCGAAGGGGCTATTCGACTTCAACGTCGGCGTCCTCCGTTGGTCGTGGCGCGTCGGCTTCTACAGCTACAGCGCACTCGGTACCGACAAGTACCCGCCCTTCACGCTCAAGGACGTCCCTGACTATCCGGCCCGGCTCGAGGTCGAGTACCCGGAGTCGCTCTCGCGCGGGCTTGTGCTCGTCAAGTGGTGGCTGCTTGCCCTTCCGCACTATCTCGTCATCGCCGTGTTCGTCGGCGGTGCCTGGGCGGGGTCCGGCATCGACCGGCTGTATGGCGGCGGAGGACTCGTGGGTCTGCTCGTCCTCTTCGCCGGCATCATGCTGCTCTTCACGAGCCGCTACCCGAAGCCGCTCTACGACTTCGTGCTCGGCATGAACCGCTGGGTCTTCCGCGTCGCCGCCTACGCCTCGCTGATGACTGACGCGTACCCGCCCTTCCGCCTCGATATGGGTGGCGATGAGCCACCGTCCGGCACAGCTCCTGGCACCGTCCCAATGGCGCCCGCCCCGATCGCCTCATGACCGGCGGACCCACAACTGACCACTTTCCGACCCAGACCGTTGGTCTTCCCGCCGGCGTCGATTCCGAGGTCGTGGAGGTTTCCGACGGCGATGCCTTCGAGTTGGGGATCGCACCAGTGACGAAGCGGCTCGGCGATGCGACGGTGCGGATGCTCGCCTACAACGGTTCGATCCCAGGTCCAACCCTTCGTGTACGTGAGGGCACCGAGATCGTCGTCAACGTCGCCAACGAAGGCGATCTGGAGGCGACGGTGCACTGGCATGGGCTACGACTCGACAACCGCTACGACGGCACACACGAGACGCAGGCGCCGATGCCGGTCGGCGGGACGTTCACCTATCGGATCGAGTTTCCCGACCCGGGCGTCTACTGGTATCACCCGCACATCCGCGAGGACTACGGTCAGGAGATGGGTCTGTACGGAAACATCCTCGTCGTCCCAGCCGATCCCGACTACTGGGCGCCAGTGCACCGCGAGCTGCTGCTGACGCTCGACGACGTCCTGGTCGAGGACGGCAAGATCGCCCCGTTCGGCCGCGAAGAGACGACCTACGCGGCGATGGGCCGCTTCGGCAACGTGATGCTGGTCGCGGGCGAAACCGACCTTTCGCTGAGCGCGCAGGTAGGCGAGGTCGTTCGCTTCTACCTCACCAACACCGCGAACACGCGTGTGTTCAACCTCCAGCTTCCCGGCGGGCGGATCAAGCTCGTCGGCGGCGACAGCGGCCGCCACGAGCGCGAGGAGTTCGTCGAATCCGTGATTCTCGCTCCCTCGGAGCGGGCCGTGATCGACGTGCTCTTCGAGCAGCCCGGACAGCTGACACTCGAGCACCGCACCCCTGAACGAACGTACGCGCTGGCGACGATCGATGTCGCCGCCGAGCCTGCGACGCCGCCTCTTGCCGAGCAGTTCGACGTCCTGCGCCACAACCAGGAGTGGGTCGCAGAACGCGCCCGGCTGGCCCCCTACTTCGACGCCCCGCCCGACAAGACGCTCGCGCTGGTCGCCGAGATGGACATGGATACGCCCGAGGGGCCGGTCGTTTACACCTGCCCGATGCACCCCGACGTGGTCAGGGACCAGCCCGGACGCTGTCCGCAGTGCGGCATGAAGCTACTAGCGACCGCCGCCGCAGCCTCCTACGTCTGCCCGATGCACCCCGAGGTCGTCAGCGACAAGGCCGACCATTGCCCGAAGTGCGGGATGAAGCTGCTGCCGGCTGCGCTCGTCGCGCAGACCTCAGGGCAAGGCACCCACACCGAGGACGTCGGAGCGCACCCTCAGCAGGGTCATGCACACCACCACAGTCATGAGCCGCACGGCGACGCCGGCGGCATCGAGTGGGAAGACGACATGGTCGACGTCAACCGGATCACGACGCCGGCGAACATGCACTGGAGCTTCATCGACCGAGAGACGGGCGCCGCCAACCACGCGATCGACTGGCGCTTCCGCGTCGGCGACCAGGTCAAGCTGCGCCTGGTCAACGAGATGGACTCCGACCACCCGATGCACCACCCGTTCCACATCCATGGCGCCGGCCGCTTCGTCGTGCTCGCGCGCGGCGGCGTCGCCGAGCAGAACCTCGTCTGGAAGGACACGGTGCTGGTGCGAACGGGCGAGACGGTCGACATCCTGCTCGACGTGACGAACCCCGGCATCTGGATGGCGCACTGTCACATCGCCGAGCACCACGAGAGCGGGATGATGTTCAGCTTCAACGTCGCCCCCGCCGACGATCACAGCATCGAGCCGAAGTGAGCATCCTCGACGGCCTGATGGTCGTCGTCGCGCTCGCGGCCGGCTTGTGGTGGGCCCTCTCCCGGCGTCGAGGCCCAGCCGCTCTCGAGGCCCTCTCCCTTGGCGCGCTCCTCCTCGCGCTCGTCACGCTCGCGGTCGACGGGGTCCAGTGGCAGCTCGTGCCCTGGCAGGTCCTTGCCCTGGCCGTCACCGCCGCGGCCGCGCTTCGGCGCTGGCGATCGGGACACTCCCGCCGCTGGCGCCGGGTGATCGGACGAGGCGTGCTCGTCGTCGGGCTCGCGGTCGCGGGTGTGGCGCTGCTGACGGCGTTCGTGCCGACGTTGCCTAAGCCGGCGGGACCGCACAAGGTCGGCAGCGAGATCTTCCGCTGGACCGACAATCAGCGCCCGGAGACGCTGACCGCGAACCGGTCCGACCACCGGCAGGTGATCGCCCAGGCCTGGTACCCGAGCGACGCGAGCAACGGACGTGCGGTTCCGTACTTCGAGGCGCAAGGGCACTTGCCGGGCTCGGTCGGCGGCATGCCGTCGTTCATGTTCGCCTCCTTCGGCAGCGTCAGAACTCACGCCGCGTTCGGCACTCCGATCAGCAGCGCCCGGAGGACCTGGCCGGTGCTGCTGTTCTCACCGGGGCTCTCCAACCCCCGCGAGCTGTACACGGCACTGTGCGCCGACCTCGCCAGCCGCGGCTACGTGGTCATCGCCCTGAGCGTGCCCTACGAGTCCGCCGTCTCCGTCCTGGCCCGGGGACAGGTCGTCGGCCAGACAACCCACCCGGACGTGATGGGACCGCCGCCGCATCCGGACGTCGAGCGCCTGATCGACATCCGCACCGCCGACAGCAGCTTCGCGCTCGACCAGCTGAGCCGCCTCGCGCAATTCGAACCGAACTCGCCGCTCGCCGGCCACCTCGACCTGCAACACGTCGGCATCGTCGGCCACTCGATCGGCGGCGCGACCGCGGTGCAAGTCATGGCCGCCGACCCGCGCTTCAAGGTCGGCGTCGATCTCGACGGCAAGCTCTTC
>DASRBY010000044.1:0-20604 GCA_035653435.1 Gaiellaceae bacterium
GCCTCGAGCGCCCAGCCCCCGCGGAAGACCGAGAGGCGGGCGAGCAGCGCCTTCTCGTCGGGCTCGAGCAGCTCGTACGACCACTCGATCGTCGCCCGCAGCGTCTGCTGCCGCGTCTCGGCGTCCCGGCCGCCACGCAGGAGATCGAGCCGGTTGCCCAGGCGCTCGAGCAGCTGCTCGGTCGAGAGGAGCGACGCCCGCGCGGCGGCGAGCTCGAGCGCGAGCGGCAGGTCGTCGAGCCGAGCGCACAGCTCGTCGAGATGCTCGTCCGGCTCGAAACCGGGCTGCGCAGCACGCGCGCGAGCGAGGAAGAGCTCGACCGACGCTGCGCGTTCGAGCACCGGCACGGGATAGACGTGCTCGCCCTGCACCCTCAGCCGCTCGCGGCTCGTGACGAGCACGTCGGCGCGTGCGCATTCCGTGAGCACCGCTGCCACGTCCGGCGCTGCCTCGACGACGTGCTCGAAGTTGTCGAAGATGAGCAGCAGCCGTCTTCCACCGACGAGCTCGGGCAGCGAACCGCCGCCGCCGAGCGCCCGGGCCGCCGCGGGGCCGACGTCCGCCGGATCTACGAGGGCTGCCAGCGGCACCCACCAGACACCGTCTGGATACGCCTCCGCCGCCTCTGCGGCCGCCTGCAGCGCGAGCCGCGTCTTCCCGGATCCGCCGGCGCCGGTGAGCGTGAGCAAGCGCACGTCATCGCGGGCAAGCTGCTGCACGACGTCCGCCAACTCCTGCTCGCGGCCGAGAAACGGCGTCGCCGGGATCGGAAGGTTCGTCCGGTAGAGCGTCCTCAGCGGCGGAAACTCGCCGACGCCGAGCTGGAAGATCCGCTCCGGCGCGCTCAGGTCCTTGAGCCGGTGCTCGCCGAGGTCACGAAGCTCATCGGCGTCGATCAAGGCCGCCGTCGCCGCCGAGATCAACACCTGCCGTCCGTGCCCTGCGGCCGCGATCCGCGCCGCGCGGTGGACATCGGCCCCGACGTACCCCTCCTCCGTCAGCAGCGACGTGCCGGTATGCAGGCCCATCCGCACCGGCAGGTCGAGCTCCCCCTGGGCCTCCCGTGCAGCCTCCAGAGCACCGGGACCGGTCGGGAAGGCGACAAAGAACGCGTCCCCCTGCGTGTCCACCTCGACGCCCCCGTGCCGCTCGAATGCGTCCCGCAGGATGCGCCGGTGCTCGGCGAGCACGTTCCCGTACTCCTCCGCCCCGAGCTCCTGCAAGAGCCGCGTCGACCCCTCGATGTCCGTAAAGAGAAAGGTGACGGTCCCGCGCGGCAGCTCGCGCACGCCACGAGTCTACGGCGGAGAGGGTCTAGCCGTCCTGGCGGCGCCGGCGCTGCTTCGCGGCCCAGTGAGAGAGCTCGCCCAGCGCGATCACCAGGACGAAGACGCCGCCGGTGGCCAGCATCAGGAGGACGACCTTGCGCCCCTCCTCTGCGGCCGTCTCCTCGGCGAACAGCAGGTGGAGAACCGCGGCGAGCACGACCGGAGCCTATCTCAGTCGGTCGGTCGCTCGACGACGAGGTCGGCGAAGTTCGCGGAGCTCTTCCCGAACTCCCACCAGCCGTGCACGTACGGCCGCACGAACGCCGTGCTCCGCCCGTAGACGAGCGGAATGACCGCGACTCGCTCGGCCACGGCGTAGCGGTCGGCCTCGTGGAACCGCTCGAGGCGGCCGCGGTCCGACCGCTCCTGCCGCGCCGACTCGATCAGCTCGTCGAAGACGGGATCGGCGAAGCCGCCCTCGTTCGTCCGGCTCGTGGACTGGAACAGGAGGCGGAGGTAGTACTCCGGATCGGGATAGCCCGGGAGCCAGCCCGTGATCCGAATCCGGCCTTCTGCCGGCCCCCCGGCCGCCGCCGAGCGATGCGCGAGATGCACCGAGCCCTCTTGCGGCGCCACTGTCACGGCTCGCCCCAGAGCATGCTCCCAGGAGGACGCGATGGCCTTCAGGATCTCGTCCCAGTAGGCAAGACCGGTCAGTTCGATCGGGCCGGTGTACCCGGAGCGTTCGAGGCATTCGCGAGCAAGATCGGGGTCGAAGCGGAGCGCGATGTCCGGCGTATGACCCTGGAGGGCGGGCGGTACGGCTCCTCCCGCCGCGACGACGACGTTCGCCGGGCAGGCGGCGGCGAGCGCTTCTCGGTCGGTGGCGTGCGCTAGCGCGCGCCGGAAGTCGAGATTCCCGGTGACCGGATCCGTGTGGTCGAAGCGGATGTACCCCGACCACGCGGCGTCCCCGATCGAGACGTCCGGATGGACCGCGCCCGGCATCAAGTCGGCGAGGCGGGGCGTGTAGCGCACGAGAACCATGTCGAGCTCTCCGCGCTCATACGCGGGTAAAGCCTCGGTCAACTCCGCGCGGTTGAACTCGACCTCGGCGACGTCACCAGGTCGCTCGGAGCGCCGTCGCAAGACGAGCCGGTCGTCCGTCCGCTCGACGACCTCGAACGCGCCGCTGACGACGCGCGCGTCGGCGACGCCGTCGATCGCGTGTCGCGGTTGCGGCCCGCCGTCGGGCCGGTTCATGACGCTCATGAAGTAGGGCGCCGGCGCGCTGAGCCTGAACTCCACCGTGTGGTCGTCGAGCGCACGCACGCCGACCGCGTCCCAGTCGGCGTTGCGACCGAGGTACGTGTCCTCCCCGTTCTCGAGCGCGAAGTAGATGGCAACGGAGGAGCCGGGGCTCTGGGGGTCGAGGACACGCTTGATGCCGAACTCGACGTCGTGGGCGGTGAGCGGCGCGCCGTCGGACCACGTCAGCCCTTGCCGAAGGTGGAAGACGTAGCGAAGCCCGTCGTCCGAGATCTCCCAGCGTTCGGCGAGGGAAGGAACGATGGTCCGCCCCGGCCACGCCTCGACGAGACGGTCGAAGAGCTGCATGCACGCCTGGATGTTCGGCCAGGCGATCGCGCTCTTTGGGTCGAGATCGTTCGGCAGGAAGCTCGTGGCCAGGCGCAGCCGCTCGGTGGGCACACGCGGCTCGGGCGGCGTCCAGTGCTCGAACGCGCGCTGGTACGCCTGGTTCGCCTCGGCGAAACGGAGCGACGTGTGCAGCGCCAGAGCGAGCTTGAAGAGCACGAGCGCGATCTCCTGCCGCTCGCCCCGGCGTTCGAGGAGTGGGAGCAGGTCGCGGTAGTGCTCGATCGCCTCGTCGAGCGCGTATTCGAGACGCGCCTTGTCGCCGGCCCGAAGGAGATAGTCCGCCGCCTTCTCCTCGTCCTCCGCATGCAACCAGTGGTACGCAAGCAGGCCCAGCACCTCGGCATCCCGCTCGGCGTACCGCTCCTCGAGCCACGCGGCCGCGCGGCGGTGCAGCTTCTTGCGTTGCTCGGTGAGGAGGGTTCGGTAGGCGGTCTCCTGGATCAGCGCGTGCCGGAAGCGATACTCCGGCTGCGGCCAGCGGCGGCTCTGGCGGAGAAGGCCGAGCCGCTGCAACTCGTGGAGCGAGTTGCCGGGGACGTCGCCGAGCACCCCTTCCAGCAGCGGCAACGCGAAGGTGCGGCCGAGCGAAGACGCGGCGGTGACGAGGTCACGAGCAGGCTCCGACAGCCGGTCAAGCCGGGCGAGGATCGCCTTCTCCACCGTCGGCGGCACCTCTACCTCGACCGCATGGTCGAAGCGCCAGCCTCCGCCGGCGCGGACGAGCGCGCCCACGTCCGCCAGCGAGCGGACGAGCTCCTCGAGGAAGAACGGGTTCCCATCGGCCGCATCGAGGAGCCGCCGCTCGAGCTCGGCCGGCAGGGTCGCCGGGGCGACGAGCGCCGCAAGCAGCTCACCGTCCGCGTCCCCGAGGGGACCGAGGTCGATCTCGCGCAGCAGGTGCGGAAACTCGCGGCTCGCATGCTCGCGGAGCGCCCACGAAGGATGGTCGCGTTCCGGGCGAAGGGTGAGGACGAGTAGCACCGGCGCCGACTCGGCGAGCGAGAGGAGCTGCTCGAGGAGCAGAACCGACGTCGGGTCCGCCCAATGGAGATCCTCGAGCGCGAGCACGAGCGGCGCGGATTCCGCGAGCCGCGCGAAGAGCTGGCCGACGACTTCGAACGTCCTCCACTGCAGCGCCTCGGGCGAGAGCTGCGACGTGCGCGCGGCCGCGTCGTGCTCGAGCGCCAGCTCGAGCAACCCGCCGAGATACGGATAGAGCTCATCGGCTCTGGTGTCGAAGAGCTGCTCGAGCCTGCGGCGCAATCCGACGCGGACGCGGAGCTCCGGATCCTCCGCCCCCGCGCCGATCCACTCGCCGCGAAGGAGATCTCGGAAGGGCCAGTACGGCAGCGATTCACCGTACGACACGCAGCGGCCCTCGAGCCAGCAGCTCCCGTCGCCTTCCGCGAGCTCGCGCAGCTCGGTGAGCAGGCGGGTCTTGCCGATTCCGGCGTCGCCGGCGACGACGAGGACGCCGCCGCGCCCCGCGCGCAGTGCCTCGAGGGCCTCGCGGCCCAGGCCGAGCTCGCGCGAGCGACCGACGAGCCGGGTCTCGACGCCCGGCAGGCCTCGCGCCCGCCCGGCTGCGGCCACGCCGACCACGGGCCACGCCGCGACCGGCTCCGCCTTGCCCTTCAGGTCGAGCTCCTGCGGATCGCCCCACTCAAAGAGGCCTTCGACCCCGCGGTGGGTTGCATCGTCCACCAGCACGGAGCCGGGTGCCGCGGCCGACTGCAGACGTGCCGCGACGTTCACCGTGTCGCCGAAGGCTGCGTACTCGACGCGCGAGCCCGCGCCGACCTCCCCGACAACGACGGCCCCGGTGGCAGCCCCGACGCGTACGCCGAAGCCCTCGGCACCCCATCCGCGCCGAACCTCACGGGCGTACTCCTCCATCTCGGAGACGATGCGGAGCGCGCAGCGAACCGCCCGCTCGGCGTCGTCCTCCCGCGTCGTCGGCGCACCGAAGAACGCGAGGACGCCGTCGCCGGCGAGATCCTTGACGTGCCCGCCGAGAGCCTCGACCTCGCCGACGATCCGCGCTACAGCCTCCCCGACGACGAGCTTCACGTCCTCCGGGTCGAGCAACTCCGCGAGCGCCGTCGAGCCGACGACGTCGGCGAAGACAGCCGTCAGCACCTTCCGCTCTTCGCGGACAGCGGTCGTCATGCCCAGAGGTTGGCGGACGCGGGCGTTGCGTTCAAGCCCGACGGGTCGCGTGACCTGCCAGCGCCGCGTCGACCGCCTCGTCGCCGGCCGCGGCCCGCGCCGCCGCTTCGAGCGGCGCGGGCTCCGAGTGGAGCCGCAGTGCCGTCCGCGCCTGCTCGAGCATGCCGCGGCCGAGCAGCGCCGCCGTCGCCGCCCAGAGCGGCCCGTCGCCGTCCGTCTCCTCGGCCCGCACCTGGCTGCAGAGCGAGATGAGCTCCGCGAGGTCGGCGACGGCCGCGACCTCGTGCAGCGCCGAGATCCGCGCCACTCCGTGCGCGTAGAGGTAGTCGCCGAGCAAGAGCGCCGTGTCGTCGTCCGGCGGTGCGAAGAGACGCGGCCGGCCGTAGTGGACGAGGTAGCCCTCGTAGATCGTCTCCAGGCCCAACGCATACCGGGCCGCGCCGAGCGGCGAGAAGACGGGCGTGCTTTCGCGGTCTGCCTCCGGCAGCAGGCAGTCGGCCCAGAGGGTGCTCTCGGCCGCCGCGTCGACGGCCATGGTCTCCCAGAGGTCAGTGACCAAAGCTCCCCACCGCGGCGACCGTGCGCTCTATCTCCTCCTCACCGTGGGCGGTGGAGGGGAAGAGCGCCTCGAACTGCGAAGGCGGAACGTAGACACCCTGCTCGAGCAGGTGCCGGAAGAGCGCGGCGTAGCGCTCCGTGTCGGAGCCTTGCGCGTCGTCGAAGTTCCGCACGGGCCCGTCCGTCATGAAGAGCGTGAGCAAGGCGCCGACGCGCTGCACGCGGCCGAACGGGGCGAGGCCCTGCTCGAGAAGCGCGGCCCGGTCCTCCAGCTCGTCGTAGACCGCCCCGTCGCGCAGCCGCCGCAGGACCGAGAGGCCCGCGGCCGTCGCGAGCGGATTCCCCGCCAGCGTGCCCGCCTGGTAGACGGGGCCGCTCGGAGCGAGCAAATCCATCACCTCCGCGCGCCCGCCGAAGGCGGCGAGGGGCAGCCCGCCCCCGACGATCTTCCCGAGCACGGTCAGGTCCGGCAGGACGCCGTACCGTTCCTGGGCGCCGCCGCGGGCGACGCGGAAGCCGGTGATCACCTCGTCGAAGACGAGCAGCGCGCCCGAGACGTCGCAGAGCCGGCGCAGCGTCTCGAGATAGCCGGGCTCGGGCGGTACGACGCCCATGTTCGCCGCGACCGGCTCGACGATGATCGCGGCGAGCCCTTCGCCGTGACGCATGACTGCCTGGGCGGCGGCGTCGAGGTCGTTGTAGGGGACGACGATCGTGTCAGCGGCTGCTCCGGTCGGCACGCCGGGGGAGGCGGGGATTCCGAGCGTCGCGAGGCCCGAGCCCGAACTCGCGAGCAGCACGTCGGCGTGACCGTGGTAGCCGCCCGCGGTCTTGAGGATCCGGTCGCGTTTCGTGAACGCGCGCGCAAGCCGCAGCGCGCTCATCGCGGCCTCCGTCCCCGACGAGACGAGCCTCACCTTCTCCACCGAAGGCAGCGCGTCGACGATCTCCGTGGCGAGCTCGACCTCGGCCTCCGTCGCCGCACCGAAGCTCGTGCCTCGGGTCGCCGCATCGCGGACGGCCTCCACCGTCGCGAGATCGGCGTGGCCGAAGAGGAGCGGCCCCCAAGACATGACCCAGTCGAGCAGCCGGCTTCCGTCCTCCGTCTCGACGTACGCCCCCTCGCCGCTGCGGACGAAGAGCGGCTCGTCGAGCCCGACCGCCCGCATGGCCCGCACCGGCGAGTTCACGCCGCCGGGGATGAGCTCGAGCGCGCGGCGGTAGAGCGCCGACCGCGCCGTCAGAGCCAAGCCGCGAGGTCCTTCGTCCAGTAGCAGACGATCAGGTCGGCGCCGGCGCGCTTGATCGCCGTCAGCGACTCGAGCGCCGCCGTGCGCTCGTCGAGCCAGCCCGCGCGGGCGGCCGCCTTGACCATCGCGTACTCGCCGGACACGTTGTACGCCGCGAGCGGCGCCTGGAACGTCTCCCGGGCCGCGCGAATCACGTCGAGGTACGGCAGCGCCGGCTTGATCATGATCGCGTCCGCACCCTCGGCGAGATCGATCTTGCACTCCCGCAGCGCCTCGCGGACGTTGGCCGGATCCATCTGGTAGCCGCGCCGGTCGCCGAAGGCCGGCGCGCTGTCGGCGGCCTCGCGGAAGGGGCCGTAGAAGGCGGAGGCGTACTTCGCGGAGTAGGCGAGGATCGGAGTCGACTCGAGGCCGTGGTCGTCGAGCGCCTCGCGGATCGCGCCCACCCGGCCGTCCATCATGTCGCTCGGCGCGACCACGTCGGCTCCTGCCTCCGCATGGCTCACCGCCGTCCGCGCGAGCAGCTCGAGGCTCCGGTCGTTGTCGACGTCACCGTCGACGACGATGCCGCAGTGGCCGTGGGACGTGTACTCGCAGAGGCAGACGTCCGTGAGCAGCACGAGGTCCGGGAAGCGCGGCCGCAGCGCGCGCAACGCCTGCTGGACGATGCCGTCGTCCTCCCAGGCGCCCGTTGCCTCCTCGTCCTTCTCCGCGGGGACGCCGAAGAGGAGCAGGGAGCGGACGCCCGAAGCGGCGAGCGAGTCCACTTCCCGCAGCAGCCCGTCGAGGCCGAAGCGCGCCATTCCCGGCAGCTCCTCGTTCGCGAGCGGCTCGGGTGCGACGAAGAGCGGCATGACGAACTGGTCGAGCGAGAGCCGGGTCTCGCGCACGAGCCCACGCAGCGGAGCCGTGCGCCGGAAGCGCCGGAGCCGGGTGACCGGGAACGAGCTCACGCCCGGATGGTACGCCGCTCGCGGTTCAGGACGCGGGCGCGGCAGGCGTTTCCGGCGCGGGCTCCGTCTCGACCGTCGCCTCGAGGCCGACCTCGGCGAGCGGCTCCTCCACAGTCCACTTCTGAAGCTCGACCCGCTCGGCGAAGAACTCCCACATGGCACGTCCGGCCGCGAGGAGCGGCAGCGCGACGAGGATCCCCGGGAAGCCATAGATCTCGCCGCCGGCGAGCAGGCCGAAGATCACGAGCAGCGGGTGGAGACGCAGCGAGCGCCCCATCACCTTCGGCACGACGACGTGGCCCTCGAGCTGCTGGATGCCGAGGAAGAGGAGCGCGACCCAGAGCGCCGACAGCGGATGCTGGACGAGCGCGTACAGCACCGGGGGAGCCGCCCCGAGCCACGGCCCGATGTACGGGATGAGCTCAGTCACTCCCGCCCACGCGCCGAACGCCGCCGCATATCTCCCGCCGTGCGGCATGAGGCCGGCCATCCCGAGGATCCACAGCCCGAGCCCGACGCTCAGGCCGATGATCAGCGAGAGAAGGAACTGCCCCTTGACGTAGCTCGCGACGGCCTGCTCCATCCGCACGATCAGCCCGCCGCGCCCGCGCGGCGGGAATCGTCGGTCGACCACGTCCGTCAACCGCTGCATGTCGAGGAGCATGTAGATGGAGACCACGACCACGAGCAGGGCGTCGAAGAGGAGCGTGACGACGGTCAGACCCGCACCCTCCGCCCAGTGCAGGGCCCTCGTCGTGTACTTCTGGACGTCCTTCGTCCCGACCTGGTTGAGGAACTTCTGCCCCTGGTGCTGGACGTGGACGCTCGAAAGGTGATGGTGGTCGAGCCAGCCCTGCAGGCGGGCAAGATCCTGCTCGGCACCCGTCCGCCGCGGGTGTCCGGAATCGACCGTAAAATAGTTGTCCACCCGGTGGGCGGCACTGCGCGTCTGCTGCACGACCACCGTGGCGAGACCGAGGATCGCGAGGGCGACGACCGCTGCAAAGGCGAGATAGACGAGCGCTACTGCCGGCCCGCGCGGGATCCATGCCCGCCCGAGGCCGCGGACGAGCGGGTTGAGGAGCAAGGCGATGAGCAGCGCGACGAGGAACAGGAACAGCACGTGACGCACCGCGCCGGCCACCGCCCAGACGAGCAGCAGCAGCAGCGGCAGCAGCACGAGCTGCGCCCAGCGCGGGACCTCGATGCGCACGGACGCAGGCGGCGTCATGCGAGCGATCGTAACGCCGCCAGCGGAGAGGGCTGGAAGGCCGGAGAGCTTTGGCGGATCCAGGGAAATCTTGCGCTTGAACTCTGGGAGGAGCCGCGGAGGTGCGATAAGGTGCCGCGCGACATGCCGTCCTCGCGCCTCAACGGGAGGCGGCGGGTCGAACGCCAACGGGCGCGCGCCGCGCGCCGGGCGCGCCGGGTCGCCCTCCTCGTCCTCCTAGCCGCGGTCTTCTTCGTGGCCCTCGGCCTCACCGCATTCGGCGGGGCTCCGGCGCAGAGGTCGTTCGTCATCCCGCGCCAGAGCCAGGCCACGGTCGCCCAGACGCGGCCGACTCCCGAGATCGTGGCGCTGCGCGGGCCGGTGCGGCTGCAGCTGCCGATCTCGCAGAGCCGCCTGACCGCGATCGGCTACCACGCGGCGGACGACGGGGCGCTCTCGCTCCAGCCCGTCGGGCGCCAGGCGAACGAGGGGCTCGTGCAGCGGGTCGTGCACGGCATCTTCGGCGGCGGCGGCGGCTCGCCGAAGTGGTACCAGCTCGGCGGCGGGACCACGTCCGCCCTCGACGTAGGCGCGCCGGTCGGCAGCGACGTCTACTCGCCCGTGGACGGGACGGTGGTCGCGATCCGGCCGTTCGTCGTCGAAGGCAAGAACTACGGCTCCGAGATCGACATCCAGCCGCAGACGGCACCGTCGCTCGTCGTCGCTGTGACGCAACTCGTCGCAGACCCGGCGCTCACCGTCGGCACGCCTGTCGTCAGCGGGGCGACGAAGCTCGGCCGGGTCGCGGACCTCGCGGCCGTCGAGCGCCAGGCGCTCGCGCGGTACACGAACGACGCCGGGAACCACGTGTCCATCGAGGTCCGCTCGGCGCCGGCGCAGACGACCGGCTAGCGCGGCCTTGAAGATCCTCTTCCTCGCGGACGTCTTCGGCGTCCCCGGGCGCCGTGCCGTGGAGGAGCACCTGCCCACCCTGCGCGACCAGTACGACGCCGACCTCGCGATCGTGAACGGAGAGAACGCGGCCGACGGCGCGGGCATCACGGCGAAGCTGGCCGACAAGCTGCTGGCCGCCGGAGCGGACGTCGTCACGCTCGGCAATCACACGTACCGCCGCGGCGGCGTCGCCTCCTACCTCGCCTCGAGCGAGCGCGTGATCCGGCCGGCGAACTTCGGCGCCGAAGCGCCGGGCACCGGAATGGCCGTGGTCGAGGCGCGGAACGGCGTCGCCGTGGCCGTCGTCAACCTGCTCGGCCAGCTCTTCCTGCCCACGCCGGTCTCGCCCTGGGAGATGGTCGACGCACTCGTCGAGGATGCACGCAGGGCGGCGCCGGTTGTGGTCGTCGACTTCCACGCCGAGGCGACGAGCGAGAAGGTCGCGCTCGCGACGTGGCTCGACGGCCGCGTCACCGCCGTCATCGGCACCCACACGCACATCCAGACGAACGACGCGCGCATCCTCCCGGGCGGCACGGCGGCCGTCAGCGACGCGGGGATGACGGGTCCGCACGACTCGGTGATCGGAGTCCGCTCCGAGCTCGCGATCGCTCGGATGCGGACACGGCTACCCGTCCGGTTCGAGCCGGCCGAAGGCGACGTGCGGCTCGAGGGCGCCCTCGTCACGTGCTCGGACACGGGCCGCGCCGAGGGAATCGAGCTCGTCCGCGTCCCGGCCTGAGACCGCCACGAGCTGCCGCAGCGGCACCGCCGGTGCGAGCAGAGCGAGGGCGGCGAAGGGATAGAACCACGGGATGTACGTGTAGAGCCAGTAGGTCACGACGAGCTCGAAGCCGGCAAGGAGCACGCCGGTGAGCGCAGCGAGCTGCAGCGGCGACTTTCGGCGGGGGAAGAAGGCGAAGCCGACCGCGGCGGCCAGGAGCAACCCCTGCAGAACGCGCTGGACGAGGTGGAGGTCGGGCAGCCCGCGCGCGTGGTACTGCCCCCAGTCCCAGAGCGACCACGGCGCTTGGCGGCCGACCTGGAAGCTGACCGTCCGCGTCCAGAAGACGTGCGCTTCGTGGAACGGATCCGGCGCGAGGAGGAGGATCGAGAAGGCGGCGAGCGTGCCGGCCGCGAAGCCCAGCAGAGCACGCCTCCCCGGCCTCCGGCCCGGATAGGTGATCCAGAGGGGCGCGACGACCAGCGAGGCGAACTTCGTCCAGCCCGAGAAGGCCGCGAGGAAGCCACGCGCCGACGGTCTCGAGACAAGCCAGAAGGCCCAGACGAGGAAGCACGGCATGATCGTGTCGTTCGTGTTCGAGTTGGACACGTACTGGGTGAAGGGATAGGCGGCCCAGGCGAACGCGAGCACCGCCCCCAGTCGGGGGCCGCCGAAGCGCAGCCCGACGAGCAAGAGGCCCAGCAGCGTGAGGAGGTCGAAGGCGATCACCGTGAAGTGGGCCGAGGGCAGCGTGTCCCACTTTCCGTTCCAGCCGAAGAAGAGATAGCCCGGGATGTACGACTCGTATGCGACCGGCCCGTACGTATCGCCTTCGGGATTGGCGCTCTCGCAGCGTCCGTTCGTCTGGATCCAGTTGCGGATCTCGCCCGAGGCATCGGCAGGCCCGCACGGCTTGAGCTTCTTGCCGTTGGGGGCAACGGTCTCGACCGGGAAGTTCCCCCATGGCGCCTGCCCCTGCACGATGCGCTCGGCCCCGATCACGCCCGAGTAGCCGACGTCGATGACGTTCGAGCGCTCGAGGTTGAGTCCGATGCGGAAGCCCGCGACGAAGATCGTGGCGCCGAGCAGCACCCAGACCGGCCAGCGCGGCGCGCCCGGCGTGCCACGGTTCCGGAAGCCGATCCACGTCCCGCGCAGCACGACCCAGAAGAGGAGCGGGTAAAAGAGCGGCACGGCCGTGAAGACGTCGCCGTGGTTGAAGAACCACAGCGACGCCGTGGGGGAGAGGAGAAAGAGCAGGTCGAGGTTGCGGAGCGAGAACGGCCGACGCCAGTCACCGAGCCCCAGCAGGAAGACGGCGCAGAACGCTCCCCAGATCCAGGGGTCGTTGATCGCCGTCCCGCCGAATGCACCCGGCGACCCGCGCGCCATGCCCCAGGCCACCTGCGGGCCCGTCCAGGCCTCGGTCACCGAGCCCGTCGAGTCCTGCACCGTGCCCTGGGCGATCTCGCCCGCGGCGCCCCACCAGATCTTCACGGTCCAGTTCCCCGAGTCCGAGTCGTACGTGACCTGGTCGCTCCGGCCAGACTCGGGGTAGCGCGAGAGCCAGGCGGCAACCTTGGGATTCCGCTCGAAGGTGAGCAGAACCTGCCCCTGCTTGAGGAGCGAATGCGTGTGCGCCGGGACGAACGGCGTCTGGACGAGATGTCCCTTGCCGTCGAAGACAGGAGCGGTCGAGGTCGTGGTCGAGGTCGTGCTCGTGGAGGCGAGCGCCGACGGCACGAGTACAGCGGCCGCGGCGAACGACGCGAGGGTGACGGCGAAGAGACCCCTCACCCGCAGCAGGCTACTTACCGCGTCGCACGACGGAACGACCAGAGCTTGTTCCCGATGAAGTTGAGCGGCGTCACGACGACGATGGCGACGGCCTGCGCGGACAGCTTCCCCAGCCCCGCGTAGGCGATCAGCAGGTGGAGCACCACGAGGTTGGCCCCGAGAGCGGCAAGGGAGACGAGAAAGAAGCGCATCCCCTGGATGCCGAAGTGACCACGGTGTTCGCGGAACGTCCAGATCCGGTTCCACGTGTAGTTGCTCGTGACGGCGACGAGGAAGGAGCACGTCGCGGCGACGAGGTAATGGAGGTGCTCGTGCAGAAGCGCGTCGTAGACCGCGAGGTTGATGAGGTAGCCGACTGCGCCGACCACGCAAAACTTGCCGAGCTCCTGCCAGTTGCGGATCGAGCGCAGCGACGCGAGCACCCTGGGCCTCCATGGCTGGGGCCGCGTAGGCTCGAGATGGGCGGCCGGACGTTCCACGGTCGCCCGCGAGGGTAGCGTCTCTATCGGCTCAGCCCGCGGAAACGCGCGCGGCTTCGACCGGCACGTCGGTGGGCGGAACCTCCCGAACGCCGCCTTTCCCGTCCACGACGAGGGCCTCGACGTAGCCGTCGGGCAAGACGAGCAGGTCGCGTAGCTCGCCGCCGAGGACGTCACGGAGTGAGCGGGAGCGATCCCGGTAGAACTCGACGTCCTCGAGCAGCAGGAGGGCCGACGGCACGGCGATCGCGTCCTCCTGGAGGTCCGCGGCGGCGAAAACCAGGAAGCGCAGGCTCTCGTCGCCGCAGAGCACGACGAAGCCGAGCGCCCGCCACTCCGCGACGTCGAGGAGGACGTCGACGGGCCGCCCGAGACGGATCCCGTGGAGCCGCACCGGAAGTTGGAGCAGCTCAGTGGCGGACCTGGACCCCATGCTCTGCATCGTTCCTCACCCGTCGGCCGGCGCAGAAACGCGCCCTACCCGCCGGCCACCAGCGGCACGAAGCGGCACGGAACGGTGCGCAGGACGGCCGGGCCTTCCGCCGTCCGAATGACGACCTCGAGCCATTGCCCGGCCGATCCGCCGACGGGAACGACGAGGCGGCCGCGCGGCTCGAGCTGGTTGTAGAGCGCCGGCGGCGCTTCGAGCGCGGCTGCCGCGACGGCAATCGCGCCGAACGGCGCTCGCCCAGGCAGGCCGAGCGTGCCGTCGCCGACATGGAGGTGGACGCGGTCTGCGTACTCGGCTGCGCCGAGGCTCGCGCGGGCTCGCTCCGCAAGCTCGGGGATCCGCTCGATCGTGTGCACCTCGGCGGCCAGCTCGGCGAGCACCGCGGCCTGGTAGCCGGATCCCGTGCCGACGTCGAGCACCCGCTCGGTTCCCTGCAGGGCGAGCTGCTCGCAGATGAGCGCGACCATGTAGGGCTGCGAGATCGTCTGCCCGCCGCCGATCGGAAGCGCGGCATCGGCGTACGCCTCCTCGCGCAGCTCGGCGGGGACGAAGCGCTCGCGCGGCACGCGTCCCATTGCGTCGAGAACGCGCTCGTCCTCGATGCCGCGGCGGCGGAGCTGCCACTCGACCATCTGGGCCCGGTCATCAGCCGACACCGGCAAGCGCCTCCATCGATCCCGGCACGGAGACCCCGAAATGCGTGAGCACGGCCGGAGCGACATCGGTGATCCGGCGCACCTCGGCGTCGAGGCCGACGGTCACGACCGGCACGAACGAGTCGCCCGCCACGAGCGAGCCGTGGCTGCCGCCGCCGGCGTGATGGCGGCCGCCGAGATCCGTGAGCTCCCAGCCCTGCGCGGCCGAGACGAGCAGCTCGCCCGCGTTCGGATTCGCCAGTGCCGAGCGGGCGCGCCAGGCCGCGTCGGGATGCTCGAGCTTGTCGACGGGCGCATCCTCGCCGTGCCGTCGAGCGACGATGTCCTCTCCCTCGAGACGGAGCGTGACGTCGACCGGCGGGAACCCGTCGAGTCGTCGGGCGAGATCGGCGGCGTCGAGCCGTGCGTCCGGGCGGAGGTAGACCTGTCCCGCCCGGTTCGAGGCGGTGACGATGACGTCGCCGGCGAGCTCTGCAAACGGCTCCTCCAGCCGCGCCGCCCGCTCGACCCGCGTCTGGCCGTGGTCCGAGAGGAGGACGACGGCGTAGCGATCGAGAAACTCGTCCGGCCCGCCGGTCGCCTCCAGCAACGCGCCGATCGCGGCGTCGGCTTGCTCGAGCGCTCGCTCGGCAGCCTCGCCGTCGGGGCCGGCCGCGTGCGAGGCGAAGTCGTAGCCCGAGAGGTAGTAGGCGAGGAAGTCGAAGCCGTCGCGGGTGACGAGCCAGCGCCCGACCGCGGCGGCGTAGGCGTCGACCGAGCCGCCGCGGCGGCTGCGGACGGCGAGCGGCGCTCCAGTCCGGTCGGATTCGAAGAGGCCGTAGAAGAAGAAGCGGCGCGGACCGTAGGCGGCGCGGCCCGTGCCCGGAACCGACGGGAGATAGCGGTGCCGGCCGCGATAGCACGTGATGTTCACGGCCGCCGCGACGAGCCCGGCGTCCTCGAGGACCTCGTAGATCGTCACGGCGTCGCGCGCAAGGTGGCGCGCGTTCATGTTGAAGATCGGGTCGAGGAGCGACTGCGAGAGCCCGGCCGCCCGCAGGGCTGCGAAGGAAGACCCGTACTCCACGATCCTCCGCTCCTGGCGGCTCCACCAGACGAGCGACGGGATGTGGTGGACCGCGGGACCTGCTCCGGTCGCGATCGAGGTCAGGCAGACGGGGGTCAGAGAGGGGAAGACCGACGTGGCCTCGCGGTAGGCGCCGTGCTCGGCGAGGTAGGACAGCGCCGGCGCCCGGCCGCCGTCGACGGCTCGCGCGAAGGCGGCCGGGGTCATCCCGTCGACGACGATGAGGACGAGCTTCTTCGGCACTCGGGGCTACTCGTCCCGCGCCAGTGTCCGCAAACCGGCGTAGCGCTCGGGTTGCGAGCGCCGCAGCCGCGCGGCGAGGAGCGGCAGCGCCACCGCCTCGAGGTAGCCCACCGCCGGGATCCAGGCGATCGCACCCACCACGAGTGCGGCGCCGCCGACGAGGGTTGCGGTGCCTCCACGGGTCCCGCCGCGGCGGAGCGCGCCCCCGACTACCTGCGCCGCGCCGAGCAGTCCGAGCACGCCTCCCGCCGCGCCGGCAACGATGTCGCCCCAACCGCCGGGCTGCCACTCGTCGATCCCGAAGCCGAGCGCGGCACCGGCGAGAGCCGCGGTCGCGACGGACGCAAGGAGGATGCTGCGAACGGCGCCCACCGCCCCCGCGACGAGCACGCCCACGCCCACGCCGAGGCCTGCGCTCACGCCGATCCAGTACCACGTTCCCATGCGAGAACCGTAACCGCGCGCGAGTTTCGTCCGTTGTTCGCGCAAGACCCCGCCAGGAGGTTCACGTGACCCCCGCAGAATGCCCGCAACTCGTCTTCTTCACCTCTCACCGCTCCGGTCCGGCGCGACGGATGGAGAGCCTGCTCGCCCACATCGCCCGGAAGGAGCGCGGCCGTCTCCGCGTCAGCAAGGTCGACGTCGACGACCGGCCCGACCTCGCCGAGCGCTTCCGGGTGAGGCAGGTGCCTTCGCTCGCGCTCGTGGTCGAGAAGCGAGTGGTATCGCGGATCGACGGCCGCGCGACCGCGCCTCGGATCGAGTCGATGCTCGAGCCGCACCTCGCCGAGCTGGATCCCGCCGAGGCCGCCGCCTAGCTCTCCAGGCGCCCGATCACCGAGAGCCCGAAATCCGCGGCGCGTTTGCCGTCGATGACGCGATGGTCGAACGTGACGGAGATGTTGCCCATCCGGCGGACGACGACCTCGCTGTCTCGGACGACGGGCCGTTCCTCGATCCGGTGCACCCCGAGGATCGCCACCTCCGGGTGGTTGACGAGCGGCGTCACGAAGAGCCCTGCCACCTTGCCGGCGCTCGTGACGGTGAACGTGCCGCCGCGTAATTCCTCGGGCTTCAGCGTCCCCGCATGCGCGGCCTCGGCGAGGCGGCGCACCTCGGCGTCGAGCTCGTCGAGTGAGAGTCGGTCGCAGCCGTGCACAACCGGCACGACGAGCCCCTGCTCGGTCTGGATCGCGACGCCGATGTCGTAGCGGTCGAGCAGGACGAGCTCTCCGTCCTCGACGCGTGCGTTGAGCTCGGGGAATTCTCGGAGGGACTCGGTGACCGCGTGGAGGACGAGCGGGACTAGGAGCTTCAACTCGACGCCCGAGAAGTCGCACTCCTCCACCCACGTCACGGCCGGAATCTCGCGGTGCGCTCGCATGAGATGCTCGAACATCTGCCGGCGCACTCCGCGCAGCGCTACGCGCGTCCCTTCGAGACCTGGCCCGGTGCCAGGCACCGGCACATGTCCCGAAGAGCCCGCGGCGCGGACGTCCTCCTCCGTGATCCGTCCCTGGGGACCGGATCCGGTGACGGTGGAGAGGTCGACGCCCAGCTCTGCTGCGACCTTTCGCACGAGCGGCGTCGCGCGCACCTTCCCCTCGTCGGGAGGCGGCGCGGGAGGAGCGGGAGCCTCCTTTGGACGTGTCTCGGTGCCTGGCACCGGGGCATGGCCGGAACCGTCACCGCCGATCACGACGAGGACGGTGCCGACCGGGACCACTTCGCCCTCCTCGACGAGGATCCGGGCGACCTTGCCGCCGGCCGGAGACGGGATCTCGACCGTCGTCTTGTCGGTCGCGATCTCGACCAGGGGCTCGTCCTCGGCGATCTCCTGGCCCTCATCCACGAGCCAGCGGGCGATCTCGCCTTCGGTCAAGCCCTCCCCGAGGTCCGGCAGCTTGAACTCGTAGCTCACACGCGGAGTATTGCGTGGACGCCCTTGACCTCGTTGACGACCTGGGTCACGTGCAAATCGACCGAGACGCTCGCGAGCGCACGCGCCTCCGGACGCGTGACGCCGAGCTCGCGCTCCATCAGGTCGAGCATCGTCTCGGTCGCCTGCTCTGCGGCTGTGTCGAGATCCTCGTCGAAGCCGAAGGCGAGCCAGGAGTCGGAGGTGCGGGCGATCGGGGAACGCAGCTCGCCATCGTCGAGGTGGAGCGTGAGCGTCGCCCGCTCGAGCGGGCACTCGATCGCTGTGCCCGACACCTCGCCGTCACCCTGAGCGCCGTGACCGTCGCCCGCCATCAAGAGCGCACCGTCGACCGGAATCGGGAGGTACAGCGTCGTGCCGGCGACGAGCTCCTTGCAGTCGATGTTGCCGCCCCAGCGCCGCGGCGGCGTCGTGCGGTGCTCGCCGGGCTCCGGCGGGGGCATCCCGATCACGCCGAGGAAGGGCGCCGACCGGACGGCGTGTTGCCCAAGTCGCCACACGTCGCCGTCGAGCGACCACGTGAACATCTCGTCGTCCGCCCACGTGCGCCCCCAGTCGCGCGGCACGATCTCGTCGATGCGCACGACGAGCGTCTGCCCAGCGCGAGCGCCGCGGACCTCGATCGGGCCGTAGAGCGCGTGGCCGGCGCCCTCTGGACGCTCCGGCTCGACGTCGACCTCCCACGTCCAGAAGGCTGCGAAGGTATGAAACGAAACCGACTCGCCGGGATCGATCGAGACGACCGGCTCGTAGTCGCGGGAGAACCAGCCTCTCACGCGCGTGGCTCCTGGATCCAGGCGTCCGCCGGCGCGAGCAGGACGCGCAGGCCGATCCGCCGCCCGTCCTCGCGGCGGAACTCCCACAGCGACACGGCCTGCTCGTCGCCGTGCAGCTCGGGCGCGAGCTCGGCCGGGACGTAGCCGGCCTGCAGTCGGCGCCCGGCATCCCAAACGGCGACCGCATTCGGGTCGTGCTCGTTCTCGGGCTCCCGGACGAGCGTGAGGCGCCGGCCCGGCGCGAACCCCTCGTCCTGCAGCGCCTCCTCCCGGTACGAGGCTCCGGCGAGCTTGACGACCCGCACGCGCGGATCGTCCCACTTCATCGCGTCCCCGGTCGCGGCATCGCGGAGCCAGTAGCCCGACTCGCCGCGCTCGAGCCAGATCCGCAGCCGCGGCTCAGAATTCGAGGAGTCGCCTGCAGGCACTGACGACGCGTTCGACCGAGGGCATGTACCGATCCTCGATCCTCCAGTACGGATACGGCACGTCGAAGCCGGTCACGCGCAGGACGGGGCCGCGGAGGTCGAGGATCGCCTTCTCCGCGAGAACGGCTGCAACCTCCGCACCGAACCCCGCAGTGCGCGGCGCCTCCTGCACCACGACCACGCGGCCCGTCTTGGACGCGGACGCGAGCAGCGCCTCCTCGTCGAGCGGCCGCAGCGACCGAAGGTCGAGCACCTCGACCGACGCGTCGCCTTCGAGCGCGTCGGCGACCCGCTCGCAGACCGGAACCATCGCGCCGTAGGCGACGAGCGTCACGTCGGTCCCCTCGCGCGCCAACCGAGCCTCACCGAGCGGCACGACGTGCTCACCCTCGGGCACCTCCTGCTTCTCGCCGCGGTAGATGAGCTTGGGCTCGAGCACGACCACGGGATCGGGATCGCGAATCGCGGCCGCGAGAAGTCCCTTCGCGTCGGCGGGCGTCGAGGGGATCGCGACCTTCACGCCGGGCGTGTGGACGTAGTAGGCCTCCGGCGAGTCGTCGTGCAGCTCGGGCGCGCGCACGCCTCCGCCGTAGGGCATCCGCACGACGAGCGGGAACTCCATCTTCCCACCGGTGCGCCAGCGGTAGCGGCCGACGTGCGTGATGAGCTGGTCGAGGCAGGGATACGAGAACGCGTCGTACTGCATCTCGCACACGGGCCGCCAGCCGGCCATGCAGAGCCCGACGGCGCCGCCCAGGATCCCGGCTTCGGCGAGCGGTGTGTCGACGCACCGGTTCTCCCCGAAGCGCTCGCGCAGCCCGGCGGTCGCACGGAAGACGCCGCCCGCCCGACCGACGTCCTCGCCCAGCACCATCACGGTGTAGTCGCGCGCGAGCTCGACGTGGAGCGCGTCGTTCACGGCCTCGACGAGGAACTTCTCAGCCATCCCAGCCCTCGCGGAGGTTCGGGGGCGGGATGACGTAGGCGTTGTCGAAGACGAGCTCCGGGTCCGGCTCGGGCTCGGCTTCGGCCGCCGCGATCCCCTCCCGCATCGTCTCGAGGGCGTCGTTCTTGATCTCCTCGGCGGTCGCGTCGTCGAGCACGCCGAGCTGGCGGAGATAGCTGTGGTAGCGGCCGACGCACTCGTTGCGCTTCTCCTCCTCGACGCGCTCGAGGTCGATATAGGCCCGCGGGTCGTCGGCCGTCGCGTGCGGAGCAGCCCGGTACGTGACCGCTTCGATGAAGGTCGGTCCGCCGCCGGAGCGGGCTCGCTCGACGGCCTCCCGCGTCGCCTCGTACACCGCGAGCACGTCGCCGCCGTCGACGCGCACGCCGGGCATCCCGTACCCGACGGCCTTGTCGGCGAGCGTCTCCGCGCGCGTCTGCGCCTCGACCGGGGTCGAGATCGCCCACTGGTTGTTGTTGCAGAAGAGGATCAGCGGCGCCTGCATGACAGCCGCGAGATTCGCGCCCTCGTGGAACGCACCTTCGCTCGTCGCGCCGTCGCCGAAGTACGCGATCGCGACGGTGGGATTGCCCTTCAGCTTCTCGCCCCAGGCAAGCCCGGCAGCGTGGGGGACTTGCGTCCCGATCGGCACGCAGATCGAGGCGACCCGGTACTCCGCCGGGTTCCACCAGCCGGCCGGATGGCCCCGCCACCAGTGCAGCACGGTGCTCGCCGGCATCCCTCGGAGCAGCCCGATCGCCGACTCCCGGTAGCTCGGGAAGATCCAGTCTCCGTCGTCGAGCGCGTGCACCGAGCCGGCCTGCATCGCCTCGTGGTTCCAGAAGATCGCGTACGTGCCGATGCGGCCCTGGCGGTGGTAGACGAGCGAGCGCTCGTCGTACGTGCGCAGCAGGACGAGCGAGCGGTAGATCGCGAGCAGCTCGCCCGAGTCGAGGCCGTCGACCTCGCGCTCCTCGTCGATGACGCGCCGCAACTCACGCTCCCCCGGGGCTATCTGGGCCACCGGGGAAGCGTAGTTGTCAGGTCAGCGGAGAGCCGCTAGATGCCGCCGTTGTGC
>DASRBY010000045.1:0-31495 GCA_035653435.1 Gaiellaceae bacterium
CCCGCCGCTACATGAGCGCCGAGTCGATCACCAAAGCGCTCACCGACCCGCCGCTCGACGAGCCCGAGGAGGTGATGGCGATCGCAGCCGCCGCGTAGACGTCAAGCGAGGATGACGCGCTCAGCCTCGTACACCACTTGACGGGACGTGGCCAAGGCCTCTACGTCGACTAAACACATACCCGATTAGGCGACTTGCAGGAGCTTCGCAGTGGGCGCGGCTGGGATCGAACCAGGGACCCTCGCGTGTGAATCGTGTGCCGAGCCGGTCAGGGTTCGCCGCGTGTGCCTAGTCGCGCCTTTCTGCCTGATTTTCACGGCGAGAGGGTGCCCACTTGCGCCGCCTGTCGCTACAGCTTTCTCGCATGGATCTCGCACGGATGGGCGGCGCGCGCCGCTGACCGACCTTGGAGATCGCGTCCGGCCGCCCGGTTTAGGAAACCGCTGCTCTATCCACTGAGCTACGGGGGCTCCGTGCGCGCGACAGTGTAGGGCCCCGTTACTTCGCGCCCGGCGCCGGCGTTCTGTCGAGGCGCGCGGGCCTACGCCGCTGCGTAAGACCAAACAGCTTGCGTCCGACACGACGAGCTGCACGCCGTGATCGATCGCCTCAATGGCCGGAAGCCCGATCCCACGCCCATGCTCGTTCGAATGCTCGGCTTACCTGACCGTGGGTACCTCTCGCGGGTCTGGCTAGGAAACCCGGGTTGAGCGGAGGTTAGGCGCACAGGGCAGGCCATCGAGCGCGTGCGCGCTCTCGAACGCGACGCGGCCTAAGCCCTCGACCCGACGAGAGAGTCGGCGGCGCATGCGACCGGCCGCCGCCTAAGGAGCACTCGTGCCGCCTAGACGGTTGATGCCACGCGGTTAGGCGGTGTAGTCGGCGATTGCGCGGCTGGGTCGGCCGAGTTGGTGGTTGAGGCTGATGCAGGCGGCGACTGCGAGCAGCCTGACGGCGATGCGCGCGAACAGGTTGCGTGGCGTGCGGGCGCCGTGCCGTTCGAGCGAGAGCAGGTCTTTGCAGGTCCAGAAGACCGACTCGATCCGCTGCCGGATCGGAGCGAGGTGCGGCCCGGTCTGCGGCTCGGTCTGTCGCGGCGGGCGCAGGACGGCAGCGCCGAGGTCGGCGACGGCGGCGGCGAACTCGCGGCCGGCGTAGCCCTTGTCGCAGACGACCGTTTCGCCGCCCGCGAGCGCGCGCGGCAGCAGCGTGAGCGCGACCTCGCGCTCGGGCCGGTCGGCGGAGACGAGCGCGGCCGCCCGCGGCGTCCCCTCCGGGGCGCAGGCGAGGTGCAGGCGCATGCCCCAAAACCAGCGCGAATGGCTCTTCGAGTAGCTATAGCCGCAGACGTCGGCCAGCTGCGAGCGGCGGCTCGTCTCGACCGAGCGGCCGCATTCGACCGGGGTCGAGTCGAGCAGCAGCAGATCATCGCGGCTGCCCGGGCTCTGCGCCGCAAAGACGCCGATCAGCCACTCGATCGTCTCCGCCAACCTGGCCCGCCGCTTGTGCAGCGCATCCTGGCTCGGCAGCTGCGGGAACAGATGGCCAAGCTGACGGCAGGCGGCGCGCAAGAAGCGCCGGTCGCTCGGGATCCCCATCAGCACCTGCGCCACGCAGAGGGTGACGATCTCGGCGTCACTCAGCTTCCGGCGCGCGTTCCGGCGCCGCTCGGGCAACAGGTCGTCAGCCGTGCAATAGACACTGATCAAGAGCAGGTCGAGGTCGGCGTGCATCGTGGCCTCCAGGTCGTCGACGCTTCAGCAGCGCCGACTTCGACCTGCACTACCGGGTCCCTAGCCACGATCCAAGGCCGTGGCATCAATCATCTAGCCGCGGCAGCCGCGCCAGGCGCGCCCTTGGGCGAGCCGAGAGCCCGTAAGGGCCTTGACAATCCTGTGTCTGTATACAATGCTGTCGGCCTTATCGGTTGAATGGTCGAAACAGCCCTCATTTCCGGTCAGGCTCTCAATTCTTGTATCCACGCGGCGCGGGCGATGGGCGAGTGAGCGTCTTTGCGCCGGCACCTCCTGAGACGACCGCTCGCCGGCTTCTGATCGGCGAGTCGGCGTTCGCTGCCAACCGAATTCGGAAGACATTCGGCCACGTCGTCGCACTCGACGATGCGCGGATTGACGTGCGTGCGGGCGAAGTGGTGGCGCTCTTCGGGGACAACGGGGCCGGAAAGTCGACCTTGAACAAGGTCCTGCTTGGCATCGAGCAGCCGGACGCCGGCACTGTCGAGATCGCTGGAGAGGAAGTCGTCTTACACAGTATTCGCGACGCGCAGGCGCGGGGGCTTTCGGCAGTCCACCAGGATCTCGCGCTCGCGCCCGACCTGACTGTCGCCGAGAACATGTTCCTCGGACACGAGCTCCGGGCCGCCGGTGTCCGTGGCCGAATCGGGTTCCTCGACCGGCGAGCGATGACCTCGCAGGCGGCGACAGCGCTCGAGGACCTCTCAATTCGCCTGCCGAGCGCGGCTGTCGATGTGAAGGACCTCTCAGGCGGGCAGCGGCAGGCGGTCGCTGTCGCTCGGGCAGAGATGTGGGCACAGGTCGGGATCCTCATGGATGAGCCGACGGCGGCGCTCGGCGTGAAGCAGAGCGACAACGTCTGCCGGATCATCCGGGCGACCGCAGAGCGCGGGCTCGGAGTCCTCGTCGTCTCGCACGACATCCCCCGGATGCTCGAGACCGCGGATCGGATCTTCATCCTACGCCGCGGCCGCACGGTCGTGGAATGCAAGCCGTCCGAGACGAATCTCCGCGACGTCGTCACCGCCATGGTCGGAGCGGAGCGACATGGATGATCTCCTGACCGCCGGACCGAGTGCGGAAGAACGCGACGCGGTAGAGGCCGAGTCGGTGGCGGCGCGCGGAGCCCCACGCGCCGCGCTTCTGCGGAGACGCTTGCTGAGGTCGAGCGCCTTCTGGATCGGACTGATCGATCTACTCCTGATGCTCGTGTTTTGGTGGCTGTCCCCGCACCACCTCTTCCTCAGCAAGCAGAGCATCCTCGCGCTCCTCACTGACGGTGCCGCAATCGTACTGATGACAGGCGGCGTCGCCTGCCTAATGGCCACCGGCGAGTTCGACATCTCGCTCGGCGCGAACCTCATCCTGTCGTCGGTCGTCGGCGCGAAAGTCATGACCTCAGGCCTCGGACTCGGCACCGGGATCGCACTCGGTGTCGTGACATCGATCGCCGTCGGCGGCGGTGTCGGCCTGGTCAACGGCCTCATTGTCACCAAGCTCCGTGTCAACTCGCTTATCACAACGCTTGCGACGCTCGGGATCGCGACCGGCCTTGCGGAGCTGCTGACTGGCGGCTCGGATATCTCGTCCATACCGCTCAGTCTCCAGAACAGGTACGGCAGCGCAACGCTATGGGGCGTCATCCCGTATCCCGCGGTCGTCACCGCAATTCTGCTCGCCGTCGCCTGGTTCATCATGAACAAGACCCGGATCGGGCTTCGCGCGATCGCGATCGGCTCGTCGAGGCTCGCTGCGAGCCGGGCAGGTCTCGAGATCTCGCGGATCCTCATCGTCATGTTCGTGATCGCCGGACTGGGCGCGGGCGTCTCCGGCGTCACGGATCTCGCCCGCTTCGCGACGACGAACATCGCCGGTCATCAGCTCGACGCGCTCGCCGCAATCACGGGGGTCGTGATCGGCGGAACGCGTTTCGGCGGCGGCGCTATCTCGATCGGCGGCGCGATATTCGGCGCGTTCATGAGCGTAATTCTCGATTCAGGTCTGGTAGTGCTCGGGCTGCCGCCCTACTACCAGTTGATCGTCGTCGGCGGAATCCTGCTGGCGGCAGTCGCGATCAACATCCGGCGAACCGGCGAGGAGGTGAGATGACGGAGGCGCCCGCGCGTCTCGTGACACCCATCGACGCAAGTGCAATCGCCGGATTGAACGTCTGGCGCCCATAGACGCAAGTGCACCCTAAGAGGAGGCAAAGGCAAGTGCCTAGTTTGGAGACGCACCACCATAGTCGCCGGCTTCGCCGCAAGTCGCTGCTGACTGCATCGATCTGCGCACTCGTCGTCGCCGTCGCAGGAGCATCGGTGACGGCGGCGCGCGGCGCAAACGGCAAATCGCTCACGATCGCGGGTGTCACGTTCTTCCTCACGGACCCGCACTTCAAGATCGTCGCGTGCGGATCAGAGGCCGCCGCGAAGTCTGCTGGCAACGTGAAGGTGAAGTGGTACGGGCCGACGACGTTCGATGTCGTCAAAGAGGAGTCGGTGCTCCAGAGCGTTCTGCTGCTCAAGCCGAACGGCGTCGTTTTCGCGCCCGGGTCCCCCACCGCGTATAACGCGACCATCAAAAAGAGCATGAGCGGCGGGACGCCATTCGCCATGGTCGACTCGAATTTGTCGAAGCCATACGGCCTTGGTGCCTGGTACATCACGCCGCAGCACATCACGTCGATTCTCGAGAAGCCGCTCGCCAAGATGCTCGGCCCGAAGGGCACGCTCGGCATCATCGGGCTCGGCGCAGGCTTCGCCGGTGACGTAGCGCGTTACGCACCGGTGATCACGGCGCTGCACAAGGACTACCCGGGGATCAACATCCTCCCGGTGCAGTACGGGAAGGCTGATACGAACGTCTCGGCGCAGATCGTGCAGAGCTGGTTGACGGCCCATCCCGAGATCAACGTCATTTACGCAAGCAACGGCCCGCAGTCGTACGGCGTCGTCTCGGCGCTGCGCGCCGCGGGCAAGCTCGGCAAGGTCAAGGTCGTCGCCTTCGACGACACCCCCGCCGGCATCAACAACCTGAAGAGCGGCGCTGTGCAGATGCTCATCTCGCAATCGCCGTACACCCAGGGCTACGACGCGACCAAAGCGCTGATCAAGTACCTGCGCGCGCATCCGAGCAGCCGTCCGGTCGCACCGGGCCACCCGAACGACCACGTCATCCCACTGAAGCTGATCACGAAAAGCAACCTGGGTGCGGCTCTCGCGCAAATCAAGGCCTGCGGGAGCTGATCGCCCCACTGCCGGAAGCACTGCGACGGCCCGCGCCGGCATACGCCCGGCGCGGGCCGCGACAGCGCGATGTGGAGCGAAGAGACGGGATCGAAATTGACCGTACGTAGAGACCCGCTGCGCGTCGGCATCGTCGGCACCGGCGAAGCAGCACAGATCATGCATCTGCCCAGCCTCCGGATGCTCGCCGTCGATTTTGAAGTTCGAACGCTGTGCGACGCTGACCTTGAAACTGCGCAACGCGTCGCAGCAGAGTGGGGAATCGCCGACGCCGTCCGCGACTACCAGGAGATCCTCGGCCGCGACGACATCGATGTCGTGCTCGTGTCCTGCCCGGACCGTTTTCACGCACCAGTGATCCTCGACGCGCTCCGTGCGGGGAAGCACGTCCTCGCGGAGAAGCCGATGTGCCTGACCGTCGCCGAAGCGGACGAGATCCTCGAGACTCTCAAGCAGTCCGGCCGTCGGCTCCAAGTGGGCTACGTCCGCACCTACGCGAGCGCATTCGCGCGAGCCCGTACCGTCGTCCGTGCCTTGCGCGAGATCAACCTCGCACGCGTCAACACGATCATCGGCGCCAATGAACTAATCAGCCGCCAGACCGCCCGTGTGGTACGCGGCGCTGGCGTAGCCGGGCCGAGCGCCTCTCGCGACGACACAGTCGCAGCGACACTCTCCACGGCCTGCGGCGTGACGCTCTCCGACGAACTCGTAACCGCAAACAGGCTTCTCCTATCGCTTGCGATCCACGACTTATCGGCGATGCGAGAGTTGCTCGGTTTTCCGAAAGACGTCATCTACGCCCGATGGTTCTGCGGCGGAGAAGCCTCGGAAGACTACGGGTTCCCCATCGGTCGCACGCTGACGGCCGCCTTCGACTACGAGACTTTCGTGTGTCACCTGGAGTGCGGCGTCTGCGCAATACCGAGGTTCGACGCACGCATTGAGGTGTTCTCTCCAGACGAGATCGTGCAGATTTCGTTCGACACCCCATTCGTCCGCAACCTGCCTGTCCAGCTTCGGGTCGAGCAGGGCGACGGCACGACCGGATACCGCGTGTGCAATCACGTCCCGACTTGGGACGACCCATTCGTCGAGGAGTGGCGCGCGTTCAAACACGCGATTGAGGATGACGTCGAGCCCGCCGCCTCCGCCGCCGGCGCGCGCGACGACATCGCGCTGATCGGCAGCATCATGGAACGTCTCGTCCACGCGGAAGCAGCAGTATGAGCGAGGCCGTGGTGCGGGTAGGCATCGCTGGTGCCGGGCCGTGGGTGGAGCTCTTCCACGGCCCCGCCTTCTCGCGCAGCGACGCCACGCGGCTCAAGGGAATCTGGGCGCGCCGGCCTGAAGCAGCTGCCGCGCTCGCCGGCCAATTCCAGACGCAGGCGTTCGAAGATTTCGACGCACTCCTCGACGCATGCGACGCCGTCGTTGTTGCTGTCGCACCAGCCGCGCAGCCGGCGCTCGCGCGCCGCGCCGCGTATGCAGGCAAGCCGTTGCTCTTAGAGAAGCCGCTCGCACAGGACCATTCCGAGGCGACGGAACTCGTCGAAGAGCTCGAGGCGGCAGGGGTGCCGACACTCGTCCTTCTGACGTCGCGCTTCATCCCCGAGGTGAACGACTTCCTACGGTCGATCAATCGAGCCGCGATTCTCGGTGGTCGCGTCGCCAACCTCTCGGATGCCCTCCTGGGTGGGCCGTTCTCCACCTCGCCTTGGCGTCATGCAGAGGGCGCCCTGGCCGACGTCGGGCCGCACACAATCGACCTCGCGTCCAGCGCGTTCGGCGCGGTCAGCGATCTCGACGCCGACGAGGAAGGCGGCTTGACCGTGTTGCAGCTGCGCCACGACTCGGGAGCCGTGTCCCAGCTCTGTCTGAGCCTGCGCGTCCCCGGGGACCCGCGCTTCGTGCTCGAGGTCTACGGCCACGACGGAGCGCGTTCGCTGGACGTGCTGGCGCTCACAAGGAAAGCACGCGAGCGAGGCGATTTGACGGCCACCGTCGCCCGCGCGCTTGCCGACGCGGCGCGCGGCCGTCGCGGTGACTACCCCGACGCGCGGCACGCGCTCGAGGCGGAATGGACGATCGCGCGGGCGCGGACCAAGCTCGAGGAACAAAGGAAACTGATGCTCGGGCCGCAGCGCGTAGGCGCGGTGCAGACGACACTCGAAAAGGAGGCGTAGAACGGTGGGATCGACCGAGCGTCAGTGGCGGATTGGGATCGGCGGACTAGGAAGCGAGAACTGCACGTTCTCGCCACATCGAATGACCATCGACGACTTCGTTGTGCTGCGAAGGAACGCGCTCCTCGAACGCTACGACTTCATCCGTAATCGGGACTACGCGGATCGAGTCGAATGGATCCCCCTCTTCCATGCCTTCGGACGCGCCGGCGGACCGATTGAACCAGCCGTCTACGACACGCTGGAGGCCGAGTTCTTCACCGCGCTTGACTCAGCTGGGCCACTCGACGCTCTGCTTCTCGACATCCACGGCGCCATGGGCGTCCTCGGCAGGACGGGCTGCGAGGACATGTTCGTCCAAGAGGTCCGCTCCCGTCTGGGTGACGAGATCCTCATCGGCGCCGCCATGGATCCGCACGGGAACGTGCCCACCGACTTCGTGCGCCAGCTCGACCTTCTCACGGTGCACCGACAGTCGCCACACGAAGATCACTGGTTGACACGCTCCAGAACGGCGCGCGACCTCGTCGAGTGCCTCGAATCGGGCCGCCGGCCGGTCGTCGTCTGGGTCGACGTGCCGGTGCTGCTCTGCGGCGAGCTGACGAGCACGGTGGTCGAGCCCGGGAAACGCGTCTTCGGGCTCACCTACGACGTCGAGACCCGTTGCGGCGTTCTGGACGCAGGCCTCTGGATCGGCTTCGCGTGGGCCGACGAGCCGCGTTGTCGGGCAGCAGCGGTGGTGACCGGATTCGAGGAGGACGCCCTGCAGGAAGGCGCGCTTGAGCTAGCGCGCGCGTATTGGGACGCGCGTGCCGAGTTCACAGTCGTCGCTCCAGCCTCCGGTTCCGCGGTTGGCGCGATCGAGCACGCCATTGCATCGACGGAGTCCCCTGTCTTCATCAGCGACTCTGGGGACAACATCACGGCCGGCGGCAGCGGTGACACGACCGAACTCCTCGCGGCGGCGCTCAAAAGCGAGTCGCGCCGCACATCGCCAAAGAAGTTGTTCTTCGCAGGGATGTACGACGAGGAGTCGCTGAAGCAATGCGTGCAGGCCGGTGTCGGCGGACGCGTCTCGCTCGAGCTGGGCGCGCGCCTCGATAGTCGGGCCCAGGGCCCCGTCAGCGTGGACGCGGTCGTCGTCGACCTTCGCGAACTGCCGAACGGAACGTCCGCGGCGATCATCGATGCTGGAAACGTGCGCGTGGCCGTCGCAGACCGTCGGCAATGGTTCATCACGGACGACCAGTGGCAGGAGGCCGGACAGCGACCCGAGGACTACGACGTAGTCATAGTGAAGAACGGGTACCTCTTCCCCGACCAGCAGCGCATCGCCAACGACTGGTACATGGCGATCACGCGCGGAAGCACGGACGTCGAGATGACGCGGCTCGACTACAAAAATGTGCAACGGCCGCTCTTCCCGTTCGACCGCGATATGCAGACGCCTGACTTTACGGCGGTCATCCTCGCCGACCGGCGGAACGTCCCGCTCGGTCGTTCAGCTGGCCGCGGAGCGGCGGTGGCCTAACCAGTAACCGCGTCAAGAAGCAGCGATCGCGCCGCGAACGAAAACGGCGGATCTGACGCGTCCAGCCGCAGCGGTAGGGCTGCGCGTTCAGCGTTGGCCCGCTCCCGTACGAGCGCGTCGAGGTTCGCGCGCACTTCCTCGTGGGAGAGAGAGCGCATGTCGGCGTGCATCGCTTGCGACGTGCTGCCATCCGCGAGCACTAGCCGGACGACCGCTCCCTGCGCAGCGGGATAGGCGGCATCGAGTTCTTGGCTCGCCTCGACAACCGTGTTCGCGGCGGTCGTGGCGAAGGCGTCGCGCCACTCCCGCGATGGCAGGTCGAGTGAGCCGGCGTAGTCGCCGGTTCCGAGCGTCGCGGCGGCAGCAAACTGGATGCTCATCTGCGCCTCGAGCCGCCGGTGCCACGGGCCGGGGTTGTCGCAGCCGGGGTAGTCGCGCGCCGCACGCGTGACCGCGACCTCGACTCGCGCGGGCGGCCCATGATGTCGCAAGGAGGGAGCAAGGGCCTCGCAAACATCGACGACGGTCTGCACGTAATTGCAGCCAGGATGCCGCTTGAAGACCACCTCCTCAACGACGAACCGCCGCCTCGGGCGCGTCGCATCGGTTGGGGCACGGCGGCTGACGAACGAGTCGAAGTAGCCCGCGGGCGCGAAGAGAGGATCTGCCGAGCCGCGAAGTCCAGCGCGCGCGAGCCGAACAGCGAGGATCCCGGCCTGCGCCGCCTGGCCAGCATGGAGATAAACCTCCTCGCCGCCTTGCCATGCCCACCCATTCAATCCGGCGGCTGCGTTCGCAGCGAACGCGAGGGCGCTCGCCGTCTCCTTGCGCGTGAGTTGCAGCGCACTCGCCGCGGCCGCCCACGCGCCGAGCGGTCCGAGAATCGCGGTAGGTCGGAACTTGGAGGCGACGCCGCATCGTGCGAGCGTCTCGCCGACGACTCCCATGACCTCGTAGCCGGCGACAGCGCCAGCGACGAGCCGAGAGGACGGGATGTCATTCTCGCCCGCGAGCGCCAGGAGACACGACCAAACGACCACGCCGATGTGTGTCTGGCTCGGTACGTGCATGTCCTCTTGGAGCGTCGCATGACTCACGATCCCGTTGACGAGCGCCTCGCGAGCCGCATCGCGCGGGACGGCGCCGCCGGACAGCATCACGCTGGCGACGCGGCCGACAGATGTCGAGGCTCCTCTGAGTGCGCAATAGAGGTAGTGCAGTGCCGTGGTTTCGACGGCGTCGACCGTCGACGGCGGCAGGCTTTCCGAGTCGAGCGCCGTTACCCAGTCGACGAGATCGGCCGACGACTCGAGCGACAGGGTCTTGACGGTGGCACTCACGAGCCGCCGAAGCCGTCGGTTGACGCACGCGTGGAACGCTTGCCGCGGAAGTACTCGCTCGCGCCCGCCCGGATGTGCGTGCGCATCGCAGTCTCTGCCCAGTCCGGATCTTGGAGCCGGATTGCGTCGAGGATCTCGCGGTGATGCCGGAGGCTGCGGTCCCAGGCGCCGTGGTCGTAGCTGGCGAACGTCCGGAGCACTAGCATCGTGCTCACCAGCCCGTTCACGATCTCGAACGTGCGCGGGAGGCCGGCGGCGCGCGCGACAAGCTCGTGGAACTGGCTGTTCAGCTGCGCCATTCGCGCAACCGAGTCAGAATCGCCGCGCTCGAGCATCTCCATCTCCTCGGCGAGGCGGGACAGCGCGAGCACGACATCGTCGTCACGCCGAATTGCGGCATGCCGCGCCACATACGGCTCGACCATCGTACGCAGCTCGAATATCTCGCGCGCCGACTCTTCGCCGTGCTCGCTGACGACGGCGCCCCGGTTCTTATGGATCGTGATCAGACCTTCGTTCTGGAGCCGGGCGAGCGCCTCGCGGACGGGCGTGCGACTCGCGCCGACGAGTTCGGCGAGCTCCTCCTCCTTCAGCCGTTCGCCGGAGGCGAAGTGACGTTCCATGATCAGGTCGCGGATACGCAGGTATGCGATGTCGGCTGCGGAGAGCTGGTTGTTCATGTCCGTGGAGATGCGTAGACGACGCCGGTCCTGATCAACTCGTCGACGGAGCTTTCGTCATAGTCGAGCTCACGAAGGACGTCCGATGTGCTGGCGCCGAGTTCTTCGGCGGGAGCCGGTAGGGGCGCAGGTGTTCGCGAGAACCGAGGTGCCGGCGCGGGGAGTTTGGCTCCGTTGACACCGATGAATAGGGACCGGGCCGCGTTGTGCTCGTCCATTGACGCTTGGTCGAGCGTAAGAACGCGGGTAGCACATGCTTCCGGATTGGCGGCGAGCTCCTCTACATCCTGCGGCGAGAGCTCGAGGAGTCTCGTTGCGAGTCGTTCGCGGATGCGAGGCCAATGCCGGCGGTTGTGGTGTCCGTCAATCAACCAAGCGTCTTCAAGGGCCAGGGCCTGCAGCAGGGCGCGCCAGAAGCGCCCCTCGATCGCGCCGATCGCCAGCCAGCCTCCGTCTGCCAGCGGATAGACATCGTAAAAGGGAGCGCCCGTGTCGATGAAGTTTGCTCCGCGCTCATCTCGCCACTGGCCGTCGTGCCGCCACTCGTGCAGGATCGTCGTCAGCAACGCGACTCCGTCGACCATGGCGACGTCCACGACCTGACCCTTACCCGACCTGCGGGCCTCGATTAAGCCAGCAAGCGCGCCAACGAGGCCGAGCATGCCGCCGCCTCCGAAGTCGCCGACGAGGTTCAAAGGCGGGACGGGCGGCTCGCCCTTTCGGCCTATCAACGAGAGCGCGCCCGATCCTGCGAGGTAGTTGATGTCATGCCCGGCGTGCTGCGCACGTGGTCCTGTCTGGCCCCAGCCGGTGAGGCGCACGAAGACGAGCGGCCGCTCTGCAGTCGCCACGTCGTCAGGGCCGAGGCCCAATCGCTCGACGACTCCCGGACGAAATCCCTCGATCACGACGTCGGAGCGCAGGATGAGCCGATACACGATGCGGTTGCCGGCCGGCGTTTTCAGGTCGACGGCGAGCGAGCGGACGCCCCGGCCGAGCGCACGCCCAGGAGGCGGATAGGCAACCGCATCCGACTCCGCGGGAACTCGCTCGATCCGAATGACGTCGGCCCCAAGATCAGCGAGAACCATCGTTGCAAACGGAACAGGGCCGACCCCACCAAGGTCGACGACACGGACGTCGCTCAGCGGACCGGCGCTCAGCCGAGGCCTCGCCGTTCGAGAACGCGCCGCAGCGCGGGAACGCCTCGGCCGATGCTCTTCGCCCCCTGCGCAGCCGCGAGCGCGACCGTCGCGAAGACCTGCTCCGCTGTCGCGCCGAGGCGGACGGCGTTCATTGCATGCAGACGCGCGCCGTCAAGGTACAGGTGCGTCGTTGCGATGTCCATCGCGACGAAGACAAGCTCTTGCCACTTCGGCTCGAGTCCGGCTGGGTGCTCCCAGATCGCGCGGCCGAGTTCACGGTAGGCGGAAAAGAGCTCGGGCGCCCGCGCTTCGAGCGTGCGATGGAACCCGGGGAACTCCTCGTCGAAGCTCGCCCAGTACCAGTGCGTAGGCTCCGGCGCCGCGGGTGGCCCGGGCGGTGGCGGGATCACCGACGCAAGCGCCGGGAGCGCCGCCGTGAGCGAGTGGATGCTGCACAAGCTCACCAGCATCAAGACATGGAGGACATGACCGGTCGTCGCACCCGCGTCTAGGGCGGAGTCAATGCGCGTCTCGATCGCCGACCCGTCGAGTGTTGTCAGTGATGCCTCAAGTGCGAGGAGAAGGAGCGCCCGCACGTCGCCCGGCAGCACCCCGGAGTTCATCGCGGCGCGTGCGTATCGTGCGTACGCGTCGACGTAGCGCGCGTCGGTCTCGCGGAGCGTGCGCATCGCCCTGGCGTCGGGGCCGAACAGAAGGTCGAAGTCGTCGAGGAGCGCGCGCTCGGACTCGGTTGTCATCACGTCTGAGGCTCTCCCTGGGGCCGTGCTTGCACCATTGTTCGCCGCCGAACGCTCAGCACGACGATGCCGTCCTGGTTCAAAGCCTCCGTGAGCACGTAGACGGGCCCGCGATCAGGCTTCGTCCGCGATGGGCGAACGTCGAGCACAGTCGACCGCGCGTAGATCGTGTCACCAGCGAAGACGTCCTGGTGCTGCCGCAGCTCGTCGTAACCAAGGTTCCCGATTCCGCGACCGCTCACGTCAGGGATGCTCATGCTTACCGCGATCGAAAACACGAGCATCGGATTGATCGGAAGCCGCACCCCCGCTCTTCGAGCTGCGCTGTGGTCGATCCAGCGTGGATCGGGGTCGAGCGCCAGGAGGCTCGACCAGATGTTGTCGAAATCCGTCAAGGTGCGGCCCGGCCCGTGGTGGTAGACATCGCCGATCACGAACTCGTCGAGCCAGCGACCGAACGCGCGTTGATGCTCCATCGTCAACGCGCCGGCGCCGATGGAAGCGCGGCACCCGGTACGTCGGAAGCGAACGCGAGCAGTCGCCCGCCCGACGCGAAGGTTACGAACAGCGTCTCCAAACTCGAGCCGCCAAAGCAGCAGTTCGTCGGGAAGCGCGGGGCGGGGTGGTAGCGGACGTCCGCGGCGTCAGGCTCGATCACGGCGATGTCGTCCGCGGGACCGTTCGCGACGTAGAGGCGCCCCTCGGCGTCAAAGCAGATGCCGTCGGGCTCTCCGTGCTCGAGCTGCGCATACAGCTCGCGCGCACCGAGCCGTCCGTTGACGTAGGCGTAACGCAAGATCCGCCGCGCGCCAGTCTCGACCACGTAGAGGTTCTCAAGGCGCGGGTCGAATGCGATCCCGTTCGGGAAAATGATCCCCTCGTCGAGCACCTCATCGACGCCGGTTTGCGGGTCGAAGCGGCAGAGACGGCCGGGAACCGGCCGATGATCGTGTCCGAGTGGGGGATCGGTGAAATAGATCCGCCCCCCCGGGCCCACAACGAGGTCATTCGGCGCGTCGTGACCGGTGACGACAACATCCTCGAGACAATCTCCAGCGAGCCGCTGCAGGCCAGCCGGCCTCGGTCTCGTCGCGCCCCGCCACCCGCGTGTACCGCCGTTCTGGGCGATCCAGATCGCGCCGTTTGCGTCGGCGGCGAGACCGTTCGGACCGCCGCCTACCTCGCACGTGATCGTGAACTCGGCGCCGTCCCAGCGATACACAACGCCGCGGCTAACAGCGACGAAGAACAACGACCGGTCAAGCCACAGCGGGCCTTCGAGGAGCCCAAGCCCGCTCCCGACCTCGCACACGTCAGCGCTCGCCAGCCCCCGACTCACGTGCCGAGCTCTCTTCGCGCTTCCTCGATAAGCAGGTACTTGGACATCTTCCCGCTCGCGACGCGCGGCAGCTGTGCCGATGCACGGAAGAGCACGTGCGTCGGCACCTTGAAGCGTGCAGCCCGCTCTGCGACGAACGCCTTGACTTCGTCCTCGGTCAGGGTGGACCGTCGCTGCTCGACGAAGGCGACGAGCACCTGTCCGCGCTTCTCGTCGGGAATCCCGACGACGTGCACCTCACGGACGTCGGGGTGCGCGTCAATAAGATCCTCGACCTCTGCGGGCGAGACGTTTACGCCGCCCACCTTGACGACCTCCTTGATCCGTGCCTGCCAACGCAGGCGACCGCTTGCGTCGAGCCGAGCGAGGTCGCCCGTCCTGAACCAGCCGTCGCGGTCGAGGACGGCCGTCGTTGCGTCCGAGTCGTCGAGGTAACCCAGCATCGTTCGGCCACGTATAAGCAACTCCCCGTCCTGACCATCCGGAACGGGCCGATCCGTGTGCGGTGCCACGAACCGGTACTCCCAGCCTGGAATGACAAAGCCTTGCGTTTCGAGCACAGTCTCCCGGTCATCACCGGCGGACGTGGTGAAGCATGGTCCATGACTCTCCGTGAGGCCATAGATGGAGATCACGTCGCGCACTCCGAGCGCCTCGATCGCGAGCCGCTTATCCTCGCGCGTGAAGCCGGTCGCGCCCTTCGTCATCGACGAGACGTCGACATCGCGAAACGCCTCGTGCTCAACGAGCGCGCGCGTAACATTCCCGTAGCCGGCGAACGCCGTCGCGCGCTCGCGCTCGATGAGCCGAAGCGCGCCCTCAACGTCGAACGAACGCTGCACGAGGTAGGTCGCGCCATGCAGCCAGGTCGCCGGCAGCGTAAATACCGTTGCAAGGCCGTAGAACAGTGGACCCGAGTGCCAAAGGCGGTCGTCGGCTGTGAGCTGCATGCGGCTCCCGACGTGCAGAGAGTTCTCGAGCACCCCCTGATGAGTGACCTGGACGCCCTTAGGACGTGAGGTCGACCCGGACGTATAGAGGACGTGAAGGACATCGCTCGGCGACACTGCGTCTTGGAGCGAGCGGGCGACGGCGTAATCGCCCGCTTGGGCGTGAGCGACAAACTCCGCGAGCGTGTCCGTCCCCGGGATCGGACAATCGTCTGAGATGGTCACGACTGACCGGAGGCTGGGCACGCACTCGTTGGCGAGCGGCTGGCCGTGCGCTAACTCGGGGAGGATGCGTGCGAGGTCCGCGGCGTAGTCATGCTTTAGTAGCCGCGGCGCGGTGAAAAGAATCGACGCTCGCGAACGCTGCAGTTGGTCTGCGATCTCGGACTCCTGATACCACGTGTTCACCGGGGCCGTCGCTGCGCCGATCAAAGCAGCCGCGCAGAACACGACGACCCAGTCGGCCGTGTTCCCGTCAAGGATCGCAACAACGTCGCCGCGACCAACACCCGCGCGCACAAGTGCAGCAGCCACGCGGCTGGAGCGATCGTAGATCTCGCGGAACGTGACTCTCTTGCCGTCGGCGACGAGCGCCTCGCGCGCGCCACATCCCTCCGCGAGGGTGCGCAGCAGCGAACCCCAGGTCTGGGCACCCTCGACACTCATGCCGAGCCGGATTCGATTGTCGAGTGCACAGTCCGTCGTAGCGTCATCACGAGCTCTCCGTCGCTCTTCGTCACGGTCGTGCATACGCCCAGCCGCAGCTCGTCGCCAACCTGCTCGACAGCTTCGATCTCGGTCGCGCAGGTGATCGTGTCGCCATGAAAGGTCGGTGCGTGATGTGCAATTTCGTCGATCGAAAACGGCCGCTTGCCGACAGGGTGAAGGTCCTGGTTGCCGAGGCCGATTGCGATGGACGCGATCAAGAGTCCGTTCACGATTCGTCGGCCATGCGGCGTTGTGGCGGAGTAATGCGCGTCGATGTGGAGCGGCGCGAAATTGACCGTCAGTAGGGCGACCAGCATGTCGTCGAACTCGGTGACTGTGCGTGAGGGCCGGTGCAGGATCACGTCGCCCGGCTGCAGCCCGCACAGGTCGACTTGCGGCCGCGTTACAGCGTGGAGATGCTCAGGCTGGTGCGGCGACAACGCTCAGGAAGTCAGTCAGGATCCGGTCGAACGCGATCTTCTGCTCCTTGCCTGCGACGATATGGGCAAGCTCCGGCCACATCACCCCGCTCGCCTCAGGGATCCCGTCCTCGAGCGGCTTCGTCAGCCGCGGCCCAGTGAGGACGTCGGACCCGGCGTGGACGACGAGGGTGGGAACCTCGATTCGCTCGAGCTCTTCGCTCGTGTCATGGTCCAGGCACGCCTCGATCAGGCGAGCGTGCGCCTCGGCGCGACCGTCGAGGTCTGACCATGCGCCGGTGGGGCCAAGAATGCGGTCGCGATGGTGCTCATAAAACGCCGGCTCGAACGAAAGCGCGGCGGCGAGCAGTTGGAACGAGGGGAACCCGAGCTCGACGTGCACGCGCCGGAACATCTCCAGTTGGTCGGCTAAGAGCCTGTCGCACCGTGCCCACGTCCCGGTCATCACGAGTGACCGAACCCTCGTCGGATGCCGGATCGCAAGCTGCTGGCCGACGCACGCGCCCATCCCGACCATGCCCATGAAGTGCGGCTGCCCCCAACCGGCGTCGTCGAGGACGGAAACGAGGTCGTCGGCGTACTGCGCAGTCGAGGGTGTCGTACTGGCGACGTCCGTCGACTCGCCGAGTCCACGGTAGTCGAGCGTGAGAACCTGGTAGCCCGCAACAAGGGCACGTGGCGCATCGCGCAACTTGCCATGGCAGAACGTCCCCCAGCCGCCCATCAATACAAGCGGCTCGCCATCGCCGTGGATCTCGTAGTAGATCGTCGCGCCATCGGACGCGCTCGTCGTCGCCATTACGAGGCCGCCCCTTCCGGAGTAGGCAGCGGCCCCGCGAGAACACCGGACGAGACGAGCTCCTCGAATTCGTTGGGGGCCAGGTCTGTGAGCGCGGAGAGCACGTCATAGGTGTGCTCTCCGAGGTCCGGGCCTAGGTCGCGCGGGCGGAGGCGATGCTCGCTGAACTTGGGAACGACCGACTGCATCGGGAAGGCGCCGAGCTCGGGATGCGGAAGTCGCACGATAGCCTCGCGGGCGGCGAAGTGCGGATCGGCCAGCATCTCGGGCGCCCGGAAGATGCGGCCGCACGGCACCTCGTGTTGCTCGAGGAGCCGCTCGAGTTCTTCGGCAGCCAGTGCGCTCGTCCAGGCGGCGATCATGTCGTCGAGCGTCGCCTGGTGGCGGCCGCGCGCAGCGTGGGTCGAGAAACGCTCGTCGGCGGCGAGTTCGGGTGCGCCCATGGCTTCGGCCAGGCGGGGGAAGACCGTATCCTGGTTCGCGGCGATGATCAGGGGTACGCCGTCGGCGGTGGGATAAACGTTGCTGGGCGCAACGTTGGGCAGGACTGCGCCGGATCGTTCTCGGATCGTGCCGCGCAGCGCGTATTCCGGAATAAGGGACTCCATCAGGGCAAGCACAGCCTCGTAGAGGGCGACGTCGACGACCTGGCCGCGCCCCGTTCGTGTGCGCTCGTGGAGCGCTACAAGGGCGCCGATCGCCGCGAACATGCCGGCGAGTGCGTCGCCGATGCTGACGCCGACGCGTGTCGGCGGCGTCGACGGGTCACCAGTCAGGTAGCGGAGGCCGCCCATCGCCTCGCCGATCGAGCCGTACCCCGGGCGCCGCGCGTACGGGCCGGTCTGGCCGTAGCCAGTCACGCGGACAAGGATGATGTCGGGCTTCTCGGCCTTCAGCTCTTCGAACGAGAGCCCCCAGCGCTCGAGGGTTCCCGGCCGGAAGTTCTCCACGATGACGTCGACCTTCCGTACGAGCTTCCGCACCAGTCCCTGCCCGCGCTGGCTGCGCAAGTCAATGGCGACGGATCGCTTGTTGCGACCGACGACGGGCCACCAGAGTGAATGGTCTCCTGGCTGGTGCCGGCCCCACTGGCGCAACGGGTCTCCGGCGCCGGGCGCCTCGATCTTGATTACCTCGCACCCATAGTCGCCGAGAAGTTGGCCTGCGAAGGGCCCGGCGAGCAGCTGCCCCATTTCAAGCACCCGCACATCGCCGAGCGGGAGCGGGCCGCCATTTGGATACATCCCCAGGTCGACATTCCCGCCGTTTTGGGATGATCCGTGGAAGTCGGTCGCCATGGCTTGGAGAATTGTATACATTGCGATCCTTGTCAACTCGGCCGCTCGCTACGACTCGCAAGCCCACGGCAGAAGCTGTGAACGTTGAACTGGTCGAGGTCGCCCCGCGTGACGGTCTCCAGAACGAGCCGCTCACGCTCCCACCTGAGGCCCGAGCGCGACTCGTCTGCCGTCTGGTCGCCTGCGGACTGAGCCGCATCGAAGTCGCGAGCTTCGTCAACGAACGCCACGTGCCGCAGATGGCCGACGCCGAGGATGTCGTGTCACGCCTCCCGCGTGGGACGGCCTCCTACATCGGCGTCGCGTTGAACCGACGCGGCTATGAGCGGGCGCTCGCCGCCGGCATCGACGAGGTGAATCTTGTCGTCGTTTGCACAGATGAGTTCAGCCGGCGGAATCAGGGTCGCGGCACCGACGAGGTGCTAGCCGAGATGTGCGAGCTGCTCACCGATGCCGCCGCCGCTGTCGCAACGACCGTCACGCTCGCCGCCGCGTTTGGATGTCCGTTCGAGGGCGAGGTCGCGACGAAACGAGTCGCCTCGCTCGCCGAGGCGGCCGCCTCCGCCGGCGCTAACGAACTCGCTCTCGCGGACACGATCGGCTGTGCCATACCGCGGCAGGTGCGCGAGCTCGTTGCTGCCGTCGCGTCAACCGTAGGAAACGTGCCGCTCCGGTGTCACTTCCACAACACCCGTAATACCGGTTACGCAAACGCATTTGCGGCGGTCGAGGCCGGCGTCACGACACTCGATGCGAGCATCGGCGGGATCGGAGGGTGCCCGTTCGCGCCGCGCGCGACCGGGAACATCGCGACCGAAGATCTCGCGTGGCAGCTCCGGCGCTCCGGGTACGGCATCGGCAACATCGATATGGACAACCTGCTCGCGCTCCACGACCACCTCGCCGAACTTGGGATCCGCACATCCGGTCTCGTCGGGCGGGCAGGAGTGTTTCCGCCGGAGCGGGAGGCAGCTGGTGTATGAGCTCGTCGCCAACGTCGAGCTCCTATTCCGCGAGTTGGGTCCCCGGTATGACGACCGCATCCGCGCCGCCGCGGCCGACGGCTTCGACGCCGTCGAGTTCTGGTGGTGGCGCGGCAAGGATCTCACCTCGATCGAGACGGCTCTTCGCTCGACCGGCACTGCCCTTCACTGCCTTTGCACAGATCCGATGGGAGAGCTCGTCGACCCGAGGACGCATGACCGTTTCGTCGCAGGCCTCACGGAGTCGGCGCGCGTCGCCGAAAACCTCGGCGCTCGTTACCTAATCGCCACGGCCGGCGACTCGCGCGCGGACACCGCCACAGCCACTCAGGACAAGGCCGTGCGCGAGGCCTTGCTCCGCGCGGCGGATGTGCTCGAGGGAACAGCCGTTGTTCTCCTGCTCGAGAACCTCAACTCGCGTGTCGAACACGTCGGCACCTTTGTGGACACAACGCCGCACTGCCTTGATCTGGTCGTAGCGGCCGACTCCGAGCACGTCCGCTGCCTTTTCGACCTCTACCACTCGGCCGTCATGGGCGAGGACCTCCCGACTGTCCTTGGCGGCCGAGCGCAGCTCGTGTCCCACGTTCATATCGCAGATGCTCCCGGCCGCCACGAGCCCGGGACCGGCGAGGTCGCATGGGACGAGCTCCTCCTACAGCTACATGACGCCGGCTACCGCGGACGTCTCGGACTTGAGTACACACCGACAGGCTCGACGAGCACCTCGGTGGCCGCGATCCGCCGGATCGCGAGCCGCGACACGGAAGGAAGGAGAAGTCCAGCATGACGACCGAGTCCATTTCTCTCGAGCGCGTCGGGTTCCCGAAGATCGATGCCCCACGTGAGCGGCCCGCGCTCGACGGCGACGAGTACCGGCGTCGTATGCGCCTCCTGCTCGACGCCGCCGGCGCTAATGCCGTGGTGGTCTACGGCGACCGCGAGCACTGCGCGAACCTCGTGTACTGCTGTGGCTTTGACCCGCGGTTCGAGGAAGCACTGCTCGTGCTGACGTCGTCCAGCGCCTCGCTGATCGTCGGGAACGAAGGCCTCGACTACGCGAAGCTGCTACCTGTCGAGCTTGAAGTGATCCTCGCTCCTTCCTTGAGCCTGCTGGGCCAGAGCAGGAGCGAGGGACACACACTCGTCGAGGCGCTCGCCATGGCAGGCCTCAAGCCACACGCCAGCGTGGGCATCGTCGGATGGAAGTACTTCACGAGCGAAGAGATGCCCGTCAGCGACCCGCCGCTCGCCGTGCCCTCCTTCGTCCTCGTGGCGGTCAAGGCGGCCACCCACGGCGGCGACGTCCATGATGCAACCCCCGTCGTCATGGGCCCCGAGACAGGCCTTCGCGCTTCAAACAGCGCCGACGAGCTAGCGCTCTTCGAGTGGGGCGCCGCCCGCGCATCGGCGGCGGTGGCCCGGGTAATTGCGGCCGCGTCGCCGGGCACCAGCGAGGAGGAGGCAGTTGCCTCTGCGGGCTACGCCGGCGAGCCACTCACCGCGCACGTCATGTTCGCGTCCGGGTCGGGCCTCGTCGGGCTCCGCAGCCCGACGGAGCGCCTCCTCCGCGACGGCGACGCCGTCACAACGGCGATCGGTTACTGGGGAGGATTGTGCTCGCGCGCCGGCGTGCTCGCGTCGCGCAATGGCGGCGATGCGTTCGAGCGCGATCTCGCCCGGCCGTACTGGCGCGCGATTGCATCCTGGTACGAAGCCGTCGGCATCGGTGTCAGAGGCGGCGACATCGACGCCGAGATCCGCTCGATCCTGAACGGCGGGCGCATCCGACCGGCACTGAACCCCGGCCACCTCACTGGTGTGGACGAATGGATCCATAGCCCGATCCGTCCGGAATCGAGCGACTTGCTGCGGTCGGGGATGGCTCTCCAGTGCGACATCATTCCGGTGGGCGGCGATCCTGCGTGGGCCTCGAACTGCGAGGACACGATCGCGCTTGCAGACGACGCGCTCCGCGCCGAGCTGCGCCGCTGCCACCCAGCCGTCTGGACGCGGATCGAGGAGCGGAAGCGGTTCATGCGCGACACGCTCGGCATCCGTCTCCGTGATGACATTCTCCCTCTTTCCGGCACCAACGCTTACTTCCCGCCCTACTGGCTCTCCCCGGATCTCGCCTTCGTCAAGGCGTGAGACGGCCGGCTCGCTTGCCGGGGCAGGAGTGAGCCAAGCCGACGTGGGCGCGTTCTCAGCGCTGCGGGTGCGCTCGTACCGCGGCTGGTTCATCGCGCAAGTCTTCTCGGGCTCGGGCAACCTCACGCAGGCTGTCGGGCTGGCCTGGCTCGTCTACCGGTTGACCGGCCGGGGCGTCGATCTGGGCCTGCTAAGCGTCGCGACGTTCGGGCCGCTGCTCGGACTCGGCCTGTTCGCAGGAGTGTTGCTCGACCATGTCGACCGAAGACGCGTCCTGATTGGGACGCAGGTCGCGTTCATCTCGGTCGCATCTGCACTAGGCGCGCTCACGCTAAGCGGCGAGATCCGCCTCTCGATCGTGTTCGCGCTCGCCGCCACGAGCGGCGTCATCGTGGCGATCGACGCGCCTGCACGACAGGTGTACGCCGTCGACATGGCCGGCGGCGCGAACACGGCAAGCGCGATCGGGCTGTTCGAGATCTCAATCAATGTGTCGCGCGTCGTCGGCCCGGCGGTCGCCGGCATTCTCATCTCGACAATTGGCGTCGGCGCGTGCTTCGTCTTCAACGCGGTCACGTTTCTTCCCCCGCTCCTTGTGCTGCTCTCCACTCGGCCGGATTGCTGCCGACCGCTGTCCCGGCTAGAGGCCGGGCTGAAGCACGGCGTCGCCCAGCTCCGTTCGGAGCGCTCGCTCGGTGCAGGGCTGCTGATCGCAGTCGCCGGAACGTTCGTCTTCAACACGAGCGTGACTCTGCCGGTGCTCGCGACGAAGGCTTTCGGACTCGGCGCAGCCGGCTACGGAACGATGGTGGGGTGCTTCGGTTTCGGCGCGCTTCCTGGCGCAGTCGCGGCGAGCCGCAAGCTACCGGGCCTGCTCGGGCCTCGCGTGCGGACACTCTGCCTTGCGGCCGGGGCGACCGTGCTGGCGACCGCCTGCGCGCCCGCGGCTCCGCTCGCGTTCGTCGGGGTAGCTGCGGCGGGCTTTTTTTCCATCTGGATGATCGCCCTCGCGAACACGATGATGCAGCTCCGGACGCCCAACCCGCTGCGTTGCCGCGTGATGGCACTTTGGACGATGGCGCTCCCGGGAATGAACCCGGTCACGGGTGTGCTCTCCGGCTGGGCGATTCAGTCTGCCGGAGCTCGCGCCGGGTACGGCCTCGGCGGAGCCGTCCTCGTCGGCGCCGGACTCCTCGGATGGGGCGCGCTGCGCGACTAGCGCTCTGCCAGCCCGCGGTAGTACGGCCTGATGAAACGCAAATGCTCGCGCATCGCCGTCTCGGCGGCTTCCTGGTTTCCGCACGAGATCGCGTCAGCGATGACCGCGTGCTGCTCCGCCACCGACGCCGTGAACGTGCCAGGGAGGGAGGACAGCAGCAGTCGCGCCTGCAGGATCTCAAAGATCGGACGCGCAGCCAACTCCAGGAGCGCGTTCTCCGACGCCTTGATCACCGTCGCATGGAAGGCAGCGTTCCGGGCGAAGTCGTTATGCGCATCGAGTACAGCCTCGTCACCGGCGTGTAGTGCGTCGAGCGCGCCTAGCCGCTCCCTCCCGCTCCGCAGCGCCGCCAGCCCTGCCGCCGGAACCTCGAGGAGTTCGCGCACCTCAAGCAGTTGGTCGACAGTGACCTGCTCCGCCTGCGCGAGCAGTCCGATCCCGGAGCCAAGTGTTTCCGAGACGTATTCGATCGTCGGGAGGCTGACAAACGATCCACCGTCGCGTCCTTTCGACGTACGGATGAGATTCTGGGCGGCCAGCAGCCGCAGCCCCTCACGGACTGTGGCGCGGCTGACGCTGAATGCACCTGCGAGCGTCGCCTCGCTCGGAAGCCTCTCGCCGTCGGCCAGCCTGCCCGTCACGATCATCGCGCGAAGCTGGTCCGCGATCTGCTCGTACGCGTGCGCGACAGGGCGGACCCCCGGGAGCATCTCGCCGTCGTCGCGTACGGCCGGCCGCGCGCCCCGCTCGTCTATCACTGACTCCCCACTTCGCGCAGCCATGGCGATTCCCTCGTCAGCTACACCGCGTATCGCTCGAGCAGCCTTCGTGCGATCACGAGCTGCTGGATCTCGTTCGATCCCTCGCCGAGCACGAGGACCGGGGCGTCGCGGAACAGGCGCTCCACCCCGAATTCCTGGGAGTAGCCGTAGCCGCCGTGGATTCGCATTGCTTCGAGGGTAACCTCGGTCGCGGTCTCTGTTGCGAAGAGCTTCGCCATCCCGGCTTCAAGGTCAGCTCGTTCCCCAGCGTCCTTCTTGCGAGCCGCGTGGATCATCAGCAGCCTCGACGCCTCGATCTTCGTCGCCATCTGTGCGAGCTTCAGCTGGATCGCCTGGTGCTGCGCAATCGTCTTACCGAACGCCGTTCGCTGCTGCGCGTAGCGGATCGACTGCTCGAACGCCGACGTAGCGATCCCGACCGCGCGCGCAGCGACGTTGACGCGGCCAAGCTCGACGCCGCCCATGAAGTACTTGAAGCCCTGGCCGACGCCGCCGGCGCCGCCCAGCACCGAGTCGGCCGGGACCCTGAACCTTTCGAACACAAGCTCCGTGGATTCGACTCCCTTGTAGCCGAGCTTGCGGAGCTTCGGCGGAATGGTCAGCCCCGGCTGCTGGACGGCCCCAGGCTCTTTCTCGACAATGAACGCGGTCATTCCCGTGTGCGCCGGCACGGCAGCCGGATCCGTTTTCGCGAGCAGCATGATCATGCTCGACTGCAGGCCATTCGTCGCCCACATCTTCTGTCCCGTGATCACGTAATCGTCGCCGTCCCGTTCTGCGCGCGTGCGGATCGCCTGGACGTCGGATCCCGCTTCGGGCTCTGTCATCGAGTAGGCGAAGTGGTACTCGCCGCTCGCCATCCCCGGTAGGAAACGCTCGCGTTGCGCGTCGGTGCCGAACGTCTTGATCATCCAGGCGGAGATGAAATGCGTGTTGAGGACGCCGCTAAGCGACATCCACCCGCGTGAGAGTTCGACCTGGATCAAGGCGTAGGTGAGGAGGTCGAGTCCGAGCCCGCCGTACTCCTCCGGAATCGTGACTCCGAAAAGGCCGAGGCTCTTCATCGTCGCCACGAGATCTGCCGGGTAGGCGTCCGCGTGCTCGAGATCGGACGCGACGGGCAGAACGTCGCGCTCCACGAAGGCGCGGACGGCGCCGAGAATCTCACGCTCCTCGGCGTTCAGTACGTCCCTCGTCTCGGCGGCGGTCACGTCAGACGCTCCAAGGCGTCGCAGCTTTCGGGAACATCTCCGCTGCCTCGGCCGCGTCACGCTTATAGACCATGAACGCGCGCTTGAACTCGATCACCACGGTGCCCTCCTGGTTCAGGCCCCTCGTACGAACGGAGATGATCCCGACCGACAGATTTGACCGGGATTCGCGCGCCTCGAGAACCTCCGTCTCGGCCCACAGCGTGTCGCCCACAAACACCGGTGCGGGCAGGCGAATCTCCGTCCACCCGAGGTTCGCGAAGGCATTCTCGCTCGTGTCGGCGACCGTAAGCCCGAGTACCAGCGCCAGGGTGAGCGTGCTGTTTACGAGCGGCTTGCCGAACATTGTGCGCTCGGCGTACGGATGGTTGAAGTGAGTCTGCGCCGTGTTCATCGTCAGGCAGGTGAACCACACGTTCTCGGTTTCGGTGATCGTGCGCCCGAGCCGGCTCCGGTAGATGTCCCCGGGTTCGAAATCCTCGAAGAACCGTCCACGCCACATCTTGGGCGCCGTCAGAGTGTTCATGTCGATGCTCCTTTCGCTCGAGAGAGGATCTGGCTCGCCCGTCTGACGACCGCGGCATCGATGAGCGTTCCCTCGAGCGCCGCCGCGCCGCGTCCTTCTTCGGCTCCGGCAGCGTCGAGATCGACGACCGCATGCGCCCACTCGATCTCCTCGAGGCTCGGCGAGAATGCACGATTGACGACCGGGACCTGTGCTGGATGGATGCACGCCTTGCCGCCGAATCCGAGTGCGTGCGCGTAGCGCGCCTCGGCCTCGAGGCCTTTGGCGTCGCGAAAGTTCTCGTAGACACCGTCCACAGGCGGCGCGATCGCCGCAGCGGCTGAATCGACGACGAGCTGCGATCGCGGATACAACAGCGCGTGACGATTGGGCCGGCGCGTGAGGTTGAGCTCCGCGGCCAAGTCGGCGCTGCCGAGGAGCAGCGCGAAGACGCAAGCAGAACGCGCCGTCTCATACGCGCGTCGCAGGCCGACCGCCGTCTCCACGATCGCGATAACCGGCAGGCCGACCTCGGCGACCGCCGCGACGGCCTCAGACGTCGCTTTCGGAACGACGACGGCGTCGATTGTCCCCGCGTCAAGGGTCGCGACCGCCGCGATGTCTGCGGCGAAGTGTGGCGTGTCCGCGCCGTTGAGTCGGATCATCCTCGCCGGGCCGGCCTGATCTGCCGCGGACAGAGCGGAGAGGGCCATCACCCGCGCCCGATCTTTCATCGCCACGGCGACCGCGTCTTCGAGATCGACGACGACTGCATCCGCGCCGGACTCGGCGAACGCCTTCGCGACCTTTCGCTCCTCGCTCCCTGGCACAAAGAGCAGCGAGCGAGGGAGTTGCGAAACACCCATCCCTGCGTTAATGTCAGACATCATCAAGAACCTACAACCCAGTGCGATATTGCGCAAGGCAGACCTCTCCGACTAAAAGTCTGTCTTCTACAGACGATCGATCGAGGGAAGGGAAGAGCGTGGCATTACCACTCGCAGGCCTGCGGATTGTCGCGGTGGAGCAGTACGGCGCGGGCCCGTGGGCGACCCTGCAGCTTGCTGACCTGGGCGCCGAGGTGATCAAGATCGAGGACCCCGCGACCGGGGGCGACGTCGCCCGCTACGCGCCTCCGACCTACCAGGCTGGCGAGCATTCGCTCTTCTTCGAGACTTTCAACCGGAACAAGCGCAGCGTCTCGCTCGATCTCCGCCTTCCGGAGGGACGGGTGGTCTTCGAGGACCTCGTTCGTCGCGCCGATGTCGTTTTTTCGAACCTGCGCGGCGACCAACCCGCCAGGCTTCGATTGACGTTCGAGGATTTGCGCGCTGTGAATCCGGCGATCGTCTGTTGCGCGCTCTCGGGGTTTGGCAGGACGGGCCGGCGCGCAGGCGAGGGCAGCTACGACTACATGGTGCAAGGGCTTGCCGGCTGGATGAGCCTCACCGGAGAGCCAGACGGGCCGCCGACGAAGACCGGCCTCTCGCTCGTCGATCTCTCCGCCGGTTATGTGGCCGCGATCGCGATCCTGGCCGGCGTGCTCAAGGCGCGCCGCGATGGCGTTGGCTGCGACTGCGACATCTCGCTGTTCGAGACGGCGCTCGCAGAGCTCTGCTACCTCGGCACGTGGGTTGCTTCGCGTGGATATCGAGCGGAGCGAACTCCGAATTCGGCCCATCCGTCGATCGTGCCGTTCCAGAACATCGCCGCGGCAGACGGCTGGTTGGTCGTCGGGTGTCCGAAACAGAAGTTTTGGGAGCGCCTCTGTCAGGTGATCGGGCGCTCCGAGCTGATACTCGACCCGCGCTTTGCGACGTTCGCCGAACGTGACCGCAACCGGGATGAGCTCCTCGCGATTCTCGGCGACGCGTTCCGCAAACGCTCCGTGTCGGAGTGGGTCGACGCGCTCGCCGCGGCCGGTATTCCCTGCGCGCCGGTGAACGATGTCGTCGCCGCGCTCGAGGAGCCGCAGGTCGCGGACCGGCATGGACTTGTCTCGTATGACCACCCTGTGCTTGGCACCGTGACGATGATCTCAACGCCGCTTCGTGTCGGCGACGACGAGAAACCTCTCGCGCGGGCGCCGTTCCGCGGTGAAGACACGGTCGACGTTCTCTCGACGATCTGCGAGTACGATGCCGATCGTCTTCGTGCGCTCGCCGCGACGGGCGTATTTGGGACGGCGGAACTCGACGAGCTCGACGTCGATACCTCAACCCTGAGAACGTCGTGAGCGGCGTGCCGCCGGCCTTCGCGGCAACGACCATCGCCGAGGAGATCGCCGCGTTCGCGGCCGACGTCACGTACGAAGATCTCCCGCCCGACGTCGTCGAGCGTGCGAAGCTTTTCATCCTCGACAGCGTCGGCGTCGCGTACGCCGCCACGACGTTCCCCTTCGCGACGATGGCCGCCGCGGCTTTCGCTCAGCTCGGGAGCGGCACCCATCCAGTGATCGGCTCTCCTCAATGTCTCGCTCAGCGCGACGCCGCGATCGTCAACGGTGTCCTCTGTCACGGTCTCGACTACGACGACACCCACGTCGCCTCGGGGTGCCATGCCTCGACCAGCGCTTTCCCGCTCGCCCTTGCGATGTCCGTGGAGCACGGAAAGGGCGGCCGCGACCTTCTTCTCGGTTATGTGCTCGCGGTTGAAGTCGCCGCTCGAGTTGCAGCCGCCACCGAGGGCAAGCTACATGCCGTCGGCTTCCATCCGACCGGTGTCGCCGGCGCCTTCGGTTGTGCAACCGCTGCCGCCCGTCTTTCCGACCTCGACGCGTCCGGGATCGCACGCGCGCAGGGAATTGTGGGATCGATGGCTGCTGGCGTCCTCGAGTTTCTCGACGACGGCAGTTGGACGAAGAGACTCCACCCAGGCCTCGCCGCCGCCAACGGCATCACCGCGGCCGCGCTCGCTCGTGCCCGCTGGAAGGCGCCCGCCTGTATCTACGAAGGCCGCTTCGGCTTCTATCGGACGCACATCCAGACGGAGGATGTCGACCTCCGGCCGTGGACAGCGAGCCTCGGCCACCGTTGGGAGGTGCTCAACAACGCCGTCAAGCCGTTCCCTGTCTGTCACTTCATCCACGCGTTCGCGGACGCCGCACTCGCGCTGCGTCGCGCGGAGGGCTTCGACGGCCAGAAGATCGTCGCGATTGATGCCTTCATCCATCCAACACCCGGCGCTGTCGTGAGCTATCCAGCGGAAGGCAAAGTGGCCCCGAAGAGCGACTACGAAGCGAAGTTCTCGCTCCCCTACGTCGTCGCGACGACGCTGCTGCACGGAAAGTTCGGACTTGCCGAATTAGAGGACGCCGCACTGTCGGATCCGGCAGTGCTCGCACTGGCCACGCGCGTCACGTGCCACGACGATCCCCAGTCAGCCTTCCCGCAGTACTTCTCTGGAGAGCTCCGGATTCGGCTCGATGACGGCCGTGAGCTCACACATCGTGAACACGTCAACCGCGGAGCAGACACTCGACCGCTTTCGGCTGCCGACATCGTCGCGAAGTTCGACGAGAACGCCGCGCTTGTCCTTTCCGCACGCCGAGCGCGCGCGATTCGAGACACCGTGCTGTCTCTCGACTCGGTCGAGAGCGCCGCCGCATTCGGGAGCCTTCTCTCTGGCTGATCGCGCGATGCCCCACGCGAACGAAGCCGACGAATCGGGTTTGAGCGCGTGGCTGGACACCGTCGTATGGGCGCCATGTCCGTGAAGCGGTCGTCGTGGTGGTGCGGGAGAACCACGCGACCGACCACTACTTCCAGGGGATCGGAGCAAGTGGTGAGTGTGTGACGGTGCAAGCCGGTCCGGGGCGCCAAGTGCGATAGGTACATGGCGGCTCATCGTCGCCGGCGTTGCTCCCTTCGCCGAACGGCTTCGCGCAGCGGTTCCAAGCCCGGCACCGTCTGCTGGCCGAACGTGCCGTGAATCATCGCTTCGTGCACTTCCTCCGGCGTTGCGACACGCTTGCAATACGGACAGACGAGTGCCGGAACGCCGTCGCGTCCCTTGAACCCGACCCACTGCACGACTGAGCTGTGACAGTGGCAAAACTCTGCGTCTGCCTGCGAGCGGGCACGCGTCAGATCCACCGCAGCGCGCGCAGCAAGCTCCTGAGGGGTAAGACCTGCCGTGCGTAGTATTTCCTCGCCAGACACGGTGTGGTCCGCTCCGAGAACGTTCGCAAGCATCTGCGCGATGCCTACGCCGTTGATGAGGTAGGGATCGTCGTGCTCGGCGGCAAGCGCGTAGGCGGACCGCGTGAAGTCTGACGTCGTGATCAAGACTGCGTCGTCCGCCTTGTGGTGGATATTCGCCATCCCGAGGAACTTCTGGACCTCTGCCGATCCCATGCGGTTACCACCAGTCGGCCTCTCGCGTCGCGGCAGGTGATGTCCGCAGCGAGGTCGCCAGGCCTTCCTGTGCGAACCACGCGCCGGAATCCGTACTCGCGGTAAATCGCCGCGACGGCTTCCTCAAACGCCGCCGGCGTCAAGGCAAGCAGGTCGTCGAGCTCTTGCCAGGGAATCCGGCGCGCGCGCTCGGCGACCCTTCGTCTCCCGAGCCACCGCATCGTTCGAGAGTACGCCCTCGTCGAAAGTTCGTCTGCTTCGACTAGGGGCTCTCGGGCCGGCGCCGTCGGCAGCGCTCGGATGCTGCCGACTCGCGCCGTTCGCCAAGTCGGTCGGAGCGCAGGCAAGAGCACCAACTGCATTCGCGAATCTCGCATCGCTCTCAGTGGCCAGAGGCGCAAGGCAGAAACAACCAACCTCAGGCCCGACATGGCACATCTGCCGCAAGTCAGGAATGGGCACCGGCCCAGGCGAGATCTTTACCAGGAACAAGTTCCCTGATTTCGTTCGCTTCGTCGCACAAGAACGCGATGCCTATCAGGAGTACATCACGCACCGGCGCGCAGCTGAGGCCGCCGCGGCCGGTCCAGCAGCTCCCGCGGAACGACGTCTGAAGGCCGAACTAAGGGACGCGCTCCTCACGCCCACCGACATGGGCCCGACCTTCCTTCTGCTCCTACTCGTCGCCCCATACTTGCGCGTCCTGTTCGTTCTCCTCCCGCGCCTCGCTAGCCTCATCGTGGTCGGAGGAACCGCGCTCCTCCTCCAAGGCCTCGCGACCGGCTGGCCCGTCAACCACCCCAGCACTCTGGCGCTCGTCGGCGCGATTCTGCTCTGGTCGCCGCTCGCGCTATGGATCATCGGCCGAGGCCTGTCCCACGCCAGGAAGCGCCGTAGCTGGGGCACGGCTCAGCTTCGCGGCCGCGGGGGGCCCCCATGATTCTCACGCCGGCAAGCTGCCGTACGTGTTCATTTTCCTCAACCGGCGGCCGCGACCGATCCGTCAACTCCTCGGTGCGCCGGCTCCTCGTACCCGTTCGAGCCCGGGCGGCGACGACGACTCTACTTCGCGACTTGACGTCGATTGATCACGGCGTTCGACTTTAGGAACTTGATCAACGTGTCCTCGAGTTGTCGCCTGAGCCTGTCGTTGTCGACGCGGACATACGAACCCTTCTCCACGATCGGGCGTCTGTACCAAAACTTCTCAAGGTGGCTGCCGCGTATGCGGCCACGGATATTGCCGCTCTCACCGACGTAAACCGGTCGGTCGCTGATGTCATAGAACACGTAGACGCCGGGGCCATTTGGAAGCTCGTCGAGATCGTGCGGATCGAAGTCGGAGAATTCGCCGACACCTTGGATCGTCGTCTCCTCCTTCACGACCTTCTGGACAGCCAGGGGCGGGCTCACCCCAAGCGCCAGCTCGAGCTTCTTCCGCGTCGCGGGCGAGCCATGTCTTTTGCCCCGCTCGACCTCTCCGAGCGTCCGTTCATTCATGCCCGCCTTCGCCGCCAACGCCTGGCGCGTTAGGTTCCGCTTGCTCCGCTCGCCCAGGAGCCACTCGCCGTATGCCTCCGAGGCTGTGGGAGCGGTTTCGAGCTCACCGAGGCCGCCGTCAGACGACGCCTTGTCCGCTCTCTCCAGGGCCAGCTGCAGCTTCTCGCGAGTCGCCAGAGACGGGTTCGGCCGCTTCTCGGTCTCGATTTCCCGAAGCGTTCGAGCGTTGATTTCCGCCCGAGCCGCAAGCTCTTTAAGGGTGAGATTCCGTGCTGTCCGCGTCGCCGTAACCCATGCGCCAAAGCCGGAGGTGGTCTTGGACTCTGACACCGGGGGGATTCTTTCGAGTCTCCAGCTCGCTGTCGAGTGTCGGCGCTCCGGCGGCGGAAGTAGCGTCCCCGCTCGTGGTGTACGAGTCGGTTGAGCTCTTCTCCGCCGCGGCTGTGGAGCGCGAGCCGTAGGCGAGCGCGGAGCAGCTGCGGCGGGTCCGGGTGATAGCTGACCACCGCGCGTCATCCTCGCGAAGTGCTGTCGAGACAAGCGCGAGGAGGAGCACGGTGGTCGAGCACACGATGGACGGACTGGGACACGCGTGTCGGCTCGATCGAGCTCGCGG
>DASRBY010000046.1:0-5232 GCA_035653435.1 Gaiellaceae bacterium
GCGCGACGATCGAGCCCGCGAGCAGGCGGTAGCGAACGTCGGCGAAGCCGGCGTCGCCCATCATCCCCGCGAGCTCGTCCGCGCCCGGGAACCGCTTGACCGACGCGGGCAGGTAGCTGTAGGCCTCGCCGCCCGGAAGCAGGCGGCCGAGCAGCGGCACGATGCGGTCGAACCAGAGCTTGTAGAACGGCGCGAGCGGCCCGCGCGGCGTTGTGATCTCGAGGATCCCGAGCCGGCCGCCGGGCCGGAGCACGCGGCGCAGCTCACGGATCCCCGCCTCGAGATCCTCGACGTTGCGGACGCCGAAGCCCACCACGGCCGAGTCGAAGCTCGCGTCCTCGAACGGGAGCGCCAGCACGTCGGCCTGAAGCCACTCGAGGTCGGGAGCCTTGCGGCGGGCGCGCTCGAGCATGCGCTCGGAGAAGTCGATGCCCACCACGCCGCCCGCGCCGGCCTTGCGCGCGGCGACGGCGAGGTCTCCTGTGCCGCAGCACGCGTCGAGCACACGGTCGCCCGCCCGCACGGCCTCCCGCACCGTCGCCCGCCGCCAGCGCTGGTCGAGCCCGGCCGTCATGACACGGTTCATCGCGTCGTACACCGGCGCGATGCGGTCGAACATCCGCTGCACTCCCTCGGCCGGCAAACGGCCCGACTCGATCGTCACGTCTGTCCCCAGCGCGGGGTCAGTGCGTGGTCGAGCCCGAGCAGGTCGAGGGCGCGTGCAACGACGAAGTCAACGAGGTTCTCGACGGTCTCGGCGCCGTGGTAGAAGCCGGGCGCGAGGAAGAGGATCGTGGCTCCCGCCTCGCGGAGCGTGAGCATGTTGCGGAGGTGGATCGCCGAGAGCGGTGTCTCGCGCGGCATGAGCACGAGCCGTCGCTCCTCCTTCAGCGCGACCGAGGCGGCGCGGTGGACGAGATTCGACATCGCGCCGGAGGCAAGGGTTCCCAGCGTCCCCATCGAGCACGGACAGATCACGTACGCGTCGACCTTCGCCGAGCCCGAGGCATACGGCGCGCTCCAGTCCTCCGGGTCGTAGACGCGCCCCGCGCCGTCCGCGTGCTCGAGGAGCCGCGCGAGGGTCTCGTCGCGCGGGAGCGTCGGGTCGCCGAAGAGCTCGGTGGCGAGCACCTCGATGCCGGCGCGGGAAGCGCAGACGCCGATCTCGCAGTCGGCCGCGGCGAGCCCCTCGAGCAGACGGGCGGCGTACGGCGCGCCGGAGGCGCCGGTGATCCCGAGGAATACGTGCATTCCCAGGGATTCTCGCTGCTGGCGGCGGGTTAGTGCGTGCCCTTCGAGGCTTCCAGGAAGACGGCGAGCTGGTGCAACCGCTGGGGACCGAGCGACGCGAAGGAAGGCATCGGCGAGCCGGGGGTGACGCTCGACGGGTTCTGGAGGTGCTTGATCTGCGTGGCGATGCCGAGATGACGCGTGCCGATCGCGGTCAGGTCCGGGGCGCCGAGGTTCGAGCCGCCCACACCTGCGTAGGTGTGGCAGGCGGTACAGCCCGCGGTGGCGAAGAGCTTCACGCCGGGTTGCGCGGCCGGCGGGAGGTGCTCGACCTGAATCAGGTGCGGCACTTGCTGGACGACCTCAGACGCGAGCGCCTCCTGCGCCGTGGCGCCCTTCCAGGTGAGGACGCCCATCGAGATGATCGTCAGGACCGCGGCGACCATCGCCACGGGACGTGCCGACGGACGGCGCGCGCGGCGGCGGTCGAGGAACGGCAGCATGATGAGCAGGACGAGCGCGATCGTCGGCACGCCGACGGTGCCGAGGAAGACCGATTCCGGCCACTTGAAGATCCGGAGCAGATAGAAGAGGAAGTAGAAGTACCAGTCCGGCCGCGGCACGAAGCTCGTCGTGCCCGGATCGGCGGGCGGGTCGACCGTCGGCCCGAGCAGGCCCTTGTGCGTCGGGTCGTGTCCGGGGCCCCACGACGACCACTTCCAGATCGCCGCGAGCAAGACGATCACGGTCACGACGAAGACGCTCATGATCGTGTCGTGGAACATCGCGTACGGGTAGAAGGGCTTCCCGCGCGCCTTGACGTCGGCCTTGTAGCGGGCGAACTCGGCCCGGGCCTCGTCCACGCGGGAGGGCTTCTCCTTGGGAACCGCAGCCACTACTCGCGCCCTCCCGGCTCGGCCTGCATCGCGCTGGCGCCCGCGGGCCGCGGAACCGGCCGCGTCAGGCCCGGCCGCAGCCGCGCCGGCTCCTCCTCGTCCGGCTCCATTCCGGCAGCCTCCTTCGACCACGGCGGGGAAGTGACCCCGAGGCGGATCACGAGGTAGAGGTGCAGGCCGATCAGCGCGATGATCGCGCCCGGTATGAGGAGCATGTGGAGGGAGTAGAAGCGCGTCAGCGTCTCCCCGCTGATCTCCTGGCCCCCGCGTAGGAACTGGGCTAACCAGGGGCCCAAGAAGGGCGCCGTCCCGTTCAAGTTGATCCCGACCACCGTCGCCCAGTACGCCGTCTGGTCCCAGGGCAGGAGGTAGCCCGTGAAGCCCTCCATCATCCCCATCACGAGGATGAGGACGCCGATGATCCAGTTCAGCTCGCGCGGATACTTGTAGGCGCCGAAGAGGAAGACGCGGCCCATGTGCAGGAACATGAGGATGATGAAGACGCTCGCGCCCCAGCGGTGCATGCCGCGCACGAGCCAGCCCATGAACAGGTTGTCGCTGATGTTGACGATCGACTCCCAGGCCACGGGCTTCCCGGTGTGGGGATCGGTCGCCGCCGACGGCACGTAGTACATCGCGAGGATCACGCCCGTGATCGCCTGCACGAGGAACGCGGTCAGCGCGGCCGAGCCGAGCGTCTGCATCCAGTTGATGTCCGAGGGGACGTTGCGGAAGAGGAAGTAGCGCACGCCGCCGATCAGGCCCGAGCGCTCTTCGAGCCAGTCGAGCGGGAAGTTGATGAGCTCCTCCATCCGCTGGCGGCGGATCTCGGCCCTCGTCGGCTTCCGTCTCACGGCCATCAGTGATGAGGCGGCTGGAGGGGATAGAACCACTGCTCCGGCCCGTCGACGTGCTCGCCCGGCCCGGCCTCCTTGTACCGGTAGATCTTGGCCTGCGCGCCCGTGCCGACGACATGCGAGACGGAGTACGTGCTGAGGAGGATCAGGCGGCCCTTGTCGATCTCGAACGAGTAGCGGTCGAGCGCGCGCACGGGCGGCCCGGCGGTGCGGTTTCCCTCGGTGTCGTACTGGCCGCCGTGACACGGGCACCCGTAGCCGGCGGGGACGACCGGATCCAGCGTTACGGGCCCGTTCGCCGTGCGCTCGTGGATGGTCTTCTGGCCGAGGATCGCCCCGGTGGGACCGTTGGCCTGCACGGGGCAGCCGAGGTGCGCGCAGTGGTTGGAGATGATGGTGAAGCTCGGCACCTGCTTCTTCGTCTTCGGGTCGGCGACGTTGCCGTTGTTGCGGATGAACGCCGTCCGCCGGCTGACCTCGCCTTCGGCGGGATCGACCACGAAGGTGGTCACGAACCACTGGCTCAGGGGGAAGTTCGAGAGCGGGCCCAGGTCGACTTTGTGCTGCTTCTGGTCGAGGAAGGACGGCAGGAGCGCGAAGCCGGCGACGGGGACGGTGATCAGGCCGCCGATCACCCCGCCGAGGCCGAGCGTCGCCCCCTCGAGGAAGCGGCTGCGCGTGACCGTCGCGGGGTCGACCCGCGGCAGGGCCACGCCCTGCTGGTCGGCGGGCGGTGCCGTCATCCCCTCGCCCGCCTCCTTCAGCTGACGCCGCTCGGGCTCGACGACGAGCGTCTGCCCACGCAGCTCGGCGGTCGCGTCGCGCGCCCAGAGGAAGCCGAAGACGATCGCGATCACCGCGCCGATCGACGAGATCAGCTCCGGATTGATCACGAGCCCGACGAGAACGACGACGATGCCGATCGCGAAGCCGATCGGCCAGAACGTCGGCGGCGGCAGATGCGCCTCCTCGTGGAGCGACTCCTGCTCGGTGTCGGGACTCGGCTGCTCGGGCTCCACCAAGTCGAAGTCTTATCGCAAAGGACAGGCCTGCGGAGGGAGAACTAGCCGAGCCCGTAGTCGTTCCAGCGGCGATCGACGAGCGCCCTGATCTCCTCGCTCATCTCGATCTCCTCCGGCCAGGGTCGCGCTCCTTCCTCCGGCCATTTCGCGGTCGCGTCGATGCCGAGCTTGCCTCCGACGAACTGCCTCTCGGGTGCGTGGTCGAGGTGATCGAGCGGCCCCTCGCCGACCACGACGTCGCGCTTCGGGTCGACGTTCGCGCCGGCATAGAACAGCACTTCGGCGTAGTCGTGGACGTCGACGTGCGCATCGACGACGACGATGCACTTCGTGAGGCTCAGCATCCCGAGCCCCCAGATCGCGGACATGACCTTGCGCGCATGGCCGGGGAACTGCTTGCGGATCGAGACGATGCAGCAGTTGTGGAATGCACCGGCGACGGGCAGGTCGTAGTCGACGATCTCGGGCACGGTCGCGCGCACGGCGGGCAGGAAGATCCGCTCGGTTGCCTTGCCGAGCCACGCGTCCTCCTGCGGCGGCTTGCCCACCACGATCGAGGGGTAGATCGCGTCGCGCCGCATCGTCATAGCGGTGACGTGGAAGACCGGGAACGGCTCGGCCGCCGTGTAGTAGCCCGTGTGGTCGCCGAAGGGGCCCTCGTCCCCCACTTCGTCCTTCTCGATGTAGCCCTCGAGCACGATCTCGGCACGGGCGGGCACGTCGACGCCGACCGAGACGCCCTTGACGAGCTCGACCGGGTCGCCGCGGAGGAAGCCCGCGAGCATCAGCTCGTCGACGTGCTTCGGCAGTGGCGCGCTCGCGGAGTACGCGGTGATCGGGTCGAGGCCGAGCGCGACGGCGACCTCGATCCGCCCGTCGGTCGCGAGGTAGTCGGCACGGCCGTCCTTGTGGATCTGCCAGTGCATGAACGTCGTCCTCTCGTCGATCACCTGCATGCGGTACATGCCGACGTTGCGGCCGCCGGTGTGCGGGTCGTGGGTGATCACGGCCGGGAGCGTGATGAACGGCGCCGGGTCGCCCGGCCAGCAACGCTGGATCGGCAGCAGGCCGAGGTTCACGTCCTCGCCGCGCAGCACGATCTCCTGGCAGACGCCCTTGCCCACCGTCCGCGGGCGCGAGTCGGCGATCGACTTGAGCTTCTGCAGGCCGCGCACCTTCTCCATCAGCCCGCTCGGCGGCTGCATCTCGAGCACGTCGGCGACGCGT
>DASRBY010000047.1:0-130704 GCA_035653435.1 Gaiellaceae bacterium
CCGAGCCCGTCGAGCCCCTCGGTCACGGTCTCGCCCTCCGCGAGCGCGAGCGGCTTCGCGCCCTTGTCGACCTTGATCCCCGGAATGACGCCCTTCGAGGCGAGCAGCTCCGGGAACGGCGTCCCGTCGTCGGAGCGCTGCCGGATCGTCTCGTCGAAGAGGATGACGCCGCTGATGAACTCCTCGACGCCCGGGGTCGTGAAGAGGAGGTTGCGGTACGCCCGGCGGTTCTCCTCGGTCGACTCGACGCCGATCGTGTCGAAGCGCTTCTTGATCGTGCCGTCGCTCTCGTCCGCGGCGAGGATCCCCTTCCCCTCGGCGACGAGCGCGCGCGCGGTCTCGTGCAGCTCGGTGTGCGGCATGGAAGTCTCCTGTCTCGCTGTCTCGAGGATCCATTATGGCCGGGCTACAATCGCCGCAACCGGCGGACGTAGCTCAGTTGGTAGAGCATTGGCTTCCCAAGCCAAGGGTCGCGGGTTCGAGCCCCGTCGTCCGCTTCGCTCAGTGGCCCGGTCGGACCGGCTGAGGGTAAGCGCAAGCCGAGATGAACTCGATGATGGGCCCCGGCCCGCCAAAGCCGAATCCCTCGCCGCCGCACGAGCCGGTTCCCATCGATTGCCAGCCCGTGCCGTCCCAGCCCCAGAACGGGGCCATCTGGCCTGTCGCGTCACTGACGGCCACTTCCGCTGCCGCCACCGGGATCACCCTGATTCCCGTGAGCACGAACTCCCAGGCGATCACCTCCTGGGGCGGTGGTGGGGTCGTCGGCGGCGTTGGAGGGCCGGTCAGGGGCCACAGGGTCTCGTACGGCTGATAGATCTGCACGTCCGGGAGGTCGCGTGGGATGACAATCAGCGCCTGCGCCACCCAGAAATCGCCGTCGGAGCTGACGGATACCGAGCACTTCGCGTCCATCGGCGGTGCGGTGCCGCTCGGCGGGTCGATCTTCCCTTCCACCGCCGCTCCGGATGTCTGGGGGGCGCAGTGATCGAGCAGGTGCCCGGTGGCTGCCACGACCGCGGCAACCGCGGCGCTCTCGTCGGGCGGAGGCGCGAGCGCCAGCACGCGCACGTCGAGTGTCGGCAGCGTCTTCCCGGAGCAGCCTGGTGTGATCTCGAGCGGCCCTCTCCACCGCACCCCGGGAATGACCACCGGGCCCGCCTGCAGGGTCGCCCCAGGACGGATCGTGATGGGGGCTGATGTCACCATCGGCCATCCCATGAGCGGCGCGCGTGTGTCGTAGACAGTGCCATCCGCGGCCCTCAGGACCAGATAGGGATCGAGCGGCCAGAGGGTGACCTGGGCGGCGCTCTTGGACCTGTTGTGGAGAGCGAACCCGACGCTGATTCTGTCGCCGACGGTCACCGCCGCCTGGACCGTCGCCGTGCAGCGGACCTGGCCGCCCTCTAGCACCGCGCTCGAACGCTCGGTCACCGGAGGAGATTCAGGAAGCGCCGGGATGCCTTGCCCCGATGCGCGCTCAGCCGCCCGCCCGGTGGCCGGCCCAGCGGATAGCCGACCGCGGCCACGACCAGCACAACCACCAACGAAAAACGCCTCATGCCACAGAAGATACGCCGCTCGCCGCGCCGTGCCCGAACTTAAAAATGCCCCTGCAGCGCGCTAGGATCGGCGCACGGGGGTGAGCGGTGCGGACGTAACTGCGGTGGCACCGGCGCTGGGGGGCGGGCGCCTCCGACGGCGCGGACCGTGGCTGCAGGCGCTCTCGCGCTTCCGGCGGCGGCCCGTCGGGGTGGCTGCCCTGCTCGTCGTGTCGGCGTACGGGGTTGTGGCGGTGTTTGCGTCGACGATCGCCCCGTACAGCGAGTACCAGATCTTCTTCAAGTACATCAACCACCCGGTCACGCCTTCGCTGCACGGAGGCCACCTGCTCGGGACGGATGTGCTCGGGCACGACATGCTCACGTGGCTTCTGTGGGCAGTCCGGGAGACCATGCTGGTAGCGGTCGAAGCTGCCGCTGTGGCGGCAGTGATCGGAGTCTGTCTCGGTGCGGCCGCGGGCTACCTGGGCGGCGCGCTCGATGCGGCGGTCGGCTGGCTCACCGGCCTCGTCGTCACGGTCCCGGCGCTCATCATCTACCTCGTCGTCGCGGTCCACTACAACCCAGTGCCGCCGTGGGCGTTGTCGGTCACACTCGGCGTCTGCCTCTGGACGTACGTCGCGCAGGCGACCCGGGCCAGCCTGCGGGTGCTGCGGCCGCGCGAGTTCGTCGAGGCCGCGCGCGCGTCCGGCGCGTCCGGCCTGCGGATCGTCTTCCGTCACCTGCTGCCCAACGCGGCCGGCACGGTGATCGTCGCCGCGACCGCGGTCTTCGGCCAGGCGATTCTGATCGTCTCCACCGCCGACTTCTTCGGCTTCGCCATCGGTCAGTTCGACCGGCCCACGCTCGGCGGCCTGATCGCGAACGCCGCAAAGCCGCAGCAGGTCGTCGCGGGATACGTGCCGCCGTGGTGGCTCTGGGTGATCCCGATCGTCGCGCTCGGGCTCCTGCTCGTCGCCGCGAACGTCACCGCCGACACGCTCGCCGACGTTCTCGACCCGGTGCGCAGCCGATGATCGGCTACGTCATTCGCCGGGTCGCGCTCGCGCTCTCGCTCGTCTGGGCGGTGTCGTTCTTCGGCTTCGTCGCCTTCGCGCTCACGTTCGACCCGCTCTGGCAGCAGCGAATGTGCGGCGCGCCCTGCGCGCACCAGGTCAAGGTCTTGACCGTCCAGTACCACCTGAACAAGCCCGTGCTCGAGCGCTACTGGATCTGGTTGTCGGATTTCGTCGGCCACCGCTTCAGCTTCCGGGGCATCGGCGGCTTCCCGATCAACGCGCAACTTCTGGACGCGGCGAAGGTGACGACGGAGCTGATGGCCTGCGCGCTCCTCGTTACGGCCATCTTCGCAGTGGTGGTGGGTGTCGCATCCGCCCGCCGCGCCGGTCGTCCGCTGGACTACCTGCTGCGCACGCTGGCGTACATGTCGTGGTCGCTGCCGGCCTTCCTCGTCGCATCCGTCGCCGTGCGCTGGGTGGTCCCTTCCGTGGGCTGGTTCCTGCTGGGCGTCACAGCCGGACTGCCGCCCGGGGCGGTCGCCCAAGGGGCGCCCGCCAGGGCCGGTGGCTTCGTGATCTGGCTCCGCGGCATGACGCTGCCGGTTCTGACGCTCTCCCTCGGGCTGATCGGGCTCTACAGCCGCTACGTGCGCACCGCGCTCCTGACGGAGCTGCACCGGCCGTACGCGGTCACCGCGCGTTCGAAGGGGCTGACGGAGACACGCGTGGCCTACCGGCATGCGCTTCGCAACGCGCTTCCGCCGTTCGTGAGCGTCCTCTCCCTCGAGATCGGTGCGATTCTCGGCGCCTCGCTCGCGATCGACTACGTCTTCTACATGGGCGGGCTCGCCTCGTACTTCCTCGGTGGGCTGACTCAGGCGGCGGACCCGTACGTGCTCACGGCGGTCGTCATCGTCGCGAGCTGCATCGTCGTGCTCTTCATGCTCGTCTCCGACCTCGCCGTCGGCTGGCTCGACCCGCGGACCGCGGCTACCGCGTCCCGCTAAGCGGCGACGCCGCCTACTTGTCGACGAACAGCATGCGGAAGACGTCTGCGGCCATGAGGAGCAGGACCAACACCGCTACGACGTCTACGACCATCTCGCTCGTCTTATCCCGAAGGGCGATCTCCGACGCCAGCCGTTCGCACGGGTGGCCCTACCGCGACGGCCAGGCCTCGGCGAGCTTGCGGCGAGTTTCGAGGAGATGCTCGGGGATGACCTTGACGTCCGCCAGGACGGGCATGAAGTTCGTGTCGCCGTTCCACCGCGGCACTACGTGGACGTGCCCGTGCTCGACGATTCCCGCGCCGGCAACGCGTCCGAGGTTCCAGCCGACGTTGAACCCCTCGGGCGAGAAGACGGTGCGCAAGGCCGCGATCCCTGCGACCGCCAGCCGGTGCGTCTCGAGCGCCTCCGCGTCGTCGAGGTCGTCGAACGCCGAGCCGTGACGGTACGGCGCGACCATGAGGTGGCCGGACGCGTACGGGAACTTGTTGAGCAGGACGAAGGCGAGCTCGCCTCGGTGGACGACGAGCTCGGGCTCGTCCTCCGGCAGTGCGGCGGCGCGGCAGAAGACGCACTCGTCTCCGTCGTCCGCGTGCTGGACGTACTCGAGTCGCCACGGAGCCCAGAGCTGCTTCACCCGACGGAGGCTACTAGCGCGCCTCCGAAGGGCCTTGTAGCATCGCCGCCATGACCAATTGGCTGAAGCGCTTGTTCGGCGGATCGTCCACGAGCGAAGCTCCCGAGCCGGCGACGGCGCCCGAGCCTCCCTCGATGCCGGCGGAGCCGGCCGCCGAGCCTCCGACGCCCGGCGAGGGCACGTCGGACGCCGGCGACGAGACCGTCTAGGGCCGCTCAGGCCCTCCCCGCGAACGTCAGTCCCACGAGGACGAGCGAGAGCGCGCCGGTCGCGAGCACCGTCAATCCGGCGACCGCGTCGAAGACGCGGCCGTTGCGGTGCTCGCCCATCAGCTCGTGGTTCCGCGCGAGCCGCCAGACGAAGAAGAGCGTGACGGGCAGAAGCGCCCCGTTCACGACCTGCACGAGCACGAGGAGCTTGATCACCGGGACGCCGGGGACCATCGCCACCGCCGCGCCCACCACGAGCAGCACGGTCAGCGTGGTCACGAACACCGGCGCCTCGTGCGGCCGCCGTGCGATTCCCTTCTCGAGCCCGAACGTCTCGGCGATCACGTAGGCGGCCGTGACCGGGAGGATGGCCGCGGCGAGAAGGCTCGCCCCGAGCAGCCCCACGGCGAAGAGCGCCTCGGCGAAACGGCCGGCAAAGGGCTCGAGCGCCTTCGCCGCGTCGGCCGCGCTCGAGACGGTGTGGTGGCCGTGGACGAAGAGCGTCGCGCCGGTGGCGATGATGATGAAGCCCGCGACGAGGTTCGCGAAGAGCGAGGCGGTCGCCACCTCGGCACGTTCGGCAGGGATGTCCTCGGGCCCGAGCCCGCGCTCGACGACCGCCGACTGGAGGTAGAGCTGCATGAACGGTGTGATCGTCGTCCCCACCGTCGCGATGAAGAGCACGACGTACGGGCCGGTGACGTGGATCCGGGGCTCGACGACGGCGCGGCCGACCGATCCCCAGTGCGGGTGCGCGAGGATCGCCGCCACCGGATAGGCGAAGAACGGGATCGTCATCGCGACGAAGACCCGCTCGGCGAGCTTGTAGGAGCCGCGCACCACCAGTAACCAGACGAGGAGAGCGGCGATCGGCACCGAGGCCTGCGGCGGCACGTGCGCGAGGCCGAGCGCCGCGCCGATCCCGACGAACTCCGAGATGCAGATGCCGAGGTTCGCGGCGAGCACGGCAAACGTCGAGAAGAGCGACCAGCGCGGCCCGTACTGCTCGCGGATCAGCTCGGCGAGCCCCTTGCCGGTCACGGCACCCATGCGGGCCGCCATCTCCTGCACGACGACGAGGCTGACGGTGATCAGCACCATCATCCACAGGAGGTCGTAGCCGTACCGCGCGCCGACCGAGGCGTAGGTCGCGATGCCGCCTGCGTCGTTGCCGGCGTTCGCGGCGACGATGCCCGGGCCGAGGAAGGCGAGGAGCGCGATCAGCTTGACCGCGAGCGGGTTGCGCGGCCGCAGCCGGGGACGGCCGCGCGGCAGGCGCGGCAGGAGTGCCCGAAGCTCCACGTTAGTCGCTCCCGAGGAGCCCGAAGCGGCGCCGCCACGGCTCGGGCAGCACGAGCTCGAGCACGTCGTCGACGGTGACGATGCCGAGGATGCGCTCCTCCTCGTCGACGACGGGGACGATGGTCAGGTCGAAATCGGTCATGAGGCGCGCGACCTCCTCGAGGTCGGCGTCGGCACGCACCGTCTGCACCGGCCGCAGGACGTTCCAGAGCCGCTCCTCCGCGGCCGTGCGAACGAGGTCGGCGAGCGCGATCCCGCCGCGCAGCCGTCGATGGGTGTTCATCCCGTAGATCCAGGCGAGCGACTCGGCCGGTAGCGCCGACCGCTCGACGCGCTCGAGGGCCTCCTCGCGCGTCGCATCGGCGTAGACACAGACGAACTCGGGGCTCATCAGGCCGCCGGCCGTCGCAGGGTCGTAGCCGAGAAGGGTGCGGAGGCGGCGCTCCTGGAACGAGGAGAGCAGCCCGATCACGTCCTCCCGACGCTCCTCGGGAAGCTGAAGGACGAGGTCGGCCGCGTCGTCCGTCTCCATGCGGCCGAGCAGCTCGGCGATCTCCTCGTCGCTCCGGTCCTCGACGAACTCGAGCTGGTGGCTGTCCTCGAGCTCCTCGAAGACGTCCGCCTCGAGCTCGGGATCCGACGCGACGGCCGCCATGATCTCCTCGCCCTGATTGTGCGAGGCCGCCTCGACGAGGTCGGCGACCTGCGCCGGGTGGAGCTTGGCGAGCTTCGGGTGCGGCACACGCAGACGCACGGTCGGGACGTGGCCGGTGAACGGCTCGATCGAGGCCCAGTCGAGGAAGCCGCCCGGCTCGACGCGGGCAGCGAGCGGGCGCGGGATCACCCGCCGCACGAGCCCGCGCAGGCTGACGTCGACGCCGACCACGCGGTACCAGCCCTCGAGCCGGGCGAGCTCGATCTCGTTCGCGCGCACGAGGCGGGCCCCGGCGACATTGATCAGCTGGCGGTCGAGCACGTCCTTCTTCAACAAGACCTCCTGCGGCCGCCGGCGGAAGTGCTGCAGATCGAGGCGGTCGGCTTCGAGCGAGACGAAGCCGGGCGCGAGCTGGACGATTTGCTCGGCGGCGACGAAGACCTGCCGCCCTGCGACGGTCGCGACGACTCCGGCGACGGGCGGATAGTCGTCGTCGCCGAGGCGGACGATCAGGTCGTCGACGCGGCCGAGGCGCTCGCCGGCCGCATCGCGCAGCTCGCCGCCGACCACGAGCGAGAGGTGGAGCACGGTCGGCGCCCCCGAAGCCATCGATGCACCTCCATCAGAGCCACCGCTTCCAGCGGAAGAAGGCGAGCATGCCCACGACCGTCGCGGCCATCAGCCCGATCGCGGCCAAGAAGCCTTCCCAGGAGTTGAAGCCGGGGAAGTGGACGTTCATCCCGAAGAAGCCGGTGATGAACGAGAGCGGCGTCAGGACGACGAGGAAGATGGTGAGGACGTAGAGGATGTCGTTCTGCTGGTGCGAGATGAGCGACTCGTTCGTGTCCTCCAGGGCTTCGACGACCTCCTTGTAGTTGTCGAGCAGGTCCCAGATCCGCTCGCTCGCGTCCACGATGTCGTCGAAGAAGAGCTCCAGCTCTTCCGGCAAGAAGCGCACGATCTGACGCTCGAGCTGCCTGAGCGTCGGCCGCTGCGGCTTGATGATCTTGCGGTAGGAGATGATCTCCTGCTTGACGCGGTGGATGTCGCGGACGAGCTCCTTCGCCCCCTCGTCGGCCGCGGCGCTGATGTCCTCGTCGATCTGCTCGAGCTTGAAGCCGATCTTGTCGAGGATCGGGAAGCAGTAGTCGTAGAGATCGTCGAGCACCTCGTAGAGCAGACGGCCCGAGCCACGCGACAGGAGCTGCTCGCGGAAGTCCTCGCTCTCGGCCGCCCGGCGAAAGAGGAGGCTGACGGGGCGCAGCTCGACCGCGGGCAGCGTGACGATGTAGTCCGGGCCGATGAAGGCGTCGAGTTCCCCGGCGTTGAGCCGGCCGATCGCCGCGTCGTAGACCGGGAAGTGAAGGACGGTGAAGAGGTAACCGCCGTGGCCGCCCTCGTCGCCCGAGTAGACGTCGACCTTCGGGCGCTGTCGCCGCGAGAGGACGTCCTCGACGTCGAGGGGATGCCAGCCGAAGCGGGTCGCGAGCTGCTGCGCCTCCTCCGTCGTCGGGGCGAGGAGGTGGACCCAGGTGACGCCGCCGGCGCTGAGTTCAGCGGGACCGGGGCGCTGCTCCGCGACGGGACGTCCCGGAGCGGCGCGGCGCGAACGGATGCGCGGCAGGCTGGGCACCGGTACTGAGGGGGTCGACGGTCGCGGCCATGGCCCGGGAATGCTACCCGCTCGCTGGAACCGGAACCACGGGAGTTTCTCCATGCGGTGTCCGGCGAACCCGCTCCGGCAGCCGCGGCTCGAGCGCCAGCGCGGCTCCTGCGCACACGAGGTTGACTCCGGCCGCGATCGGCCACAGCAGCAGCGGCCGGTGCTGGAGGAGGAAGCCGCCCGCGGCCGGGCCGACGATCCAGCCGATCTGCCACGAGATGCTCGCTGCGGCGGTGTAGCGGCCGACGAGCTGCGGCGGCGCCAGGTCGACGCTGAGCGGCGCGTGGATCGCGCCGTGCAGGCACTCGCCGGCCGCGAAGAGGAGCATCACGCCGGCGAGGATCCCGAAGGCAGCGGTGGCGCGGGTCCACGATCCGGCCGCCCACACGCCGAGCAGGGTCGCGGCCCACAGGATCCCCATGACGGCAAAGCCGCGCATCCGGCTGCGCCCCTCGGCGAGCTTCACGATCGGGAGCTGGAAGAGGGCGACCCCGACCGCGTCGAGCGCGAAGACGATGCCGACCTCCTTCTCGCTGATCCGGGTCACGTTCTTCCCGAACGCGGGCAGCAGCTCGACCTCGAGCGAGACCGCGGCAGTCATGAACGCCGCGTTGAGCAGCGTGAACGCCGTGAAGACGCGGTCGCGGAGCACGGCGCGCCAGCTCCCGCCGAGTCGTCCCTCGTGCAATGCGGGGGCGCGGACGCGCACGAGAACGAGCATGTAGCCGACGAAGGTGACGCAGTCGATCCCGAAGAGGACGGTGAAGGTGCGCGGATGCCCGACCGACGCGATCAGGCCCGCGACGACGCCCCCGAGCGCGACGCCGACGTTCATCGCGAGCCGCTGCAGCGCGTACGCGGGAGCACGCCGAGCGGCCGGCGTGAGCCCGGCAAGGAGCGCCGACTGGGACGGCCAGAACGAGCCGCTGCCGACGCCCCACAGCGTGTAGATCGCGAAGGCCTCCCACGCGGTCCGGATCAGCGGCATCAGCGCGAACGCGACCGTCATCACCGCGAGGGAGCCGAGCAGCACGCGCTTCGCGCCGATCCGGTCCGAGAGCGTCCCGCCGAGAAAGCCGCTTGCGAGCGCCGCCGCCGACTGGACCGCAGCCGCGCTGCCGGCGAGCCCGAACGGGATCCCACGGACGTTGTGGAGGTAGATGAGAAGGAACGGGAGGACGACGCCGTTCCCGAACGCGTTGACGAGCGCCCCGAGCTCGAGCACGTAGACCTCGCGCGGCAGGCGCGGATCGAGGCTGCGCAGATAGGGCACGAGCGCACGCATCCGCGAGAGAGAATGCCCCATGGTCGAGCCCCGGACGATCGTCTTCTCCGACGCGCGGCTCGCCGGTCTCGAGCACCCGGCCTTCGAGGCCCGGGGCTCGCGCGACGGCCCGCACGTCGCGCTGATCGGCGGCATCCACGGGTGCGAGTACTCGTCGATCGCGGCGGTGACCCGCTTCATGAACGAGCTCGACACCGACGAGCTCGCCGGCACGATCACGGCTGCTCCGGTCGTGAGCATGCAGTCGTTCCTGCAGCGCTCGCCCTTCGTCGTCCCGGAGGACGGCAAGAACCTCAACCGCTGCTTTCCCGGGACCTATGACGGGACGTACACCGACGCGCTCGCACGCTCGATCTTCGACGAGCTGATCGCTCCGGCAGACGCGCTGATCGACCTCCACGGCGGCGACCTCGTCGAGGCGCTCGAGCCGTTCGCGATCTACGACGCCTCGCCGGTGGAGCGGCGTGCGCGGGCGCTGGCCGTCGCGTTCGGGCTCCCCTACGTCGTCCGCGAGGATCCGGAAGGCGGGCTGGCAGGGATGACCTGCAGCGCGGCCGCGGCGGCAGGGATCCCCGCGATCATCGCCGAGGCGGGAGGTCGCGGCCAGCTCGAGGAGGACGCTGTCGCGCTGCTAGTCCGAGGAGTGCGCAACGCGCTGCGTTCACTCGAGATGCTCCCCGGCCCGGTCGAGTCGCCCGCGCGGGAACAGCGGCTCGTGGGTGCGTTCGACTGGCTGCGCTGCGACCGCGGAGGCTTCTGGCAGGCCGCGGTCGGGGCCGGCGACGCGGTGGGGGCGGGACAACTCCTCGGCCGGGTGACGACGCTGCACGGAGAGGTGCTCGAGGAGATCCACGCTCCGCGAGAAGGCGTCGTTCTCTTCCTCACGACGAGCGCGGCGGTCTCCGACGACGGCCTGCTGCTCGGCCTCGGCGCCGAGCTCGAGCCCGTGGCCGGCGCCCGGTAGACGCCGCCGCACTCAAGCACCGGGCGCGATCTACCGATCCTCTAGGAGTCGGGGGGTCGGCGGGTTGGAGTCTCCTCGGACGCCCAGCGTGGAGGCCGCAGGATTCTCCGGGCCAAGGCCCGAAACCTCCCCCTCGCGCCTTGGCTCTACGACTCCCCGACCATGCTGCTCAACCGGGCAGCGGCGCGCGCGGCGCGAACATCGATTCGTTGAACACGCCCCCGGCAGGCGCCGACGCCGACGCGAACACCGGCACCACGCCGCCACGCACGTACGAGCTCGAGATGTAGTCCCCGACCATCCGCCCCTGGTTCGTGAGGGCGAGCCAGTCCAGCAGCATCGGCCCGGCGAGCTCCGACGGCGAGCTCCACCTCGAGCCGCCGTCGGAGGAGCTCACATAGCCGACCTCGAGCTGGCACGTGGTCGGATCACATGCGGCGTTCGGGTAGTAGTAATACGCGAGGCCGAGGTGCGTCTCGGCGCCCGACGTGGCGGGGTTGACCGCGAGGCCGGGGATGAAGTGGTCGACGGTGCTCGTCACCGGATCGATCGGGATCCGCCTGACGGCCGACCACGCCGGATACTGGCTCTGGGTCGTGGTGGTCAGCACGAGGTCGTTGCTCGAGCAATTGGCACGGAACCGGCAGTCCTGCCAGACGAGGTAGACCTCGCCGGCCGCGTCGACGCCCGCCGACGGCAGAGGCTCCGTGCGGAGGCCGCCGGCGACTCGGTGGTCGCTGAGCGAGGCGACGAATGCGGACGTGCTCCAGGAAGCACCGCCCGTCGCCGAGCTGAAGGAGCGGATCGAGTCTGCGGGGGGAGTCAAGAAGGGCACGATGACCGTGCCGTCGGGCTGGACGACCGGCTGGCCGCCCCAGCCGTGCGCGGAGTCGGCGCTGGTGAGAGCCGAGCTCCAGGTGAGACCGCCGTCGGCGGAGGTGCTCATGAGCATCAGCTGGCCGCCCGACGGTTGGTCCCACTCCGTGTAGCAGTGGCCGAAGAACGGGCTCGCGGCCGTGTTGTCGCAGACGATCCAGTTCTTGTCCGCGTCGGTCGTCGCCACCGTGACGGGGGCGCTCCAGGTGTGGCCGCCGTCGGCCGACCGGCTCGTGACGACGCCGACCCCGTTGTTGCCGATGAGCACGAGCGACGAGACGAGCCAGACGTTGTGCCGCGCATCGAAGGCAACGGAAGGATCGCTCACGCGGCTGAACCCGCCGCCTCCGACGAATCCCGTGATCCCCGGCAGGAGCCCGCTGTGCCAGGTCCTGCCGTTGTCGTTCGAGGTTGCGAAGCCGATGTCGTCCGAGCCGCCGTCGAAGAAGCGGCCAACCTGGAACACCGCGACGATCGTCGAGCCGTAGGCGAACGTGTCGGGCTCGACCTCTGTGCGGTGCTGGCTCGTGCTGTTCGTGAACGGGTCTGAGCTCAGCCGGCGGAGGGTGAAGCTGCGGAGCTCCGCCAGCGCGAGCTTCGCCTCTTCGCGTCCGCGCGCGACCTTTCGACGCGCGCGATGGAGGATGCTCTTGCCGGTGCGCCCGCGCGAGACGTTCCTGCCGTACGCCGCGTAGTCGCGGCTGCCGAGCGACAGGTCGGCCCACGCGTGATGGGCGTCGCGCAGCGTCCGATCCTCGAGGTTCAGCTTCCTCCAGCGTCCCTGGGTGCCGCACTTGCGGACTGCGGCCCGTGCGCGCCGAGTCGCCTTGGCAAGCCGCGGTGTGTGCGCGGCGAGCGCGACGAGGGGCACGGAGTGGACGGCTTTCTCGCACGTCGTGAGCAGCCTCGTCGCAGTCGCGCGCTGGCTCGGAGTTGTGGGGGCATTTACCGAGACGGCCATCACGGAGGCGGCGCCGATGAGAGCTGCGAGGCGGATCAACGGATGGGACTCTAGGCGGGGATCATGCGCCCGGCAGGAATCGAACCTGCGACCTCGCGCTCCGGAGGCGCGCGCTCTATCCCCTGAGCTACGGGCGCTCTGGGAGAGGGCAGTCTACCCGCGCCCCCGCATTGGTACGTTCCGGCGATGGACGTCTCCGCGCGGATCGTCACCCTCGAGCTGGCGGAGACGTTCGTCATCTCCCGCAGCGCGAGCGACACCGAGGACGTCGTCGTCGTCGAGCTGAGGCACTCGGGTGTCTCGGGCTTCGGGGAGGCGCAGCCGCACGACCGCTACGGCGAGTCCGCCGAGTCGGCTCGTGCCTACGTCGAGGAGCACGCAGAGCTGCTCGGCGGCGACCCCTTCGCGCTCGAGGAGCTCATGGAGCGACTGCCCGCGCGCGAGTTCGCGGCGCGCGCGGCCGTCGACGCCGCCCTCCACGACCTGCAGGGGAAGTTGCTCGGCCAGCCCGTCTGGCGCCTGCTCGGGCTCCGCCGGCCCGGCCCGCCCACGAGCTGGACGGTGTGGCTCGGCGATCCCGACGACATGGCACGCCGCGCCGAGCAGGCACTCGACCGCTTCGGCCGCCTAAAGCTCAAGCTCGGCGGCGGCGACGGGCTCGACGTCGAGCGGGTTCGCGCGGTTCGCGGTGTCGCGGACGACCGGCCGCTGCAAGTGGACGTCAACGAGGCGTGGAGCCTCGACGAAGCTCGCGAGGCGCTGCCCCCGCTCGCCGAGCTCGGGGTGGAGTACTGCGAGCAGCCGCTTCCCGCCCGCGACCCGGGCGGGCCGGAGCTGAAGGAGCGCTCGCCGGTTCCCATCTACGTCGACGAGGACTGCCATACGCTCGGGGACGTCGCGGCATGTGCCGAGCGGGCGCACGGCATCAACGTCAAGCTCGCGAAGTCGGGCGGGATACGAGAGGCGATGCGGATGGTGCACGCCGCACGTGCGCTCGGGCTCGGCTGCATGCTCGGGTGCATGATCGAGTCGGGGCTCGGCATCTCGGCGGGCGCGCAGGTTGCCTCCCTCTTCGATCACGTCGACCTCGACGGCAACCTCCTGCTCGCGCACGACCCGTGGCCGGGCGTCCCGTTCGTCGACGGCGTGCAGCTTCCACCAGAGGAACCGGGGCTCGGTGTCCGCGCGGTATCTGCTGCTCGCTGAGGGCTTTTCGGGCGACCCGCACTACGGGAAGACGATGCGCGGCGTGCTGCGCTACCGCAGGGAGGACGTCGTCGCGATCCTCGACTCCACGCGCGCCGATGAGGCGGAGGACGGTGTGCCCGTCGTGGGGAGCGTGGGGGAGGCGCTCGAGCTCGGCCCGACGGTTGCGCTCGTCGGCGTCGCGACGCAGGGCGGGCGCTTCCCGCCGGAATGGGTCGCGATCCTCCACGCGTGCGTCGAGCATGGTCTCGACGTCGAGAACGGGCTCCACGTCTTCGTCGGTGACGATCCCGAGCTCAGCGCGCTCGCCCAGCAGCAGGGCGTCGAGCTGCGCGACCTGCGCCGGCCGCCTGCGGGCCTTTCCACCGCGACCGGCGAGAACCTCGACGTCGACGCCACGATCGTCCTGACCGTCGGCTCCGACTGCGCGATCGGGAAGATGACCGTCTCGCTCGAGCTCGACCTCGAGGCGCGGCGGCGCGGCCTGCGCTCCGTCTTCGTCCCGACCGGGCAGACCGGCATGGTGATCGCCGGCTGGGGGATCGCCGTCGACGCCGTGGTGGCCGATTTCATCGCCGGCGCCGCCGAGCGGCTCGTCGTCGAGGGACGCGAGCGCGGCGGCGAGGTGCTCTGGGTCGAGGGCCAGGGCTCGCTCCTGCACCCGGTCTACTCCGGCGTCGCTCTGGGCCTCTACCACGGGAGCGTCCCGCACCTCCTCGTCCTCTGCCACGAGGTCGGCCGCACGCATGTCGAAGGTGCGGGCGGCGGGCCGCATCCGATTCCGCCACTCCGCGACCTCGTCGAGCTGCACGAGCAGCTCGCTCTGCCGGCGCGTCCTGCCCGTGTCGCGGCTGTCGCGCTCAACACCCGGGCGCTCGGCGAGGACGAGGCGCGTGCCGCCGTCGCAGCGGCGGAGGGGGAGACGGGGCTGCCCGCCGACGACCCGGTCCGCTTCGGAGCTGCGAAGCTCGTCGACGCGGTGCTGGCCGCGGCGCCCTAGCGGTGTTCGTCGCCGTCATCGCCGACACGCACATGCCGCGGGGAGCGCGGCGCCTGCCGGAAGCCTGCCTCGAGCGCCTGCGCGCGGCCGACGCGATCCTCCACGCGGGCGACGTCGTCGCCGAGCCCGTTCTCGACGAGCTCGAGGCGCTCGGGCCGCCCGTGCATGCCGTCCACGGGAACATGGACGACCCCGCGCTACGCGAGCGGCTGCCCGCGACGCTCGTCGTCGAGGTGGGCGGAGCCCGGATCGGGATGACGCACGACGCCGGCCCGAGCGCGGGCCGGGAAGCTCGGCTTGCGCAGCGCTTCCCCGGCTGCGCGGCCGTGATCTACGGCCACAGCCACATCCCGCAGGTCGCGCGCTCGGGCGAGGTCTGGATCCTCAACCCCGGCTCGCCGACCGAGCGACGGCGCGCGCCGTGGCACACGATGCTCGTACTGGAGGTGGAAAGGGGGCGCATCGAGCCGGAGCTCGTCCAGCTGTCTTGACACGAACAGACGTTCGCTCTATCATGCGAACACATGTTCGCGAAGCTACTGATTCTCATCTGTGTCGCGGCGCTCGGCGTCGGGCTCGCTGCCCGCGGCTCGAGCGGTGCCGGGCCGCGGCAGACCTACCTCGTGAAGCCGGGCGACACGCTCTGGTCGGTTGCCGAGCACACGTATGCCGGTGACCCGCGCGAAGGCGTCTGGAAGCTCGAGCAGCGGAACCGCCTCGCCTCCGCGACGATCGTGCCCGGCGAGAGGCTCGTCCTCCCCTAAGAGGTGGGCGGAAGGTCGATCCCGGAGACGTAGACCTTCTCGCCGCGGAAGAGCCGCTGCTCGGGATCCCACGGGAACCAGATCACGACCTTCCACTCCAGCCGTCCCTCCCCCGGAGGCTGACCGAGCCACGGCGCTTGCTGGGTCGCGCTGACGTTCGCCTCCTCGCACACGCCCTGCGGCCCGATCACGATGTCGGTCAGGTCGAAGCGGATGTCCGGGAACGCGGTCAGGAGCTCGGTGTAGAAGCGGCGCGCGCCGTCGTGACCTTCCCAGCGGTGGCCGGTCTGGACGAGCTCGTAGACGCAGTCGGGCGTCAGCGTGGAGATGAGGCCGGCGAGATCGCGTGCGTCCTCGGCGAGCGAGTGCTTCTTGTAGAGCTCCCGGACGTCGCGGTACAGCTCAGGCGTGACTTCGCGGCGGTAGACCTCGAGCACGGTCGGGTCGGCCATGGCCCGAGCCTATCGCGCTCCGAGACTCAGACGGGAAGGAGCTCGCCGGCGGCCGGATCGATGCCGAACAGGTCGGGCGTCCGCTCCACCAGCGCGACGAACGCGTCGACCACCGCGGGCGCGAACTGCGTGCCGCGGTTCCGCACGACCTCCTCGGTCGCGTCTGCGAGCGACCGAGCCGCGCTGTAGGGGCGATCCGTCGTCATCGCGTCCACGGCGTCCGCGAGGCCGACGATCGCCGCCTCGAGCGGGATCCCCTCGCCCGGGAGACCGTGCGGGTAGCCGTTCCCGTCCCAGCGCTCGTGGTGGTGGAGGATCGCCGGCACTGCGCCTCGGAGCCGGTGGAGCCGGCCGATGATCCGCGCGCCGTCCTCGGGATGGCGCTTCACGATCGCGAACTCCAGCTCCGTGAGGCGGTCCGGCTTCGTGAGGATCGCGTCGGGGACGCCGATCTTGCCGATGTCGTGGAAGAGACCTGCGAAGCGGAGCACGTCGAGCTGCTCGCGCTCGAGCCCGAGTTCCTCGCCGAGGGCGATCGCGATGCGCTGCACGCGCTGCGAGTGCCCGGCGGTGTACGGGTCCTTCGCGTCCACGGTCGCGTTGAGGCTCTCGACCGCCTCGAGCGCGCTCGCCTCGAGCAGGCGGTTCGACTCGACGAGCCGCAGCGTGCGAGCGCGCAGCTTCGCGTTCTGGCGGCGGAGCGTGCGGGACGCCCCGCGCACGAGCAGCGCGAGCGCTCCCCAGAGCGCGAGGAAGACGACGCCGACCGCGATCCAGAGCATGGTGCGGCGCGACCCGATCAGGCGGCCGAGCGCCCGCGGGTCGGCGTAGATCTCGTAGGCCCCGATGGCGCGGCCCTGGCTCCGGATCGGCGCGTAGACCTCGAAGAGGTGCCGGTAGCCGAGATCGTTCCGCTCGAACGCATCCTCACCGGTCGAGCCCGTGCCGACGAGCTTCGCAACAGCCCGGTTCTCCTGGATCGCCTCACCGAGCTCGTCGTCGAGCGGAAAGCGCTGGCCGATCTTCCCGCGATCGCGATTCTCCACTCGGCGATCGTTGCTGGACCGGGTCAGCAGGTTCGTCCAGGCGAGAACGCCCTGGGCGGTCCACACCTTGACCACGACGATGTCCGGCTGCGTGAGGACGTTCGACCCGAGCTGTGCGTCCTTCTTCCACGGCACGACGACGTGGCCGCCGCGCACGAGGGTGGGCTGCACCACGCCGTCGACGTACTGGACGAGGGAGGTCTGCTCCGCGCTGAGCGCCTCCTTCGTGAGCGAGCGGGAGAGGAGCGAACCGATAGCGACGCCCGCGCCTGCGCAGATCAGCGCCGAAGCGAGCAGGAACACGCGCAGCAACGTGAGCGACCGTTCGAGGTCGCGCCCGCGCCGCAGCCGCCGCAGTCCGTTCGCCACCGACGGAATATCGGCGGCGCGCCGCCATTCGCTTAGCGATCCCTTCCTAGAATCGCCGGGTGGATCTCGACGTCGTCTTCCTCGGCACGGCCGGGTCGATGCCAACCGCCCAGCGTGGGCCTGCGGCACTGCTCGTGCGCCGCGGCAGCGAGCGGCTCCTCTTCGACTGCGGGGAGGGCGCCCAGCGGCAGCTCCAGCGGTCTGCCATCGGCCTGCCCGATCTGCAGGAGATCTTCTTCACCCACTACCACGCCGACCATTTCCTCGGCCTGCCGGGCATGCTGAAGACGTTCGCGCTGCGTGGCCGCGACGAGACGCCACTCACGGTCTATGGGCCGCGCGGCCTGAAGGAGCTGCTCAACCGGCTGCGGCCGTTCGTCGGCCGGCTCCCGTATCCGTTCACTGCGGTCGAGCTCGAGCCGGGGGAGAGGCTGGAGCGCGGCGATTACACGATCGAGGGATTCGCGGTGGAGCACGGCGTCGGCGCGCTCGGCTACGCGATCGTCGAGCAGCAGCGGCCCGGGCGGTTCGACGTGTCGGCCGCCGACGAGCTCGGCGTGCCCGACGGGCCGGCGCGCGGACGGTTGCAAGCGGGGGAAGAGGTGACGGTCGAATCCGGCCGCACGGTCACGCCGGCGGACGTCCTCGGAGAGCCGCGGCCGGGGCGGAAGCTCGTGTTGACCGGGGACACGGCGCCGTCGCCGCTCGTCGTCCAGGCGGCACACGGCGCCGACCTGCTCGTGCACGAGGCCAGCTTCGCGACCGAGGAGGAGGAGCGCGCGCGCGAGACGATGCATTCCACGGCCGTCGGCGCAGCCGAGATCGCACGCCTTGCGCAGGTGCGGCTGCTCGCGCTCACGCACGTCTCGCCGCGCTACTTCGGCCCGGAGCTGGCGGACGAGGCGCGCGAGGTCTTTTCCGACACCGTCGTGCCGCGGGACTTCGATCTGATCGAGGTTCCGTTCCCGGAGCGCGGCGCGCCTCGGCTCGTCAAGAGCGGCGCGCGGCCACCGCGAGCTGCGCCGGAGCCGGTGCCCGCCGAAGTCCCTATGATCGAGCCGTAATGAGCGTGGGCTTGACGGAGCTGATCAAGGAGCGGACGCGCGGGCTTTGCCGGCGGGGGAGCGGGAAATGACCGGCATGGTTCAGGTCGCGACGGCGGGCGACGTCGCTGAGGCGGAAGAGATGCAGGAGATCCTCCGCAACGCCGGCATCGACTCCTCGATCGAGCAGTCGCCGGAAGACGACGCGGTCACCGTCCTCGTCCCCGAGGCGGAGCTCGAGACCGCGCAGGACGCGATCGAGGCGCTCACGGAGCCCGACGACCTCATCTCGGAGCCCTAGGATTCAGCTGATGCCAACGATGGCCTTCCTCCGTGGCAGGGCGCGCCTCACCGCAGGCGCGGCCGCGCGGTCGCCACGCTCTTCGTAGTCGCGCCTTCGCAGACGAGCTCGTCCGCGACGCCGGCGTGCAGCCGGGCACGCTCGTGCTCGACCTCGGCGCGGGCGGCGGGATCCTCACGCGCGCGTTGGCCGACGCGGACGCCCGGGTGCGCGCCGTCGAGCTGGACACGGCCGCGGCGTTACAGCTCCGCACGCGCTTCGGCGCCGATCCGCGGGTCGAGGTGGTCGAGGCCGACGCGACGCTCGTGGCGTTGCCGGACGAGCCCTTCGCCGTCGTCGCGAACCTGCCTTTCGCGGTAGGAACGGCCGTCCTTCGCCGTCTGCTCGGCGACCCGCGTGTGCCGCTGCTGCAACTCGACGCCATTGTCGAGTGGGGGCTCGCCGCGAAGCGGACGGCAGTGTGGCCGTCGACGCTGCTCGGCTGCACGTGGGGAGCGTGGTATGAGCTGGAGCTCGTCCGCCGGGTGCCTCGCGCCTGCTTCGCTCCTCCGCCGAGTGTCGAGGCTGCGGTGCTTCGCGCGAGACGGCGGCCCGAGCCGCTCGTGCCGCCGGATCATGCATCCGCGTACGGGGCGCTGCTCCGGCGGGCGTTTGCCGCGCAGGCGCCCCTGGACCGGATCCTGCCGCGCGGGCTCGTCCATGAGGCCGCTCATGTGCTCGGCTTCGATCCGCACGCGAGCGCCCGCGACCTCGACGTGCGCCAGTGGGGCCGGCTGTACGCCGAGGTCAGATCTGCCACGCCCCGCCGACGAGCAGGGGGAGCTCGTCGCCGTCGCGGGTCACGCCGGTGACGGTCACGTCGTCCGAGCCGATCATGAAGTCGGTGTGGATCTCGCTCTCGTTGATCCGCGGCAGGTCGGCGGGATCGGCGACCGGGCTTGCGTAGGCGTCGCCGAGCGCGAGGTGGCTCGCCGAGTTCTCGTCGAGGAGCGTGTTGAAGAAGGTGCGGCCGAGCCGGCCGATCCGGCTCTCGCCGTCGACGAGCGCGACCTCGCCGAGCCGCGAAGCTCCCTCGTCCGTGGCGCAGCGCCGCCGCAACGCGTCGGCGTTCGCGTCGGCGTCGATCTCGACCGCGCGGCCGCCTTCGAAGCGGATCCGGAGCCCGGTCACGACCGAGCCGCCCACGTCGAGCGGCTTGGTCGAGGCGACGACGCCCTCCGTGCGCTCGGGGTCCGGGGTCGTGAAGAGCTCCTCCGTGGGGAGGTTCGGCATGTGGTCGATGCCGGTGCGCGTCGTCGCGCGGCCGCCCTCCTTCGCGAAGCGCGAGCTGGGGAGGAGTCCGACGGTGAGGTCGGTGCCCGGCCCGACGAACCGCAGGGCGTCGAGGTCGAGCTCGTCGATGCGGGACGCGACCTGCCAGATCTCGGCGATCCGCCCTTGCCAGGCCTCGACCGGGTCGGGCTCGTCGAGCCGACAAACATGCTCGAGGTCCCGCCACAGCGCTTCGACGGCAGCGGTCGCGTCGAGCTCGGGGAAGACGACCTGCGCCCACGCCTCCGTGGGGAACGGCGAGATCGTCCAGGCGACGGAGCGATCGTCCACGATCTTCAGGGTCTCCGGCAGGCTCGGCAGCCGGTCGCGGCCGGCGCGCGCCGGTTCGATCCCGTTCAGGAGCCCCGGCGGGACGCTCGGCGTGAGGACGATGCGCGCCGCCTCGAGCTCGCCGAGGTCGAGCATGCGGCGGCCGAGCCACGGCGGGACCCAGGTGAGGGAGTCCTCGGGCGCCGACTCGTTCCGGATCCGCTTCACGGCCGCGTCGAAGTAGACGACGTCGACGTAACGCGCTCCACGGTCGTAGGCCCGGCGCGCGATGCGGCGGATGAGCGGCGCGGACTCGAGCGGCCCCTCGACGGCCACCACCTGATCCGGCTGGACGTTCGCGCCGAAGCCGACGATCAGGTCCGCGTACCGGTCGAGGAGCTCCTCGTTCACTGACGAAACGGTAGCGTCGCCTCGGGTGGACGAATCCGATCTACACGTTCGGCGGCGCACATATGCCTTCTTCGTCGAGCGCGGCCGCGCCCCGACCCCGGCGGAGCTCGGGGAGCCGGAGGAGATCCTCGCCGCCTGGCGGCGCCTCCACGGCGAGCATGCGCTCGTGCTCGATCCGGCCACCGACGAGTTGCGGATGCTCAACCCGTTCTCGGCCGTGCCGACCACGTATCGCGTGCAGGCGGGCGGTCGTTGGTGGTACGGCAACTGCGCCTGGGATGCGTTCGGCATCTGCGCGGCGCTGCACGCGGACGGCCGCGTCGAGACGTCGTGCCCGGACTGCGGCGACCCGCTCGCGGTCGAGATCCGCGGTGAGCGCCCGGACGATGAGTCGCTGCTCTTCCATTGCCTCGTCCCGGCCGCGCACTGGTGGGACGACATCGTCTTCACCTGAAGCACCATGAACCTCTTCCGGTCGGAAGAGCACATCGCCCGCTGGCTCGGCGGCAGGGTGCCCGGCGCGACGATCTCGGTCGCGAAGCTCTCCGAGCTGGCGCACGCCTGGTGGGGCGATCGCTTGTCGCCCGAGTGGGCGCCGCACACGCGCGAGCAGAACCAGGCGATCCTCGAGCGGCTCGGGCTGACGGGGGAGTTCTGGAGCCTGCCCTAGCTGTTGACTCGGCGCCTGCCGAGGAGGAGAGTCGCCGTATCCGTCCGCTTCCCGAGGAGGAACGCGATGCACACCGTCATCCGGAGGTACGAGGGAGTCCAGGACACCGCGGAGGTGCCCGGCGAGCCGTCGAAGAGTTCGGGCCGATGCTCAGAGACCAACCCGGCTTCCAGGGCTACTGGGTCGTCGACGCCGGGGACGGTGTCCTCGCCACGATCAGCGTCTTCGAGACGGAGGACGCAGCCGTCGACTCGACGAACGCGGCCGCGTCCTGGGTCCGCGAGAACATGGCCGAGATGGTCCAGAACCCGCCGCAGGTGACCGCGGGCAGCACGACCGGCGTCATGGCGGAGGCTCCCGCCTAGGAATCTCGTGGCTGCCCTGCCGTTCATCCGGCGGGGCAGCTACAGTCCGCCGAGCACGAACCCCTTTAACCCGGTCCAGCGAGGCCGGAAAGGAGTCGGATGAGCACGCATGCCCCCGTACAGGGGAAATCTCTTCTCGATGCCGACGGGCTGGCGAGGACCCTTTCGAGAATCGCTCACGAGATCGTCGAGGGCAACCCTTCGCTTGATGCGGTCGCGCTCGTCGGGATCCAGACCCGCGGCGTCCCGCTCGCGCGCCGGCTCGCCCGCCTGATCGAGGAGCGCGCCGGAGTCGAGCCCGCGCTCGGCGCCGTCGACATCACCTTCTATCGCGATGACGTCACGGTCCGGGGCGGCGAGGCGCCGCTTTCGGCACAACCGGTCGTGCGGGCGACGCAGCTCGACTTCCCGCTCGACGGACGGACGGTCGTCCTCGTCGACGACGTCCTCTACACGGGCCGTACGATCCGCGCGGCGATCGACGCGCTCTTCGACTACGGCCGGCCGGCCCGTGTTCAGCTCGCCGTGCTCGTCGACCGCGGTCACCGTGAGCTGCCGATCCGGCCGGACTACGTCGGCAAGAACCTGCCCACCGCGCGCGGGGAGCGGATCCAGGTGCAGCTCGTCGAGGTCGACGAGCTCGACGCCGTCCTCCTCGTAGGGAGCCCGGAGGAGGAGAGCCGATGATCCGCCTCGTCAAGGACGACCTCCGTCCGCCCGGGGATCCGCCGAAGCGGCACCTGCTCTCGGTTGCCGGCCTGACGCGCGACGACGTCGAGCGCCTGCTCGGCACGGCGCGCACCTTCGAGACGTCGCTCGAGCGGCACGTGAAGAAGCTGCCGACGCTCAAGGGGCACCTGATCGTCAACCTCTTCTACGAGTCCTCGACCCGCACGTCTTCCTCGTTCGAGCTCGCCGCGAAGCGGCTCTCGGCGGACACGCTCAATGTCAAGTCGACCGGCTCCTCGGTGGACAAGGGCGAGTCGCTCAAGGACACGGCGCTCACGCTCGGCGCCTACGACCCCGACGTGATCGTGATCCGGCACCCGCAGATCGGCGCGCCGCAGTTCGTCGCCCGGGTGACCGAGGCGCACGTCGTCAACGCCGGCGACGGGAAGCATCAACACCCGACGCAGGCGCTGCTCGACCTCTACACGCTGCGGAAGGAGGTCGGCGAGCTCGACGGCCTCCACGTCGCGATCGTCGGCGACGTCCTCCACTCACGCGTTGCGCGCTCCCTGCTGCAAGCGTTCGCGCTCGTCGGGATCCGGGCGACGCTCGTCGGCCCGCCGGCGTTGCTGCCGCGCGAGCTTCCGGCGGAGACCTCGACGGACATCGGCGCGATTCTCGACGCGGACGTCGTCTACGTCCTGCGGATGCAGAACGAGCGGATGGAGGCGGGCGCGAACTTCGTCCCGAGTCTCCGCGAGTACACGGCGCGCTGGGGGATCACACCCGAGCGGCTGCGGCCCGGGCAGAAGGTCATGCACCCGGGCCCGATGAACCGCGGCGTCGAGATCGACCCGCGAATCGCCGACTCGCCCGACTCGCTGATCACGACGCAGGTCCGCTCCGGACTCGTCGTGCGGATGGCAGTCCTCTACGACGTCCTCACCGGCGGTCCCGTCGGGGTGCAGGCACTGGCTGCCGCGGAGGTGGCGTGATGTTGTGGCAGAAGGACCGGCCCGGCGCCGACCTCGTGATCCGCGGTGCGCGCGTGGTCGACCCCGTCGAGGGACTCGATGCGCGCATCGACGTGCGGATCGACGGCGGGACGATCGCGGACATGGCCGCGAAGGTCGACGCGAACGAGCACCGTGTCGTCGACGCGGACGGCCTCGTGCTCGCGCCTGCGTTCGTCGACCCGCACGTCCACCTGCGCACCCCCGGCCGCGAGGACGAGGAGACTGTCACGAGCGGGACGGCGGCCGCGGCAGCCGGTGGCTACTGCGCGATTCTCGCGATGCCGAACACGGACCCGGTGGTCGACTCGGCGGCGACGCTCGGCGCGCTCGCCGCCGCCGCGCGCCAGGAGGCCGAGGTACCGGTCGGCTTCCTCGCCGCCATCACGCGCGGTCAACGCGGGGAGGAGCTGACCGAGATGGGCGAGCTCGCCGAGGCGGGGGCGGTCGCGTTCTCGGACGACGGCGTGCCCGTCTCCTCGGCCGGATTGATGCGCCGGGCGCTCCAGTACGCCTCGAGCACCGAGCGGCCGCTCGCGCTCCATTGCGAGGAGCCGACACTCTCACGCGGGGGCCATGTACACGAGGGACGAGTTGCCGCCGAGCTCGGCTTCACGGGCTATCCCTCGGTCGCCGAGTCGGTCATGGTCGCGCGCGACCTCGCGCTCGCCGGCTACGAGAGCGGTCGCGTCCACGTCCTCCACCTCTCGGCCGCGGAGTCGGTCGAGGCGCTCCGCCGCTCGCGGGAGGCCGGTGTCGCCGCCAGCGGCGAGGCGACGCCACATCACCTCGTGCTCACCGACGACGCGGTGCGCTCGCTCGACCCGAACGTGAAGATGAACCCGCCGCTGCGCGCCGAGGCCGATCGCCAGGCCTTGCTCGACGCGGTGCGGGACGGGACGATCGAGGCGATCGCGACCGACCACGCGCCGCACGCCGCGCACGAGAAGGAGGTGCCCTTCGAGGCGGCGCCGTTCGGCGTCACCGGCCTCGAGACCGCGTTCGCCGTCCTCCACACGCACCTCGTGCAGCCGGGCCTGCTCACCCTCGAGACGCTGCTCGAGCGGATGTCGGCCGGGCCGGCGCGGATCTTCGGGCTCGAGCGCCCGCGGGTCGCGAAGGGCGCGCCGGCGAACCTCGTCCTGCTCGACCTCGAGCGTGAGTGGACGGTGGGCGAGCAACCCTTCCGCTCCCGCTCGGGCAACTCGTGGCTCCTCGGCTCGACGCTCAAGGGCGCGGTTCAGATGACGGTGGCGGGCGGGGTGGTGGCGTTCGAATGAGCTACCTCGCGCTCGCAGACGGGACGGTGTGGCACGGCGAGTCGGTCGGCGCCGAGGGTCACGCGCTCGGGGAGGCCGTCTTCACGACCGGCATGTCCGGCTACCAGGAGGCGGTCACCGACCCGAGCTTCGAGGACCAGCTCATCTGCTTCACCGCGCCGATGATCGGCAACTACGGCGTCGCGGAAGAGCGGAGCGAGTCGCCTCGCACCCACGCCCGCGCCGTGCTGATGCGAGAGGCGCGAGGGCCCGCGTGGACGGATTGGCTGCGCGAGCGCGGCATCGTCGCGCTCACCGGCATCGACACGCGCAGCCTCGTGCTGCACCTCCGCGATGCGGGCTCCGCGCCCGGCATCGCTGTCGCCTCCGACCTTCCGGTCGAGGAGGCGATCGAGCTCGCCGCTCGGCAGCCCTCGATGCTCGGGCGAGCGCTCGCCGAGGACGTCTCGACGGACGAGCCCTACGTCTACGCCGAGGAAGGCAGGGTGCGGATCGGCGTCGTCGACTACGGCGTGAAGAACTCCGTCCTGCGCCGGCTCGCCAAGGCGGGCGCAGCGGTGACCGTCCATCCCCACGACACCGGCGCGGACGAGCTCGCCGGCTACGACGGGGTGCTGCTGTCTCCGGGCCCCGGAGACCCGGAGCCCCTCGTTGCCGAGACCGAGACGGTGCGTCAGCTCCTCGGCCGGACGCACGTGCTCGGCATCTGCCTCGGCCACCAGCTGATCGCGCGCGCGACCGGCCACGACACGTACAAGCTCCCGTTCGGTCACCGCGGCGCGAACCACCCGGTGCACGAGCGCCTCACGGGCCGGGTACTCGTGACGAGCCAGAATCATGGCTTCGCCGTGAGCCCGAGCGACGCGGCCGACGTGTCGCACGTATCGCTCTACGACGGGACGGTCGAGGGGCTCGACCTGCCGGAGCTGCGCGCTCGCTCGCTTCAGTTCCATCCCGAGGCGGGCCCCGGCCCGCACGACGCGTGGCCGCTGCTCGAGGCCTGGGTCGACCAGGTCGCGGAGGCTGTCAATGCCTAGGCGCACGGACATCGAGTCGATCGTCATCGTCGGCTCCGGGCCGATCGTGATCGGGCAGGCGGCGGAGTTCGACTACGCGGGCTGCCAGGCGCTGAAGGTGCTGCGCGAGGACGGGTTCCGCACGATCGTGGTCAACTCGAACCCGGCGACGATCATGACCGACCCCGGCTTCGCCGACCGGACGTATCTCGAGCCGCTCGACGCCGAGTCCGTCGCCGAGGTACTGCGCCTCGAGCGTCCCGACGCGCTTCTGCCGACCATGGGGGGCCAGACGGCGCTGAACCTCGCGCGTGAGCTCGCGACGTCCGGCGTCCTGGACGAGCTCGGGATCGAGCTCATCGGCGCTCGCCTCGACGCGATCGAGCGCGCCGAGGACAGGCTCAAGTTCAAGGAGGCGGTCGAGTCCTGCGGGCTCAAGGTCCCTGCCTCGGCGATCGTGACCTCTCTCGACGAGCTCGAAGGGCTGATGGTGCCGGCCGTGGTGCGGCCCGCGTTCACGCTCGGCGGCCACGGCGGCGGCTTCGCCCACACGGAGGAGGAGCTCTACCGCCAGGTAGAGCGCGGCCTCGCGGAGTCTCCGATCGGCCAGGTGCTCGTCGAGGAGTCGGTGCGCGGGTGGGACGAGTTCGAGCTCGAGGTCGTGCGCGACCGGATCGACAACGTCGTCATCGTCTGCTCGATCGAGAACCTCGACCCGATGGGCGTCCACACCGGCGACTCGGTCACGGTCGCGCCGCAGATGACACTGCCGGACGAGGCATATCAGGAGCTGCGCGACGCCGCGGCTGCGGTGATCCGCGCGGTCGGCGTCGACACCGGCGGCTCGAACATCCAGTTCGCGCGCAGCCGCGAGACGGGCGAGGTGCGCGTGATCGAGATGAACCCCCGCGTCTCGCGTTCCTCGGCGCTCGCCTCGAAGGCGACCGGCTATCCGATCGCGAAGGTCGCCGCGCGGCTCGCCGTGGGCTACACGCTCGACGAGATCCCGAACGACCTGACGGGCACGACGCCCGCGAGCTTCGAGCCGACGCTCGACTACGTCGTCGTCAAGTTCCCGCGCTTCGCCTTCGAGAAGTTCCCCGGCGCGGACCGGACTCTCGGGACGCAGATGAAGTCGGTGGGCGAGACGATGGGGATCGGCCGCACCTTCGCCGAGGCATTCCTCAAGGCGTACCGCTCGCGCGAGCTCGACGCCGGCGCCGCCACGCCGTGGCAAGCCCTCGCCGACGTCCCCGAAGACGTCCATCCGTTCTTCCGGCACGAGCTCGACCGGATCGAGATCGCGCTCGAGCGCATCGGCGACGTCGAGGCGCTGGTGGCGGACGACTGGCTGCGCTTGAAGCGCGCAGGGCTCTCCGACGCGGACATCGCTGCCGCCGCGGGCACGACGGAGACCTCGGTGCGGCAGTTGCAGCGCGACTGCGGCGTGCGCCCCGCGTATCGCCGCGTCGACTCCTGCGCCGGCGAAGTCGAGGCGGCGTCCAACTACTACTACTCCACGTGGGGAGAGGCCGACGAGGCTGCGCCGAGCGGCGATCGCCCACGCGTCGTCATCCTCGGCTCAGGCCCGAATCGGATCGGGCAGGGCATCGAGTTCGACTACTGCTGCGTCCACGCCGTCACGACCTATCGCGCGCTCGGCTACGAGGCGGTGATGGTCAACTGCAACCCCGAGACCGTCTCGACCGACTACGACACCTCCGACCGGCTCTACTTCGAGCCGCTCGACGCCGAATCGGTGCTCGCGATCTGCGAGCGCGAGGAGCCCGACGGCGTCGTGATCCAGTTCGGCGGCCAGACGCCGCTCAAGCTCGCGCGCGCGATCGAGGACGCGGGCTACCGCATCCTCGGCACGCCCTTCGACGCCGTCGACCTCGCCGAGGACAGGGAGCGCTTCGCCGGCCTCCTGCGCGCGCACGGCCTCCGCTCGCCGGAGTGGGGGATCGCGTCGTCGCCCGACGAGGCGGTCGAGATCGCCGAGCGCATCGGCTACCCGGTGCTCGTCCGGCCGTCGTACGTCCTCGGCGGCCGCGCGATGCGCGTCTGCTACACGCCGGACGAAGTCCGGGACATGCCACCGTTCGACAGGATCCTCGTCGACCGCTTCGTCGAGCACGCCGTCGAGGTGGACGTGGACGCGCTCTGCGACGGCGTCGACACGCACGTCGCTGCCGTCATGCAGCACGTCGAGGAGGCTGGAGTCCACTCCGGCGACTCGGCCTGCGTCCTGCCGGCGCCGAGCCTCTCCTTCGCCCAGACGCAGGAGATCGCGCGCGTCGTGCGGATCCTCGGGCGTGCGCTCGGTGCGGTCGGCCTCCTCAACGTCCAGCTCGCGGTCACGGGCGACGGCGACGTCTACGTGCTCGAGGCGAACCCGCGCGCCTCGCGGACGGTGCCGTTCGTGAGCAAGGCGACGGGCGTCGAGCTCGTGAAAGCAGCGTGCCGCCTGGCGCTCGGCGCGACGATCGCGGAACTCGGCCTTCCGCCCGAGCGGCCGCCGCGGCAATGGAGCGTCAAGGCAGCAGTGCTCCCGTTCGCGCGGTTCCCGGGCAGCGACCCCGTCCTCGGGCCGGAGATGCGCTCGACCGGCGAGGTGATGGCGAGCGCCGCCGACCTCTCGACCGCGCTCGACAAGGCAGAAAGGGCAGCGGGCCGGAGGCTGCCTCGCTCGGGCTCGGTCTTCATCTCCATCCGCGAGCCCGACCACCAGCAGGCGGTTCCGATCGCCGCCACGCTTGTCGGACTCGGCTTCGAGCTGTACGCGACCGAGGGGACGGCCGCCACGCTCGCCGCCGCGGGGATCGAGGTCGAGCCGGTGCGGAAGCTCAGCGAGGCGGAGGACGGCGAGCCGACGGTCGTCGACCTCATCCGGCGTGGCCGCTGCGACCTCGTGATCAACACGCCCGAGGGACGCAACGCACGCTCGGACGGCTACGCGATCCGCGAGGCGGCCCTGGCGCGGCGGGTGCCGTGCATCACGACGCTCTCCGGCGCGGCGGCGGCCGTGCACGCGATCGCGACCGCGCGCGCCGAGCAGGCCGTCTCGCTCCAGGAACGGATCGATGCAGAGCTCGGGCTCACCCAGCAGGTCTAGACACCGAGTCACCGGCTCCGAGCCGATCGGGCCGTACACCCTTCTGCGGCTCGAGCGCGGCGGTCTCGAGCCCGGTGTCCCCGGTCAGTTCTTCATGCTCGAGGCGCCCGGACGACTGCTGCCGCGGCCGTTCTCGCTCTGCCTCGCTCCGCCCGGCGAGCTTGCGTTCCTCGTCGACCCGATCGGTCCGGGCACCCAGGCGCTCTGCGAGCTTCGCCCGGGCGACGAGATCGCCGTGCTCGGCCCGCTCGGCCACGGCTACCGGCTCGACGTCGAGCGGCCGCTGCTCGTCGGCGGCGGGATCGGCATCGCCCCTCTGCCGTATCTCGCCGAGCACCTGGGCGGCGCACCGCCGGTCGCCCTGGGCTTCCGCAGTGAGGAGCATGCCCAGGCGGCTGCGCTTCTGCCCGGAGCCGAGGTCGTCGTCGATCCCGTCCTTGTCACGGAGCTCATCGACCCTGGGCTCGACGTGCTGGCCTGCGGCCCGGAGCCGATGCTTCGCGCCGTCGCGGCCATGTGTCCCGAGGCGCAGCTGGCGTGGGAAGCCCCGATGGCGTGCGGCTACGGCGCGTGCTACGGCTGCGTCGTCGAGATCGACGGACAGCTGAAGCGGCTCTGCCTCGAGGGACCCGTGCTCGAGGGACACCGCCTCATTGGACACGTCCGGTGTCAGACACCTGGCATGTCCGGGACGGCCGTGTCGGCATGAGGATCCTCAATGCGAGCGGCTGTCTCGACGCGCTGGCGGCCCCGGAGGTCGCGCGCCGGCTCGACGCGTTCGTGACGAAGACCGTCACGCCGCTGCCTCGCGAGGGGAGCGCGCCGCCGAGGATCGCCGAGACCGCGCACGGGATGCTCAACGCGATCGGCCTCGCGAACCCGGGCCGCGACCGCTTCCTCGCCGAGCACCTGCCGCGGCTCCGTGAGCTCGAGCTTCCGCTCTGGGTCAGCGCCGGCGGCTTCTGTGCCGACGACTACGCGGAAACCTGCTCCCGTTTGTCCGGCATCGAGGCGATCGAGCTCAACCTCTCCTGCCCGAACGTGGACGAGGCAGCCGACTCGGCAGCCGAGATCGTCGCGGCCTGCCGGCGAGCGACGGAGCTTCCGCTTTACGCAAAGCTCTCCGCCGCGCATCCGGACGTTGCAGAGGTGGGGCGAGCGGTCGCCGCGGCCGGTGCGGACGGGCTCTCGCTCATCAACACGCTCCGCGGCGTCGCTCTCGACAGGCAGCTCCGTCCTGTGCTAGCGCGCGGCAGCGGCGGCCTCTCGGGACCCTCGCTCAAGCCGATCGCGCTCCATGCGGTGACCGTCTGCCGCGAAGCGACTGGCCTCCCGATCGTCGGGATGGGCGGGATCGAGAGCGGCCGCGACGCGCTCGAGTTCGTGGCTTGCGGCGCCCGAGACGTCGCGCTCGGAACCGTCCTCTTTGCGGACCCTGGTGCACCTGAGCGCGTGCGCGCCGAGCTCGCCGTCGCGTACGCGGAAGTGGGTGTTGCCACACCTGAAGACGCGCGGGCTCTGGCAAAAAGCCCGGAAACCGTGCGAAAAGTCCCCGCTTGAAGCTCGCGGGCGCATTGGTAAGATCGGCCGGCCGTGAGTCCGACCAAGACGCAGGCGCACGCGCCGCTCCGTTCTCTCGATCAGCGGATGGACGCCCTCAAGCGAGCGAACGACGTCCGCGTGAAGCGCGCGAAGCTCAAGAAGGATCTCAAGGACGGCAGGGTCCGCATCGAGCAGATCCTCGGTAACCCGCCTGAGTACGTCTCGACCGCGAAGGTCATCGACATCCTCATGGCCGTGCCGAAGTTCGGCCGCGTGAAGGCCGCGCGATTTCTCAACACCTGCCGGATCAGCCAGTCGAAGACGGTGGGCGGGCTCTCCGACCGTCAGCGCGCCGAGCTGATCGGCCTCTTCAACAGCCGGTAGTGGAGGTGACCGCTGTGCCGACGGTGCTCGTGGTCACGGGCCCGTCTGGCGCCGGTAAGGGGACACTCATCCGCGAGCTCGTCGAGCGCGTGCCGGGAATCGAGGTGACCGTCTCCGCCACGACGCGCCCGCGGCGGCGCGGGGAGGAGGACGGTCGCGAGTACTGGTTCCTGACGGACGAGGACTTTTTGGAGGGGGTGGCGCGCGGCGAGTTCCTCGAGCACGTCGAGTTCGTCTCGGGTCACCGCTACGGCACGCTGCGGTCCGAGCTCGACCGGATCACAGCCTCGGGGCACGTGCCGCTGCTCGAGCTCGAGACGGAGGGCGCGCTCCGGGTCAAGCACGAGGTGCCCGGCGCGGTGACGATCTTCATCTCCGCGCGGGTCGAGGAGCTCGAGCGGCGGCTGCGCGAGCGAGCGACCGAGAGCGCCGGCGAGATCGGGGAGCGGATAGAGCTTGCACGCAAGCAGCTCGAGCAGGCAGGCGAGTTCGACCACGTAATCGAGAACGGCGACCTCGAGCGGGCCGTCGGCGAGCTGACGGCGCTCGTCCGCGGCCTACTGACCCCCGCAGCTACCATGCCGCGGCGATGATCGAACCCCGCGTCGACGACCTGCTGGAGAACGTGGACTCGCGCTACGCGCTCGTGATCGTGGCGGCGAAGCGTGCCCGGCAGATCAACAACTATCACCACCAGCTCGGTGAGGGCACCTTCGGCGACAACCTGCCGCCTCTCGTCGAGAGCCGGTCGAAGAACTATCTGACCATGGCCCTGGAGGAGGTTTGCCAGGGCATGCTCAAGTACGACTACTCCTCCTAGCGCGATCGCAGACGCGAGACAGCTGGCCGAACGGCTGGTGCCGGCATTGGTCGGACGCGGCGCGACCGGAGTGGTGCTCACCGGCAGCCATGCTCGTGGCGGGGCGACCGGCAGGTCGGACCTCGACCTCGTGATCGTCGGTGAAGGGCCGGGTTATCTGCTTCGAGTCTGCGACGACGTGCTCGTCTCGGAAGCGTGGGCCGGCGAGGAGGCGCATCGCGCGGAGTTCAGCCGTCCCTCGGAGGTCGGCACGTCGATCCCGGGCTGGCGCGAGGGGCGCATCCTCTACGACGCAGACGGCGCGGCCGGTCGCCTCAAGAACGAGGCGCAGAGCTGGAGCTGGGAGGACCTCTGCGATCGAGCGGACGCGTGGGTCGCCGAGGAACTTGCCGGCTTCGCGGAGGAGGTCCAGAAGCTCGCAGCCTCGCTCGAGCTCGGGCGCAAGCTGGTTGCGGCCGCGCAACGCGACGTCCTCGCGCTTCGCCTCGCGCGTGTCCTCGCCGTCCATCACCGTCTCCTCTACGGCACGGAGAACGTGCTCTGGGAGCAGGTCGGGGAGCGGATGGGCGAGGAGTGGCGGCGTGCCCAAGACGCGGCTTTCGGCATCGACGGCGAGAGCTTCGAGGCGAGCTGCGCAGCGGCCCTGAGCCTCTTCGATCTGGCCGCGGACTGCGTTGCCTCTCTGCTCGACGAGCGGCAGGCCGCCGTCGTCGGGCACGCTCGCGCCCGCTAGCGGGCCGCGCACCGGCCACGCCTGCGGCGGGCAGGCATGATTTCGGGATGGCTCGCGTCCTTCTCGGCGTGACGGGCGGTATCGCTGCCTACAAGGCCTGCGAACTCTGCCGATTGCTCGTCAAGGAGGAGCATGACGTCGTGCCCCTCGTCACTCCGGGCGCCGAGCGCTTCGTGACCGCCGAGACGTTCCGCGCACTCGCGCGGCGCCCGGCGGGAGACGACGTCTACCTCCACCTCACCCGCGCCGATCTGCTCGTCGTTGCGCCGTGCACGGCGAACACGCTGGCCAAGCTCGCGCACGGGATCGCCGACAACGTCCTCACCGAGGCTGCGCTCGCCCATCGCGGGCCGGTGCTCGTCGCTCCAGCCATGAATCCGCGGATGTGGGCCCATCCCGCCACCCGCGCCAACACCGAGGTGCTGCGTGCGCGCGGCGTCGCCCTGGTCGGGCCGGACGAGGGCGAGACCGCGGAGGGAGAGCTCGGTGTGGGTCGGATGGCGGAGCCGGACGAGATCCTCGCCGCTGCGCGTGACCTTCTCCTGGGCACCGGTCCGCTGCGGGGCAAGCGGATCCTCGTCTCCGCCGGCGGCACGCGCGAGCCGCTCGACGGCGTGCGTTACGTCGGCAACCGCTCCTCGGGGCGGATGGGCGTAGCCCTGGCCGCCGAGGCGCGGCGGCGCGGTGCCGAAGTGACGCTGCTCGCAGCCAACCTCGCGGTTCCGGCGCCGGCCGGAGTCGAGGTCGTCGAGACGCCCGCCGCCGCCGATCTGGAGCGCGAAGCGCGCGCTCGTGCGGCCGACTCCGACGTCGTCGTGATGGCAGCGGCGGTGGCCGACTACCGGCCGGCGGAGGCGCTCGCGGCGAAGCGACCCAAGGACGCCGCGACGTGGACGCTCGAGCTCGAGCCGACGACCGATGTGCTCTCGCTGCTCGGCGAGCTCCGCCGCGACGGGCAGCTCCTCGTCGGCTTCGCGGCCGAGACCGGAGAGGGCGGCCTCGAGCGGGCGCGCGAGAAGCTGGCGCGCAAGGGCGCGGATCTTTTCGTCCTCAACGACGTCTCTCGAACCGACATCGGCTTCGACGCGTACGAGAACGAGGTGACGCTACTCACGAGCGGCGGCGAGCGAACCGTGGCGAAGGCGCCGAAGGACGAGATCGCGGCGGCGGTCCTCGACGAGGTTGAGGCGCTGATCGCGAATGGCTGAGCGCGCTGTGGAGCTCGCTCCGAGCGGGCTTATCTCCACCGTCGTGCAGAACCTCGCGCGCGTCGTCCACGCTCCCGACGCGACCCTGCGACTCGTCGTTCTCTGCCTCGTCGCCGAGGGGCACGCGATCATCGAGGACTTCCCGGGCGTGGGCAAGACGATGCTCGCCAAGGCGCTTGCCCGCTCGATCGACTGCCGCTTCGCTCGCCTCCAGTTCACTCCCGACCTGCTGCCGTCCGACGTGACAGGCGTCAACGTCTTCAACCAGCAGCAGAACGAGTTCGAGTTCCGGCCGGGCCCCGTGTTCGCGAACCTCCTCCTCGTCGACGAGGTGAATCGCGCGTCGCCCAAGACGCAGGCCGCGCTGCTCGAGTGCATGGAGGAGCGGCAGGTGTCGGTCGACGGTGTCACGTATCCGCTCGAGCCGCCGTTCATGGTCATGGCGACGCAGAACCCGATCGAGTACGAGGGCACGTATCCGCTGCCGGAGGCGCAGCTCGACCGGTTCACGATGCGGCTCTCGCTCGGCTATCCGCCGCTTGCCGAGGAAGCGCGGATGCTCGACGAGCAGACGAGCTGGGGTGCGGGAAGCACCGTCGGCAAAGCCGCCGGCGCCCAGCGGGTAGACCCCGGCGCCTTCGGCGCCGGTGGGCCGCCGCTCGACTCGCTGCCGGCCGTGGCCGACTCGGCGGACGTGCTTCGCCTGGTGCAGAGCGCGCGCGGCGTGTACGTGGAGGAGAGCCTCGGCCGCTACGTCGTCGCGTTGCTGCGGCAGACACGCAGCGACCCGCGCCTCTACCTCGGCGCCAGCCCGCGGGCGGGGATCGCGCTGCTCAGGGTCGCGAAAGCGCGAGCCCTGGCGGAGGGACGTGACTTCGCCACGCCCGACGACGTGAAGTCGGTCGCAGCACCGGTGCTCGCGCACCGTCTCATCCTCGCGCCGGAAGCCCGCTCGGCCGCCCTCGGTCCCGAAGAGCTCGTGGAGGATGCACTGGCACACACTCCGGTTCCGGTCTGATGACCGGCCGGGGGCGAGCCGTACTGGCGCTCGGCGCCCTCTGCTGGATCGTCGCGGTCGTGTTCGGCTCGCGGGCGCTCTATCCGGTCGCTGCCGGCCTCGTTCTCGTCGTGCCCCTCGCGGTCGCCTGGGTGCGGAGCACGCTACGGCAGCCGCGCCTCAGCCGACGGTGGCCGCACGACGGCCTGCTCGAGCGGGACGACGTCACGATCGACCTCGTGCTCGAGCGCGAGCCCGGTGTTCCGCTCCCGAGCGTCGTCGCCCACGAGCAGATCGGCCGGCTCCGCGGAGAGGAGGTCGAGCTTCGGCCACACGGCCGAGGCCGGCACGCCGGCTCGTACCGCCTGCGTGACGTGCCGCGGGGACGCCACCGCTTCGGCCGGGTGCGCCTGTCGATCAGCGACCCGTTCGGGCTCGCGGAGCGAGGCGTGGCGCTCGAGGAGCGGCAGGCGCTCATCGTCTACCCGCGTCTCGTCGAGATCGAGCGGCTCTTCTTCGACAGCGGCGCCGGGCCCGAGCACGGCAGGCGGCTCCTGCTGCGGCGGCCGGTCGGCTTCGAGCTCCACAGCGTCCGCGACTACCAGCAGGGCGAGTCGTTGCGGCGCGTTCACTGGCCGTCCACCGCGCGGCGCGGCTCGCTGATCGTGAAAGAGCTCGAGGACTCGCCGCGCGACGAGGTCGCCGTGCTCCTCGACGGAGATCCCACGGCGGTCGTGGGCTCCCCGCCCGACTCCTCCTTCGACGCCGCCGTACGCGCCGCCGGCTCGATCCTCCAGGCGCAGGTTCGGCGGAGACGCCGCTGTGTGCTCGTCCTCAACACCGCGGGACGGGAGACGCAAGCCGTCTCGGCGGACGGGCCGGAATGGCAGCGCACGCTCGAGCTCCTGGCCGCGGCCGAGCCCGACGCGCGCGGGCCCGCGGCGACGCTGCTCCGCTCGGCCGAGGGCCCGGCCGCCCGCTCGCTCGAGCTCATCGTCGTCACTTCCCGGATCGAGCAGTCGCTCGTCGATCGCCTGCTGGAGCGCGCGCTCGCGCGTCGCCCGGTAGCGCTCGTCCACGTCGCGGCGGAAAGCTTCGCCGGACGGGCGCCGCGTCCCGAGCCGGCCCTCCTCCGCCTGCGCGCGGCAGGAGTCCCCATCGCGGTCGTGCGACACGGAGAGGACCTCGCCACGGCGCTCGGCGGGGCGAGCACGGCGGAGGCGGCGCATGCGTAGCGCCGCGCGGACTGCCGCCGTCAGCGCTCCGGCACTCGCGGTCGTCGCGGCGGCCTGGCTTCGTCTGGAGCAGCCGCTCCCCTCGTTGGGGCGGCCCCTCGCGCTCCTCGCTCTCGCGCTGGCGGCCGCGCTGCCCCGCCACCGCTGGTTCCGTCTGGCCGGCGCCGTCGTTGCGACGGTCGCGGCAGCGCAGGTTGCGGTTGGAGTCGACCTCGTCCCGTGGCGGCTCGAGGCTCCAGCCTCCGGCTTCGGTCTCGGAGACTCGCTCTCTACGCTCGGCACCCGGTTCGGGAACGGCTTCGACGACTTCTACAGCACACATCTGCCGTTCGACCCGCGCGTACATGCCGCGATGAGCGAGCTCGTGCTCGCGGGTCTTTTCGTGTTCGCACTCGCGGTCGTGCTGCTCGCGGCGGCGCGGAAGCCGGTCGGAAGCGCGCTCGCGCTTCTCCTCGGAGCGGGCTGGCCGGCGACTCTGCTCGGCCCGTCGCACGGGGTTGCGATGGGCGCGGCGATCCTCGCGGCGGCACTCGTCGTCCTCGCCGGCCTCGGCTCTCGGCGCGTGCCGGCTCTCGCGCTCCCGGCGGCTGCGGTCGTCGCGACGGCCGCGGTCGTGGTCGGCTCCGCGACCGCGGCTCGTCACGGGCTCGTGCACTGGCAGACCTGGAACCTGGCCCATGTCGCGACCGGCCCCAGCGACGTCGGCTTCGTCTGGAACGCCCAGTACGGCGGGCTCAAATGGTCGGGGCGTCCCACAAACGTCCTCCAGGTGCAGTCCGATCGGCCGCCGGCATACCTCCGGGCGGCGGTGCTCGACGACTTCGTCGGCAATGCGTGGAAGGTGGGGATTCCGCTTGCGGCCGACTCCCTCGAGCCGGCGACCGCCCTGAGCGCGCGGCACGAGACACGCGAGTCCGTGACCGTGCTCGATCTCGCAGACACGCACCTCGTGGGCGGCAGCGTCCCGATCCGCTTCAAGGCGGCCGGCGGCGCGCCGCTGCTCGTGTCGGAACCGGGCTTCGCCTCCCTGGACCAGAACCTCCCCAAGGGCTTCCGGTACACGGTGTGGAGCTACACGGCGCGGCCGTCGGCAGCTCGCTTGCGCCGCTCCAAGCCGGACTACCCGGCAGTGCTCGCCGAGGAAGGAATGCTGTCTCCCGGTGGAGCCCTCACGTTGCCGCCGTTCGGGACGCCCGACCGCGCGGCCACCATGCTGTCGTACGTCGCAACCCGGCCCGCGCTCGCCCGGTACGTGCCGCTCGCGCGGCTCGCGGAGCGGGTGGCCGGGCGGGCCCGCACCCCGTACGACGCGGTCGCCGACCTCGAGAACTGGTTCGTCTCCTCGGGCAAGTTCCGCTACACGAATCACCCGCCGGTGCTCTCGCCGCCGCTCGTCGGCTTCGTGACGCGCACCCATGCCGGCTACTGCCAGTACTTCGCGGGCGCGATGGCGCTCATGCTTCGTTACCTCGGCGTTCCTGCCCGCGTCGCAGTCGGCTTCGCCGGCGGGACGTACGACCCGAACCAGCACCTCTGGAACATCTCGGACCGCGAGGCCCACGCCTGGGTCGAGGTCTGGTTCAAAGGGTACGGCTGGCTCCCGTTCGATCCGACGCCCGCGGGGCCGGGAGCACCGCTGCGTCCGACTCGGGACGCGGAGGGCGCGATCGGAGTGGGGCGAGGCGCGGGGCCGACGCCTTCCACTGCGCGCCGGGGGTCGACTCCCGCCCTCGGCGGACGGACGGCTGCGCAGATTCTGAGAACCAAGAAGCTCCACAGCTCGGCGGTCCTGGCGGTGAGCCGCGGAGGCGGCGGCGATCGCAGCCTGCCAGTCCTGCTGCTGCTCGCCGCTCTCGCCGCGGGCCTGGGGGGCATCGTGCTGATCAAGACGGGCTTTCGGGTGGCGCGACGCGTCCGCCGCGATCCGCGCGGGATCGCCGCGGCGTGCCGGCAGGAGCTCGCGGCGTTCCTCGTCGACCAGGGGATCGAGGCACCGCGGAGCGCAACGTTCGTCGAGCTGGGCGAGCTCTTCCGGCGCCAGTTCGGGGTGAGCTCCGACGAGTTCGTGGCAGCGGCGACGGCCGCCAGGTTCGGCCCGATCGATGCTGGAGCGGCCGCCGCCCGCACGGCACGGCGAGAGCTGCGGGTCGTCCTCGCCTCGGCGCGGCGCCGGCTCACCCGGCGAGAACGGGTGCGGGGCCTCCTCTCGCTCCGCTCGCTCATGCGCCCCGCCGCGGTTGACGCATTCGCTCCGGCGGGTAGCGGAGCGGCGGGTAGCACCTCGTCATGAGCGAGTCGACGTACAGCCTCTTCCAGCGCGGCCGCCGGCATCTGCGGGCGGGAATGGCTGCCCAGGCGACCGTCGCGCTCGAGAAGGCGAAGCGGCGCGAGCCCGAGAAGGCGTCCATCCGCGAGGCGCTCGGCATCGCGTATTTCCGGATCCGGCGCTGGAGCGAGGCCGAGGAGGAGTTCCGCAAGGTGCTCGAGCTCTCGCCGGTCAACGACTACGCGCACTACGCGCTCGGCCGCTGCCTCGAGAAGCAGGGACGCGACCTCGAGGCGAACGGCCACTACAAGCTCGCGAGCTCGCTGCGGCCCGGCTCGGAGCAGTACCGGGCGCGCATCCGCGACCTCGACTAGCTTCCCGCCATGCGCGCCGTGGTGCAGCGCGTCTCGCGGGCCCGGGTCTCGCCGGGTGGCGAGATCGGGCACGGCCTCTGCGTGCTGCTGGGCGTCGCTCGCGGGGATGGGGAGGAGCAGGCGGTGCGGCTCGCCGGCAAGGTCGCGCGGCTGCGGATCTTCCCCGACGGCGAGGGACGGTTCGACGGCTCGGTCGAGGACGTCGCGGGCGGGGTGCTCGTCGTCTCGCAGTTCACGCTGATCGCAGACACCGCAAAAGGGAACCGGCCGAGCTTCGGCGAAGCAGCGCCGCCAGAGGCGGCCGAGTCGCTCTACGAGCGATTCTGTGAGGAGCTACGCGCGCACGGCGTTCATGTCGAGACCGGAGTCTTCGGAGCGAAGATGCAGGTCGAGCTCGTCAACGACGGGCCGGTGACGCTGATTCTCGACGCATGAGAACACTTGCGGAGCTGAAGGAGCAACGGGCGTACGAGTGTCGCCTCACGCCGGACCGCGCGCTCGAGACGATCGACGACGCGGAGGAGTTCCTCCTCGGCCGCGGGCTCCTGACCCGCACCGCCGACTCCGCGCTGCCCAGCCTGTTCGAGGCATGCCACGAGGAGCCGTATGCGCGCGAGAGTCCCGGCTTCGGCCAGTGGCCGGCGACGAAGTTTCCGTGGTTCGGCCGGCTCGGAGTGCGCGGGCATCTGATCCTCGCTATCCACCGCGGCAAGAGCCTCCTCGTGACGGACGCCGTCGCAGCGTTGCTCGACCCGATCTGTCGGGCAGAGCTGGCGCGGATGGAAACGGCCGATGAAGGCTGGGCGCGGCTTCTGTGCCACCTTGCCGACGTGGGGCCGTCCGAGCTCGAAGACCTCCAGACGGAGCTCGCGCTGACGCCGAAGGAGCTGAAGAGCATTCGCTCGCCGCTCGAGCGCTGCGGCGCGATCGTCGCGCGGTCGATCGTCTACGAGGCGCCGCACCGCCACACGAGCCTTCTCGTGCGCTGGGACCAAGCGTGGCCGGAGCCGAGCGGCGTAAGCGAGCGCCGACAGGCGCTCGGCGACCTCCTCTGCGCCGGGGTTCGGGCGGCCGTCCTGGCGCCCGAGCGGGAGCTCCCGCGCTGGTTCTCGTGGCGGTGGTACTGGGACGACGGCCTCGTCGACGAGCTCGTCGCGGCCGGGAGGCTCGTCCGCGTCGACGGCCACGTCGCGACAGGCGACTGAGAAAGCCCCGCTGCTACACTCGCCAGACCACATTTCACCGGTTCGGAGAAATGGGCCTGCGGGCCCATTTTTTATGACGGGGACGGGACAGATGCCGACGACACTCGAGAAGGAACGCCAGCTGCAGGGAGAGATCGCACCGCAGGTCGAGCAGGATCTGCCGGGTGTGGACGTGCTGGCCGTGGAGCTCCTGACGCCGTCGCGCTTCCGCGTCTACATCGATCACCCGGACGGCGTCGACCACGCCCTCTGCGCGAGCGTGACCGACGTCCTGCGCGACTACCTGCGCGAGTACAGCGTCGAGGTGTCGTCACCCGGGCTCGACCGGCCGCTGCGCCGGCAAGAGCATTTCGAGGCAGCGGTGGGACGCCGCGTCCGGCTCCGCACCGCCGGACGGAAGCTGCGCGGAGAGGTTCGTTCAGCCGGTACCCAGAGTGTGACGGTGGCCGCCCCCGACGGCGCCGAGACCGAGATCCCGTACGCCGAGATCGTGCGGGCAAACCTCATCGACGAGGGAGCATGACATGAGCCAGGAGATCATCGAGGCCGTCCGCGAGATCGAGCGCGACAAGGGAATCGAAGAGGGCGCGCTCGTCTCCGCGCTCGAGGACGCGCTCCTCGCGGCCTACAAGAAGACGCCGGGCGCGTCGCGTCACGCGACGGTCGAGATGGACGACGACACCGGCGACTTCCGCGTCTTCTCGGTCGAGCTGCCGCCCGACATCGAGGAGCGCCTGCTCGACGAGGCCCGCGAGCGCAAGCTCGAGGAGCTCGAGCGGCTCGAGGAGGAGACCGGCGAGCGCCAGCACACCCTCATCTCCGACGACGACCTCGACATCGACTGGTCGGACGTCCCCGACGAGGACGTGAAGCGCGAAGACGTGACACCGGAGGGATTCGGCCGCATCGCCGCGCAGACCGCGAAACAGGTCATTTTGCAGCGAATTCGCGAGGAAGAGCGGCGGATGATGTACGACGAGTACATCGACCGCGTGACCGAGGTCGTGACCGGCATCGTCCAGCAGGCCGGCGACCGCAACAACGTCCTCGTCGATCTCGGCAAGGTCGAGGCGCTGCTGCCGCGTTCCGAGCAGGTCGATGGCGAGCGCTACGAGCAGGGGTCGCGGATCAAGGCCGTCATCACCGAGGTGCGCTCGGGGACGAAGGGCCCGCAGGTCATCCTGTCGCGGCGTGATCCCGAGCTGATCAAGACGCTGTTCGAGCTCGAGGTGCCGGAGATCGCGGACGGTCTCGTCGAGATCCGCGGCGTCGCCCGCGAGCCCGGGTACCGCTCGAAGATCGCCGTCGAGTCGCACGCCCAGGGCGTCGACCCCGTGGGCGCCTGCGTCGGGCCCCGCGGCTCACGCGTGCGCATGGTCGTCTCCGAGCTGCGCGGCGAGAAGATCGACATCATCCCGTGGAACCCGGAGCCGGCCCGGTTCGTCGCGAAGGCGCTCTCGCCCGCGCGTGTGCGCGAGGTCTACCTCGACGACGAGGCGCGCGAGGCGACGGTCGTCGTCCCCGACGACCAGCTTGCGCTCGCGATCGGCAAGGAGGGCATGAACGCCCGCCTCGCCGCACGCCTCACCGGGTGGAAGATCGACATCCAGTCGGACACCGAGTTCGCCCAGGCCGAGGCCGAGGCGGCCTTCGGCGGCGGCGAAGAGGGCGCGGAGGACTTCTCCGGCCGCTGCGCCGCCGTCCTCGCCAACGGCAAGCGCTGCCCGAACGCCGCGCTGCCCGGCTCGCGCTTCTGCGGCGTTCCCGCGCACCAGGCGCTTGAGGGCACCGGCAGCGACTACGTCGCCGGCCCGCCCGCCGAGACCGAGGAGGCCGAGGTCGAAGCCGTCGAGGTCGAAGAGGCCGAGGCCGAGGCTGTCGCCGACGAAGAGCCGGAGGTCTCCCCGGAGGCCGAGGTCGCGGAGCCGGAGGAGGTTCCGGCCGGCATCCCGGTCGAGTCGACGGCCGAGCAGCCCACGGAGGAGTCGTAAGGGCCGAAGCGGTGCGGCGCTGCGCCGGCTGCGGCCGGCGCGCGCCGCAGCGCGAACTGATCCGTTTCGCCGCCCGCGACGGCGTGCTCGTCGCCGGCCGCAACGAGCCGGGGCGCGGTGCCTACACGTGCCGCAACCTCGCCTGCTTCGAGCGCGCATCCGTACGCGGGATGTTCACGCGCGTGTTGCGGCAGCAAGTCCGTGTCGGACCCGAGCTGCACGGTCTTTACACTGATGTCACCCATGGCTAACGGAGGCAACAGACCGAACCGCCCGCTGCGCCCGCGCGGCGGCGGCGGCCCTGCGGGCAGACGGCGCCGCGTGGTCATCGATCAGGGGGCCCAGCGGCCATCACGCGAGCAGCGGCAAGCGCGCCCCGACGGGCAACGGCGCGAGCCCAAGCCGCCTGCGGCTCCGCCGACGGGTCCCGTCTCGGTCGAGTCGGGCGTCAGCGTCCGCGACCTCTCGCAGGCGCTCGGCGTGCCGATGCCGAACATCATCAAGATCCTCATGGGCCTCGGCCAGATGCGCACCGCGACCCAGTCGCTCTCCGACGAGGAGGTCGAGCTGATCGCGGCCGAGATCGGACGCGAGGTGACGATCAAGCACGCGGCCGACGAGGAAGAGGAGCCCGAGGGATTCGACGACCCGGAAGAGGCGCTCCAGGCGCGGCCCCCGGTCGTCACGATCATGGGTCACGTCGACCACGGCAAGACGACACTGCTCGACGCAATCCGCAACGCGCGCGTCGTCGCCACCGAGGCAGGCGGCATTACGCAGCACATCGGCGCCTATCAGGTCGACGTCGACGGCCGCAAGATCACTTTCCTCGACACGCCCGGCCACGAGGCATTCACCGCCATGCGCGCCCGCGGCGCGAAGGTGACGGACATCGCCGTCCTCGTCGTCGCCGCCGACGACGGCGTGATGCCGCAGACGAAGGAGTCGATCGCCCACGCGCGCGCTGCAGACGTGCCGATCGTCGTCGCGGTCAACAAGATCGATCTCGCCGACGCGAACGTCGACCGCGTGAAAGGCGAGCTCGCGCAGGAAGACCTCCAGCCGGAGGAGTGGGGCGGCTCGACCCAGTTCGCGGAGGTCTCGGCGAAGGCGCAGCAGAACCTCGACGACTTGCTCGAGAAGGTTCTGCTCGTTGCCGACCTCGAGCTCGAGGGCTTAAAGGCGAACCCGAACGCGGAGGCATCGGGCCCGATCATCGAGTCACGGCTCGACGTCGGGCGTGGGCCCGTGGCGACGATGCTCGTGCAGCGCGGCACGCTCAAGGTGGGCGACGCGGTCGTCGCCGGCGATGCCCACGGGCGCGTCAAGGCTCTGTTCGACTACAAGGGCGAGCGCCGGGAGAGCGCGGCTCCAGGCGAGCCGATCGAAATCCTCGGCTTCGACAAGCCGCCCGCGGCAGGCGAGCTCGCGCGGGTGGTCGCCAACGACCGCGAGGCGCGGGAGCTCGCGAATCGGCGCGGAGAGCGGCTCCGCCGCGAGCAGCTCGCGGCCGTGCGCCCCGACACCGGGGTCTCGCTCGAAGGGCTGTACGAGCAGCTGCAGGCGGGCGAGGTGTCGGACCTCAACCTCATCGTCCGCGGCGATGTCGTCGGCTCCGTCGAGGCCGTCGTCTCGGAGCTGTCGAAGTTCGAGCACTCCGAGGTGCGGCTGAACGTGATCGCCGAGGGAGTGGGGGCGATCACGCAGAACGACATCATGCTCGCCTCCGCCTCCGACGCCCTGATCGTCGGCTTCAACGTGCGCCCGAACGCCGAGGCGCGCGAGCTCGCCGCGCGCGAGGGCGTCGAGATCCGTACGTACGACGTCATCTACAAGCTCACCGAGGACATCGAGCAGGCGCTCGTCGGCAAGCTCGCCGCTGTCACGACCGAGGCGACGATCGGCGAGGCCGAGGTGCGAGCGCTCTTCCGCGTCTCGCGGCTGGGAACGATCGCCGGGTGCATGGTCACCGACGGCGTCGTCCGGCGCAATGCGAACGTCCGCGTGATCCGGGACGGTGCCGTGATCTACACGACGACGATCGCGCAGCTCAGGCGCTTCAAGGACGACGTCCGCGAGGTCGCCGAGGGCTTCGAGTGCGGCATCCTGCTCGACGGCTTCAACGACGTGAAGGAAGGCGACGTGCTCGAGATCTTCGAGACGCGCGAGGTCGAGCGGACGTCGCTCGACGAGGCGCCTGCGTCTCCCGCGACGAGCTCCTAGAAGAGCTCTGCGACTGCGCCCTTCGCGTGCGCGCGAAGGGGGATTCCATGGGGCCCGGTCGCCTCCCGCAGCTCCGGCCGCGCTTCGAGCGCGGCGCGGACGACGTCGACCATCTCCAGCATCGCCGCCGCAAACAGGTCGAGCCTTGCGCCGTGCGCGAGGAGGAGCTCGGCGATCTCGCGGTTGCCGACGTGCGACGCAGCGCCGAGTGCGCTCTCCCAGTCGCCGGCGCCCCAATCGACCGCGGCGTTCGCCAGGGCGGCGTCCTTCTCGAGCGCGCTGCGGACCGCCTCGGCGTACCCGTGCGAGACGAGGACGAAGAGCAGAGCGACGAGATCGCGGTGGCCGTTCTCCAGCGCCGCATCGAGCGGAGAGGCGCCCTCGACCTCCGTCAGAGTGGGGTTCGCGCCGGCACGCAGGAGGACCCGCGCAACCTCCGTCGCTCCGACGAACGCGCACGTTCCGAGCGGTGTGACGCGGGCGAACGACGCCGTAGCGAAGGCGTTCACCTCGGCCCCGGCGTCCACGAGCGCCTGCGCGGCGGCGGCGTTCTCCGCGAACGCGGCGATGTGGAGAGGGCTGAAGCCGTCGGGGCTCCACGCATCCGGAGCGGGGAGGCCGTCGGACTCTCCGACGAGGATGCGGTCCCACGGGTCGAGTTCCGGTTCCGCTTCGCGCACGGCGTCGTACACGGCCCCGCCGCGGTACGACGCGCGCATCAACGCGCTCAATCCCTGTTCGTCACGCGCCGACGCGAGGCCGGGCTCGGCCGCGAGAAGTGCGCGCGCCCGCCGCGCATCGCCGGCATCGATGAGCTCGAAAATGGACATGGTCGAGATTATTAGCTAGCCTAACCAACTATGTCAAGCGTGAGGCGCGAAGCAGCCGATTCGATGCACTCGGCGGCGATCCATCTCATACGTCGGGTGCGCGAGGTCGACGAGAAAGCGATGGGGATCACGCCGGCGCGGGCGTCGGCGCTGTCGGTGCTCGTGTTCGGCGGGGCCAGGTCGCTGACCGAGCTGGCGGCGGCGGAGCGGGTCACCACCGCCACGATGAGCAAGCTGGTGACGGCAATGGAGGGGGAGGGTCTCCTGCGGCGGTATCCCGATGTCAACGATGCCCGGGCCATTCGAATCGAGGCGACGGCGAAGGGGAGGCGGATCCTCGAGCGCGGCCGCGAGCGGAGGCTCGACCTCCTCGAACGGCTTCTGGCCGACGCGAGCGAGGAAGATGTTTCGGCGGTACGCAGGGCAGCCTCGGTCGTCGAGCGCGCGATCGGCTTCGCTTGAATCCGTGCTGTGCCGAGCGGCTGGGTCGGAATCCTCACCTGCGAGCTCCACTTTCCCGAGGCGCATTCGCTCAAGGAGAAGCGTCATTACCTGCGGTCGGCGAAGGCGCAGCTCCAGAACCGCGTCGGGGCGTCGGTGGCCGAGGTCGACCACCACGACGTGTGGCAGCGCGCACGCATCACGGCGGCGTGCGTCGCGCGCGAGCACGGTGAAGTGCAGCGGCTGCTCGACGAAGCCGAGCGGTGGCTCCGCGGTCAGGAGTGGGAGGTCGCGCTCGCGGAGCGAGTGCTGATCGATCCGGAGGACTAGGCTCGCGCGCATGCACGCCGCCGAGCTGATCGAGCGGAAGCGAAACGGATCGGAGATCCCCCGCGGAGAGCTGGCGGAGTTCATCGCCGCGTACGTCCGTGGGGAGATTCCCGACTACCAGGCCGCCGCACTGCTCATGGCGATCTGGTTCCGCGGGCTCTCAGCGGCCGAGACCTTCGGGCTGACGGAAGCGATGGTCGCGAGCGGCGAGAGGGTCGACCTGGCGGCGCGGCTCGGGCGGCGCGTGGTCGACAAGCACTCCACCGGAGGGGTGGGGGACAAGACAACGCTCGCCCTCGGGCCGGTCGTCGCGGCGTGCAGCGCGCCCTTCGGGAAGATGAGCGGTCGGGGGCTCGGCCACACGGGCGGCACGCTCGACAAGCTCGAGTCCATCCCGGGCTTCCGCGTCGAGCTCTCGACCGAGGATTTCGTTCGCCAGGTGAGGGAGATCGGAATCGCGGTCGCCGGCCAGAGCGCAAACCTCGTGCCGGCGGACCGGAAGCTCTACGCCCTCCGCGACGTGACGGCGACGATCGACGAGATGTCGCTCATCGCGGCGAGCATCATGTCGAAGAAGATCGCCGGCGGCGCGAGCGCGCTCGTCCTCGACGTGAAGGTCGGCGAGGGCGCCTTCATGCGGACGCCCGAGGAGGCCCGGCGCCTGGCCGAGGTCATGCGCGGGCTGGGGGAGGAAGCCGGCCTCGACGTCGTCTGCCTCCTCACGGACATGGAGCAGCCGCTCGGGCGCGCCGTCGGGAACGCGCTTGAGGTGCACGAGGCATACGAGACGCTGGCCGGCGACGGGCCGGCGGACTTCCGCGAGCTCGTGGTCGAGGCCGCGACGCAATTGCTCGCGCTGTCCGATCTCGAGCTCGACGAAGCCGAGGCACGTGAGCGCGTTGTCGCATGCCTCGGCGACGGCTCGGCGCTCGCGGCGTACGAACGCTGGATCCATGCCCAGGGCGGCGATCCCGATCCGGCACGCCTGCCGCGTGTCCCTGTTGTCCGCAGAGTGGCTGCGCCCGCCGGCGGCTTCGTGCGCACGCTGAGCGCCAGGGAGGTCGCCGGCGTGGCGATGGCGCTCGGGGGCGGCCGGGAACGGAAGGAGGATTCGATCGATCACGCGGTGGGTGTCGTCTGCAGCGCGAAGCGGGGCGATGCGGTGGAGCGAGGAGGCTTGCTGGCCGAGATTCACGCGCGGGACGAGCCGGCGGCCGAGGCGGCGGAGGCGGCGCTTCTCGCCGCATACGAGATCGGCGCCGAGCCGGAGCTGCGCCCGCTCATCCTCGACGTGATCCGCTGACTCGGCCCTTGTGCCACCAAGCCCCGGGAAGGCTTGCGCGAAAGCCGGTGGTTAGCGATCGGCCGGCACAGATTCGCGAGCCATTGGCGGGTAGCGTCGTCGCCGAGGGCGGAGGGACGGCATCCCCACCCTTGGGTGGGGGTGCGATCGATGGGCGTCGCGCCCGTGTCGACAGGAGGCTCGGCCGGAGGCAGCCCGTGCAAGCAGGCGCTTGAATAGAGCCCATGAGCGAGCGCATGCGTCGGGTGAACGAGTCGGTCAGGCAAGTCCTCGCGGAGGCGCTCCCGGAGCTCAAGGATCCCCGCATCGGCCTGATCACTGTCACCGGCGTCGACACGGCCCCCGACCTGCGGCACGCCACCGTCTACGTGAGTGTGCTCGGCTCGGGCCGCAGGCTGCGTTCGAGCCTGCACGGCCTCGAGGCTGCTCACGGTGTCCTCCAGTCGCGACTCGCGCGAGAGCTCAGGCTGAAGCGAACTCCTCAACTGACCTTCGAGTACGATCCGTCGGTCGAGCGCGGCGTGCGCATGACCCGCCTGATCGACGAGCTCGCGCCGGACGACGATGAACCAAACGACTGATCTGAAGGCGATCGCGGACGCGCTGCGGCGGCACGACCGCTTCCTCCTCGTCACGCACGAGAACCCGGACGGAGACGCCCTCGGGTCGCTCCTCGCCGCCACACTCGCCCTCAGGCAGTTCGGCAAGGACGCGGTCATGTACCTCGCGGGGCAGACGCCGCTTCCGCGCGAGTACGCCTTCATGCCGCTCGCGGAGCTGGTGCGAGAACCGCCGGCGGACGCGGCGGATCGCGTGCTGCTTGCAGTGGACTGTGCAAAGGAGGATCGAATCGGCGACGAGGCCGCTCTTTCGCGCGCTCCCCTGGTGCTCAACGTCGACCACCACCACGACAACACCCGCTTCGGCGACCTCAACCTCATCGTTGCCGACGCGTCCTCGACGGGGGAGGTCCTGAGGGACGTCTTCGCCGAGCTCGGCATCGAGCTGACGCCGGAGCTCGCAGAGCCGCTCTACATCGCCCTCGTCACCGATACGGGCCGCTTCCAGTATGCGAACACGACGCCTAAGGCGCTGCGGCTCGCCGCGGAGCTCGTCGAGGCTGGAGCCGACATCCACGCGGTCTTTCAGGAGGTCTACGAATCGGTCGAGTTCGCGAAGCTCAAGCTGCTCGCACGCGCCCTTGCCCGGGCCGAGGTGCTCGAGGGTGGGCGGATCGTCGTCTCGCACCTTCTACGCACGGACTTTGCCGAGGTCGGCGCTTCCGAGCCGTATTCCGAAGGGATCATCGACTACCTCCGGGCTGTCGAAGGTGCGGAGCTGGCGGTGCTGATCCGGGAGCAGCTGAGCGCGGGGGCGTCCGCGCACAAGGGCTCGCTCCGCTCCAGCATCGACGAGCTCGACGTCTCGGCGATCGCCCGTCGCTTCGGAGGAGGCGGACATCGCCAGGCCGCCGGTTTCTCCACCGATCTACCGCTGCAGGAGATTGTCCACCAGGTTCGGGAAGGCTTTCTCGCGCAACGTGCCGCCTCGCGCGCTTGATCCCGCCGGGGTTGCGCTGGTCGACAAGCCGAGCGGCCCCTCGTCGTTCGCGGTCGTCGCCCATATCCGGCGCGTCACCGAGGCCCGGACGGGTCATGCCGGGACGCTTGATCCGTTCGCGACAGGACTGTTGCTCGTGTTGTCCGGAAGGGCAACTAAGCTCGCATCATGCCTCGTCGGATTGGACAAGCGCTACCTCACCGAGATCGACCTCTCGTGCCGGACCTCGACCGGCGATCCCGAGGGGGAGATCCTCGAGCGCACTACGCCTCCGGGCGAGGAAGAGCTGGGCGCAAGGCTCGAGCACCTCCGCGGTGAGATCGAGCTGCCCATCCCAGCCGCATCGGCGGTGAAGATCGGCGGCGAGCGCGCGTACAAGCTTGCGCGGCGCGGCATCGAGGTGGAGATGCCGACGCGCCGGTCGACGGTGCACGCGCTCGATGTCATCGCGTATACGGGCGAAACGGTGACGCTCGACGTTCGCGTCAGCTCCGGGACCTACGTCCGGTCGCTTGCAATCGCGCTCGGCGGGCATTGCGCAACCTTGCGGCGGACGGAGGTAGGGCCGTTCTCGGTAGCCGACGCAGTCGCACCCGAGGCGTTCACCGCCGAGCAGCTCCTGCCGGAGGCACAGGTCCTCGAGCGCGTCGAGGCCGCGCGCGCGGCGACGGCCCGGTGAACGTCGCTCGGGAGCCCGGCGACCTGCGGGACGCACGACGCTCCGTCGCCGTGGGCACGTTCGACGGCGTCCACCGCGGCCATCTGTGCGTGATCGATGCGGCGCGGCGGGCCGGGTTGCGGACGACCGTCCTGACGTTCGATCCGCATCCCCGCGCCGTGCTCGGTGGTGGTGTCGAGCTCCTCGCCACGGTGGAGCGCCGGCTCGAGCTGCTCGCGGAGGCGGGAGTGGAGGACGTTCTCCTGCTCCGCTTCGACGAAGAGCTCGCCTCGCTGTCTGCCGACGCGTTCGCGGATCGGATGTTGCGTCGGATCGGCACCGAGACCGTCGCTGCCGGCGAGACCTTCCGCTTCGGGCGGGGTCGCGAAGGCGATCTCGGCCTGCTCGAACGGCTCGGTTTCGACGTCCGGCGGGTGCCGCTCGTCGAGCACGTCTCGTCGAGTCGCATTCGGGAACTCGTCCGAGCCGGGGAGACCCAGCGTGCCGCGAGCCTGCTGGGCCGGCCGCCCGAGGTCGAGGGGATCGTCGTCCGCGGCGACGGCCGCGGTCACGCGCTCGGGTTCCCGACCGCGAATCTCGACGTGCCGGAGGACCTCCTCGTGCCTCCCGACGGCGTCTACGCCGGCTGGACGCTCGACCGCCCCGCTGCCGTCTCCATCGGCACGAACCCGCACTTCGGCGGGGTCGAGCGCCGGGTCGAGGCCCACCTCCTCGATTTCGACGGCGACCTCTACGGCGACCGACTCGTGGTCGAGGTCTGGAGCCTGCTCCGCGAGCAGCGCCGCTTCGACTCCCTCGAGGCGTTGGTGGATGCGATCGGCGACGACGTGAGCCGAACGCGTGCTGCCATGCGCCCGGCCTGAGCGGGATCTTCAGGCGTCCACGCGCGGGAGCGCGACCCACCCGATGCGGGCGACGCCTGGACGCGGGAAGTCGCTCCGCCAGGTCATGAGCGGCGCATCGAGGCTGAGGGGATAGCGACGCTCCATCCGCGCGCGGGTCAGCGGATCGGTCTCGATCTCGGTGATGGTCCCGCCGCCGACGACGGCCGCGAGGTCGTCGAGCGCGTACGTCCCGTCGACGGTCTCCAGCTCGGGCACATCCGGAGCTGCAGGCGCGACCCCCAGCTCTGCGACGACGTCGCGGATCAGCGCCGATCCCTTCCACGAGTTCGTCAGCACCGCGAGCACGGTCTCCTGCTCGGGAACGAGCATGAGCAGGGACTGATAGCCCCCGACCGACCCCTCATGGTCGAGCACGCCGTCCCGCACCCACCAGCCGAGTGCGTACTGCGCGCCGAGCGCCTCCGCGACCGGGAAGTGGAGGTGCTCCCACTGTTTGCAATGCGCAAGTCCGTATGCGACGAGGTCGCCTACGGTCGACCAGAGGCCACCGGCGGCTCTGCGGCCGACGGGATACAAGGGATCCGCGATCACATCCCCTGGCAGCGTCCCGAGGACAGCGTCGGGCGGCGTCTCGAAGCCGGTGTGCCGCAAGCCGAGCGGCTCGAGCACGAGCTCGCGTACGGCGTCGGAGTACCGGTCCTCGAACGCCGACGACGCGGCCTCGCAGTAGCCCGCGTTCGAATACGACCAGAGCCCCGCGCACTCCGGCGGCAGCGGCTCGGCGCGCTGGAGCCGGTAGCCCGCCGTGTGCGAGAGCAGCGCCCGTCGCCGGTCGTCGAGCAGCCCCGCGAGCGAGATCGCCGTCGCCGTGAAGGACTTCGTGATCGAGGCGATCCGGAACGGCCGCTCGTGTGCGCCGGCGAACGTCGTGCGGCCGTCGACGTGCACCGCCGCGGCGGCGACCGCCACGCCCGTCCGCACCTGCGCTCCGCGCACGATCTCGGCCAGCCGCTGTTGCGGAATCGCGCTCGTCATGCCGGTTTCCGCTACCCTACCCCGCGACCCAGGCCCGGCTCGCGCAGCGTCCTTGGCGCCGCGGGCGGAGCTTCGGGAGGCGACAGGAAGGAGAGGGCGTTGGCCCTGACCAAGGAAGCGAAGCAGGAGATCATCGCGAAGCACGGCCGTGGCGCGGCCGACACCGGTTCGCCGCAGGTGCAGATCGCGATGCTGACGCAGCGGATCAACGAGCTCACCGAGCATCTGCGCGTCCACAAGCACGACCACTACTCGCGGCGCGGACTGCTGAAGCTCGTCGGGCGGCGCCGCCGCTTCCTGAATTACCTGCAGAAGCACGACCTGGAGGGTTACCGCGCCCTCATCAAGGAGCTCGGCCTGCGCCGCTAGCTCCGAAGAACACGGAGGGTGGAAGTTCGAGCGAGCCCACCGAGCAGGTCTCGACGGACTGGCTCGAGCTCCCGCCCTCCACAAGCAGAGTGGAGGACAATTGATGAGTATCGCGACCGAGCGCCGGGCGCAGGTCTCCGTTCAGATCGGAAGCCAGGAGATCAGCTTCGAGACCGGCCACCTCGCGAAGCAGGCGGACGGCGCCGTCGTCGTCCGCGGAGGCGACACGATGGTGCTCGCCACAGCCCAGGGGCGCGCCGAGGCGCGCGAGGGCGCAGACTTCTTCCCCCTCACCGTCGACGTCGAGGAGCGGATGTACGCCGCCGGCAAGATCCCGGGCGGCTTCTTCAAGCGTGAGGGGCGCCCGACCGAGCGCGCCATCCTCACGGCGCGCATGATCGACCGGCCCATCCGGCCGCTCTGGCCGAAGGGCTTCCGCAACGAGGTTCAGGTGATCTGCACCGTCCTCAGCGCGGACATGGTCACGGCCCACGACATCCTCTGCATCAACGGCGCCTCCGCGGCGTTGATGCTCTCGCCGCTGCCGTTCCTCGGCCCGGTGGGCGCCGTCCGCATCGGCCTCATCGACGGGCAGCTCGCCGTCAACCCGACGCTGCGCGAGACGGAGGACAACGGGGAGCTCGATCTGATCGTCGTCGGCACGAAAGAGGGCCTGACCATGGTCGAGGCGGGCGCGAACGAGGTCCCCGAGGAGAAGATCCTCGAGGCGCTCGAGCTCGCCCATGCCGAGATCGTGAAGCTCTGCGAGGCGCAGGAGGACCTGCGCCGGCAGGCCGGCAAGCCCAAGTGGCTCGACCTCGACCTCCTCGCGGAGCTCGAGCGCGACCACGGGCACACGATCTGGGAGCGGATCCAGCAGGCCGGCATCAAGGAGTCGAGCACGGCCGTCGAGGAGCTCCTCGCCGAGCTCGCCGGGCCGATCACGATGGAGTCGACGGACGACGACATCCAGCGCCAGGTGCAGGTCAAGGCGGCGCTCGCCATGCTGCTCGAGAAGCAGCGGGCCGTCGCGGTCGAAGGGCCGGTGCGCGAGCAGTTCGGCGACGAGCTGAAGGCGCTCACCGACGCCGAGCAGGACTCGAAGGCGCTCCGCTCAGCTAAGCGGCAGCTCCTGTTCGACCGGATCATCGAGGAGGTCGAGCTGCCATTCCCGGTCGGGGGCGCCTCGGTCGATCCCGAGACGGGCGAGCCGCTGCAGGCCTCGAAGGACTCGCAGACCAAGTCGCAGGTCAAGAAGGCGTGCGAGTCGATCTACAAGGATCTCGTGCGGCAGAAGATCGCCGTCGACAAGCGCCGCCCCGACGGGCGTGGCGCCGAGGAGATCCGGCCGATCGAGATCGAGGTCGGCGTCAACCCGCGCGCGCACGGCTCCGGCCTGTTCACGCGCGGCCAGACGCAGATCCTCTCCTCGCTCACGCTCGGCACCGCGAAGGAGGGACAGCGCATCGACGACCTCTCCCTCGAGGAGGAGCGCCGGTACATGCACCACTACAACTTCCCGCCCTACTCGGTCGGGGAGACGGGCTTCATGCGTGGGCCGAAGCGGCGCGACATCGGCCACGGCGCGCTCGCGCAGCGGGCGCTCGAGGCGGTCATCCCGGGGCCCGAGGACTTCCCCTACACGATCCGGATCGTGTCCGAGACGCTCGAGTCGAACGGCTCGTCGTCGATGGGCTCGGTGTGCGGCTCGACGTTGTCGCTGATGGACGCGGGCGTGCCGCTCAAGGCGCCGGTCTCCGGTATCGCGATGGGTCTCGTGAAGGAGGGCGACGACTACGTCATCCTCACGGACATCCAGGGCGCGGAAGACCACCTCGGCGACATGGACTTCAAGGTCGCCGGCTCCCGCAACGGGATCACCGCGCTTCAGATGGACATCAAGATCACGGGCGTCACGCAGCAGATCATGCGAGATGCGCTCGAGCAGGCGAAGCGGGCGCGCGAGTTCATCCTGGAGAAGATGCTCGACGTCATCCCGGAGTCCCGCTCCGAGCTCGCCGACAACGCACCGCGGATCACGACGATCAAGATCGACCAGGAGAAGATCGGCATGGTCATCGGCAAGGGCGGCGAGACGATTCGCGGCCTCGAGTCCGACTACGAGGTGCAGATCGACATCGAGGAGGACGGCACGATCCTCATCTACGCGACGGAGGGCACGAAGGCGAACGAGGCCGTCGCCGCGATCGAGGCGCTGACGAAGGAGCCCGAGGTCGGCGACACGTTCACCGGCAAGGTCGTGAAGACGACCCAGTTCGGCGCCTTCGTCGAGCTGAAGAAGGGCACCGACGGGCTCCTGCACGTCTCGAACGTCGGCCCGGGCCGGGTCGCCCACATCGAGGACGTGATGAGCCGCGGCGACGTCGTCGACGTCGTCGTGCAGGAGGTCGACAAGGCACGCGGCCGGATCGGCCTCAAGCTCGTCGCGAAGCACGAGAACGGCACGCTCGTCCAGCCCGAGGAGCTGATCGAGCGGGCCAAGAACGCACCGCCGCGTCCTCCCGAGGAGGAACGGCCGCGTGGCGACCGCCGCGGCGGGCGTGGCGGTCGCGGCCGCGGGCCGCGCCGCGACGACGAGTAACGAGGTGTGACGCTGGAGGCGGCCGACGCGCCGCCTCCGGCACTTCTGCCGATCGCTTGACTCGTTTCGGCCTGAGCTCTAGCCTCCGGGGCCGCAGGGGGGGCCTGCGGAGACAACGCAAAGGAGCGGTCGATGCTTAGGGACTGGGGTCGGTTGGCGTCGTTGACGGGAGTCGCGTTCGCCGTTCTACTGTTCGTCGGAGGGCTGGTGGTCGGCGGGAGCACGCCGGATTCGGACGCGTCTGCGCAGCACGTGGTGACGTTCTACGAATCACACCGCGGCAGCCAGCAGGCGAGTGTCTTCCTGATCGCGTACGCGCTCGTCTTCGGGCTCTTCTTCGCGGCGGCGCTGCGGTCGTTCCTCCGCTCGCGCTCGACCGAGCACAGCCTGATCGGGCTCGGCGTCTCCGGGATGACGGTCCTCGCAGTCGGCGGCGCGACGATCGCCGGGATCAACTTCGCGGCGGCAGACGTGCCGGGCAAGATCTCGCCGACGGCCGAGCAGGCGCTCAACGTGCTGCAGAACGACGTGTTCTTCGGCCTCCTCATCGGCACCGCGGTCTTCCTGATCGGAAACGGGCTTGCGATCGCCAGGAGCGCCGCGCTGCCGCGGTGGCTGGGCTGGGTCGCCTTTGCATTCGGCATCGTGGCGGTCACGCCGATCGGCTGGATCGTGCTCATCATCGCCTTGCCGCTCTGGAGCCTGATCGTCAGCGCGCTGATGTTTCTCCGCCAGGCGGCGCCCGCGCCGGCTGTCGCGGCTCCCGCCGCGGGCTGAACGACACCGGAGGACGGCCGGTTTTCGCCCGGCCGTCCTCCTGGTTCGATTCACCCTTTCGGGTCAGCTCCGGCCCTCAATCGCTCATCACGAGCGGCCTCGGTGCCGATGAACCGGAGCGAACCCATCAAGTGAGCCTTCCGACCATCTCACCGCTGCGGGGCCTCGTCGAGGTCACCCGCCTTCTGCGGGCGCGTGAGGATCTTCCTGCGCTGCTCGACGCTGTCGCACGCACGATCGGCGAGTCGCTCGGCTACCGCACGGTCGCGGTCAACCTCTACCGGCCGGCCTGGGACGACTTCGAGGTGACGACCGTGTACGGGAACGACGCGGCCAAGGCAGTGCTCCTCGGGAACGCACGCCCCGGCGGCGATTGGACGGTGCTCCTCTCCGAGCGCTTCGAGCGCCGCGGCGCGTACGTGGTGCCGAGCGGCGCCGTCGACTGGGACTCGCTCGGGCCGAGCTACGTGCCGGAAGGGGACCGGGGGTCGGGCCCTGACGCCTGGGATCCCGAGGACGCGCTCTTCGTCCCGATGCGCGACCAGCATGGAAGCCTGCTCGGGATCATCTCGGTCGACGAGCCGGTCAGCGGCCGCCGGCCGACCGACGACGAGCTCGAGGTCCTCGTCTCGCTCGCCGACCACGCTGCGCTCGCCCTCGAAGCCTCGCGCGAGGCGGCGGCGTCGGCGCGTCACCAGCGTGCGCTCGAGGAGCTGCTCGACGTCTCCTCGCGCATCAGCGGAGAGACCTCGAATGCCGAGATCCTGCGCCGCGTGTGCACCGGCATCCGCGACGCCCTCGAGTTCCAGAACGTCTGCGCGGCGCTCGTCGACCCGAAGTCCGGCGCCGTGGTCCCGCAGGCGGCGGCGGGCTGGCGGCTCGAGGAGCTGCGCCGCCGCGACCTCGTGTCGGTCGCACAGGTCGAGCCGCTGCTCGACGACGACTTTCTGCGCGAGGGTTGCTACCTCCTCACTCACGAGCAGGCGCGGGAGCGGATCACGAGCGACGTGGAGGTCTATCCCTCGCAGCTCAACGGCCGCGGTCCGTGGGCGTGGAACAGGCACTGGTTGATCGTGCCCCTCCGAGACGGCCGGGGCGCACTGCTCGGGATCATCTGGGTCGACAACCCAAGCGACCGGCTCGTGCCCTCCGCCGACCGGCTGCAGGCGCTGCGCATCTTCGCGAACGACGCCGCGGCCGCTCTCGTCTCGGGCCGACATCTCGGTGAGCTTCGCTTCCTCGCCGACCACGACCCGCTCACGCGGCTCCTCAACCGGCGTGCGTTCGTGAACCGCCTCGACGGCGAGGTCGCGCGGGCGCTGCGCTACGGCCGCTCCTTCGGCCTCGTGATCGCGGATCTCGACCGCTTCAAGCAGCTGAACGACCGCTACGGGCATCCCGCCGGCGACGAGGCGCTCGTCGCGTTCTCGAACGTCCTCGTCGAGTCGCTGCGGAAGCCCGACGATGCGTTCCGCATCGGCGGGGACGAGTTCGCGGTGCTCGTCTCCGAGGCGACCGAAGCGGACACGCGCCAGGTCGTCGCCCGGGTCGAGACGCTGCTCGAGAGGCTGGTGGCGGGCGGCGAGTTGTGGGCGTCCGATCTCAGCGCAAGCTTCGGTTGCGCCGGATGCCCCGAGGACGCGAACGACGCCCAGGCGTTGTTCCGGCTCGCCGACGGAGCCCTGTACGACGCGAAGCGGAACGGCTGCGTGCTCAGCTTCGTCGCGCGCGCCTAGCCTCTCCGCGAAGCCCTTCGCCTACCATCGCCTCGTGCAGAAGGTGGTGCTGAGCGAGCTCGACGGCGGGGAGCGCGTCATCTCGGAGCGGGTCGCCAGCGTGCGCTCGGTCGCGCTCGGCTTCTGGATCGACGTGGGCTCCCGCGACGAGCGCGCCGACCGGGCGGGAGTCTCGCACTTCATCGAGCACCTCCTGTTCAAGGGCTCGCGCCGCTTCGACGCGCAGGAGATCGCGGAGACGTTCGACGCGATGGGCGCCGAGCTGAACGCCGCGACCTCGCGCGAGAACACGGTCGTCTACGCGCGCGTCCCCGACCACCATGTCGAGACGGCGCTCGAGGTCATGACCGACATGGTCTTCGCGCCGTCCTTCGCCGAGGTCGACCAGGAGCGGGAGGTCGTGCTCGAGGAGATCGCGATGTACGAGGACACCCCGCAGGAGCTCGTCCACGACCTCTTCTCGGAGGCCGTCTTCGGCGATCACCCTCTCGGCCGGCCGGTCATCGGGAGCGCGGAGGTCATCTCCTCGGTCAGTCGCCGCGCGCTCGCCGGCTATCACCGCACGTCCTACGCGCCGGGCAACGTCGTCCTCGCAGCTGCGGGAAACCTCGAGCATGACCGGCTCGTCGCGCTCCTGCAGCGGAGCGAGCGGCGCGCGGGCGCACCGGCGCGGGCCGGCACCCGCGTGCGCCGGCCGCTCGCGCAGCTGCCCGGCCCGGGGCTCCGCTTCCAGCGGAAGGAGACGGAGCAATACCACCTCTGCCTCGGAGCGACCGGCATCTCCCGCTCGGACCGGCGCCGCTTCGCCGCGTCCCTCCTCGACGCGATCCTCGGGGGCTCGGCCTCTTCGCGGCTCTTTCAGGAGATTCGCGAGAAGCGCGGCATGGCCTACGCCGTCTACAGCTTCGGGGCGCAGTACACCGACACGGGCATCCTCGGCGTCTACGTCGGCACGCGGGAGGAGAACCTCGCGGCCTGCGTCGAGATCTGCGTCGAGCAGATCGCGGAGATCGCCGCAGGGCGGCTGCGCAAGGGCGAGCTCGAGCGGGCGAAGGAGAGCCTGAAGGGGCGGATCGTCCTCTCCCTCGAGTCGACCTCGAATCGCATGAGCCGGCTCGGCAAGTCGCTCGTGACCGACACGGAGCTGCTCACGCTCGAGCGCGTGATGGCCGAGATCGAGGCCGTCGACAGCGAGGAGCTCGCGGAGCTCGCTGCTGCCTTGCTCCCGCCCGAGCGGCTCGCCGCAGCCGGAGTGGGGCCGGACGAGGCCCGCTTCCGCGCCGCCGTGGGGCGCGCGAGCACGAATCTGGTCGAGCAGGCCGCGTGAAGCTCGCCTTCTTCGGCGCGGAGGGAAAGGCCGGCAGCGCGATCGTGGCGCGGCTGGCAGCGGCCGGGCATGAGGTGCGCGGGATCGAGCTCGGCGACGAGCCGAACGTCGAGGGCTGCGAGGCGGCGGTGGACTTCACGACGCCCGAGGCGGCGCCGGCGAACGTCCGGGCTGCGCTCGACCAGGGCGTCTCCTGCGTGGTCGGCACGACCGGCTGGGACCCAGCGGAGCTCGGCGCGCTCGCGGGAGAGAAAGGGCTGCGCCTCTTCGTCGCCCCGAACTTCTCGATCGGCGCCGTGCTGATGATGCGTTTCGCGCGCGAGGCCAGCGCGCACTTCCCGCGGGCCGAGATCGTCGAGCTTCACAACGAGGCCAAGAAGGACGCGCCCTCCGGCACCGCGAAGGCAACCGGGGAGCTGATCGGCGGCGACCCGGCGATCCATTCGGTGCGCCTGCCCGGGCTCGTCGCGCACCAGGAGGTCATCTTCGGCGGCGAGGGGCAGCTCCTGACCATTCGTCACGACACGACGGGGCGCGAGTCGTTCGCCGACGGCGTGCTCCTCGCGCTCGAGAGGCTCGGCGACCTGCCGCCGGGACTAACGCTGGGGCTCGACTCGTTGCTCTAGGCATGTCGCTGACCGTCGGCAGAGGGCCGTTCGGCAAGGAGCCCGCCGGCCGCTTCAACACCGAGATCGTCCCGCCGACCGGCGCCGTCCTCTTCTTCGACCCCGTCCCACAGCGGATCAGGGCCCTCTTCGGCGGCGAGATCGTCATCGACTCCAGCGACGCGAAGCTCCTCCACGAGACGGGGCATCTGCCCATCTACTACTTCCCGCTCGACGACGTCCGGCAGGACCTGCTGCAGCGGAGCGAGAAGCGGACGACCTGCCCGCACAAGGGTGCTGCGAGCTACTGGTCGCTCCGGGCCGGCGACCGTACGGCGCCGGACGCGGTCTGGGCATACGAGGAGCCGATCGAGCCTGCGAGCTTCCTCCGCGGTCACGTCGCGCTCTACTGGCACGCCGTCGACGAATGGTTCGCCGAAGACGAGCAGCTCTTCGGGCACCCGCGCGACCCGTACAGCCGCATCGATGTCTACCGGACGTCGCGCCGCGTCCAGGTGAGCGTCGACGGCGAGGTCGTCGCAGACAGCGTCCGCACGCGTGCGCTCTTCGAGACGGGCCTGCCGACGCGGTACTACTTCCCGCCCGGGGACGTGCGACTCGACCTGCTCGAGCCGAGTCCGACGCGGACGCGCTGCGCATACAAAGGCTCGGCTTCGTACTGGCACGTCCATGCCGACAGCGAGGTGCACGAGGACCTCGCCTGGACGTATGCCGATCCGCAACACGACGCGGAGCCGGTCCGCGACTACATCGCGTTCTTCAACGAGCGCGTCGACCTCGACGTCGACGGGATCCGCGAGGAGCGGCCGCAGACGCAATGGTCACGCTGACCACTGGCCTGGACACCCTGCTCTAGTAGAAGATTCACTCATGCCGACCGAGGCGGCCGAGCTCGTTTTCGACGAAGCGACGAAGGTCTACCCTGGTCGTGAGGGCGCCGCGGTCGACCATCTCTCGCTCACCGTGCCCGCCGGTGAGATCTGCGTCCTCGTCGGCCCGTCGGGCGGCGGCAAGACGACCGCGCTCAAGCTCGTCAACCGGTTGATCCCGCTCACGAGCGGCTACATCCGGATCGACGGGAAGCAGATCGGCGACTACGACGTGACCGAGCTGCGCCGCTCGATCGGCTACGTCATCCAGCAGGTCGGCCTCTTCCCGCACATGACCGTGGAGGGGAACATCGGGACGGTGCCGCGTCTGCTCGGGTGGGATCGGAAGCAGATCCGCGAACGGGTCGCCGAGCTGCTCGAGCTCGTCGGCCTGGATCCGCAGCAGGATCGGCGCCGCTTCCCGGCGGAGCTTTCCGGCGGTCAGCGCCAGCGCGTCGGCCTCGCGCGCGCGCTTGCCGCAAATCCCGCGCTGATGCTGATGGACGAGCCGTTCGGCGCCATCGACCCGATCGTCCGGGCGCGGCTGCAGGACGAGTTCCTGCGCCTGCAGCAGGAGCTGCGCAAGACCGTCGTCTTCGTCACCCACGACGTCGACGAGGCGATCAAGCTCGGCGACCGCATCGCGATCCTCCGCCAAGGCGGCCGCCTGGCCCAGTACGACACGCCGCAGCAGATCCTCGAGCAGCCGGTCGACGACTTCGTCGCGGATTTCGTCGGGCGGGACCGCGCGCTCAAGGCGCTCTCCCTGCGCAAGCTCGGCGAGCTCGAGCTTGCGTCGGCCACGGGCGACGGACTGCCCCGCCTCCCGGCCGACACGAGCCTCCGCGACGCGCTCGCGCTCCTCATCGCCGAGCGTCGCGATGCCGTGCTCGTCGTGAGTGCCGACGGGACTCCCAAAGGAGTCGCTACGCGCGAGGACCTGCTCGCGTGAGCGGCTGGCGCGTGGCGGGCGGCGGCGGCCCGGTCATCCCGAACTTCGGGCAGCCGAGTGCGTGCCTCAAGCACAACGGCTGGTTCTGCACCGATTGGCTCACCAAGCACTGGGGAGACACGCTCCAGCCCGCGCTCATCCAGCACATCCAGCTCACGCTGATCGCGGTCGGGATCGGTTTCGGGATCGCGTTCCTGCTCGCACTCGTCGGCTTTCGTTGGCGGGTTTTCGACGCGCCGCTCGGCGGCTTCGCGGACCTCCTCTACGCGATTCCGAGCCTCGCGTTATTCCAGCTGCTCGTCCCGTTGACCGGCCTCACGGTCACGACGGTCGAGATCGCGCTGGTGTCCTACACGCTGTTCATCCTCTACCGGAACATCATCGCCGGGCTGCGTGCCGTTCCCGATGACGTGCTGGAGTCGGCGCGCGGGATGGGACTGACCCGTCTCCAGACCTTCCTCCGCGTCGAGTTGCCGCTCGCGGCGCCAGCCATCCTCGCGGGCCTCCGCATTGCCACCGTCGCGACGATCTCGATCGCGACCGTCGCCGCCTTCCTGATCCAGGACGGTCTCGGAGCCCCGATCTTCGACGCCATAGAGACGCCGGATCTCTTCAAGACGGAGCTCCTCGTCACGGGAGGACTGGCCATCCTGCTGGCGCTCGTCGCCGATGCGCTCCTCGCGGCCGCGCAGCGAACGCTGACGCCGTGGAACCGGCTGCGCTGATGGTCGCGAGTACGTTCGTCGATGCGTTCCGCTTCATGCCGAACCACTCTTCTCTCCTGCTCGAGAAGACCGGCGAGACGGCGGAGCTCGCCTTCGCCGCACTTGCGATCGGGCTCGTGATCGCCCTGCCGCTCGGGCTCTGGCTCGGTCACCGGCACCGCGGTCTGCTCCTCGCGCTGGGTGCCTCCAGCCTCGGCCGCGCGCTGCCGAGCGTGGTCCTCATCGGCCTCGGCATCGGGATCCTCGGCGTCGGCTTCTGGAACAACACCGTGGCGCTCGTCGTGCTCGCGATCCCTCCGATCCTGACGAACACGTACTTCGCGGTGGAGGGAGTCGACCGGGACGCGGTCGAAGCTGCCCGCGGAATGGGGCTCACGGAGGCGCAGATCCTGACGCGCGTCGAGCTCCCGCTCGGCCTCCCGCTTCTCCTGGCCGGCCTCAGGATCGCCGCAGTTTTCGTCATCGCCACCGCGACGATCGCGGGCATCTTCGGGGGCGGAGGCCTTGGTGACATCATGGCGCGCCAGATCACGTACGGGCTCGGCGGGGTCTTCGCAGCGGCGCTCTGGGTCGCCGGGCTCGCGCTCCTCACCGCCTTCGCGCTCGCGCTCGCACAGCGCGCTGCCTCGCGTCGGATGGCGCCGAGAGCGTAGGGTCCGTCCAGGGACAGCCCGGAGAGGGCAAACCAGAGAGGAGGGCACTGATGTTTCGGAAGCACACACGCCGCGCTGCCAAGGCGGCGTTCGCGATTTCTTTCGGGGTCGCGCTTCTGATCGGACTTGCCGCCTGCGGCGGCGGGGGCAGCAAGCAGACGACGTCGAGCTCGACTTCCTCGGCGGCAGGCCCGAAGCCGGCGATCACGATGGGTACGAAGAACTTCGCGGAGGAATTCATCCTCGGCCAGCTCTACGGGCAGGCCCTCGCTGCGAAGGGCTTCAAGGTCAGCTACAAGAACGACATCGGCAGCTCCGAGGTGATCGACACGGCCCTCAAGAGCGGCAAGATCAACGTCTATCCGGAGTACACAGGCGTGATCGCTCTCGACCTCGCCAAGGTCAAGGCCCCCAAGTCGGCCGCGGCGACATACCAGGCGGCGCAGAGCTTCGAGCAACAGAAGCGCGGTGCGCAGCTGCTGAAGCCGACCCCGTTCTACGACAGCGACACGTTCACGCTACTCGCGTCGAACGCCAGGAAGGACGGGCTGAAGACGATGAGCGACCTGAGCAAGCTCAAGTCGTTCTCCTATGCCGCGCTCCCGGAATGTGACCAGCGGATCACGTGCATTCTCGGGATGAAGCAGATCTACCACCTGAAGAACATCACGTTCGTCCCGCTCGGGAAGATCAGCGTCTACACACTGCTCGACCAGCACAAGACGTTCGGCGGGGACGGCTTTTCCACCGATCCGCTACAGCTGGATCCGAAGTACACGACGCTGGTCGACGACAAGCACATCTTCGGCTTCCAGAACGTGGCGCCGGTCGTCAAGCAGAGCCTCCTCAAGGGCGCGAACGGCACGCTGCTCGAGAACACGTTGAACGCCGTGTCGGCGAAGCTCACCCTGCCGGCGATGCAGGCGATGAACAAGGCGTACTACGTCGACAAGGCGACGCCGAAGCAGATCGCTCACGGCTTCCTGGCGGCCAACGGCCTGCTGAAGTAGTTGAAGGTCGTCGTTCTCGGCGGAGGGTCGACCGGCGAGCATTTCGTCGGCGCCCTCCGCCGGTACGACGAGGAGGCGGAGATCACGCTCGTCGAGAGCCGCCTGGTGGGCGGCGAGTGCTCCTACTTCGCCTGCATGCCCACCAAGACGATGCTGCGGACGACGGAGCTCGGGGCGTCGCTCGAGCGGGCGCCCGGCTTCCACGGCGAGCGTCCCGAGGCGGACGGCGTCTGGTCGTGGCGCGACTGGATGACGAGCGACTGGGACGACGCCGGCCAGCTCCAATACCTCCGGGACTGGAACTGCCGGCTCGTGCGCGGCGAGGGCCGCGTCGCGCGCCCCGGGGTCGTCGAGGTGGACGGGCAGGAGCTGCCGTACGACCGGCTCGTCCTCGCCACCGGCTCGCGGCCCGCGATCCCGCCGATCGACGGGCTCGACGCCGTCGAGTACTGGACGAACCGCGAGGCGACCCGGACGCACAAGGTTCCGCAGAGCCTCGCCGTCATGGGCGGCGGCCCGGTCGGCTGCGAGCTCGCGCAGTTTTTCTCCCGCATGGGCTCGCAGGTCACGCTCGTCGAGCGCGGCGAGCAACTGCTCGGGCGGGTCCACTCCGACGCCGGAGAGCTCCTCGCGGAGCTCTTCGCGGAGGAGGGGATCGACGTCCGCATCGGCGTCGGGATCGAGCGGGCGGAGCCGGGCATCCGCCTCCACCTCTCAGACGGCTCCACGCTGGCGACCGAGCGGCTGCTCATCGCCACCGGCCGCCGGCCGAACGTGGAGCGGCTCGGCCTCGACGAGCTCGGCCTCGAGATCTCGAATCGCGGCGTCGAGGTGGACGAGCGCCTGCGCGCGGCCGACAACGTCTGGGCGATCGGCGACGTGACGGGCGTCGCGCAATTCACCCACGTCGGCAAGTACCAGGCGCGCGTCGCCGCGGCCGACATGGCGAACCGCCGCGCCAAGGCCGACTACCGCGCGATCCCGGCCGGGATCTTCACCGACCCCGAGGTTGCGACCGTGGGCCGCACCGACGGGGACGAGCTCGTCAGCGCGCGGATCGAGCTGGGCTCGCTGCCGCGCCTCTCGACCTACGAGAAGCCGAAGCGCGACGGCTTCGTCCGCGTCTTCGCCGACCCGCGGCAGCGCGTGCTCGTCGGCGCTGTGTGTTTCGGGCCCCAGGCGGCCGAGTGGCTCGGCCAGTTCACCCTTGCAATCCGTGCCGCGGTTCCGGTCGAGACGATCCTCGACACGATCCAGCCGTATCCGACCTTCTCCGAGGGCGTCTTCTTCGCGTTGCAGGAGTTGCAGGGGCGGCTCTCGTAGAATCTCCCGTGGTGCTGGGAGAAGTCATCACCGCGATGGTGACGCCGTTCCGGGCGGACGGCGCGGTCGACCTCGAGCGGTTCCGCGAGCTCGCGACCTTCCTCGTCGAGAACGGATCCGACGGCCTCGTCGTCTGCGGCACGACCGGAGAGTCTCCGACTCTGAGCGACGACGAGAAAGTCGCGCTCTTCACAGCCGCCGTCGAGATGGTCGGCGGCCGCGCGACAGTGATCGCCGGCACAGGGACGTACGACACGGCGCACTCCGTCCACCTCACGAAGGCGGCCACCGAGGCCGGCGTCGACGGGATCCTCGTCGTGACGCCGTACTACAGCAAGCCGCCGCAGCGGGCCATCGTCCGGCATTTCGAGGAGATCGCCGCCGCGACCCATCTGCCGGTCGTCGCCTACAACATCCCGAGCCGCGTTGTCGTCAACATCGAGCCCGCCACCATCGCGCGTCTGGCCGAGATCGAGAACGTCGTGGCCGTGAAGCAGGCACTCGACGACCCCGACCAGGCGCGGTTCATCGCCGAGGAGACGCGTCTCGACCTCTACTCCGGCGACGATCCGAATACGTTGGCTTTCCTCGAGCTCGGGGGCGTCGGCGTCGTGTCGGTGACCGCGCACCTCTGGGGGCCGCAGATCGCACAGCTGATCAGGAGCCACCGGGCGGGCGACGTCGAGGGCGCGCGCGCCGTCCACGAGGAGATGCAGCCGTCGTACGACCTTCTACGGATCCAGACGAACCCGATCCCGATCAAGGCGGCGCTCAACCTCACGGGCCACGAGGTCGGCGGCCACCGGCTCCCGATGGTCGAGGCGAACGAAGAGGAGCTCGCCGAGATCCGCTCCTGCCTCGAGCGGTCGGGCCTTCTCACCACCGCGTCCGCCTAGCCGCCCTAGACTCAGCGCCCATGGGCGCGTGCCGGATCATTCCGCTCGGCGGCCTCGGCGAGGTGGGCAAAAACATGACCGTCTACGAGGCGGACGGCGCGATCGTCGTCGTCGACGCGGGGCTCGCATTCCCGCGGGACGAGCACCTCGGCGTCGACCTCGTCCTGCCCGACTTCGGCTATCTACGCGACCGGGAGGAGATGATGCGCGCGGTCGTGCTCACGCATGGGCACGAGGATCACGTGGGCGCGCTGCCGTATCTCATGCGCGAGGTGCGGGTGCCGCTCGTGCTCGCGACGCGCCTCACACTCGCGCTCGTGAAGTCGAAGCTCGACGAGCACGGGCTCCTGCGGTCCGCCGAGCTGCGCGAGCTGGCGCCAGGAGACGAGCCCGTCGACCTCGGTCCGTTCCGGCTCGAGCTCGTGCGCATGGCGCACTCGATCCCCGACGCCGCCGCAGTGGTGCTCGAGACGCAGGGCGGCCGCTGCGTCCACACCGGCGACTACAAGCTCGACCACACGCCCGTCGACGGACAGCGCACCGATGTCGGCCGCCTGGCGGAGATCGGCAGCCGCGGCGTCGACCTCCTCCTCGGGGACTCGACGAACGCCGAGCGCGCCGGCGTGACCGAGTCGGAGCGCGTGGTGGGCGAGGCGTTCCGCCAGATCTTCCCGCGCCGGGAGGGCCGGATCCTCGTTTCCTCCTTCGCCTCCAACGTGCACCGCATGCAGCAGGCGGCGAACGTCGGCGTCGACTGCGGCCGCAAGGTCGCGTTCGTCGGCCGCTCGATGCGCAAGAACGCGAATATCGCGCGCAACCTCGGCTACATGGACGTTCCCGACGACGCCATCCTGCGGCCGCACGAGCTCGCGGAGCTTCCGCGCGGCGAGCAGCTGATCCTCTGCACGGGCAGCCAGGGCGAGCCGATGTCGGCGATGACGAGGATCGCGTACAACGATCATCCGGCCGTCTCGGTCGAGGCCGGTGACACCGTGATCATCTCCGCAAAGCCGATCCCCGGGAACGAGCTTCGCGTCCACGACGCGATCAACCGCCTCGCGAAGATGGGGGCGGAGGTGCTGCACGAGGACAACGCTCCCGTGCACGTCTCCGGACACGGCCGCGCCGAGGAGCTGCGCACCATCATCGGCCTCCTGCGGCCGAAGGCCGTGATGCCCGTGCACGGTGAGTTCCGGATGCTCGCGGCGCACGCGCAGCTCGCGCGCGAGGGCGGTGTGCCGGAGGAGCGGATCGTCCTCGCCGAGAACGGCAGCGTCGTCGAGCTGCGCGACGGGGTGGCGCGCATCGTCGACGAGGTCGAGGCGGGAGTGACGTTCGTCGACGGGCTCGGCGTGGGGGACGTGCACGACGTGGCTCTGCGCGATCGGCGACGGCTCGCAGAGGATGGTGTCCTCATCGTCGTCGCGACGCTCGCCGCGCAGGACGGCGGCGGGCTGACGGCTCCGCCCGAGCTGATCGCGCGAGGCTTCGGCGACGCGGCGGAGCCCCTGCTCGACGAGCTGCGGGAGGAGGCTGGGCGAGTCTTGGCTGAGCTCTTGGCCGACGATGTGACCGAGATCAAGCTCCTCCAGGAGCACCTGCACGACGCCCTCGGGGGCGTCGTCTACGACCGGACGCGCCGCCGGCCGATGGTGCTGCCGGTCATCGTCGAGGTCTGAGAGCTCGCCGATCCTCGGCGGGGACGTGTCCCGCGCGGACCTGTCCCGGTGCCAGGCACCAGAACATGTCCCGTTCGGTCGGCGGTCGCCCACGAACCTGTCGCCGGCTCGTAGTGGGTCCGCGACGGACACGTCTCGGTGCCTGGCACCAGGACCTGTCCCGTGGGGACGTGTTCACGGCTTCGGCGGCAGCGAGCCCGCGTAGGTCGCTCCGCGCTCGACCCACTCGGCGAGCGTCTCGTCGTCCGCCACGTCGGCGGTATCGACGCGGAGCCAGCCGGCCATCGAGCGGCCGCGCATCTCCATCGGCTCTGCCGGAGTCGCCGCGACGAGCTCGTCCGATTCGTCGGGATCGACTCGGACGAGGATCCCGCCCTGGCCGCTCGCGGCGATCGCCATGTTGCCGCCGATCAGGAACGCCAGCCCGCCGAACATCTGCTTCTCGGCCAGGTCGGCACGGTCGCCGAGCAGCGAACGGATCCGGCTCGCGAGCTCCTCGTCGTACGCCATCCGCTAGTCGTCCTCGACCGGCTCGCCGTCGAAGTAGTCGAGCGTCTCGATCCGGCCGATCACGCCGACGCCGCGCCAGAAGATCTTCTCAGACCGCGGATACCAGCAGACGTCGTTCGAGTCGCGCGTCCCGTAGATGAGCATCGTCACGCCGTCCGGGCCGGCGCGGAACGAATGTGAGATCCGCGAGCCCGGCGGTCGGGCGACGACGTGGCCGGCGCGGAGCGCTGTCTCCTCGATGCTGCTGTCACGCTGCCAGAGCTCGAGCGTCGCCGTGCCCTCGAGGATGACGAAGACCTCCTCCTCGGCGGAGTGGCAGTGGGGAACGGCTCCGCGACGGGCCGCGTGGATCTTCTCCCAGTGCAACCCGGCCAGGACGGATCGCTCGCGCGTCGCAAGCGGCGCGGTCGTGACCCGGTCGGGGAAGTGCTCGTGCTCGACCTCGTCGACGTTCACGATGTTCGCCGGCCTGGGCGCCGGGTCGCCGACGGCGAGCGGCTCGACCGTCGCCTCGACGTCCCACGGGTCGTCGTCGCGTCCCTCCACCCACGGCCAGCCGAGCCGGATCGCGCGCGAGCGCGGCAGCCAGCCGAGCTCGGTCGGGTGGCGCGTTCCGTAGACGAGGTATTCGAGCCCGTCGGGGCCGGCGACGAACGTGTGCTCCATCTCGTCGGGGCGGTGGATGATGCAGTCGAGCGGCCGCACCTCGTGCACCTCGCCGTCTTGCCATGCGAGGCCCGAGCCGCCCAGGACGAAGTAGATCTCCTCGGAGGCGCCGTGCGAGTGGGGAGGAGTCGGCAGCTTGCCCGGCTCGACGCGGACGCGGTTGACGCCGACCGTGCGGGTGCCGGCGGTCCCGCCGAGCCATTGCCACGACGCGTCCATCTCGCCCTTCGCGCGGCGGTGAGACTCGACCTCGTCCCAGTGCGCGACGCCCATCCCCGCCCAGTCTGTCAGGACCTCGGATCCAGATCCTTCGCGAGCTCGGCCGGTGTGCCCTCTCGCTTCTGCACGACGTCGTAACCGTCTTCGCCTCTGACCACCGTCTCGAACTCGGGCAGCTCGTGTCCCGGCACGACCATGAAGAGACGCGGATCGGTGCGAATCTTCTCGTAGTCGGCGACCGAGACTTCGAAGCGCTCCGTGCAGTCACCGCTCGCGCACTCGCAGATGACCGTCATGCGCGGGAGCTCGGCGCCGAAGCTGTGGGTGAGGCTCACGATCTGCTCGTTCACCTGGCGAAAGATCGATTCGTTGAGGCCGACGCGCCTTGCCTGCTCGTCGCTCATCTGCCGTCTCGTCTCGGGTCGAGGGCGCGCGCGACCTGGCCGCCGCCGTCCCGCTTGTGCACGACGACGTAATCCTCGTGCTCCTCGACGACCTCGCCGGCGCTCGAATGCCCGGGCACGATCGCAAAGGTGGCCCCGTCGTCGCGGACGCGCTCATACTCCCCAGCCGTGAGCCGGATCGGCTCGCGGCACCCGACATCGTCGCACTCGCAGAGATAGGGAACGCGCTCGAGCGGCGGGTTGAGCTCCCTCTGGGTCGCCCGGATCCGCTCGTTGGCCTCCCGGAAGGCCGCCTCGTTCTCGGCGCGCTTCCTCTCGTCCCCCGAAATCACGACCCCTCCCTGTCCCCGGCTGCCCCACGGATACACATCGGGATACGCTCGGCGCGTGCTGCCGCGTCTCACCGTCGTAGGCTCGATCAACCTCGATCTCGTCGTACGGACGGAGCGACTGCCGCAGCCCGGGGAGACCGTGAGCGGGGCGCGGTTCTCACGCGGGCCGGGCGGCAAGGGTGCGAACCAGGCCGTGGCCGCTGCGCGCCTCGGGGCCGAGGTGGCCCTCGTGGGCTGCGTCGGGCAGGACGAGCTCGCCGACGAGGCGGTCGCCGGGCTACGCGAGGCTGGGGTCGAGGAGCGGTGGCTCGTGAAGGACGCACCGACCGGGATCGCACTGATCACGGTGGATGCGGCGGGGGAGACGACGATCGTCGTCGCACCCGGCGCGAACGCCGAGCTCCGTCCCGAGGATCTCGCGGCGGTCGAGACGGAGGCGGTTCTCTGCCAGCAGGAGATCCCGGTCGAGACGGTGGCCCGGGCCTCCGAGCTCGCGCCACGGTTCTTCCTCAACGCCGCACCCGCGCGCGCGAGAGCCCCCGACGCCGAGGTCACGATCGTGAACCGCCTCGAGCTCGAGGCGCTCGGCGAGCGTGCCGCGCTCGTCTGCGTCACGCTCGGCGCCGAGGGGGCGGTCCTGCTCGAGGAGGGCATCGAGGTCGCTCGGGCCGAGCCGCCCGCGGTCGAAGCGGTCGACGGGACAGCCGCCGGCGACGCCTTCACGGCTTGTCTCGTCGTCTCGCTGCTCGAGGGGCGGCCGCGCGAGGAAGCGCTCCGCCGGGCGTGCGCGGCCGGCGCGCTCGCGGCTTCGCGCCCCGGCGCTCAGAGCTCGCTGCCGACCGCGGAGGAGGTGGACGCGCTCCTGTGAGCACGAAGATCGTGCTGGACTGCGATCCGGGCCACGACGACGCGATGGCGATCCTCCTGGCGCTCGCCTCGCCGGAGGTCGAGCTGATCGGGGTCACGACCGTGGCAGGCAACCAGACGCTCGACAAGACGACTCGGAATGCCCTCGTCACGCTCGAGATCGCCGGCCGCGCGGACATCCCGGTCGTGGCGGGAGCGGACGCCCCGCTGCGGCGCGCGCTCCGCACCGCGCCGCACGTGCACGGCGAGACCGGCCTCGACGGGCCCGAGCTCCCGGTGCCGGCTGCCGGTGCGGTGGGCACGGATCCGCGGGAGTGGCTCGAGCCGGGCGTCGTACTCGTGGCGACGGCGCCGCTGACGAACGTGGCGCGCTGGCTCGAATCCGGCACGCGCCCCGATCGAATCGTCTGGATGGGAGGCGCGATCGGCGTGGGCAACGTCACGCCCGCCGCCGAGTTCAACGCCTTCGTCGACCCCGAGGCGGCGGCCGCCGTCTTCGCGAGTGGGATCCCGCTGACGATGGTCGGGCTCGACGTGACCCACAAGGCGCTGTTCACGCGCGAGCATGCCGAGCGGCTGCGGGAGGCCGGCCGCGCCGGGCGGTTCGTCGCGGAGCTGTCGGACTTCTTCCAGCAGTTCCACGAGCGTTCCTACGGGTTCGACGGCTCGCCGATCCACGACGCAATGGCTGTCGCGCACGTCATCGACCCGACGCTCCTGACTACACGCCCCGCGAACGTCGCCGTCGAGACGAGCTCGGAGTACTGCGACGGCCGCACGGTCGTCGACCTGCGGGGCGTCACCGGGCGCGAGGCGAATGCCGAGGTCGGGGTCGACGTCGACGCGGAGCGCTTTCTCGCGCTCCTCGTCTCGCGGCTAGCGTCTCTGCCGTGAGCCTCGTCTTCGCGTGCATCGCCCCGCACGGGGACGTCGACCTCGCGCCCGAGCTGCGCTCGGCGATGGAGGAGCTCGGACGTCGCGCCGCCGCAAGGGAGCCGGACGTGGCGGTCGTCGTGACGCCGCACTCGGTCCACGTCGACGGCCACTACGCCGTCGTCACGTCGGGATCGGTGGGAGAGCACGAGACCGACCGCGCAACCGCAGAAGGGCTCCTCGCGACGCCGCTGCCGATCCTCGGCGTCTCGTACGGCGGCAACGACCCCGCGACGGCGGAGTTTCCCATCGACTGGGGCGCCGAGATCCCGCTCAACTTCATCCAGGCCCCAAAGGTCGTCGTCGTCTCTCCGGCGCGCGACCGGCCGTTCGAGGAGCACCTCGAGCTGGGACGGGCGATCGCAGCTCTGCCGGGGCGGGTGGCCCTCATCGCGAGCGCCGACCACGGCCACGCGCACGATCCGGAGGGGCCGTACGGCTTCGATCGGGCCGCAGCCGACTACGACGCACGCGTGCAGGAGATCCTGGCCTCCGAGAGTCTCGACTTCCTGCCGCTCGCAGAGCTCGTGGAACCGGCGAAGGCGGACTCGCTCTGGCAGCTACTGGTCCTGCAGGGTGCCGTCGACGAAGCGGCGCAGGTGGACGTGCTCGCGTATGCGGCCCCGACGTACTACGGGATGCTCGTGGCCGAGGTGGAGACTCAGACGGCGGCGTAGAGCCGCCACTCCCCGGGGATCCCCTTGAGCTCGTGGACGCCGCGGTCCTCGAACTCGAGCCCCGAACCGGCGACGAGATCCTTGACGGTGCTCGAGACAAGCACCTCGCCGGGACCGGCGTGGGCTGCGACTCGCGCTCCTGTGTGCACGGCGATGCCGGAGATTTTGCCGTCGACGAGCTCGCACTCTCCGGTGTGGAGGCATGATGAGGACCGTGGCGAGGACGCGATCCGGCTCGCGCGTGGCGTCCGTCGCCCAGGCGTCCTTGACGAACTGCTCGATCGGGTCGAGGAAGATCGCCATCTCGGACGCAGCCGGTACATGACCCTCGAGCGGGATCTCGACGAAGGTCGAGGTCGGAATCCGGGCTGCGAGCTCACGTCCGTGCCCGACCGGCACCCAGTGGTCGTCGGTGTGATTGAGCACGAGCGTCGGAGGAGCGATGGCCGAAAGGATCGGTCGGACGTCGACCTCCGCGCTCATCCGCCCGTACGCGAACTCGTCGCCGGGGCTCATTGCGTAGCGGAGCATTCGTGCGAACGCCTCGAGCTCCTTCGTCCGTCGCCGCCGGTGAGCAGCCGTCGCGCCTCCTCCATCGCGAACCCGGCTGCGTCCCGCTCCCGCTGCGTGCGCTGCTCCGCGTATGCATGGACGATTTCCTCCTTCGGGCGGCGCTCATTGCCGGGCCGCACCCCACCGCCGCACGCGACGAGCGCCCACACGCGGTCCGGGTAGCTGGCCGCGAAGAGGAGCGCCAGCTGCACTCCCTCGGACCAGCCGACGATCGCCGCGCGCTCCGACCCGGCCGCGTCCATCACCGCGCGGATGTCGTCCATGCGGGTTTCCGGAGAAGCGAAGCCCATTGCCTTGTCGGAGAGGCCGACCCCGCGCTTGTCCAAGTTGATGACGCGCGAGAACGAGCTCAGCCGCTCGAAGAGCGCGCGCATCACCGGCACGTCCCACGCGAGCTCGACGTGGCTTCCCCAGGGGAGGAGCAGCACGATGTCCAATGGCCCCTCGCCGAAGACCTGGTACGCGATGCTCACCTCGCCGTTCCGCGTGTACCGCGTCTGGGGCATCGTTGGAGGATAGGCCCGGCTGCGCGCGAAAACCAAGCCGTGCCGCGCCGCAAGCGGAAGTCGAAGCTGCGCCCGACGCTCCCGAGCCGCGTCCGCAAGACGCGGACGAAGCGAGGCGCCCGCTCGCACGCGCAACACCCCGAGCTCTGGGGCCTCGGCTCGGTCGCGCTCGGGTTGTTCCTCGGCGCCGTTCTCTACTTCGGCTGGAACGGCGGCTACGTCGGCGGCTGGCTCGGAGAGGGGCTCGATCGCCTCGTCGGGGACGCGAGATACGTCGTCCCGCTCGCACTCGCGGGCCTCGGCTCGCTCGTTGTGACGCGCAACGCGCTCGTGGACGTCCGGCCGTTCCGCACAGGTCTCGCCGTGCTCGGGTGCGGCCTCATGGTCTCGCTCGGCAAGGACCAGGGCGGCTATCTCGGGCAGGTGCTCGGCGGGGCGGTCGGGATCGCGATCGGAGCCACAGGCTCGCTGCTGCTCGGCGTCTTCCTGATGCTCGTCGGCTCGTTGCTGCTTTCGGGAGCGTCACTCGGCGCGATCCTCCGCGGCTCAGGTCGCGGCCTTCACGGAGCCGCGAGGAAGGCGCGAGAAAGACGCACCGGTAACAGGTACCGTCACGAAAGCGTCACGCCGCCCCGGTCGGCCGTGCGGCCTGCGCCGTCGCTCACGCCGCCGGTGGACGCCGTCTCCGCCTACCCGGATGTCGTGGGCCAGACCGTCCCGCCGCCGTACGCCGGCACGCAGCCCGCTCCGCTCCAGACCGAGCCGCCCGCGCTGCTCGAGGATCCTCCGACGCTCTTCGACGAGGTGACGGCGGAGCATGCGGAGTACCGGCTGCCCGACGCGGGCGTCCTGCGCATCTCGCCGGAGCACGGCGAGGAGTCGGGGGAGACGGCGGCGCGCGTCGCCGACCTGCTCGTGCAGACCCTCGCGCATTTCGGCGTCGAGGCGACGGTGATCGGCCAGATCTCCGGCCCGAGGGTTACGCGCTACGAGCTCCAGCTTGCGCCCGGGACGAAGGTCGCCAAGGTCGCGGCGCTGAAGGACGATCTCTCCTATGCGCTCGCGACGACCGAGATCCGGATCCTCGCCCCGATTCCGGGCAAGCAGGCCGTCGGCGTCGAGCTGCCGAACCTGTCCCCGAACCTCGTCACCCTCGGCGACATCTTCGAGCCGCTACCTCCGACTGCCAGCCCGGTCGCGGTCTGGCTCGGCAAGGACATCTCGGGGGCGGCGGTGTGGACCGACCTCGCGCGAATGCCGCATCTGCTGATCGCGGGCACGACGGGCTCGGGCAAGTCGGGCTGCCTCAACACGCTGCTCACGTCGGTCCTGTTGCGCGCGACGCCCGACGACGTCCGGCTCATCCTCATCGATCCGAAGCGGATCGAGCTCAGCCACTTCGAGTCGGTGCCGCACCTCCTCACTCCCGTCGTCTCGAGCCCGAAGGAGGCGAGCGCCGTCCTCGCCAACTGCCTCGCCGAGATGGAGCGCCGCTACGAGCGTCTTTCTTCGGTGCGCGCGCGCAACATCAACGAGGCGAACCGGGCGTTCCGCCAGCGCGGCGAGCCGACGCTCCCGTACGTCCTCGTCGTGATCGACGAGCTCGCCGACCTGATGATGGTCGCGCCGCAGGCGGTCGAGGATGCCGTGATCCGGCTCGCTCAGAAGTCGCGCGCGGTCGGGATCCATCTCGTCCTCGCCACCCAGCGCCCGTCGGTCGACGTGATCACCGGGATGATCAAGGCGAACGTCCCCTCGCGCATCGCATTCGCCGTCTCGTCGCAGACCGACTCGCGCGTGATCCTCGACTCGGGAGGCGCCGAGTCGCTGCTCGGCCAGGGCGACATGCTCTTCAAGCCGCTCGGCACCTCGCGCCTGCAGCGCGTGCAGGGCGCGTACGTCTCGGAGGAAGAGATCGCGCTCGTCGTCGAGCAGACGCGGCAGCGCGAGCAGGAGCTCGACGAGAGCTATCTGGAACTCCCGGAGGTCTTTGCCGAGCCCGGCGACGACGCCGAGGACGGCGAGTTCGACCCTGACGACGACCCGCTCCTCGACAAGGCGATCGAGATCGTCGTGCAGACGCAGACTGCGTCCGTCTCGCTCCTGCAACGGCGCTTGCGCGTCGGCTACACGCGCGCGGGCCGGCTGATCGACATGCTCGAGCGACGCGGGATCGTCTCCGGCTACGAGGGCTCGAAGCCGCGCAGGGTGCTCGTCGACGAGAGCCAGTACCACACGTACGCCGCCGCCGACTAACCGCTGCTCTTTCGATACGTCGGATATGGGACTAGGATCGGCCCGACCGGGGCTTACGACGAATCGAGGAGGGCACGTGAGGGTTTCACGCTGGGTACTTGCGGCAGGTGTTGCTGCGCTTGCTGCGGCGATCGCGGTCGGCACCGCGCTCGGCGGTCGGACGGCGCCTAAGGCGCAGACGGTCAGCGCCTCCCAGGTTGCGGTGGTGACCGACATCGGGGGTCTCAACGACAAGGGCTTCAACCATCTCGCCTATCTCGGCTTCAAGCGGGCTCAGAGCAAGCTCGGCATCAAGGGCCGCGTCTTCATCACGAACACCTCGGATGAGCGCCTCGCGAACCTCGAGGCCGCGGCGAAGGCCGGATACGGCCTCGTGATCGGCGTCGGCTTCAACTTCTTCCAGGACTTCGGGCAAGTCGATCCGTCCTTCCCGAGCACGCATTTCGCAGGCGTCGACATCGACCACGGGTCCATCTGCGCATCGGGCAACACGTGCGCAGGGCAGAAGAACTACCACGGCATCATCTTCAGGGAGCAGGAGGCGGGCTACCTCGTCGGGTACGTCGCGGGCCTGATGATCCACCTCCACCCGCACAAGGGCAAGCAGATCGTCAGCGCCGTGGGCGCGAACCCCGTGCCGGCGATCGTGCATTACCTCGCCGGCTTCCGGGCGGGTGCCATGAAGGCGAACAAGCACGTGAAGGTGTTCCTGAACATGGCGAACGACCCGACGTTCAACGACCAGACGAAGTGCAAGGTCACGACGCAGAACCAGATCTCGCGCGGCTCCGGCATCGTCTTCGAGGCGGCAGGCGGCTGTGGCCTCGGCGGCCTCAGCGCCGCGAAGCAGGCCCACATCTGGGGCATCGGCGTCGATGCGAACCAAGGGTTCCTCGGCTCCTTCATGCTCACCTCGGCGCTGAAGAAGGTCGACACGGGCGTCTACGACATCATCAAGGAGTTCAAGCAGAGCCCCAGCAGCATCAAGGGCAACGCCGACACGACGTTCACGGTGAAGAATGGCGGCGTCGGCTACGCACCGCTGAGCAAGAAGGTCTCGAAGAAGGACCGGGCCTTCATCACGGGGAAGGTCAACGCGATCGCGAAGCTGATCGCGAAGGGCAAGATCAAGGTGCCGACGACGTACCCAGGGGCCTAATCGGCTAGGGGGCGGGCACTGCGCCCGCCCCCTACCGCACCCGATGGAAGACGCGACACCCGTCCTCGAGCTGCGCGGCATCACGAAGCGGTTCCCGGGCGTGCTTGCGAACGACTCGGTCGACTTCGACCTGCGTCGCGGCGAGATCCACGCGCTGCTGGGCGAGAACGGCGCGGGCAAGTCGACGCTGATGAACATCCTCTACGGCCTCTACCGGCCGGACGAAGGGGAGATCCTGCTCGGAGGCCGCCACGTCTCGTTCTCGTCGGCCAAGGAGGCGATCGAGGCGGGGATCGGGATGGTGCACCAGCACTTCATGCTGATCCCGGTCATGACCGTTGCGGAGAACATCGTGCTCGGTCATGAACCCGTCCGGAACGGCGTGTTCCTCGACGAGAGCGCGGCGCGGCGACGTGTCGAGGAGGTCGCGCGGACCTTCAAGTTCACGGTCAATCCGGACGCCCGGGTCGAGGAGATCACGGTCGGCCAGCAACAGCGAGTCGAGATCATGAAGGCCCTCTATCGCAACGCCGGCATCCTCATCCTCGACGAGCCGACGGCGGTCCTCACCCCGCAGGAGGCATCGGACCTGTTCGAGATCCTGCGCACGCTGCGGCGCGAGGGGATTTCGATCATCTTCATCAGCCACAAGCTGAACGAGGCCCTCGAGATCGCCGACCGGATCACCGTGCTACGGCGGGGGAAGGTCGAGGAGACGGTGGCGGCGGCGGACGCGACGCAGCAATCGCTCGCCCGTGCGATGGTCGGTCGGGACGTCCTGCTCCGCGTCGAGAAGCGCCCGCCCGATCCCGGCGAAACCCTCCTGGCCGTAGAGGATCTGCAGGTCCGGGACGACCGCGACCTGGAGACCGTGCACGAAATGTCGTTCGAGGTCCGAGCCGGAGAGATCGTCGGCATCGCAGGCATCGACGGCAACGGACAGACGGAGCTCATCGAGGCGCTCGTCGGTTTACGCCGCCCGACCGAGGGCCGCATCGTCGTCGGGGGTCAAGACGTAACCCATGACGGACCAAGAGATCTCATCGAAGCCGGGGTCGGTCACATCCCCGAGGATCGGCACCGGCGCGGGCTCGTGCTCGACTTCAGCATCGGCGAAAACCTGTCCCTGCACGCCTACCGTGAGCCACCCGAGTCGCGTTTCGGCTGGCTGTGGCCGCACCGAATCGTTGCGCGCGCGCGCAAGCTGATCCTTGAGTTCGACATCCGCGGTGGGGGACCGCAGACATTGGCGGGATCCCTGTCCGGGGGAAACCAGCAGAAGGTTGTCGTCGCACGCGAGATCAGCACCGACCCACGGGTGCTCGTCGCGGCGCAGCCGACCCGCGGCCTCGATGTCGGGGCGATCGAATACGTCCATCGCCGGCTCGTCGAGGAGCGTGATGCTGGGAAGGCGGTTCTTCTCATCTCGCTCGAGCTGGACGAGATCCGCTCCCTTTCCGACCGGATTCTCGTCATCTATGAAGGCAGGCTCGTCGGTGAGTACGGCCCGCAGGCGAGCGAGGAGGAACTCGGCCTGGCGATGACGGGCGGAGCGAGCCAGGCGGCGGTCCGCGCGTGACCGAGCAAGCGCCGCAGGCGGAGCCGCCGAAGCCGGAGTCCCCGGTGCCTCCGGACCCGGGGTTCGCCGCACGCTTCGCTCTTTGGCAGAGAGCGGGTGGGATCGTCACGCCCGTGGTGACGGCCGTCTTCGCGTTCCTGGTCGCGGGCCTCGTCGTCCTCGCGACGGGTCACGATCCACTCCAGACCTACCGCGCGATCTTCAACGGTGCAGGCCTGAACTGGCTGTTTCCGTGGGTGCACGGCGTCGCTCGCCAGACGGCCGCGTTCAACCTGCAGGAGACCGGCTTGCTCTTCATCCCTCTCGCGCTCACGGGGCTTGCCGTCGCGTTCGCCTTCCGCTGCGGCCTCTTCAACATCGGAGGCCAGGGCCAGTACATCGTCGGGATCGTCACCGGCACGCAGATGGGCGTGTGGTTCGCCTCGCTCCCAGGCCCGCTGCACGTCGCCGTCGCGATCGTCGCGGCCAGCATCGCGGGAGCGGTCTGGAGTGGGATCGCGGGACTTCTCCGCGCGACGGTCGGCGCCCACGAGGTGATCTCGACGATCATGCTCAACTGGATCGCGATCTGGGTCGGCAGCTACCTGATCGGTTTCGGCGGCCCGTTCCAGGACCCGAGCCAGCCCGGCGTGCCGGTCTCGCGCCAGATTGCTCCGAATGCCCATCTCCACGTCTTCTGGGGCAACCCGCTCCTGCAAGGGCTCGACATCGGGTTCTTCATCGCCCTAGCGATGATCGTCTTGTACTGGATCGTCCTGCGGCGGACGACCCTGGGCTTCGAGGTGCGAGCGGTGGGCCTGAATCCTGACGCCGCTCGAGGCGCGGGGATCGGCGTCGCCCGGAACTACTTCGTCGCCATGGCGATCTCCGGCGGGTTCGCGGGCATGGCGGGAGCGCTCGACATCCTCGGCTGGCAGTTCAGGCTGGACGTGACGACGATCACGACCGCGTCCCAGATCGCCTTCACGGGGATCGCCGTCGCCCTGCTCGGCCGCAACACGGCAATCGGGACGTTCTTCGCGGCCGTGCTGTTCGCGGGACTCGTGAACGGCACCGCGAGCCGGAATCTCGACCCGACCGTCTTTCCGCCGGAGCTGGCAGGCAACCTGACCCGGATCATCCAGGGGCTGGTCGTCCTCTTCGTCGGCGCCGACCTCCTGATCCTGTACCTCTGGAACCTGCGTCGGAAGGTCAAGCGCCGACGCGCCGTCCCGACTGCCGCCCCGGTGGCCGATTGAGCGCCATCGCCGCCCGCTTCGAGGAGGTGCGCGACCCGCGTGCGGTCGGGATCGTCGGCGTCGTGCTCGGGGTTGTCGCCGTCTGGCTCGTGGTACCGCCCGAGACGTTACGAAACGTCGCTGTACCCGTGACCCTCGGCGCGGCCGGAGCAGCGTGCGGTGCGCTGACCATCGCGCAGGGGCGGAAGCGGCTCGGTTGGGGCGCAGTCGTCTCCGGGGCGATCGGCATAGTCGCAGCCTTTTTCGTGACGCATGCCAGCGTCGGAAACCTGGACTCGGTGATCATCTGGTCGACGATTTTCGCCGCCACGCTCGTCTACGCGACGCCGCTCACCTACGCCGCGCTCGGGGGGATGTTCTCCGAACGAAGCGGCGTGGTGAACATCGGCCTCGAGGGGATGATGCTGATGGGCGCGTTCTTCGGGGCGTACGGGGCGGACAAGACCGGGTCGTGGGCGCTCGGCATCGTGATCGGGATCGCCTCGGGCTGCGCGCTCGGCCTCGTTCACGCATTCTTCGCGATCCATCTTCGGGCCGACCAGATCGTCGGCGGTACCGCGATCAACTTCCTCGCGCTGGGGATCACGGGCTACCTCTACAACGACATCTACGGGAACAACGGGACTCCGAACAACCTGCCCGCGATCCCGAACGTGCATCTCGCATTTCTCTCGTCGATCCCGCCGAGCGGCCTCGGCAAGTTCCTCGAGAACGTGTTCGGCAATCTCAACCTGATGATCTGGGTCAGCTATGTCGTCCTGATCGTCTCGTGGCTCGTGCTCTTCAGAACCGCGCTCGGCCTGCGCATCCGCTCCGTGGGCGAGCACCCTCGTGCCGCCGATACGGTCGGAATCTCCGTCTATGCGACCCGTTACGGCTCGGTCGTCACTTCGGGAGGGCTTGCAGCGATGGGAGGCGTCTTCCTCTCGCTCGGCTTCGTGAACTCCTTCACCGAGAACATGACCGCGGGCCGCGGCTTCATCGCGCTCGCGGCGCTCATCTTCGGGAAGTGGCGCCCCTTTGGTGCGTTCGGAGCGTGCCTGCTGTTCGGGTTTGCCAGTGCGCTCGCGCCTCAGTTCCAGTTCGTCCAGTCATGGGCGACCTACGGCACGCTGTTCGAGGCGCTGCCGTACCTGCTGACGCTGATCGCGGTGGCCGGGCTGATCGGTCGCTCGATCCCGCCCGCGGCTGACGGCAAGCCCTACGTCAGGCAGTAGCGCGCGCTACGTGATCGAGACCATGCGCTCGATGGCGAGGCGGGCGCGCTCGGCGAGCTCCGGCTCGACCGTGATGCGGTGCTTGCCGTCGCGCAACGAGTCGCGCACCTTCTCGAGCGTCGTCACCTTCATGTACCGGCACTCGGCGTCGTCGCGCACGGCTTCGAACCGCTTCCCGGGCGCCTCGCGCTCGAGGCGGTGGATGATCCCCGTCTCGGTCGCGACGAGAAAGCGCTGCTTCGGCGAGCGCTTCGCGTAGTCGATCATCTTCTCGGTCGAGAGGATCTGCGTCCGCTCGTTCCCGAATGCCATCGCCTGGCTCGCGCAGCCGCACTCGGGATGGACGAGCAGGTCGGCGTCGGGAGCCTCGGCCTGCCAGCGCTCGATGTCGGCCGGACGGATGCCGGCGTGGACGTGGCACTCGCCGAGCCAGATCGTCAGCTTGCGCCCGGTCACCCTCTCGAGCCAGAGACCGAGGTACATGTCCGGCAGGAAGAGGACCTCCTGCTCGGGCGGGATCGCCTCGATCACGGCTTTCGCGTTGCCCGAGGTGCAGCAGTAGTCGCTCTCCGCCTTCACCTCGGCCGTCGTGTTCACGTAGGAGACGACGACCGCGCCGGGATGCTGCGCCTTCCACTCCCGTAGCTGGTCCGCGTCGATCGAGGCCGCGAGCGAGCAGCCGGCGCCGAGATCGGGGAGGAGGACCGTCTTCTCGGGGCTGAGGATCGCCGCCGTCTCGGCCATGAAGTGAACGCCGCAGAACACGATCGTCTCCGCATCGGTCGCGGCGGCCTGGCGCGAAAGGCCGAGCGAGTCGCCGACGTAGTCCGCCACGTCCTGCACCTCGGGCCGCTGATAGTTGTGCGCGAGGATCACGGCGTGCTTCTCGGCCGCGAGCGCGCGGACCTCGTCGTGGAGCGACGTGGGGGACGGGGCGATGGTCATCGGACCTCCAGGGAGACGTGAAGCGAGCGGGCGGAGTGGGTGAGGGCGCCGACCGAGACGAAGTCGACCCCGGTCTCGGCATAGGCGCGAACGGTGGCGAGAGAGACGCCGCCGGAAGCCTCGAGCTCGGCGCGGCCGGCGGTCAGCTCGACCGCCTCGCGCACCTCTTCGGGGCTCATGTTGTCGAGGAGGATCCGCGGCGCGCCGCCTTCGAGCGCCTCGCGCACTTGCGGCAGCGTCTCGGCCTCGACCTCGACCGGGAGTCCGTCGACCCGGCCGTCGAGGGCCGCCAGCGCGGCGGCGACGCCGCCGGCGACACGGAGGTGGTTCTCCTTGACGAGCACGCCGTCGTAGAGGCCGGCGCGGTGGTTGCGGCCACCGCCGCAGCGGACGGCGTACTTCTCGAGCGCCCGCAGGCCGGGGGTGGTCTTGCGCGTGTCGAGGACGGTGGTGCGAGTCCCCTGGGTGAGCTCGACGAAGCGGCGCGTGAGCGAGGCGATGCCGCACAGCCTGCCGAGCAGGTTCAGCGCGACACGCTCGCCGCTGAGGATCGCGCGGGCCGGTCCTTCGACCGTCGCGAGGACGGCCGGGACGTCCGAGACCGCAGTCCCGTCTTCCAGCCGCGGCTCGACCTGGACGCCCGGGTCGAGCGCGCGAAAGACGGCCGCCGCTACCGGGACGCCGCAGACGACGCCCGGCTCCTCGAGCAGCAGCTCCGCACGGCAGCGCGCGTCCTCCGGAACGAGCGCGAGCGTCGTCGCGTCGCCCGAGCCGACGTCCTCCGCCAGCGCTGCGTCGACGACGCGCTCGATGTCTTCGTGCTTCAGTTCCACCGTTGGAGCTCCGGGGCCTGGCCGGGGTAGACGACGAGGTGGCCCGCCAGCGTCTCGCTCTCGACCGGAAAGTCCTCGCGGAAGTGGACGCCGCGGCTCTCCTCGCGCACGAGGCCGCACGCGGCGATCCCGCGGACGAGCGGATGCGTGCAGTCGAGGAGCCGCGAAAGGCCGTCGCGTCTGCGGATCAGCCCCGCGTCGCGCCAGAGCGCAGGGCCCTGATCGGCGGTGGGAGCGATCGGATCCACGTCGGCGTCGAAGCGCGGCCCTTCGAGCGCCGCCAGCCCTGCGCGGCGGCCGAAGACGAGGCACTCGAGCAGCGAGTTCGAGGCGAGCCGGTTCGCGCCGTGGACCCCGGTGCAGGCGCACTCTCCGGCCGCATACAGCCCCGGCACCGAGGTGCGCGCGTCGAGATCGGTGACGATGCCACCGATCGCGTAGTGCGCGGCGGGGAAGACGGGCACCGGCTCGTCCGCCGGGTCGTAGCCGGCCCGCTCGAGCGTCGCCATCAAGGTCGGGTACCGGTCGCGCTCGACCGGGCGCAGGTCGAGGCGCGCTCCTGCGTGGGCCGCGACTGCGCGCGCGACGACGTCTCGCGGCGCGAGCTCGTCGACGAACCGCTCGCCGCCGTCGTCGAGCAGCGTCGCGCCCGCCCCGCGAAGCGCTTCCGAGAGCAGGAATCCGTCGTGGCCGTTGTCGTCGCGCAGCGCCGTGGGGTGGAACTGGACGAGCTCGAGATCCGCGAGCGCGGCACCCGCGGCATGGGCGAGGAGGAGGCCGTCCCCGCTCGCACCGCGGGGATTCGTGGTGCGCGACCAGAGCGCTGCATAGCCGCCCGTCGCGAGCACGACCGCCGAGCCGCGGAGCGTCCCGAGCGTCGTGACGCGCTCGCCGTGGGCCAGCCGGATGCCTGGGTGCTCGCGCGCCCGGGCCGTGAGAACATCCGCGATGTGGCGCCCGGTGTCGGCACCGCCGGCATGCACGACCCGTGCGCGCGAGTGGCCGCCCTCCCGGCCGAGCCCGTCGTCGAACCGGACGCCCAGCCGGCGCAGCTCCGCGATCCTCGCCGGAGCCTCCTCCGTCAGGAGCCGGACGGCGGTCGGCCGGCAAAGGCCGCGGCCGGCGGCGAGCGTGTCGTCGGCATGCAGCGCGGCGTCGTCGTCGGGCCCGACCGCTGCGGCGACGCCTCCCTGAGCGGCGTAGCTGTTCGAACTCGTGTGGGAAGCCTTCGCGAGCACCAGAGTCGAGGCACCTGCGTCGGCGGCTGCGAGAGCCGCAGAGAGCCCGGCGACGCCGGCCCCGACGACGACTACGTCGGGCGTGTGGCGTTTTTGCCTCACAATCGATAACCTCGATCACGAGTCTACATGGTTGACGACTCTCAGGCGAAAACTTCAGCCCATGCCGTGCTGGCGGCCGTCCTCCAGGTGCGGGAGCGTCGGCTGCAGGCGCTGCTCTGGCAACGCGCCCGCGAGCCGTTCGCTGCGTGCTGGGCGCTGCCGGGCGGGGCGCTCGCGGCCGAGGAGACGCTCGAGGAGTCGATGCGTCGGCACCTGGCGGAGAAGGTCGACGTGCGGGAGGTGGCGCACCTCGAGCAGCTCGAGACCCGGAGCGATCCGTCCCGCAACCCGACCCGCCGCGAGCTCGCCACTGCATATCTCGGGCTCGTGCCGAGCGGGCTCGATCCCAAGGTGCCCGCAGACACGCGCTGGCATGCGGTCGACGAGCTTCCGGAACTGGCGTACGACCACGAGGAGATCCTGCTCAGCGCACGCGAGCGTCTCCGCGCGAAGCTGTCCTACACGAATCTCGGCTTCGCGCTCGCACCTCCGAGCTTCACGCTCGCCGAGCTTCGCGATCTCTATGCCGCAGCGCTTGGGCACCAGGTGACCGCCACGAACCTGCAGCGCGTCCTCCTGCGGCGGCGGTTGCTCGAGGACACGGGGGAGCGGAGGCATTACGGCCGCGGTGGCGGCCGGCCGGCGACGATCTATCGCTTCCGCACCCCGCAGTTGGAGATCACCGATCAGTTCGCCGTCCTGCGGCCGCCTACAATGGCTTCCTAGGTGGCCGTCCGCACCCAGACATTCATGCAGCCGAGACGGCAGCCCAACTACCGCGCCTGGCTCGCCTTCCTCTTCGGCGTCGTGGCGGCGGGAGTCATCCCGGTGGCGATCGAACTGACGCGGAAGATTCCCGGCGCGGCGCTCCTCGATGCAGTCTGGGCCATTCCCGTCGCGGCCGTCGCAGCGACCGTGTCGCTCCTCTTCGCGCGGGGCGCACACGGCGCGATTGCCCGCACGCTCGAACGCGCCGGCGGCGCGACGTGGATCCGGCTGGGCCGCATCCTCGCCGTGGCGGGAATCTGCCTTACGCTCTCGGCCTCGATCGCGGTCGGGCTCTACGAGCTCCTCTTGCGCCTCGAGCACTGAGCCTTAGACTCCCTGCGTGTTCGAGATCGGCAACAGCCTGCGCGAGGCCCGCGAGCGGCAGGGGCTGGGCTATCCCGAGATCGAGCTCGCGACGAAGATCCGCGCGAAGTACATCCGCGCGCTCGAGGAGGAGAACTTCACCTCCATCCCGGGCGATGCCTACATCCGCGGCTTCCTGCGAACGTATGCGGACTACCTGGGGCTCGACGGCGACGTCTACGTCGACGAGTACGCGTCGCGCTTCATCACGAGCTGGCGCGACGACCTGCCGCCGCGGCGGGAGCGGCGCAGGATCCGGACGCGCGAGCGCCCGATCGAGCGGCGCGCCGTCCTGCTCGTGCTCGCCGGCATCGTCGTGGTGACGGTGCTCGTCTTCGTAGCCTTCCGCATCCCCGGGTCGTCGAAGCCGGCGCCCGCAACCGGGACGAAGCAGCGGCACCACCGGACGGCGAGTCTCGTCCTGCACGGCGTGGGCCGCGGCACGTACGTCGTGGCGCGTCTGAACAGCCCCTCCGGCAGGCTCGTCTTTTCCGGCACCGTCGGCGTGGGGGAGGACGAGATCGTCTTCGGAGGGGGCAAGCGCTTCTACCTCCAGGTGCGCAAGCCGGCCGGCATTCGCGTCAAGCTCGACGGCCGTGCCGTCGCGCTGCCGGCCGTCCACAACCTCCGCGTCCTCGTCACACCCCAGCGGACGACACGCCTCCACGGGTGAGCCGGCGGCCGCGCGCGGTCGTCGTCGTCACCGGCAGCGAGCTCGTCCGAGGCGACCGCACCGACCGGAACGGCCCGTTCCTCGCCGCTGAAGCCCTGCGCCACGGCTTCGAGCCGGCCCGGATCACGATCGTCGGGGACAGCCCCGCCGAGCTCGAGGCTGCGCTGCGCGAGGGACTGGAGGCGGACGCGTGTCTCGTCTCGGGCGGACTCGGCCCGACGCATGACGACCGCACCGTGGAGCTGCTCGCGCGCGCGGCGGGGCTCCAGCTCGTCGTGGACGAGGCGCTGGAGCGTGAGATCGAGTCGATCTCCCGCGCGGTCGCCGACCGCCTCGGGCGGCCGTACGCCGACTTCTCCGCTGGGGTGACGAAGCAGGCGACGCGACCGGCGCCGGCGGTCTCGATCGGGCTGGCGGGGACGGCGCCGGGGCTCGTTCTTCGCGCTCCCACGGGCTGCGTCGTCGTCGTCCTGCCGGGGCCCCCCGGCGAGCTGCGGCGGCTCTGGCCGCAGGCCCTTGCGAGCGACCAGATGCGCGAGCTGCTGCAGCAAGCCAGACCGCCGGGACGGCGCGTGCTGCGGCTGTTCGGCGTCAGCGAGTCGGCCGTCGCGCGAACATTGGCCGAGGCAGGAGGCGACGGCGACGGCGTCGAGGCGACGATCTGCGCGCGCGAGTTCGAGATCCACATCGACCTCGTCGTCGAGCCCGGGGCGGAGGCTCGCGCGGACACGCTGGAGACGGCGCTCGCCGAGCGCCTCGAGCCCTGGCTCTTCGGGCGCGATCAACGGCGCGTCGAAGAGCTCGTGCTCTCGCTGGCGGGCGCGCGCGGGTGGCGGCTCGCGACCGCCGAGTCCTGCACGGGAGGCATGGTCGCGGCGCGGATCACCGACGTGCCGGGCTCGAGCGCCAGCTTCGTCGGCGGCATCGTCGCGTATGCGGACGAGGTGAAGCGCTCGGAGCTCGAGGTTCCAGAATCGCTGCTCGCAGAGCACGGCGCGGTGTCGGCGGAGGTCGCTGCGGCGATGGCGGAGGGAGCGCGGCGCCGGCTGGGTGCCGACCTGGCCGTGGCCGTGACGGGCGTCGCCGGTCCCGGCGGCGGCACGCCCGCGAAGCCCGTGGGCCGTGTCTATCTCCACGCCGCCGGCCCGGACGGCTCGCTTGCCCGCATGCTCGACCTCCCCGGCGAGCGTGAGCAGATACGGGTCCGGGCAACCGTGACGGCCCTCCACCTTCTGCGCGGCCTTCTGACAGGAAGTCGAGACGAAGACGTATGACCTCGAGCGCTAGCGTGAGCGGCGATGAACGGCTTCGCCTCTTTCTCGCGCTGCGCATTCCCGACGACGTCCTCGACGAGATCGAGCGCTGGCAGCGTGAGCAGCTCGTGGACGTGCGGATCGTCCCGCGAGAGCACCTGCACGTCACGCTGGCGTTCCTCGGCCATCGGCCCGCGGGCGAGCTCGAGGCGGTGGTCGGGGCGCTGCGCGGCGGGGCCGCCGAAGCGGGGGAGATCCGCCTCACGCCTCTTCGCTATCGCGAGACGCGGAGCGTCGGCATGCTCGTCCTCGACGACGACGAAGGCAGGGCGGCCATGCTCGCCGGAGACGTCCAGGAGCGGTTGGAGCGCCTGGGCGTCTACCGCCGCGAGGGCCGTCCCTGGCTGCCGCATCTCACGGTGGCGCGGTGGAACGTGCGGAGGCTCGACCGAGCACGTCGAGGAGCGGAGGCGCCGGCTCCGCCGGCGTCGGAGCGGGGCCTTCGACGGCCCCGGCTGCGGATCGAGCCGCCGCCGGCACGAACATTCGTTCCGTCCGACGCGGCTGCTTACCTATCCCGGCTGCACCCCGGCGGGGCGCGGTACGAAGTCTTGGAATCTGTCGCTCTAGGAGGCTGAGAGGTGGACAAGCACGAAGCACTCGACGTGGCGCTCGGCCAGATCGAGCGGCAGTTCGGCAAGGGCTCGGTCATGAAGATGAGCGACCGCGCCGCGGTCTCGGTCGGCGCCGTCTCCACGGGTTCGCTCGCGCTCGACCTCGCACTGGGCATCGGCGGCCTGCCGCGCGGGCGGATCGTCGAGATCTTCGGGCCCGAGTCCTCCGGCAAGACGACCCTCGTCTACCACGTGATCGCCGAGGCGCAGCGACGAGGCGGCATCTGCGCCTTCATCGATGCCGAGCACGCGATGGATCCGGCGTACGCGAAGCGGATCGGCGTCGACATCGACAACCTTCTCGTCTCGCAGCCCGACACGGGCGAACAGGCGCTCGAGATCGCCGAGCTGCTCATCCGCTCGGGCGCTCTCGACATCGTCGCGGTCGACTCGGTCGCGGCCCTGACGCCGAAGGCCGAGATCGAGGGCGAGATGGGCGACTCCCACGTCGGCCTCCAGGCGCGGCTCATGAGCCAGGCGCTACGCAAGCTCGCCGGCACGCTCAACCGCACCGACACGATCTGCATCTTCACGAACCAGCTGCGCGAGAAGATCGGCGTCATGTTCGGGAACCCCGAGACGACGCCGGGCGGTCGCGCGCTGAAGTTCTACTCGTCGGTGCGGCTCGACATCCGCAGGATCGAGACGCTGAAGGAGGGCGTCGAGGCGTTCGGCAACCGCGTTCGCGTCAAGGTCGTGAAGAACAAGGTCGCGCCGCCCTTCAAGCAGGCGGAGTTCGACATCATCTACGGCTCCGGCATCTCGTGGGAGGGCACGGTGCTCGACTCGGCGCTCGACCGGAAGATCCTCACGAAGTCGGGTTCGTACTTCAGCTTCGGCGACGAGCGGCTCGGCCAGGGGCGCCAGAACGCGACGGCCTTCTTGCGTGAGCACCCGGACGTGACGCAGCAGATCCTGCAGCAGATCCAGGTGGAGCTCGGTACCGACCAGGTCGCGTCCGCGCGGCTTCTGCCGATCGCCGCCGAGGAGTCGGCGGCCTCGAACGGCAAGGCGGAGGTGGCGGCGGAGGCCCTCGCGGCGGCCGAAGCAGACGTGTGACGCCGACCGTCACCGGCCTGGGCGAGCGGAAGCGCGGCCGCGTGGCGATCGAGCTCGACGGCCGGCCGTGGCGTGTGCTGCCGGCAGAGGCCGTCGTGCGGGCGGGACTTTCGGTCGGGCGCGGGTTGGATCGCCACACGGCCCGAGAGCTTGCGCGCGAGGTTCGCCGTGCGCGAGCCCTGGCCCAGGCGACGCGGACGCTCGCCACGAGCGGGCGATCCCGAGGCGAGCTCGAGCAGCGGCTGGCCCGTGCCGGGCATTCCGGCGTGGCCCGCGAAGAGGCCCTCGCCACCCTCGACCGGGCGGGCCTCGTCGACGACGCACGTCTCGCGGAACGTCGGGCAGAGCTGCTCGCTCGCCGCGGGTACGGCGATGCCGCGATCCGCGCCGACTTGCGGCGGCGCCTGATCGGAGCGGAGGCGGCCGCCGATGCCGTGACTGCTCTCGAGCCCGAGGACATTCGCGTCCGCCGCCTGCTCGCCGGCAAGCAAGTCACCCCGCCGCTTCTACGGCGCCTTGCCTCGCGCGGCTTCTCACGCGACACGCTGAACGAGGTCGCATCGGCGTTTGCACAGGAGGCGTGAAACGCGATAGGATGCCAAGGCATTCCATTCGATGTTTTCCCTGCAAAAGCAGCTTTTCCGAAACCGAATCCGATGATCGACCGCTCACGTCCGACGACTCGGAGGCCGCGCGCGAGCTAGCGCAGCGACGTTCGGCGGGCTCAGCCTGCCGGAGAAGGCTCTCGGATAGCTGCCGCGTAGGCGCGGCGCCGGATGGGACGTGCCGCCCCAGGCGGCTGGAACCCCGACCGAGGAGCCGAGCACGTGCTGATCGGGATCGGAATCGCCATCGGGATTGCCGGAGGGGTGGCGCTCGCCCTGCTCGCGGTCTCGGTCTTCGGCACGACCGGAGTAGCCAAGGCTCGCCGGATCCGCGATCAGCTGCTCGACGACGCGCGGCGTGAGAGCGAGGCAGTGCGGCGGGAGGCGCACGTCGAGGCTCGCGAGCAGGCCGTAAGGCTGCGAAGCGAGATCGACGCGGAGCTCACGGACCGGCGGGCACAGGTCCTGAAGATCGAGGAACGCGTCCTCGCGAAGGAGCTCGAGGTCGAGAAGAAGCTCGAGGAGCTCACACGCCGCGACCAGGGGCTCGCCGACCGGGAAGAGCACATCCGCCGGCTCCAGGACGAGTTGAAGGAGACGAAGAACGCACAGCTCGCCGAGCTCGAACGGCTGGCGGGCCTGACGCAGGCCGAGGCAAGGGCAGTGCTGCTCGACCGGGGCGAGGAGCAGACACGACACGAGCTTGCGCGTCGCGTCAGGTCTCTCGAGGAAGAGGCCCGGGCAGAGTCGAAGCGCCGCGCGCGGAACCTCGTGGCCGACGCGCTTCAGCGAGTCGCCGCGACTCACACCGCCGAGACGACCGTGACCGTGGTCGAGCTGCCGTCCGACGACATGAAGGGAAGGATCATCGGGCGGGAGGGCCGCAACATCCGTGCGCTCGAGCACCTCACGGGGGTCGACTTCATCGTCGACGACACGCCTCATGCCGTCGTGCTCTCGTCGTTCGACGGACTCCGGCGCGAGGTGGCGCGCCTGACGGTCACGAAGCTCCTCGAAGACGGGAGGATCCACCCGGCGCGGATCGAGGAGACGTACTACGAGTCGAAGGCCGAGGTGGAGGAGGTCGTCCGCCAAGCCGGGGAGCAGGCGGTCTTCGAGGCCAACTGCGGCCCGTTCCCGGACGAGATCGTCCACATCCTCGGTCGGCTCCGGTTCCGGACGAGCTACGGCCAGAACGTCCTCAAGCACACGCTCGAGGTCGTGCACCTCGCGGGAATCATGGCGACCGAGCTCGGCGCGAGCGTCCAGACGGCAAAGCGCGCGGCCATGCTCCACGACATCGGCAAGGCTATGACGCACGAGGTGGAGGGCTCGCATGCGCTCATCTCCGCCCAGCTCGCGCGGCGGTACGGCGAGCCGCAGGGCGTGGTGCACGCCATCGAGGCACACCACTACGAGGTGCAGCCGCAAACGGTGGAAGCGGTGCTTCTGATCGCGGCGGACGCCGTCTCGGCGAGCCGGCCGGGGGCGCGCGGCGAGAGCCTCGGGCAGTACATCAAGCGGCTGGAGGCACTCGAGGAGCTCGCCGCCTCGAAGCCGGGCGTCGAGAAGGTCTATGCGCTTCAGGCCGGCCGCGAGATCAGGGTCATCGTCAGCCCGGGCGACGTCGACGACGACGAGGCGGCGCTCCTCGCCCACGAGATCGCGCGCGAGATCGAGGACCGCCTCGAGTACCCGGGCCAGGTGAAGGTGACGGTCATCCGCGAGAGCCGGTCGGTCGACGTCGCGAAGAACCACGTCGCGAATCACGTAGACCGGCCCGCGACAGCCGACTCGCCGATCCAGGCTGTCTGACGTCGAACGCCTGGGACGACACTCCTGACTGGGGCGGGGTCGGCGGCCGAGGGACGCCGGGCCCGAGTAAGAAGGCCCCCGATCAGTGGCGCGGCACGATGAAGGTCGCGCTGCCGACGGCGCGGTAGCGCGCCAGCGTGCGCGGCCCCAGGCCGGCCCATACGTACCAGCGGTATCGCCCCGGCGTCAGGCGGAAGCGGCGCCCGGCCCACTTCCAGGTGGTCCGCAAACCCACCTGATGTGCGGTCGGCCACGCTGCGTAGATTCGCCTGGACCCACGGAACAGCTGCACGTTGTAGTAGGCGGCACCGCGGAAGCGTCCCCAGCGGAGGATCGGGTTCGGGGCCGCGCGCGGCACGTAGCCCGTCTCTTGCAACGTCAGGACCTTCGGCAGACCGGTCACGGTGACGACGCTCGAGGAGTTCCCCGCCTGGTCGACCGAGTGCACCAAGTACACGTACTGTGCGCCGGGACGGATCTTCTTGTCGGCGAACCCGTCGCCGTGGCCGTCGAAGACCCTCGGATGCGACTTGCTGCCACGGCTCGTCCGACGGACGACGACGCGGTCGGAGGCGCTCGACGAGGTCCAGTGCAGGACGTTGGCGCCGGCGGTGCTCCGCTCGCTGACCGCACTCAACACCGGCGGGGTTCCGTCGTATGCGAGCTGGACCGGGTCATCGGCGGTATTGCCCGCCATGTCTGTGCAGCCTCCGTCGACCGTCGCGGCTCCGTTCTCGGGGCCGCTGTAGGTCATCGAAGAGCAGCTCGCGATGCCCGACGTGGCGTCCGTACCGCTCCAGCTGATCGCGACTGGGTGGTTGTACCAACCATGGAAGTCCGGTTTGCGCGAGAAGCTGGCCGCGACTCCGGTCGGCGGCGTGGCATCCACCTTGATCGGAGGCGTCACCACCGTCGCGGTGCCGGAGTTGTTCGTCGCGGAGCAGCTCTCGGTCGTGCCGGTCGTCGGTCCGGGGATATTGACGACCGCCAAGCAGGTGGTCTGGGTGGCATCGCTCGACACCGACCAGTGAAGAGCCACATTGTTGCCGTTGACGCTTCCGCGATACCAGCCGTTGGTGCCGGAGATCCCGTCGATCGTGTAGGTGATCGTCGGAAGCGATGCTGCTGCAGACGCCGCGAACAGTAGGAAGCACGCGAGTCCGACGGCGGCAATCGAAGCGCGACGCGTCATCGCCCCGGTGCCTTCAACGGGCCCGGAGCCGAGCCACCGGTCGGGGCCGGAAGTGGGGCAGGACCGTTGCCTTGCGCCGCCGTGGCGGCAGGTGTCCCGCTGGTCGCCGCCGGCGGGTGCGCCGACGAGACGGCCTGCGTGGGCTCGGAGACGAAGGTCTGACGGGGCGTTGTGACGTGCGTCGTGACGTGCCTTCGCGTCACGGCGTGGGAGTGTCGGGCCGAGGCCGAAGCTCGGGTCGCGCCGCCGCGCGGGGCATCGAGCCAGGGGTGGACGATCCAGGAGGATGACTGCAGGCCCGCCGCTGCCTCCGCGCCGGCCTTCGGGCTTGTTCCGAAGTGGTGGATCGCAACGACGCCCGCGAGGGCCGCGGCGGCGAGGGAGCCCGCAGCCAAGGCGCCGGCGAAGCCCCATGCGAGGCGGTTGCGGAGTGGCGCGCGGGTCGTCAGAGCCGTGTGCGAACGGTCGAGGCGGGGGAGCCCGAGCTCTTCGGCCCAGTGGGCGATGCCCCCATAGCGGCTTGCGGCCACGTAGAGGTCGCCGCGTCCCGCGGACTTGAACTCGTTGGCCGTCGGCCAGGCGCTCCTGTGAGCGCAAAAGGTCTCGAGCTCGCGACGAATGCGATCGGGAGTCCAGTGCCGTTTGGAGGCGGGCTCGTGAGCGAGGACATAGCGGGTTGACCGCCCGCCGCCGACCCGTACGAACAGGCCCGCCGAGACCAGCTCCGACAGGTCGTACGCCGCTTGGGAGCGCCCGACGCCTGTCAGGCGCTCGTACTCGCTTCTCGTCAGGGACGCGCCAGGCTCCGACTCGAGTGCGAGAAGCGCTCGCCTTTGAGCCGATTTCAACTGCGGTTTCCCGCTCGTGACGCGTTGTGGCACGACCATCCTCCCCGCGACGGCACGTGTCCACTGACGATAGCGCAGGAAACGCAAATCGAACAGCCCCCGGAGCCTACGACGCCTTTTCACGCGCCCTGCAAGCGCCGGTTTGCACGTGGGGTGGAAGCGGAGCCGCACGTGCGGCGCCGCCTTCGGCGAATCGTCCACTGGGAACCGCGTAACGTCCACTGTAATTGGTCGAGGAAATGGAACAGAAAAAGACCGGAGCACAGCCAGCGCATCTGAGCCGACATTGAGAAGTGATAGTTGTGAGAAATAGTCGGTTGCAGAACGCACGTCTATATGTTACGGTGATTTCGCTTTGACGTCGAGCTCGAGCCGCGTATTTTCGCTTGGAGGATCCGCCTGGCAGCGCGCAGCGGCTGGCCTCGTCGCAGTGGCCGGGTGTGGCTTCCTGGCGCCAACGGCCCTCGCAGGGCCCGCGCCGGCTGCCGCGAACGCGCCGGTCGCCTCGGCATCCTCGTTCGACGCGCCGACTTCCACGGGGGCTCCGGCAGCTTCCGCAGAGATCCCTGCGGCGGAACCTGTCGCCACGGCGACGACAGCTCAGAGCGCCGCCTCGACAGCGACCGCGACGCAGCAGCAGCCGGTGAACCTGGTCGTGATCGTGCGCGTGAACAGCCCAGGCAACAACGGGCCGATCACGCAGCAGAACGTCGCCGTCGCGCCGTCGATCGCGGCGAACGACGCGTCGACGGCGCAAAGCGGCGGTTCCGCCGCGGCGTCGACCTCGCAGCAGGCAACCCCTACGGCGACCGCCACTCAGGACGCCGCCGGAAACTACGTGATCACCGTCCGAGTCGACAGCGCGGGCTCAAACGGAGCGGTGTCTCAGACGAACGGAGTCCTCGGAGCCTCGAGCGGAACGAACACGAGCAATACCGCTCAACAGGTGGCCGCGCCCAAACCGGCTGTGCAGCCGCAGGCACGCCGTGCGGGCGCGGCACGTTCACCGCAGCATTCCCGCGTGGATCGGCAGCCCTTCGCGACGGCCGAAGTCGACTCGGCAGCGCGGACTCTCGACCCGGTGGGGATGCGGCCGGCCCACCGGCACCCGGCCGGGACGCCGGCCCGCGCCCACACGCACCACCAGTCGACGCTGAGCAGGATCGCACGGGGCGCAGTGCAGGCGCTGTCGCCGATCTTGCCGCAAGCGCCTCCTGCTGCAAACGCAGCCGGGGCGGCAGACGTCTCGCGCCCGGTCCTGCTCACGTTGCTGGTGCTCGCCGCCGCCATGGCGGCCTTCGCTCTCGTCCGTCGGGCCATGGTGCCCCGCCAGGTCCCATCCCGGCGTCCGCCGCGATGACTTCTGGACGAAAGACCTCGCCCGAGTGGACGAATCACGCGCCGATTTCAGCGCTTGTCGCCGACCGGCAGCCCGTCGTTCGCGCAGGGCTGCGGTCGTGGCTGCGGGCGGACGATTTCGACGTGGTGGCAGAAGTGGGCGACGCTGCAGAGGCGGTGGCCGAGGCTGAGCGGCTGCGTCCGGAAATCGCGATCCTGGGTGCCTCGGCAGCCGAGCACGCCCTCGCCGCCGCCTGCGGCGCGATCGCGGACCGGTCGCCCGGAACCGCCACGGTCGTCCTGGCCGACGCCGTCGACGATGAAGAGGTCCTCGACGCGGCCCTCGCCGGTGCGCGCGCCTTCCTGCTCAAGGAGACGGTCGACGCCAATCTGCCCGATGTTCTGCGGCGGGTTGCCGCCGGAGAGCAGGTAGTAGACGCGGCTGCGGCAGCGGCGCTGTTCCGCGCCCAGCAGCAAAGCGTGCGACCGCCGCTGACCGAGCAGGAGCTGAAGATCGTGCGGCTTGCCGCAGAGGGCTGTACGAATCGCGAGATCGGCAAGCGGCTCTACCTAAGCCGGCATACGGTCAAGGAGTACCTCAGCAACGCAATGCGCAAGCTCGAGGTTGGCAGCCGGGTCGAGGCCGCCGTCGAAGCCGGGCGGCGCGGGCTCCTGGAAGCGCCGCTGGCGGGAAAGACCCTCTGAGAACCCCCCGGCCGGGGGGACGAGGATCCCCCGGGTGGCCGGTGGCGGCGGGCGTGGGGCGGACCGATCATGGCTGTGTGCGCATCTGCGTCCTCGTCGCTGCGGTCGCGCTCGGCGTCCTCGCCGCTCCGGCGATAGCGCGCTCGGATCCCGGTCCGACCACCGCCCAGAAGTTGCTCCAGCAGGCCGGGGCCGCCGGGGCCGAGGCGCAGACGCTGGCTTCGCAGGCGGTCGCGGCCGCCTCGCGCGCGGCCACCGCGGCGCCTATGAGTGCACAAGCGTCGGTTCCCGCGAGTGTGGCGAGCGCCGAGGCGCAGGTGACGAAGACCGTCTCGAAGGTCATCGCGGCCGCGGCGAAGGCATCGACGGCTAGTCCGGTAGCTGCTGCGCCGACGCCTCCGCTGGCGGCAAGGACTGCGCCGCCGCGTCGTGCGGCGCACCCACACCGCCGCCGCGCGGGGGCGCGCGCCCGTCCGAGCCCGGCGCCGAGCCGGCCCTGGACCGAGCACGTCGCGAGCAGCGCACGGGCAATCGCCCGCGCGTCGGTGCGCACGACCGTCCGCGGCCGCGTCGCCGGGTCCCACGACCGCGGTGAAGGTGCTGCACCGCGCCGCCCACTACCGCTTCCCACACCTCCGCCAGGCCTGGGCGGGACGGCGGAAGGAAGTGGTTCGGGGTCGTCGCCGCCGCTGCTCCTTGCCGCCCTCGGCGCGGGGCTGTTGGTCATCCTCTTCGAGTTTCTGTCTCGTCTGCTTCCGCGATCGGCCTTCCGGAAGCCGAGACGCCTTGCACTTCCCCCCTGGCATCCGGGCTGACCTCGTCTCCGGCCTACGTGCGCGTCGTTCTGCGACGACGCGTGGTCTGTCGAAACCCGACAACAAGGAGAAGGAGATGAAGGCCAAGCTAGTGAGCGTGGCGGTAGTGCTGGTGGCCTTAGCGGCCCCTGCCCAAGCGCTGGCCTCCGGTGGCGGGGGCGCCGCACAAGCGGCGCTGCAGGGAGCGACCACCGGCCAGGCAGCGCTCGGGGCCTCGGTCTCGGGCCAGAACGCCGTCAACGCGAATGTGCCGGTCTCGATCGCCGGTGGGAACGTGAACGCGGGCCCGAGCTCGGCGACCCAGACGGCGACGTCGACCGCCACGACCAACGTGGCGAACACAGCGAATACGAACCAGAACCAGACCAACAATCAGACCCTCGGAAGCTCCGGCTGTCAGGCCGGCTGCGGCGGCGCGGGCGGATTCCAGGCCGGGATCCAGAACGCCCAGACGCAGCAGGTGGCCATCGGCGGCTCGAAGAGCGACCAGAACGCAGTGAACGCGAACGTGCCCGTCTCGATTGCGGGCGGCGATGTCAACTCCGGTCCGAGCTCGGCGACGCAGACGGCGAGCTCGACCGCAACGACGAACGTCTCCAACGACGCCAAGACGCACCAGGACCAGACGCAGAACCAGAACATCGGCGGCTCGTCCTGCCAGGCCGGCTGCGGAGGCGCGGGCGGCTACCAGGCCGGCGTGCAGAATGCGGGCACGACGCAGGTGGCCGCCGGGGCCGCGAAGAGCGACCAGACCGCCGTCAATGCGAACGTCCCGGTGTCGGTCGCGGGTGGCGATGTCAACTCCGGTCCGAGCTCGGCGACGCAGACGGCGAGCTCGACCGCAACGACGAACGTCTCCAACGACGCCAAGACGCACCAGGACCAGACGCAGAACCAGAACATCGGCGGCTCGTCGTGCGTGGCCGGCTGCGGCGGTGCGGGCGGATTCCAGGCCGGGATCCAGGACGCTCAGACCCAGCAGTTCGCCGTCGGAGCCGCGAAGAGCGACCAGAACGCGGTCAATGCGAACGCGCCCGTGTCGGTTGCGGGCGGGGACGTCTGGTCAGGGCCGAGCACGGCCTCCCAGACGGCGAACTCGACCGCGACGACGAACGTCTCCAACGACGCCAAGACGCATCAGGATCAGACGCTGAACCAGAACATCGGCGGCTCATCCTGTGTGGCCGGTTGCGGCGGCGCTGGTGGCTTCCAGCTCGGGGTGCAGAAGGCCGACACCGAGCAGGCGGCACTTGGTCTGTCCTATAGCAACCAGAACGCGGTCAACGGAAACGCACCCGTTGCGATCGCGGGCGGGGACGTCTGGTCGGGGCCGAGCACGGCCTCCCAGACGGCGACCTCGACCGCGACGACGAACGTCTCCAACGACGCGAAGACCTACCAGGATCAGACGCTCAACCAGAACCTGGGCGGCCCCGCCATGACCTGTGGTTGCGGCGGTGGTAACGGGTACGAGCAGCCGAAGGGCGGCTGCTCCGCCGGGTGCGGTGGAAACGGCGGCTTTCAGCTCGCCGGACAGTTCGCCGACACGAAACAGTGGGCTGCCGGCTTCGCGGTGAGCAACCAGAACGCCGTCAACTCGAACGCTCCGGACTCGACCGCCGGCGGGGACATCTACGGCGGCTCGAGCGACGCGTCGCAGATGGCGGGTTCGAACGCCGCGACCGGCGTCACGAACGACGCAAGGACGCATCAGAGCCAGTGGCAGAACCCAGCGCCCGTCTGGGCGGTGCCGGGCTACTGACCGAATGACGTGGGAGGGTCGCGGCCTCGAGCCGCGGCCCTCCCGGGCCCTCCGGGTTACCGCGCCCTCTCCTCGCTATCGTGCTTCGGCGTCATGGGCGACCTGCAGCTCGCATACGGGAAGACGTACTACGTCACCACGTTCGGGTGTCAGATGAACGCCCACGATTCCGAGCGGATCAAAGGCCTGCTCGAGGAGCTCGGGCTCGGCGAGGCCCCCTCGCAGGAGCAGGCGGACGTGATCGTCCTCAACACGTGCACGATTCGCGAGAAGCCCGACACGCGCTTCGCCGCGCACATGGGCAACGCGGCCAAGCTTAAGCGCGAGCGCCCGGGCACGGTGATCGCCGTCGGCGGCTGCTACGCGGAGGCGCAGCGGGAGCGGTTGTTCGCGCTCTATCCGGACGTCGACGTCGCGTTCGGGCCCGGCACGATCTCGCATCTCGGCACCTGGCTCGGCGCAGGCGGCGAGGGCGTCGCGCGCGCCGCGTTCGGCACCGGCGAGGAGCGAGCGTTCGCTGCAGGGCTCCCGGCTCGCCGCGAGCGGCGGTTCCAAGCCTGGGTGCAGGTCTCGATGGGCTGCAACTCGGTCTGCTCGTACTGCATCGTCCCGGCCGTCCGCGGCCGCGAGACCTCGCGGCGTCCCGGCGAGGTCCTCGCTGAGGTCGAACGGCTCGCCACGGAGGGCGTCCGCGAGGTCACGCTGCTCGGACAGAATGTGAACTCGTACGGCCGCGACGTCGGCTCGAGCTTCGCCGAGCTGCTGCGCGCGATCGACGCGGTGCCGGGTATCGAGCGCATTCGCTTCACGAGCCCGCACCCCAAGGACTTCCGTCGCGACGTCATCACTGCGATGGCGGAGTGCGCCGCGGTTTGCGAGCACGCGCATCTGCCGCTGCAGTCGGGATCGAGCCGGATCCTGAAGGCGATGCGGAGGACGTACTCCCGCGAGCGGTACCTACGCCTCGTCGGGGAACTGCGCGAGGCGATCCCCGACCTCGCCCTCACGACGGACATCATCGTCGGCTTCCCGGGCGAGACGGAGGACGACTTCACCGAGACGCTGGCGGTCGTGGAGGAGGTCGGCTTCGAAGGCGCCTTCACGTTCGTGTACTCGCCGCGCGCGGGCACGGAGGCGGCTGCGATGCCGCATCAGGTGCCCGAGGAGCTGAAGCGCGAGCGCATCGAGCGGCTCGTCGACGTCGTGCAACGGGTCGCAGCGGAGCGAAACGCGATGCGGGTGGGGATGGTCGAGGAAGTGCTCGTCGAGGGCAGGAGCCGCACCGAGCCGGAGCTCCTTCGCGGTCGCACGCGACGGAACACCACGGTCAACTTCAAGGGCGACGCCGCTCCCGGGGAGCTCGTCCCGATCACGATCGCGAGCGCCACCTCGACGACGCTCGCCGGCGCGCAGCTCACGCTCGCCGTGGCCTGAGGCCGTGCTCGTCATCGGGCTCTTCGGGCCCACCGCGAGCGGCAAGTCGGATGTCGCGGCGGCGCTTACGGAGCTTCTTCCAGCAGAGGTCGTCTCGGCCGATGCGATGCAGGTCTACGACGGCCTCCCGATTCTCACGAACCGGTCGCCTCATCCGGAGCGGCTCGTCGGGATCTGGCCGCTCTCCCACGTCGCGTCGGTGGGCGAGTACGCGCCGCTCGCGCACGCCGCTGTGGACGAGATCCTCGCCGCAGGCAGAACGCCGCTCGTCGTAGGAGGCACCGGCCTCTACTTCCGCGCCGCGCTCTCGGAGCTCGACCTGCCTGCCGCGCCCGCGCCCGGCGCGCGCGAGCGCTGGGAGCGGCTCTACGACGAAGCCGGCGCGGCGCCGGCCCACGCCCGGCTGGCCGAGCTCGACGCCGCAGCGGCGGCACGAGTGCACCCCAACGACCGACGACGCGTTGTCCGGGCTCTCGAGCTCGCGAAGGCGGGTGAGTCCCTCGTCCCGCGGCGGGAAGCACTGTTCGGTGGCGCGTGGCGGCATCCGACGCTGCTCGTGGGGCTCGACGTGCCCAAGACCGAGCTCGACCGGCGAATCGCCGAGCGCACGAGACGCATGTTCGAAGCCGGCGTCGAAAAGGAGGTGCACGAGGCGCTGCTCGCCGAGCCGTCCGTCACCGCACGGAAGATCATCGGCCTCCACGAAGTCGCGACGCTGCCGCCGGAAGAGGCGATCGAGGCACTGAGCGCACGCACGCGCCGGTACGCGGCGTATCAGCGTAAGTGGCTGCGGCGCCTCGAGGGGCTCGTTATCGTCGCGGCCGACCGGCCGCCGGAGGAGACCGCTGCTGAGATCGTCGCGCTGGCACGCACACGGAAACGTCTACCTCGTCCATGAAGGGCCGGCGGACGGCCTCGACCTGTCCGGCACGGACGGGGCTATCGAGGTGCTCTCCGTGGCAGGCGACGACGTCACGATCGGCATCCTCAATCCGGACGGCTCCCGGGCCGAGATGTCCGGCAACGGGACGCGGATCGCAGCTGCGTGGCTCATGAGCCGCACCGGCTCGGACGAGGCTCGCGTGCACGTCGGGACGCGTGCCGTGGCCGTGCGCCTGACGGAGGCTGGCCTCTACGAGTCGGAGCTCGGCCAGGTCGAGGTCGGCGCAACCGAGACGGTGGACGGCATCGAGCTGAAACCGGTCTCGGTCGCCAATCCTCACGCGGTCGTCGTCGGCGACCCCGCGCGCATCGGGGAGCTCGGCCCGCGGCTCGAGGCACATCCGCGCTTTCCAGAGCGGACGAACGTGCAGGTGGTGCGTGTCGACCGGCCGGGGGAGGTCACCGCACGCGTGTGGGAACGGGGCGTGGGGGAGACGGCGGCGTCGGGGACGAGCGCGGTCGCGGTGGCGGCCGCGACCCACGGAGACGGTGAGGTGGTCGTGCACTTCCCCGGCGGCGACCTGCGGGTACGACTCGCCGGCGGCCGTGCCTGGCTCATAGGGCCCGCGGAGCGGCTCGACGAATTGCCGGGCGCAGGCCGGGAAACCGCGACGGACGCGTAACAGCTTCCGCGTTATCCTCGCCTCCGAGGGCGGAGGGAGCTACCCCACCCTTTGGGTGGGGGTTGGAGCGCTCGCCCGAGGGTCTCAAAACGTGGGCGAGCCGCTCAGGTGCCGATCTCGAACTCGCGCAACACGTCGTTCAGGCTCGTCTTGAGGTCGGTCTGCGCGCTCCGCCAACCGACCACGAGGGCACACGCCACCTCATAGGTCCCCGCAGGAAATTCCTTCGGACGGGTGCCCGGCACGACGACCGCGCGCGGCGGCACGTAGCCTCGGTGCTCGACCGGCTCGGGTCCCGTCACGTCGATCACCGGAACCGAGCCAGTCAACGAGACATTCGGCGCCAGCACCGCGCGCTCACCGATCACGACGCCCTCGGTGAGGATGCACCGGGACCCGATGAAGGCCCCGTCCTCGACGATCACCGGCCGCGCCTGCACGGGCTCGAGCACGCCTCCCACGCCGACGCCTCCGGCGAGGTGCACGTCGGCTCCGATCTGGGCGCACGAGCCGACCGTGGCCCACGTGTCGACCATCGTGTTCGGGCCGACCCAGGCGCCGATGTTGACGTAGCTCGGCATCAGGATGACGCCGGGGGAGAGGAACGACCCGTAGCGCGCCGTGGCCGGAGGCACAACCCGCACTCCGCGTTCGGCATGGTCGTGCTTGAGCGGGATCTTGTCCAGGTACTCGAACGGGCCGACCTCGATCGGCTCGACCTTCCGCACGCGGAAGTACTCGAGGATCGCGGTCTTCGCCTCCTCGTTCACGCGCCAATCCCCGTCGACCTTCTCCGCGACCCGCAGCTCGCCGCGGTCGAGCGCCGCGATCGTCGCCTCGACGTCCATCATGCGAGCCCCCGCAGGATCTTCGCCGCCCGCTCGCACTCCTCGAGCGTTGGGACGAGCGCGAAGCGGACGTAGCCCTCGCCGGTGGGGCCGAACATCTCGCCCGGAGACGCGATGATCCCCCGCTCGAGCAACGCACCGGGATCCGGGCCGACCACCCAAAGGTACATCGTCGCCTCGCTCGCGACGATCTCCCAGCCCTGGCTTTCGATCGCGGGCACCAGGACGTCCCGCTTCGCGCGATAACGCGCGCGCGTCTCCTCGACGTGGCGTTCGTCGTTCCACGCGACGGCGGAGGCTCGCTGCACGAACTCCTGGGGCGCCGTCCCCACCGTCGGGCGGTACGCCTTGAGCGCGGCCACGATCTCCGGCGGGCCCGCCACGAACCCGGAGCGATAGCCCGTCATCGACGACCGCTTGCTCAACGTCTGGAAGACGACGACGCGCGAGCGGTCGACGGCCTGCAGCGCTGACGGCGGCGGCTCGTCGAACCAGAGCTCCGTGTACGCCTCGTCGGAGGCGATGACGAAGTCGTGACGGTCGGCGGCCTCGGCGAGCTCGTCGTAGAACTCCCGCGGGGCCACCGCGCCGGTCGGGTTGTGCGGATAGTTGACCCAGAGAAGCGCGACGTCGTCGTCGAGCTCGTCGAGATCCGGCAGGAAGCCGTTCTCCCGGCGCAGCGGCAGCGCCTGTATTCGCGCGCCGGCGAAGAGCGCGCCGCGCTCGTACACCGGGTATGCCGGCTCGCCGAACGCCACGACACGGCCCTCGGTTCCGAGCACCTGTGCCAGCGAGAAGATCGCCTCCTTCGAGCCGTACGTCGGGACGATCTCGCGGTCGGGATCGAGAGAAACGCCGAAGCGCCGCTCGACCCAGCCCGCCGCCGCCTCGCGTAGCTCGGGCAGGCCCTGCGCGAGCGGATACGGCGCACGCTCCGGCAACGCCTCGACGAGCGCTTGCCGGATCATGGGGTCGGTCGGCTCGTTCGGATCGCCCTTGCCGAAGTCGATCACCTCGACGCCGGCAGCCAGGAGCCGCTGCCGCTCCTCCTCCAGCCGCGTGAACGGATACACGGGCATTTCGTTGAGGACAGGGTTGATCATGCGAGGAACCTAGCCAGAGTTATCAGGAGGGGTGGCGGCGCGTGGCGCCGAGTGACTGAAAGTATCCGACGGTTACCAGTCGGGATCCGAGTTGTAGCCGGTGTGGGTGATCTCGACAGGCGTGCCGCCGAAGGGGGACAGCACTGCGATTTGCGACGTGGCGTCGTACGGCCCCGAGATTGTGAGCAGGATGGTCTTTCCGTCTGCGCTCCAGGTCTGACTGCCGATCTCGTCCCCTGAAGGCACCGATGTGAGTGTGCGTGGCCTCGGATGGGCTCGCGAGATTTCGCAGACGGCATGCGGCACTGGAAACGGAACTTGCACGACCGGGCCGGATGCTGGCGGGACCGGGTTTCGATAGAAGGCGCAGGCATATGTGATGCGCGTTCCGTCTGGCGACCAACTAGGGTCTACTCCCGTATAGCGCGCGTTGATCTCGCGAAGGCCGGTGCCGTTAGGCCGAATCACGTAGAGGTGCCCCCGAAATCCTCCCCCTTGGCGGACGTCGAACATGATGTAGCGGCCGTCGGGCGAGAAGGACACATCACTCGCCCCTTGCGTGTGTGGAACGCGATGACCATGCGAGCCGTCTGCGTTCGCGATGTGGATCATCGGCCCAGCGCCCGAGGTGTACACGATCCTCCGGCCGCGCGGACCCCAGCGCGGCGCCCCCACACCGCCGTACCTACAGTCAGCGCCCGTCGCAATGAGCGGAAGTGCAACGACACCGAACGGGTTCATCACCCAGATGACACAACCCGTGCTGTACAGGATCCTCCTGCCGTTGGGCGACCATGACGGCTCGATCGCGCTCGGGTCGGAAGGGCTCAGTTCCTGTGGATCTGAGCCGTCGGACTTGACCCCCCAAAGCCCGGAGATGTTCTGGCCGTTCGCGTAATCGAAGGCGTCGTAAACGACGAACGGCGGAAGACGACGCGGGATGATCGCGCCCAGCTTCGGCACGCCCATACTCGCCCGCTTAGCGGTCCTGCCAGCTCTCGTTAGTGCAGACGAGCCGCCGACGAAGACAAGGGCCAGAGCGAAGGCCGTGAGCGTTGAGAGACCAATGCCGACCATGCAACGACGCCGCATAGGCGAAATCATTGACCGAACAGGGGCGCCACACAATCCCTTACTGGGAAATGGAGGAGAGGAACCTAGCCAGGGTCTCGTACACCGCGTGCAGGTTCGCGATCGGGATCTGCTCGTCCTGCCGGTGTGCGTAGGCCGTCGCGCCGGGGCCGTAGTTGATCCCGTCGATGCCCTGCTCCGCGAACTGCGCCACCGGAGTCCACGCTTGCTTCGGCGCCACGTCCGGCACGAGCTCGCGCAGGCGCTCGACGAGCCGGTTGCCGAGCGCCGGCGGCGCCGACGGGGAGTTGTAGAGGACGTGCAGCTCGCCGCCGGGGACGAGCTCGCGCAGCCGCGCCTCCGCCTCCACGCGCGTGCGGCCCGGCGCGTAGCGGAAGTTGAGCTCTCCGGCGGCCCGTGCCGGCACGACGTTCGCCGCGATCCCGCCCTCGACGCGCACCGCGCTGACGACCTCGCGATAGACCAGGCCGTCGAGCTCGACGTCGCGCGGCTCGAGGCGCGCAAGCGGCGCGAGACCGTCCACCAGCTCGTGAATCGCGTTGCGCCCGGTCCACGGCCGAGCGGAATGTGCGCTCTCCCCGTGGAACTCGACCCGGGCCTGCAGGTTCCCGAGGCAGCCGGCGTGGAGGATCCCGTCGGTCGGCTCCAGCACGACGGCGAGCTCGGTACCCGAGAGCACCCCGCTCGCGAAGGCGGCGGGCAGCGGGCTCTCCTCGAGCGGGACCTCCTCCCGCGTGAAGAAGACGTAGCGGGCCGGGACGCCGGCTCGTGCGAGCTCGAGCATCACCGCCACGCCGCCCTTCATGTCGCTCGCGCCGAGACCATGCACGGCGCCGTCGGCGACCCGACCCGGGAGGTTCTCCTGCGCCGGCACCGTGTCGACATGCCCCGCGAGGGCGACGGCCGCCGCGGCGTCTCCCCAGACGATCGCCTCGCCGTCGTCGTAGAGCGGCTCGCCGGGGAGAAGGCTCCGCACGAGCTCCATCGCAGCGCTCTCGTGGCGGCTCTCCGAGGGGACGTCGACGAGTTCGAGCGTCCTGGCCGCGAGATCGGAAACGGGCATCGCAGGAGTCATAATGACCGCCGGATGGTTCTAGGACAGCCCGATCGCTCCTGGGCGCCCGAGCCCGAGCGTGGGCTCGTCCTTGCCGTGCTCGCGCCCGGAGCCGACGGCACCGACGAGCTGGCGGAGCTCGAGGAGCTTGCCCGCACGGCCCGCGTCGAGCCCGTCGGCCGGGTCGTGCAGCACCGGCGCCTCCCCGATGCCCGCACGTACGTCGGCAAGGGGAAGCTCGAGGAGCTGAAGCAGACCTACGGCGAGGCGCGGGCGGAGGTGCTCATCGTCGACGACGAGCTCAGCGCGCCGCAGCAGCGGGCGCTCGAGAACGCGCTGCAGGCGCGGGTCGTCGACCGGACGCAGCTGATCCTCGACATCTTCGCGCAGCACGCCGTCAGCGCCGAGGGCAAGCTCCAGGTGGAGCTCGCCCAGCTCGAGTACAACCTCCCGCGGATGCGGGGGATGTGGCAGCACCTCGAGCGGCTCGGCGGCGGCACGGGTGGCCTCGGCGCGGGCGTCGGAACCCGCGGTCCGGGCGAGTCGCAGCTCGAGACGGACCGCCGGCTGGCGCGCCGCCGCATCACGCTGCTCCGCGAACGCCTGCGCAAGCTGAGCCGCCAGCGCGACGTCCGGCGCAAGGAGCGGCGCCGCACCGAGACGCCGACGGTCGCCCTCGCGGGCTACACGAACGCGGGCAAGTCCACGCTCCTGAACGCGCTCACCGACGCCGGCGTGTCGGTGCGCGACCGGCTGTTCGAGACGCTCGACCCCACCACGCGCGGCTTCGAGCACGAGGGGCGCCGCTACCTCGTCACCGACACGGTCGGCTTCGTCCGCCGCCTGCCGCACCAGCTCGTCGAGGGGTTCGCCGCGACACTCGAGGAGACGGTCGTCGCCGACCTCGTTCTCCACGTCGTGGACGGGTCTGCTCCGGAGCAGAGTCTCGTGGAGCAGGTCGCCGCCGTCGACTCGGTCCTGCGCGAGATCGGCGCGAACGAGCTGCCCGTCGAGATCGTGGTGAACAAGATCGATGCCGTCGACACACTCGGCCGCCGGCGGCTCTCCAACCGGTACCCCGACGCGCCGCAGATCTCCGCCCTCACCGGGGAGGGGCTCGACGAGCTGCGTGCGCGGATCGCCGGGCGCTTCGGCGAGCGGTTCGAACGCGTGCGGCTGCTGCTGCCGTACGAGGAGGGAGGACGCCTGAACGAGCTCTACGCCCTCGGCGCTCCCATCGACGAACGGGAGGACACGGCGGAGGGCGTCCTCGTCGTCGCGCGCCTGCCGCGCCGCGAGCTGCGCCGCTTCGCGCCTTACCTCGTCGCGGAGGAAGCTCCCAGGCGCCGGCGGACGGGCGCGTGACGCAGCTGCTCGTGCGGCGCCTCCACGAGAGCGCGACGATGCCGAGCCGCGCGTACGCGGGAGACGCGGGTCTCGATCTCGCCGCCTGCGAGAGGGTCGAGCTCGGACCGGGGGAGCGCGCTCTCGTCGGCACCGGCTTGGCTGTCGCGATCCCCGACGGCCATGCGGGCTTCGTGCAGCCGCGCTCGGGGCTCGCCGCGCGTCACGGCATCGCGGTCCTGAACTCGCCGGGCCTCGTCGACGCGGGCTACCGCGGCGAGCTAAAGGTCGTCCTGCTCAACACCGACCGGAGCGAACGCTTCGTCGTCGAGCCGGGAATGCGGATCGCGCAGCTCGTCCTCCTCCCGGTTGTGCTGCCGGAGCCGAGAGAGGTTGCCGAGCTACCGGCGAGCGAGCGCGGCGAGCAGGGGTTCGGCAGCTCTGCCCACTGATGCCGCTCGAGCCCCGCATCAGGGTCTCGGCCGTCCTCCGCTGGGAGGGCCGGATCCTGCTCTGCCGACATGCGAAGTCCGGACGCGGCGAGTACTGGCTGCTGCCGGGCGGTGGCGTGAACGGCGGCGAGAACCTCGTGGACGCCCTGCGACGCGAGCTGGAGGAAGAGGTCGCGATCGGCGACGACCTCACATTCGAGGGGCCGGTCGCGGTGGCGGAGTCGATCGCGCCGAGGCGCACCTTCGTCGGCCGCCACGTGGTCCACATCATCTTCGCGGCCGACCTCTCGGGTCGCTCGCTCGAGCGCGTCACCTCGACCGACGCGGCCGTGCAGGGCCACCGCCTCTTCGACCCGAACGAGCTCGACGACGTGGTGCTCCATCCGCCGATTCAGCGCTTCCTCGCCCGCTGGCAGCCGGGCGACCCGGCGGTGTACCTCGGCGCGCTCTGGGCACCGTGAGCGGAGTGCCTCCGCTCAGACGAGTCTCGATCCAGGGCTATCGCGCCGCTCGTGAGCTCGAGGTCACGCCGGGCTCCGTGTGTGCGCTCGTGGGGGAGGCGTCGAGCGGGAAGTCGACCGTGCTGACTGCGATCTGGACGCTGCTCGAAGCGGCGGCGCCGCCGCCGACGATCGACGACGTCGCCCAGGACGGAGTGGGGGGCCGGATCCACCTCGAGGCCGACGTCGCGAAGGGGACGATCTTCCTCGACGCCCGGCCGCCCGACACGCTCAACCTCAATCGCGCGGGTGCACCTCCCGTGCTCTTCCTGCCGGCCAACCTGCGCTCGCGAACGCTCGTCGCTCCGGCCACCGGGCGAGGCGCGGCCGAGGTCGCCGAGCTGCTCCAGCCGCCGTCCTTCGACCGCCACTGGGCCGCGGCGGACGGCGGGCTCGCCCTCGTGGCGGGCATGGAACGGCTCCTCGCCTCGAATCTCCGCCACTTCGTGCTCCTGATCGAGGAGCCGGAGCTCTACCTCAGCCCGCACGCGCAGCGCCACCTCTACGGGCTCCTGCGCGCGCTCGCGCAGGCGGGGAACCAGATCCTCTACTCGACTCACGCGCCGGTCTTCCTCAGCGTCGACAAGCTCGAGGAGCTCGCGCTCGTCCGTCATACGCCGACGGGCGGAACATCCCTGTTCCAGCCGGCTCCGCTGGCCGAGGCCGAGACGTTCCGCGCGCTCTCGGAGTTCGACAGCGACCGGGCGGAGCTCTTCCTCGCGCGCTGCGCGGTTCTCGTCGAGGGGCGGACGGAGAAGCTCACGTTCCCGCTCGTCTTCGAAGCGCTCGGAGTCGACGCGGACAAGGAGGGGATCCTCGTCTTCGAGTGCGGCGGCAAGGGCAACATGCCCCTCTTCGCCCGCATCTGCAACGCGTGCGGCGTCCCGTACGTCATCGTCCACGACCGCGACGCGCCGCGCGGCATGCGCCCGGTCGAGTCCGAGCGGGTCGTCAACCGCCAGATCCGCGAGGTCGCGGGAAGCCGGCGGACGGTCGTGCTCACTCCGGACTTCGAGAGCGTGTCAGGGCTGCGCGCCAGCACGCGCGGCCGCAAGCCGCGCAAGGCCTGGCAGCGCTACAGCGGCAACGGCGAGGTTCCCGAGCCGCTACGGGTCGCGGTCGCGAAGGTGCTGAAGATCGCGAAGACGGGCTAGCCGAAGCGGCCGCCTCTGGCGCGGGCCCGGGCGGCCGACACCTCGTGCGCACGATGCTCGAGCTCGTCCGGCATGGGCTCGAGAGCAGGTGCGTCGGGGGTGCCGAGGCGATGGGCGAGCGCCTGCGCGAGCAGCCAGTCGGCGAGCCATCCGTTCCGCGGCAGGAGCGGCCCGTGCAGATACGTGCCGATCACGCGGCCGGCACGGCAACCCTCGAAGCCGCTCTCCCCGTCGTTGCCGAACCCGGCGAGCACCCGGCCGAGCGGCTCGGCCCCGGGATCGAGACGCGTCCGGCCTGCATGGTTCTCGAAGCCGGCAACTGTGCGCCTCTCGCCGGGCTCGAGCTCGCACTCGATCAGCACGTCCCCGATCATCCGGCGCTCGCCGGCGACGGTCTCGAGCGGAAGCAGGCCGATGCCCGGCATGTCCTCGCCGTGGAAGCCGCGATAGCCGCGGCCGAGCAGCTGATAGCCGCCACAGACCGCGAGCACGGCCGCACCGCCGCCGACTGCCTCGTGCAGCGCGTCGGCCTTACGGACGAGATCCTCCGCGACGAGCAGCTGCTCCCGGTCCTGCCCGCCGCCGACGTAGTAGAGGTCGTGCTCGCCGGCCACGACGGCGTCTCCCATTCCGAGCGGCGTCACCTCGAGCTCGTGGCCGCGCCGGGCCGCTCGTTGCGAGAGGACGGCGATGTTGCCGCGGTCGGCGTAGATGTTGAGGTAGTCCGGATAGAGGTGGCCGACCCTGATTGCCGTCATCGCGAGCGCTCCCAGTACGGCTTGGCGAGGCCGCGCGACGCGAGCAGCCGTTGCAGGCCGAGCATCGCCGTGTAGGTGGGGAGGACGACGAGCTCTCCGCCCGGCGCGGTCAGCTCGAGCCCGCGATCGAGCGCGTCACCCAGCTCCGGCTCGACCTCGATCGCGTCCTCGGCGAGCCCGCCGTAGCGGAAGCGCAGCGCGAGCTCGGCGCCGCGCGCTCCGCTCGCCACGAGCTGGTCGAGCCCGGGCAGGAGGGGCTCGAAGTCGACGTCCCAGATCCACGAGACGTCGCGTCCGTCCGCGATCTCGTCGTTGAGCGCCACCACGAGGAGGCTCGGTGCGCCGCCGTCGACGAGCGTCCGGACCGCCTCGTTCGCGCCCGCCGGGTTCTTGATCAGGAGGAGGAGCACCGTTTTGTCGCCGACAGCGACGCGCTCGAAGCGCCCGAACGCCGCGGAGAACCGCTCGAGCCCGCCGGAAATCTCGTCGAGGCCGGCGCCGAGGGAGCGGGCGAGGGCGGCCGCCGCCACCGCGTTGTAGACGTTGTAGAGACCCGGCAGGCGGAGCTCGATCCGGCGCGACCCCTCCGGCGTGTCGAGCAGGAACGAGGCGCGATCCAGTCCGTGCAGGGAGACGTCCCGGGCCGTGATCTGGAGCGGGGGCCGCGCATGGTCGCCGCGCGGACAGCGGTAGTCGCCGAGATGGCCGACGTAGGCGGCTGCGTACGTGTACGGCGTGCCGCAGCGGACGCAGTACTTCGAGTCCGCCGCGTGCTGGAGCGACGGGCGGGCCACACGAGGGTCGTCGAGGCCGAAGCCGACGCTTCCCGCCCGGCCGTCGCTCACGGCGGCGAGCTGCGGATCGTCGGCGTTGTAGACGAGGTGCGCGTCCGCCGGCAGCGTCGCGACGGCCTCGCGCCAGCGCTCGGCGACGAGCTCGAGCTCGCCGTAGCGGTCGAGCTGGTCGCGAAAGAGGTTGCCGAGGCAGATCGCTCTCGGCCGCAGGCGGCGCAGGAGCTCCGGCAGGGCTCCCTCGTCCACCTCGAACAGCCCGAGGTCGGCGCCTCCTGCGGAGAGCAGCGCGGATGCCACCCCCGAGACGAGATTCGCTCCCGCTGCGTTGTGGGCCAGCCGGTGGCGCGGCCGCAGGATCTCGGCGGCCATCGCGGTGGTCGTCGTCTTGCCGTTCGTGGCCGAGACGACTGCCGTGCCGCTCGCGAGCCGGGCGGCCAAGCGGTCGATTGCACCGCGGTCGAGCTGGGCGAGGAGCTTTCCCGGGATCGTCGTGCCGCCGCCGGCACCGACCCGCCGCGACAGGGCGGCCACGCCGCGGGCAGCGGCGATCTCGAGCGCGAGTGGGGGGCGGGCGCGCATCCGGCGAGCGTAGTGCAGACAGGCCTGCGCGGGACTACTTGCGGATTCCTCAACCTGCTCTACACTTATTGACATGGCGGAGAAGCCCCGCTACCGGGCGCTCGCCTCGATCGACCCGCAGGAGCTCGCGGACTTCCAGGCCGGAATCCGCAAGCGCTACACCGACGAGCAGATCGTGGCGGAGATCCTCGCCTGCGCCGAACGGCTCGGGCGCTCCCCGACGATGCGGGAGTTCGCCGCAGATGCCGAGACGGCGGTGCACCCACAGACGGTCATCGAGCATTTCGGCTCGTGGAACGCCGCGAAGCGAGCCGCGGGGCTCGTTCCCCGCCGCTTTGCGACGCGCGAGGAGCTGCTCGGCCTCCTGCGCACGCTCGGCGAGGAGCTCGGGCGCCCGCCCACTGCGCGCGACATCGACGACCACAAGGGGCGGTTGCCCTCCAAGTCGCTCTACTGGCACACGTTCGGCTCGCTGACGAACGCGCTGCGCGAGGCCGGGTTCGACGTGCCGGTGGGAGAGGAGCGGCTGGAGCGGGCCGTCGACCAGGGAGTTGCGCTCGCGGAGCGGCTCGGCCGCCTGCCGAAGTTCGCGGACTGGGCGGACGCACGGCGACAGGACGAATCGCTCCTGACCGAGTGGCAGGTCTACCGGATGTTCGACGCGCGGCGCGGTGCCTGGTCGACGTTCCAGTTTCTCGTCCGGCAGCGACTCGTGGAGCAGGGCCGGGAGGTCGCGAGCGACGGGACGCTGCGCTCGGGCTAGCTGGTGCTAGGCGGCGGCGGCCGCGATCGCAGCGAGCCGCTCGAGGCAGTACGCGCTCTGTCCCGGCGCGCGAACGGCCGGCAGTGCGCTCTCCTCGATGTAGCTGCGGTCGGGCCGGAAGCGCGCGGTCCGCGCGACGCGGCCGTCCCGGAGCGCGAGGAACGTTCCGTCCCGCACCTCGGTCATTCGCAGCCGCACTCCCGTGTACTGCGAGGCGATCTCGAGCGCGGCGCGCGTGGACGCGAAGTAGACCTCGTCCCGGCCACGGCCCAGCCACAACGGGCGCCCGACACCGCGGGCGGCGAAGACGGTCCCCGGCTCTCGCCCGTCGAGCCAGGCGGTCGCCATCGAGCCGGCGAGCTCCTCCAGTGCATCTGGGTCGTTCTGCGAGTGCGCCGCGAGGGCGAAGATGGCCTCGGAGTCCACCGTCATCCGCGGCTCGGCGCGCGCGCAGGAGTGGGGGGCGAGCAGCTCGTCGTCGTTGAGGATGATCCCGTTATGGATTCCGACGACCGGCCCGTGCCGGACGGGATGGTTGTTGGCGGGGATCGACGGGTGGCCCTTCGTGTAGTCGCGGACGTGGACGAGAAGCTCGGTCGCATGCTGCGGCACGCCGATCCGGTCGAGCAGGTGGCTGGCGGGAGTCCGCTGCTTCGTGACCACCGGATAGGTGTCGTGGCCGCCGCGATACGCGTAGCCGACTGCGTCGGCGCCGCGGTCGGCGATCCCGGCCAGGAGCGCTTGCGCAGCCAGCGTCCTGTCTACGCGACTGCGCGACGAGAGGCTATATCCGGCGATTCCGCACATTCGTCCTGGCGAAGAGCCTTTCTCTTTGTCGGTCGAAGTTCCCTTCCACGGTAGGCCAAGTCAGTTAGGGCTTTCTAAAGCCCGTTCCGGATAGAGCCGATACAAGCCGCGATGGAGCATTCCTTTGCGGCCGAGGGTCCGGCCTCCGAGCAAACCCCGGCCGAAGACCCACTCAAGCTCTACGTGCGCCAGATCGGCGGCGGAGCGCTGCTCACGCGCGAGGAAGAGCGCGAGCTCGCGCGCCGCAAGGACGAGGGCGACGAGGAGGCCAAGCGCCGGCTGATCGAGTCGAACCTGCGCCTCGTGATGGCGATCACCCGCAACTACACGCGGGCGAACGTCCCGCTGCTCGACCTGATCCAGGAAGGGAACCTCGGGCTCATCCGGGCCGTGGAGAAGTTCGACTACAAGCTCGGCTACAAGCTCTCGACGTACGCGACCTGGTGGATTCGCCAGGCGATCACGCGCGCGCTCGCCGATCAGGGAAGGACGATCAGGCTGCCGGTGCACGTGGCCGACCAGGTGCGACGGCTCCTCCGCGCCCGCCGTCAACTGGCGCAGAAGCTCAATCACGAGCCGACCCTTGCCGAGCTCGCCCGCGAGACCCAGCAGACCGAGGATCGCGTCCGCGATCTGCTCGAGCTCGTGGAGACGCCCGTCAGCCTCGAGACGCCGGTCGGTGACGGCGAGAGCCTCTACGGCGACCTGATCGAGGACGTCAACTCGCTCGCCCCACACGAGCAGTCTGCCGAGCAGGCGCGGGGAGTGGAGCTTGCGAGCGCGCTCGAGCAGCTGAACCCGCGGATGCGCCGCGTGCTCTCACTGCGGTTCGGTCTCGACGGCGAGCCTCCGCGGACGCTCGAAGAGGTGGGGGGCCAGCTCGGCATCACGCGCGAGCGCGTCCGCCAGCTCGAGACGAGGGCTCTCCGCGAGCTGCGGACCGCCGCGCCCGGCCTCGAGCACTACCTCAGAGCCGAATAGCTCGCGAAGCTGGCGCTTCGCTCGCTGAGGAATTGAACTCCGCGACCCGGAAAGCGCGGTTTCCGGCCCGCTCCGTGCTGTTCCTGCTGCTTAGGAAGAGATCATCTGCATCTCGCGCAAGTTGGCGAGACGGCGGAGGGAGTCGAGCTCGATCTGGCGCACGCGCTCCCGTGTCAAGCCGAGCCGCTTGCCGATCTCCTCGAGCGTCTTCGGCTCTTCGTCCACGAGCCCGTAGCGGAGTACGAGGACCTGTCGCTCGCGCTCGCCGAGCGCCTGGAGCGCGACGGCGAGCGCCTGGCTGCGTAGCGCACCCTCGACCCGCTCCTCGGGCAGCGGATCGTCGCCCGCGACGAAGTCGCCGAAGACGGCGTCCTCCTGGTCCCCGACCGGTTGGTCGAGGCTCGCCGACGCGCGGGCGGCGGCCCGCACCTCGCGTGCCTGCTCGATCGGCAGCGAGGCCTCGGTCGCGATCTCATCGAGCGTCGGCTCCCGGCCGAGCTCCATCCAGAGCGTCCGCTCGGCCCGGTTCATCTTCTGCATCCGCTCGACGATGTGAACCGGCATCCGGATCGTGCGGGCCTTGTCGGCAAGCGCCCGCGCGACCGCCTGGCGGATCCACCACGTGGCGTAGGTGGAGAACTTGTAGCCGCGGCGCCAGTCGAACTTCTCGACCGCGCGGATGAGCCCGAGCGTGCCTTCCTGAATCAGGTCGAGGAAGGGTAGGCCCTGGTTTCGGTAGTTCTTTGCGATCGAGACGACGAGGCGGAGATTGGACTGGATCATCCGCTGCTTCGCTGCTCCGTCGCCGCGCTCGATCCGCTTCGCCAGCTCGACCTCCTGTGCGGCGGTGAGCAGCTGGTGGCGGCCGGCCTCGCGCAGGAAGAGCTGCAGCGCGTCGGTCGTGGTCTCGAGGGGCTGCGCCGGGGGCGGCGGTGTCTTCTCGGGTGGCGGCTCGGGCTCGGCTTCGCGCTCCGGTTCCGCCAGCAGCTCGATCCCGCGCCGGTCGAGCTCCTGGTAGACCGCCTCCGTCTCGAGGGGGTCGAGCTCGAGTGGCTCGAGCACTTCGACGAGCTCTACCTGCCGCAGCTGGCCGCTCGACTCGGAGGCCTCGAGGAGGGTGGTGAGCTCCTCGCTCGCGAGGATCGACTCGATCTCGACCGTAGTCAATTGCTCCCCCTCAATCGGCGCACCTGGACGTCCCTTCCCGCCTGTGGAACCTACCCAAACACGCCAGGGTGATGCGAATCAAGTCCCATGCGCACGATAAGCGATGTTATGTCAAGTAGCAGCGAGCCGCTTCTCGTGGCCGCCCCTCTCGCCCGCTTTTCCACAGGATGCACAGAGGGCTGTGGAAATGTTGATTATTCAACGTTCGCAAATTGCGAGTTTTTTCTGATTCGCAACCCTTGCAGGGTGTCCGAAGAGGCCATACATTCCCTCTTGCGCCGAGCACGGCGCGGGAGTAGGACGAAGCAGCACCGGAAGGCCGTACGGGGCGGTTCGCAAGAGCCGAAGCGGAAAGTCAGTCGGAGCTGTGGACGAAACCGCGACCGACTCGGCGACTTTTTTTTGGTCCGCCCCGCTCCGGTCAAGCGCGGTCGACTAGGATCGCCGCGATGCCGTTCCCTCCGCGTCCGCCGCGTCCGCCGAGCATCGACCAGGGCGTCATCGCGCTCGTCTGGGCGGTCGTCCTCGGCGCATACATCTACTTCGGGCTCGTCGCGGTCGGGGCCAGCGGCGCCACGGCGATCGTGCTCGCGCTCGTCTCGTTCGCCGGGATCTGGCTCTTCGTGCGCCTCCGGGGCGAGGACACGCCACTCCGCCGGCGCCCGAACCGCCCGCGCTCCTGACGGCCCGTCTAGGCCGCGCGGCGGTCGGGAGGCCGCGCCGCCAGCGCGAACACGAGCTTGCGCGCCAGCTCGTTCCCGAGCTGCAGATCGAGCCGTTCCCTGGCCTGGGCCGACTCCGGGTCGAGGCTCTCGAGGTGCGCTGCAAGCAGCTGCACACCCCGTTGTTTGACTACCTGCGGCAGCGTTTCCATCCCGATCCAGTTATCGGGGTCCTACCCCTTTAGCGTGATCCCTCCCGGCAGGGATCCGCGGCCGCCTTCACCCGTTTGAGTAGGAGAAAGGCGGCCGCGAATTGCTTGCCGTCAGCGGGTCGGCATCCGGGTCCGGCTCTCCGTCCCGTTCTCCGTCGGGGTCGCGTGCCCGGTGTGCTCGCGCCTGGTCCCCCAGTGGCGCTCCGCGGTGACGGGCTCGTCCGCCGGCGGCGGAGCTGTCGCGCCCATCGGGCCGGCATACGCCGCTTCGGTCTCGATCGCCGGCGCCGGAACGCCGTCGAGCGAGAGTCCGAGCATCAGCCCGAAACCGAATGCGAGCACCCCGTGCCAGAGGCCGATGGAGTGCACCAGGCCGAGGATGCCGATCGAGTTGCTCCACGAGTCGATCCGCCCCTCCTGCCAGCCGTGGCCGGGCTGGTTTGCGATCAGAATCCAGCCCACGCACACGAGAACGGGCAGGAACGCGAGGGCGAACGTGCTCGGAGACATTCGCAGCCTGAGTCCCTTCGTCCAGGTGCCGACGTGATTGGCCAGCGCGATCAGGAGCCCGGCGGCGCCGACGATCGCCATCGCGATCCAGAAGCGTCCGGTCGTCTGCATCCCGACCTGCGTTGCGCCCCAGAGCGCGAGCCCCGCCAGCGCCGCTGCGAGCGCGAGCGTGAGTCCGCGGGACGCGTCGTACATGCCGTACCTGCGCATTCTTCTCACCTCGTTCCGTTGCCCGATGCGAGTGGAACGGTCGACGCGCGCTTCCGGGTGCGCCCCTCGGAGAGCCGCCTAGAGGGCTAGCCTGCGGGCGTCGAACGAGGACGACCAGAGCTCCGCCCGGAACTCGTCGAGCGTCGTGATCGCATCCTCCGCGAACAGATGTTCCACCACCCCGACCTCGCCGTCGTTGTGGAACGGGACGTCGACGTGCGGGTGCGAGACGAGGTTGACCGAGAGCAGTCGGCAGCTCGGGCAGCGCACGGCGAGCCCGACCGGGCCCTCGGTTGCCGCCAGCAGCGCGAACGACGACGGGAACACCGGCCGCGGCTGCTCCTCCGGGTAGCAGAAGAAGCTCCACGGCCACTCTCCCCGCTTGATGTGGGTCGCAGCGAGCTCCCCGAGCTCGACGCTCGTCGGATCTAGGCGCGCGGTCATGAGGTTCAGGAACTCTCCGCCGCGCAGCCCGAGCGGCGCCCAGTCGAGCTCCTCGTGCGTGAGCAGGCCGTCGTGCTCCTCGCCGCAATCGCAGTCGAAGCGGACGCGGAAGACCGCCGGGTGCGCTGCTCCGGGGAGCTGCTCGATGCTGCGGAAGGCGGAGAGCAGCACACGCGTCTCGCCTCGGAGGGGGCACGCGAATGCGTAGCGACCCGTGAGGGGGTCGTACATGGGGACGTTGTAGAGACAGCGCCGGACGGCGACGCGGCGGATGCTCAGTAGGTGATGAGCGAAAAGAGGTCGTACTTCGCCAGGCGCTCGCGACCGCCGAGGAACGACAGCTCGATCACGAAGTTGACGCCGACCACCGTGCCGCCGAGCCCCTCGACGAGGCCCGCGATCGCCTCGACCGTGCCGCCCGTCGCGAGCACGTCGTCGTGGATGACGACTCGGGCGCCGCCCCCGATCGCATCGGCCGCCACCTCGAGGGAGTTCTGGCCGTACTCGAGCGCGTACGTTGCGGAGACGGTCTCGGGAGGGAGCTTGCCCGGCCGCCGGGCGGCGACGAAGCCGCAGCCCGCCTCGACCGCGATCGCCGGACCGAGCCAGAAGCCGCGGGCCTCGGCGCCGAGCACTAGGTCGGCGCGGCGCTCCCGCGTCCAGCCGGCGAGCTCGCTCACCGCCTGCCGCAGGGCTTCGGGGTCGAGCAGGAGCGGCGAGATGTCCTTGAAGCCGACACCAGGCTCCGGGAAGTCCGGGACCTCGCGAACGCGCGTCGTGAGATCGATCCCCGCCATGCGCGCGAGGCTACTCGACGAGGTGGCGGACGTTGCGCCGCAGAAGCAGGTCTGCGAGCTCCTGCGCGTTCTGCGCGAGTCGCTGCAGGTCCGCGATGGCGGCCTGCCGTCGCTCGGGGCTGCGAGAGCGCAGGGCGGGTGCGATCACGGCTTCGAGGAGGCTGCTCTCCCGATCGGCCGCGGTGCGGAACGCCCGCAGGTTCCGGGCGCCGATCCCGAAGCGCGCGAGCGCCTCGCAGGCCGCCGCGAGCTCCGCCTCACTCTCGGCGTAGAGTCGCTGCCCGTCCTCGACCCGCGACTCGAGCAGCCCGAATTCCTCGAGTTCGCGCGCACGGTCGACGTTGATGCCTGCGCGCTCGCAGAGCTGCTCGAGATCGAGCTCCTCCTCTCCCTCGTCGACCACGCTGCGGCGCCGACGCCGGTGCTTGCCGGCGCCCGCTTCGAGCTCCTGCCGGATGACGCGGAGCGGCAGGAACTCGTCGCGTTGCAGGCGGAGGATCGTCTCCAGGCGCTCCACGTCGTCCTCCGAGAAGAGCCGGTAGCCGCCCTGCGTGCGCCGCGGAGTCAACAGGCCCTGATCCTCGAGGTAGCGGATCTTCGAGATCGAGACATCCGGGAACTCGTCCTTGAGCCTGCCGCACACCGTCCCGATCGTCAGGAGCCGGCGGCGCGAGGGTGCCTCGGTCACCGACATCAGCGCTGGAGGAAGGTCAGTCGATACTTGCCGATCTGGAGCTCGTCGCCGTCCCGCAGCTCGGCATTCTCCACTCGCTCGCGGTTGACGAAGGTCCCGTTCAGGCTGCCCTGGTCCTCGAGCCGCCAGCGCTCGCCATCCTTCGTGAAGACGGCGTGCTTGCGGGAGACGGTGACGTCGTCGAGGAAGATCGCGCACTCGGGCGAGCGCCCGATCGTGGTGGGGCTGTCCTCGACGGGGAACGTCTCACCCGAGCGCCCGCCGCCCGACCGCACGATCAGGGCCGCGCCGTGGACGCCGAGATCCTCGATCGGGTCGAGGCTCTCGGGAATCTCCGGGACGGTGAACGCCTCGGTCGACTCGCCCTCCTCCGGGACGACCAGCGGCGAGCCGCACTTCGCGCAGAAGCGCGCCGATTCCGGGTTGTTGTACCCGCACTCGGGACAGTAGACGTGAGCCATCAGGCAGGCGGGGACGCCTTGCCGGTGAGGATCGCCGTAAGCGAGTCGACGTCGACCGACTCGAGGACGCTCCTCCCCTCGGTCTTCTGCAGCCGCGCGACGAGCTCGGCCCGCAGGATGTCGATCTTCCCGTGCAGGAGCCGCCGGCGATACGAGACCTCCTGCTCCTCGCGCGTCAGCTCGTCGATGAGCTTCTTGAGGTCGTCGTCGGACAGCGTCGCAAGATCCGGCAGCGGTTCCATCGTGCCCTTTCTCTCGTTGCGGGGGCCCTCATCGAGGGTGAAGCTGAACCTTAGCCTTTGCGTTCGGGCGGAGCAAAGGGGCGGCTACGCCCTGCTCGCCGCCGCTTCTCCCTGCTCGATCTCGTCGACGAGCGCTCGCAGGTCGCGCGCCAGCTCGTCAGACTGCTCGCGGGTGTCGCCCTCGGCGTAGAGATGCAGCAGCGGCTCGTCGGGATCGGGCAGCACCTGCGCCCAGCCGCGCTCGTCGAACAGCTTGATCCCGTCGGTGAGGTCGACGTCCCGGCCGGCGAGACGCTCGTTGAGGACGCGCATCACGAGGCCCTTGAGCGCCCACGGGCACGGCACCTGGTGGTGGACGAGCGTCGGCTCCGGCAGCTCGGCCACGAGCTCCGAGAGCGGGCGGTTGACCGGGGCGAGCAGCTCCAGCAGCTTCGCGAGGCTCGCCACGGCGTCATACCCCGGCAGGAACTCGGGGAAGACGTAGCCGCCGCCCACCGCGCCAGCGAAGACGACGTCCCCCTCCGCGGCGATGCGCGTCAGCTCGGGCAGCGACGTCGGCGTGCGGACGACCTCGAGTTGCGAGTCCGCGACGAGCCGCTCGACCTGGCTCGTCACGGTGACCGGGAAGGCGAGCTTCCCACGGCGGCCGTTGGAGCCGAGCAGACGGAGAAAGAGCAGGAGCGCCTGCTCGACCGGGACCTCACGCGCCTGCTCGTCCACCAGGTGGAGACGCTCGGCGGAGCGGTCGAAGACCGCGCCGAGATCCGCGCCCACCACCGGCACGAGCCGCTTCGTCTGCCCGATGGACGCTGCGAGGCCGGGCGCGGCGTCGGCGTAATCGGTCCCCTCGCCGGTGAAGGCGTGGGCGGCCACGACCTCCACCCCGAGCGGGCCGAGCACGAGTGGGAGCACGTACGAGGCGCCCGAGAACCCGTAATCCACCACGATGCGGAACCGGCGGGCGCGCACCGCATCGGCGTCGATCGTCGAGAGCAGCTCGGCGGCGTACGTCTCGCGCACGCGCGCGGGATACGAGATCCCTCCCACCTCTCCCGCGGCGACGCGGCGGAACTCGCCGCGGGTGAAGTGCTTCTCGACCTCCTTCTGCATGGCGGCGCTCATCTCCACCCCGAGCGGCTCGAAGAACTGGATCCGGATCACCTCGGGGTCGTTCGGGCTGACGCCGACGTGGAAGCCGGCGTCGTGTGCCTCCGACTTCACGAGGTGGCGGGCGACGGCCGCCGGGCTGATCCGGAGGTCGGCGACGTGGACCCCGGTCGAGGAGATGCCGGAGATCATCGCCCGCTTGATCATCCGGCAGGCCGCGGCTCCCTCACGGCTGGCGACGACGCGTGCGCCGCGCTTCAACGCGGTGCCGAGCGCGGCTGCAAGCCGCACCGCCACGTCGGGTGTCAGGTCGACGTTGACCATTCCTGCCACACCGCTCTTGCCGAAGACGCGGGTCGTGCCGCGCGACTCCCAGATGAGGCTCTCGTGCAGCTGCGAGCCGGTCTCGACCTCCTTGAACGGATAGATCCGGACGCCGGGCAGGATCACGCTCTCGGCGCCGATGGTCACCTCGTCGCCGATCGCGACTCCCTCGTGCACGCGCACGTGGGCGCGCAGGTCGCAGCTGCGGCCGACGATCGCGCCCACGACCTCGGTGCTCCGGCCGATGTACGTGGAGGTGTCGACGATCGAGCGCGCGACGCGGCCGCGCTCTCGGACGGTGACGCTCGTCGAGAGCACGGTGTACGGCCCGATGTGGGCGCCGCGGCCGACGCGGCAGTAATTGCCGAGGTACGCCGGTCCCGCGACCGTGTCGAGGTCGTCCAGGTCCACCCCGTCCCCTATCCAGACGTTGCCGCGGATGCGGATCCCGGGGATCTCGAGCCGCACGCGCTCGTCGAGCGCGTCGAAGTTCGCCTGCCGGTACTGGTCGAGGTTGCCGATGTCCTGCCAGTAGCCCTCGAAGACATGGCCGTAGATCGGCCGCCCCATCTCGAGCAACAGCGGGAAGAGCTCCTTCGAGAAGTCGTACGGGCGGTCCTGCGGGACGTGCTTCAGCACCTCCGGCTCGAGCACGTAGATGCCGGTGTTGATCGTGTCGGAGAAGACCTGACCCCAGGACGGCTTCTCGAGGAAGCGCTCGACCCGCCCGTCCTCGTCCGTGACGACGATGCCGAACTCGAGCGGGTTCTCGACCGACTTGAGTCCGATCGTCACGGAGGCCTGCTTCTCGCGATGCGCCTCGACGAGCCGCGTGAGGTCGACGTCGCAGAGGGCATCGCCCGAGATGACGAGGAACGTGTCGTCGAGCCTTCCCGCCGCGCGCTTCACCGAGCCGGCGGTGCCGAGCGGCGACTCCTCGACCGAATAGCCGATGTCGATGCCGAGGCTCTCGCCGCTGCCGAAGTAGCTCCTGATCGCCTGCGGCAGGAACGCGACCGTGACGATCACGTCCTCGAAGCCGTGGCGCTTGAGGAGCTCGACGATGTGCTCCATGCACGGCTTGCCGACGATGGGCACCATCGGCTTCGGCTGGTTCGAGGTGAGCGGCCGTAGGCGCGTGCCCTCTCCCCCGGCCATGACTACGGCTTTCATCGCCGCAATTCTCTCCGGGCCGCCCAGATGTACAACACCCCGGCGGCGAGGGCGAGCGCGAGGCCTGCCCAGAAGAGGTCGACCGGCCACTGCGTTGCGCGATGGGTGACGATGCGGAAGAAGATCGCCGCGTAGAGCACCCACGTCGCCGCCTTGCCGACCGCGTTGACGTCGATGTCGATCCCTCGCGGCGCGAGGAGGCCCGAGCCCGCGAGGAGCAGGACGTCGCGGCCGAGGATGACGACGAGCCCGGCCCACGGCAGACGGTCGTAGGCGAAGAGGAGGATCACCGCCGCGTCGATCATCAGCCGGTCGGCGAGCGGGTCCGCGAGCTTCCCGAACCGCGACTCGACGTGCCAGCGCCGGGCGAGGAAGCCGTCGACCTGATCGGTGATCCCGGCGACGCCGAACGTGACGCCGGCCGGCCAGCTCGGCCGGTGCCCGGCGCGCACCATGAGCACGACGAAGACGGGGACCAGGGCCAGCCGCGCGAGCGTCAGGGCGTTCGGCAGCTGCGCGAGCGGCTGCGAAACGGCTGGTGCCTCCATGTGCAAAGGATACGGGCGTGCCCGAACTGCCTCGGATCCCGGGTTTCGTCGACGCGCATTGCCATGCGTTCCAGCGCGCGTTGCGGGGGCGGGCCGAAGGCGGCGACTTCTGGGCGTGGCGCGAGACGATGCTCGAGCTCGCTCGCGGGCAGACGCCAGAGCGCGTCCGGCGCGAGTACGTCGCCGTCTACCGCGAGCTCCACGCCGCCGGCTACACGGCCGTGGGCGAGTTCCACTACCTCGGGCTCGAGGAGGGACGCGCGGCGGCCGAGGCGGCTGCGGAAGCCGACATCGAGCTCGTCCTCCTCCACGTCGCCTACGCGCGCGGCGGCATCGACCGCTTCCGCCAGGAGTCAGTCGCGGCGTACCTCCGCGAGCTCGAGGAGCTGCGGGCCGGCGGGATCCGCGTCGGCGTCGCCCCCCACTCCGTCCGTGCGTGTCCACGCGACTGGCTCGAGGAGCTCGGACGCTACGCCGCCGAGCACGCGCTGCCGCTCCACGTCCACGCCGACGAGCAGCCGCGCGAGATCGAGGAGTGCCTCGCCGAGCACGGGCTGCGGCCGATCGAGCTCCTCGAGGCGTGCGGCTGCCTCGCCCCGCGCACGACCGTCGTGCACGCGACGCACGCGGACGGACACGAGCTCGACTTGCTCGGGGCGGCCGGTGCACGCGTCTGCGCTTGCCCGACGACGGAGGCGAGCCTCGGCGACGGCTTCCTGCCGGTCGAGCGGCTGCTCCATCGCCGCATCGAGCTGTGCATCGGCTCGGACTCGAACGTGCGGATCGACCCGCTCGAGGAGCTGCGCGAGCTCGACGGCATCGCGCGGCGCCAGTCAGGCCGCCGTGACGTGTTTGCCGTGGAGGACTTGCTCGCGATCGGCTCGGCGGCCGGCGCGCAGGCGCTCGGGCTCGACGCGTGGCCGGACGTCGCGGTCGAGCTTGGTCATCCCCAGCTCGCGGGGGTCGAGGACTGGCGGAGCGCCCTCGTCGCCGGCTGCTCGGCGGAGGTGCTCGTCGCCTGAATCAGGGGCCGAAGTGTCTGCGCCCCCACGCGACGAGCTCGTCGGCGTCGGCCGGATCCGGGTAGTCGCTGGGTAGATCCTCGTCTTCCGGCAGGTACGTGTGCCCCGGCCAATCGGGCTCGCCGGAAGCCGGGCTCCAGGCGAGGCGCCACGCTCTGGCTTGCGAGTCGTGGTAGAGGTCGAGCCACCCGCGTGTGAGGCGCTCTCTGCGGTAGTTGCCCGTCTCGATCATCCGAGCCTCCTTCGCCGCAGAGCTGTCGTCTTCACACCTCTTATCGATCATCGCGAGCGAGAGGGCAATAGCTCGCGAGAGGTAGAAATCGGGGCGGCCGGATTCGAACCGGCGACCTTTGGTCCCCCAGACCAACGCGCTAACCAGGCTGCGCCACGCCCCGCAGCGAGGTCACCGTAGCTCACCCGGGACCGCTCGGCACCGGCCGTGCGTATCGCAGGCATGCGCAAGCTCAGCGCTCTCGCTGCAGCCGTCGCCGCGGTCCTCACGCCTTCGTCCGTCGCCGCGACGTCGGCCGGCCGTCCCGTCGCGCTCGTCACGGCAGAGACCTCTAACGAGGTGCTCGCCGTCTCGCTCGGCCCGCACGGCGGCCACGTCCTCCGGCGCGTCCACCTGACCGACCCGCTCATGATCGCGGCGGCGCCGCGCGGCCCGGCCGTCGTCGTCGACCCGAGCGGCACGGTCACCCTGCTCGCGTGGCACAGCTTGAGTCCGATCAAGGTCTTCCACGGGTTCCGGGCCCCGAAGGTCGCGGGGATTGCGCCCGGCGGCAGGCTCGCCTACGTCACGGACGAGCGGACGGGCGATCTGTCCGTGATCGACCTCGCCCGCCGCAAGATCGTGGGCCGCGTCTTCGTCGGGGCGCTTGCGCACCACTTCGGCATCAGTCCCGATGGACGGTGGATCTGGGTCGCCCTGGGCGAGACCGCAAGCACGATCGTCCGTCTCGACGCATCCAACCCGCGCGCGCCGCGCGTGGTCGGCCGCCTCCACCCGCGGTTCGGCGCTCACGACGTCCGCTTCGCACCGGACGGTCGGACGGTGTGGGTGACGTCGCCGTCCGGGTCGACAGTCTCGGGCTACTCCACGGGCGGCCGGCTGCTGTGGAGCGCCGGCGCCGGACGGGCGCCCGGTCACGTCGCGTTCTCGGGGGCGACTGCGCTGGTCACGAGCGGGTACAGCTCGTCACTGGACGCGTTCACCTGGAGCAGCCCGTCGCAGGCGCCGCGGGTTGCAGGCGTCCCGTACGGCTCGTTCAACCTCGCCACGTACGGCGGCTTCGTCGTCACCACCTCGCTGCTGACCGGCCAGGTGACCGAGCTCCGGGTCGGCGACCTGCACCGTCTCTGGACGACGAAGGTGGCCCCGGCGGCCCGCTACGTCACGATCTCCGTCTGGCCCGGCCGCTAGCCGATCGAGACGTCGTCGACCCGCGTCGCCGGCCTCACCTCGAGGATGGTGCCGACCGTCTTCCCCCGCCACCCGGCGAGAACCTTGTCGTGCGTTCGCGTCACGACGAGTCCGCCGGTGAGGCCGAGGACTCTACCCGGCACGCGGAAGCCCTCGAGCGGCCCGCCGGACCTGCTGAAGGTGCGAACGAGAGAACCGGCAGAGCCCTGCTCGAGCGCAACCGCCGGGTGCCCGTGGAGCCAGCCGACCGCCTCGATCTCGCCTCGCACGACCGTCTTCCTGCCGAGCAGCATCGCGCTCGGCGTCGCGAGCACGAGTGTCCTCCCGGCGGACCCGAAGGCGAGTCGGACGATCGGAGCGGCGGACGAAGGGACGGTGTGGGTCCGGTGCCCGAGGTCGTAGACGATCGCCTTCCCCCCGGCCCCGACGTACGCGAGCGCGAGCGAGTCGGCTCGCCACGAGGGTGGCACCGGCCGGACGCCGCGGTCGATCACCGTGTCGTGGGTTCCGGTCCCCCAGATCACGTGGAGCACGAACCGGTGTCCGGCGCGGACGACGTAGGCGATCCGGATGGCGTCCGGAGCCCAGGCGACGGCTACGACCCTGCCTCCGGCTGGATGCGTCCACGCCAGTCGTCCGCTCGGCGCCATCGCGACCAGCGACCGGCCGATCCCCACGGCGACGTACACCGCATGCGGAGAGAGCGCGGCGGCCGAGGCGCGTGCCTGCAGCCGGAGCCCGCCCGCGGTGACGAGCGAGAGCCGACCGCCCACGACGGCCGCGATGCCCTCGGCTCCCTTCAGGAGCGTGAGCGGCTTCGCCTCCGGCCGCGGCTTGGGCTTCGGCTTCGTGCCGAAGCTGACGTGGAGGGCCCCTGCCGCCCCGAGCGAGCCGGCGGCGATCACGAGCAGGACGACCGCGGCCGCGAAGGCGAGGACGGCAGCGCGGAGACCGCGACGCGGAGGAGCGGCCGGGTGGAGCGCCCGAAGGGCCCGATGCAGCGCCTCCTCCCCCGCTCCCGCCTCGGGCTCAGGGGCACCGGCCAGCATCGCCTCGAGCCGACGCTCGAGCTCACTCGACATGCTCGACCTCCAGCGACTCGCGCAGCTGCTCGAGGGCGCGCGCGAGGCGGGAGTTGACGGTTCCCACGGGGAGATCGAGCGCGCCCGCGATCTGCTTCGGCGTCATGCCCACCCCGTAGCGCAGGACGACGACGACGCGCCGCTCGAGCGACAGCTCGGCCACGGCGCCGAGCAGGCTACTGTCTCCCGCCGCGTGGGCCGGAGCAAGGTCGGGCATGTCCGGCAGCTCTTCGTCCGAGAGTCGCCGCTCGGCGCGCAGCAGGTCGAGGGCCCGGTTCGCCACGATCCGGTGCAGCCAGGGTCCGAACGGGCGGCGGTCGTCGAAGCGTCCCAGCGCGGCGAACGCACGCTCGAACCCGTCGGCGGCCACGTCGTCCGCCAGCGAGCGCCGCCCCGTGATCGCAAACGCGGCACGCCACGCGTCTCGCCAGTAGCGGCGGAAGAGCGCAGCCGCAGCTTCGCGGTCGCCGCGCCGCGCCTTCCGAACCAGGTCCCGGTCACTTGGCTCACGCACTCCTCCGCAGTCTTGTACGAGCGACCCGCGCTTGCACGTCCCGCGAATTGGAATAGTCCCTTCGTGGACGACTGGCAGGAGCAGGACGACGCGCTGGTGCGGGAGTTCGAGCTTCCCTCGTTTCCCGCCGCCATCGAGTTCGTCGACCGGCTCGCAGAGCTCGCGGAGAGCGAGGACCACCACCCGGACATCGACATCCGGTATCGCCGCGTCACCGTTCGCTGGAGCACGCATTCGGCCGGTGGGATCACTGAGAAGGACCGCAAGATGGCGGAGCGGACCTCCGCCCTTGTCGCCGCGTAGCGCGCGGCCGGCCCGCTAGAAGGTAAGACCGTGCCCGGACCCGACACTAATCCTGATGTGAGCGCGCTCGCAGCAGCCCCCGGCCTCGAGGAGTGGCACCTCGACCTGCACGCGCACGGCGCCCGCCGCGAGGCCGCGGTGGCACGGCTGCACGGGCTCCTCCTGAGAGCCGCCCGCTTCGAGGTGTTCCGCCGCAGTGGCTCGCTCCCCCAGCTCTCTGCGGTCGAACTGGACGAGCTCGCCCAGGACGCCGCCGACGACGCCGCGGTCTCGGTGCTGCGGCGTCTCGGCGACTTCCGCGGCGAGAGCAGCTTCCGCACCTGGGCGTACAAGTTCGCGCTGCTCGAGGCGGCTGTGAAGGTGCGCCGCCGGGCGTGGCGGGACCGCGAGGTGACGCTCGAGCCGGAGGACTGGGAGAGCCTCGCCCACGCGGGGCCGGGGCCAGACGACGACGCCGAGAACGCGGCGCTGCTCGAGGCGGTGCGGGAAGGGATTCGGACGGCGCTGACGCCGCGGCAGCGGCAGGTGCTCGTCGCCGTCGTGCTCGAGGGCGTCCCCATCGACGTCCTCGCCGAGCGCCTCGGCTCGAACCGAAACGCGCTCTACAAGTTGCTCCACGACGCGCGCCGGCGGCTGCGCTCGCATGTCGCCACGGCGGGATTCCCGGAGGGAAACGAATGACCGGACGCGACCTCGATCCAACCCTGCTCCGTCTCCTCGGCACCGACGAGCCCGAGATCGACTGCGACGAGTGCTTCGAGCAGCTCGACCGCTATGTGGAGCTCGAGCTCCGCGGCGCGCCCGCCGACGCGCTCGTCCCGGGCCTGCGGGCGCATCTCGTCGGGTGCCCCGCGTGCGCGGAGGAGCACGAGAGCCTCCGCGCGCTGCTCGAGCTTGATTCCGTCTCCTGAAAGAAGGCTGAGATGAAGACCACCAAGTACCTGATCGTCGGCGCCGGCATGACCGGTGACATGGCGGCGAAAGGCATCCGCGAGCACGACAGCGAGGGCTCGATCACGATGATCGGCGCCGATCCCCATCCGACGTACAAGCGACCCCTCCTGACCAAGGGCCTGTGGCAGGGTGCCCCCGAGGAGAAGGTCTGGCGCGAGCCGGCCGAGGGCGTCGAGCTCGTCACGGGCCGCCGCGTCGTCTCGCTCGACCTCGCGGCGCATACGGCGACCGACGACGCCGGCGGGGACTACTCCTGGGAGAAGCTCCTGCTCGCCACCGGTGCCAGGCCCCGAGAGATCCCGGGGGCCGAAGGAGTCATCTGGTACCGCACCCTCGACGACTATCGCCGCCTCCGCGAGATTGCTCCCGAGGGGTCGCACGTCGTCGTGATCGGCGGCGGTTTCATCGGCTCGGAGATCGCCGCCGGCCTCGTCGGCAACGGCGTTCGCGTGACGATGCTCTTCCCCGAGCCGGGTATCGGCTTCCGCCTCTTCCCCCTCGGCCTCTCGCAATTCGTCGCCGAGTACTACCGGGAGAAGGGCGTCGACGTGCACACCGAGGAGCTGGTGAGGTTGGCTTCGGGGAGCGGCGTCGAGACCGAGTCCGGCCTCACGCTCGAGGCGGATGCGGTGGTCGCGGGGCTGGGAGTGATCCCGGACACGGAGCTCGCCGAGTCCGCCGGGCTCGAGATCGCCGACGGGATCGTCGTGGACGAATACGGGCGCGTCCCCGGCCACGAGAACGTGTTCGCTGCAGGCGACGTCGCCCGCTTCCCGGTGCGCGCGCTCGGCACCACGATGCGGATCGAGCACGAGGACCACGCGAACTCGCACGGCAAGGCCGTCGGCGCGAACATGGCCGGCGCAGAGACTCCGTACGACCACCTGCCGTTCTTCTACTCCGACCTGTTCGACCTCGGCTACGAGGCGGTCGGGCTCGTCGACTCCCGGCTCGAGGTGGTCGAGGACTGGCAGGAGCCGAACCGCAAGGGCGTCGTCACCTACGTCGAGGACGGCAAGCCACGCGGCGTACTGCTCTGGAACGTCTGGGACAAGCTCGACGCAGCTCGGGAGCTGATCCTCGCCGGCGAGGGTGCGCTTGCCGTCTAGCTCCCTCGCCCGGTCGCGGAAGCCGCGGCGCGGGACCGAGCTCGTGTGCGAGGGGATCTTCCGCCCCGTCGCGCATCCGCTCGTCCTCGTGCTCGCGCGCCTTCGTGTCCCTCCGCCGCTCGTCGTCGTCTCGGCCGGCGCGGCCGGCGTTTCGGCCGCAGTCGAGCTCGGGCGCGGCTCCTTGCTCGCCGCCGCGCTGCTCGTGCAGCTCAAGACGCTGCTCGACAACGCGGACGGGCAACTCGCACGGTTCACAGGCCGGACGAGCGCCTTCGGCCGCTACCTCGACTCGGAGGTCGACCTCCTCGTGAACGCGGCGCTCTTCGCGGCCCTCGGTTGGACGACCGGCCGGCCCGCGCTCGCGCTCGCCGGCTTTCTTGCTCTCACGAGCGTCCTCAGCCTCAACTTCAACGCCGAGCGCCTGTCGCGCACCGCCACCGCCGAGCCCGACGCGGAGGGCGGCCCGACGGCGTTGCTGCGCCGGACCTACGGCCTCGTCTACGCCCCGCAGGACCGGCTTGCGGAGGCGCTCGTGGCACGCCGGCCGGCGCTCGCCGGGTCCACGGCCGTCTCGCTCTTCGCCAACCTCGGCATGTCGACCCAGCTCGCCGTGTTTGGCCTGTTGATGGCAATCGGACACCCTCTCGCCTTCGCGTGGCTGGCCCTCGCGGAAGTCGCCGCCATAACACTCGCGCTCCTCCCGCGGCGCCTGCCTCGCAGACAGGAGGAGACCGCATGAGCAACGTCTTCGAGCTTCCAGCTCACGACCAGGACGGGCTGCGGAACCTCACGCCCGCCGACTGGGCGCGGCTCGAGCGGAACGCCGCCGAGATCTTCGCCGCACTGGGGCTCGATCTCGACACTCCGGGCACGCGCGACACGCCGCGGCGCTTCGTCCGGGCGCTTTTCGACGCGACCGCCGGCTACGACGGCGATCCGAAGCTGCGGACGGTCTTCCCGGCGGAGCGGCCCCAGGGAGTCGAGGGGCGCCACGCGCAGATCGTCGAAGGGCCCGTGGGGTTCTACGCGCTGTGCGAGCACCACGCGCTGCCCTTCCACGGGCGTGCGCACATCGGCTACGTCGCCGGCGACGAGATTCTCGGCATCTCCAAGCTCACGCGCCTCGTGCGGCTCTATGCGCGCCGTTTCACGGTGCAGGAACGGCTCGCGGAGGAGATCGCGGACGGGCTGCGCGAGCTCGCGGGCGCGCGCGGGGTGGCGGTGAAGCTCGAGGCGGCGCACATGTGCACGGCGATGCGCGGCGTCGAGGAGGACGGCTCCGTCACGGTCACGACGGTCTGGCGCGGCCTCTACGACGAGGATCCAGCTCTGCGCGCCGAGTTCCTTACGCTGACGCGGTGATCGAAGCCTTCAGGGTCCTGGCCGAGGCCGAGGACCTGCCCCGCTGGGAGACGCCGGAGCTGCTCGCGGCGCTGTACGGCGGCGCGATCGGGCTCTCCGAGCCGTGCGTCGTTGCGAACTTCGTCGAGTCGCTCGACGGGGTCGTCGCGGTACCGAGGCTCGAACGCTCGCACGCGATCATCGGAGACGAAAGTGACGCGGACAAGTTCGTCCTCGCCCTCGTCCGGGCTTGTGCCGACGCGGTCGTGGTGGGCTCGGGGACGCTGCTCGCCTCACCGCGAGGGACCTGGCGCGTCGACCGGGCCTATCCCCCTGCGGCCGAGGCTCTGCTCGAGCTGCGGGCGCGGCGTGGCCGCCGAGAGCAGCCGCTCGTCGCCGTCGTCACGACCGGCGCATCGTTAGACCCGGGTCATCCCGTGTTCGAGTCCGGCGCGCTCGTCCTCACGACGGAGGGCGCAGCAACGCGCCTCCGGGCTTCCGTGCCCGCGGCGACGGAGGTCGTGGCCGTCAACGACGGGGACACGGTCGATCTCGCGACCGCAATCGAGTCCCTGCGCGCGCGGGACTGCTCCGTCGTCCTCTCCGAGGCCGGGCCGTCGATGTTCGGCTCGCTCGTTGCCTCCGGGCTCGTGGACGAGCTGTTCCTCACGGTGTCGCCGCGCCTCGCCGGCCGCGCCGCCACGGCCCGCCTCGGCCTCGTGGAGGGGGTCGAGCTGCTGCCGCAGACTCGTGTCGCCGGCAAGCTCCGCTCGGTGCGGACGCACGGCTCGCACCTGTTCCTGCGCTACGGCCTCCGCTAGCTCCGGCGGTTCAGCTGTCGGTAAAGGCGATCGATGAGCGCCGGCATCGCCTCGAGCCGCTCCGTGATCGCGCGGAGACGGTATTCGCGGAAGTGCTCGGGCTCGACCTCGAGCGCGCCTGCGAGCGTCTGCACGACGTCGTTCGACGGAACGGGACGGTTGCCGTGGACGAGGTGGTTGAGATAGCCCGCGGAGAGGCCGGTGCGCGTGGCGAGCTGGCGATACGTCACGCCCTGCTCGTCCATCAGGCGTTGCACGGTCTCGCCGAACCCTTCCTCGCTGAACCGCCGGCGTTTTGCCACCTCTAGGTCTCCTTGCCGAGGTCGGCAACATCTAATCGTTTCTCCTCGCCGGTTGCGCGGTCCCGCACGTCGACCATGCCGTCCTCGAGGCTCTTGCGACCGGCGGTGATGCGGATCGGGCAGCCGATGAGATCGGCGTCGGCGAACTTTTCCCCCGCCCGCTGGTCGCGGTCGTCTAGGAGGACCTCCTTCCCCGCGGCGACGAGCGCCTCCGCGGCCTGCTCGGCGATCTCCTCCGCGCCGGGGAGGACGACGATATGGACGTCGTACGGCGCGACCGCCCGCGGCCAGACGATCCCGTTCTCGTCGTGCGACTGCTCGACGATCGCAGCCATCGTCCGGGCAAGGCCGATCCCGTAGCTGCCCATGACGAGCGGCTTCTCCCTACCGTCCTCGTCGAGGAACGTCGCGCCGAGCGCCGCCGAGTAGGTCGTGCCGAGCTTGAAGATGTGGCCGACCTCGATCGCGGTCCGGAACGAGAGCCTGCCGCCGCAGACGACGCAGCGGTCGCCCTCGACCGGGACGCGGATGTCGGCGAACCGCGGCTGGAAGTCGCGGCCGGCCTCGACCCCGCGCAGGTGCCAGCCGGTGCGGTTGGCGCCGGCGACGAACTGCCCCTCGCGCAGCGTGTCGTCGGCGACGACCTCGCCGTCGAACCCGACCGGGCCCAGCGAGCCGGGATCGGCGCCGAACGCCTTCCGGATCTCGTCCTCGGTCGCCTGGCGGACGTCGGCGCCGAGCGCGGAGACGAGCTTCGCCGGCTCGAGCCGGTCGTCGCCGCGCACGAGCGCGAGCACGACGGTGCCGTCGTCCTTCACGACCGGCATCGCCTTCGAGGTCGCCGCGGAGTCGACGCCGAGGAACGCGGCGAGGGCGTCGATCGTCGTGATGCCGGGCGTCGCGACCTCCTGCGGCGCGTCGAGGCGCGGCGGAAGCTCGGCCGCGCGCGGGACCGCGCGCGCGACCTCGAGGTCGGCCGCGAAGTCGCCGTTCTCGCAGGTGACGAGCGTGTTCTCGCCCGAGCCGGCCGGCGCGAGGAAGTCGAACGACTCGCTGCCGCCCATCATCCCGGACTCCGCCTCGACCTCGTAGTACTCGAGGCCGCAGCGCTGGAAGATCGCGTGGTAGGCGCGCTCGTGCGCGCGGAAGCTGCGCTCGAGGCCGGCGTCGTCGCGGTCGAGCGAGTACGAGTCCTTCATGACGAACTCGCGGACGCGGATGAGGCCGGCGCGCGGCCGCGGCTCGTTGCGGTCCTTCGTCTGGAAGTGGTACCAGGACTGCGGCAGCTCCCTGTAGCTCTGGATCTCGCGCGCGTGGAACGCGAACGTCTCTTCGTGCGTCAGCGGGAGGATGAAGTCCGTGTGCTCGACGTGGAAGATCTCCGGGATCCGGATGCGGCCCGTCTTCTCCCACAGCTCGGCGGGGGTCAGCACCGGCGCGAACCACTCCTGCGCGCCGATCGCGTCCATCTCCTCGCGGATGATCTGCTCGACCTTGCGGTGCACGCGCCAGCCGAGCGGCGTGAACGACCAGAGTCCCGCCGCGACCTGGCGGATATACCCGCCGCGCACGAGCAGCTTGTGGCTGACGGCCTCGGCGTCGGCCGGGGCGTCGCGCAAGGTCGGCAGGAAGAGCTGTGACGCCCGGGCGATCATCTGTTGTCGGCGGAGGCTACTCGAGAGGAATCGCAGATGCTTCCGCCATCGCGAGCGCGGCCGGCTTCGCGTGGCGGCTGCGCGGCGGGCGGTGCATCCCCCCCGCGATCCACGCGTCGATCTCGCGGAACAGCTCGTCGACGAGCACCCGCGAGTCGACCTTCTTCAACACCTTGCCGTGCGCGTAGATGAAGCCGGTGTCACGGCCGCCCGCGATGCCGAAATCCGCGTCCCCGGACTCGCCGGGCCCGTTGACGGCGCAGCCGAGCACCGCGACCTCGAAGTGCTCGGGGTAGTCGCGCAGGCGCGC